>NZ_NTUP01000005.1 GCF_002561455.1 Bacillus sp. AFS015802 | reverse complement strand
AGGAACACCGGAGCGTATTTTACATACGTGAGGATGTGACTGAGTGAGCTGACGAAGAGATTCGAAACTTAGCGGAAGCCGAAAACTATTTGGCTCAGTAGCTCAGTTGGTAGAGCACGATGAATAAGCTTCATCGAGTAAACATCAGCGTACAGCTCGAGCATCTACTTGTTTCAGCTTCCTGAGAGCTGGACGATGGACTACAACATTCTACTTGTAGGATGCATACTAAATACGGCTCAGTAGCTCAGTTGGTAGAGCAATGGACTGAAAATCCATGTGTCGGCGGTTCGATTCCGTCCTGAGCCACCATTTATTTACTTGATGCCGGTGTAGCTCAACTGGTAGAGCAACTGACTTGTAATCAGTAGGTTGGGGGTTCAAGTCCTCTTGCCGGCACCAGTGAAGTGATGTAGATGGAGGGGTAGCGAAGTGGCTAAACGCGGCGGACTGTAAATCCGCTCCTTCGGGTTCGGCAGTTCGAATCTGCCCCCCTCCACCAAGATTTTTTACGAAGCGACAGCGGAGTAAAATAATCTTCCTTAAACCACGCGCAACGAAGTGGAGCATCATGACCTAGGCAATTAACGTAGCAGTAAAAAAATATATCTTATATCTTAGGGGTATAGTTTAACGGTAGAACGAAGGTCTCCAAAACCTTTGGTGTGGGTTCGATTCCTACTACCCCTGCCAATTTTATTACGGCGATTGTGGCGAAGTGGTTAACGCACCTGATTGTGGTTCAGGCATTCGTGGGTTCGATTCCCATCAGTCGCCCCATAAAAGTCACATTTTCATTTCCGTGACATATACTATCAGTGGGCTATAGCCAAGCGGTAAGGCATCGCACTTTGACTGCGACATGCGTTGGTTCGAATCCAGCTAGCCCAGTAGTGCGGAAGTAGTTCAGTGGTAGAACACCACCTTGCCAAGGTGGGGGTCGCGGGTTCGAATCCCGTCTTCCGCTCCAATATTAAGGCGGCATAGCCAAGTGGTAAGGCATGGGTCTGCAAAACCCTGATCACCGGTTCAAATCCGGTTGCCGCCTCCAAATGTAATGCCGGTGTGGCGGAATTGGCAGACGCGCACGACTCAAAATCGTGTTCCTCTGGAGTGCCGGTTCGATCCCGGCCACCGGTACCACATCGCGGGTGTAGTTTAGTGGTAAAACCTCAGCCTTCCAAGCTGATGATGAGGGTTCGATTCCCTTCACCCGCTCCAACTTACATACGACAGACTTTCTCTTTATGAGGAAGTCTTTTTTATTGTTTGAATTTAGCATTTTATTTTCAAAACCTCTTAATCATTTGCAAAACTAACCTCAACCCAAAATCCCCAACCTTCTCATGTACCCTCCACACCAAACAACAAAACCCATCTAGTCAAAATTTTTCACCTTCTTAGTCAATTGAGTTCCCCTATTAAAGAAAGCGCTGCCATTATAATAAAAGAAAGCGATTACACAGTTAGGGTGGTGATACGGGTGGAACCAAAGATTCAGACAGGACCGGTAAGCAGAGACGTACAAATGAAGCCAGCGACGAAGAAGAAGTTTAAGTATAAGAGCTTGCTGACGTATGCTGCCTTTGTAGGACCGGCACTTTTATTTTTCTTAGTGATTCAGATTCTTCCATTCTTGATGGGTGTGTATTATTCGTTTACCTCATGGAATGGTGTCAGCTCAGTTGTGGAGTGGGTTGGATTTGATAACTACAAAAAGATCTTCACAGATGATAAGACATTCTTCAATTCATTTATGTTCACCACGAAGTTCATGTTCGCTGCCGTGATTATCAGTAACTTGATAGGTTTCGGGTTTGCGCTGCTGTTGAATGCAGCGTTGAAGACCAGAAACATTCTCAGGACAGTGTTTTTTATTCCAAACGTAATTGGTGGATTGTTGCTCGGATTCATCTGGCAGTTCATCTTTGTGAAAGGCTTTGCTTCACTTGGCAATATGACGGATATCGGATTCTTTAAAATGCCGTGGCTCGGTGATGAGAAGACGGCTTTCTGGGGTATTGTCATCGTATTTGCATGGCAGATCTCTGGATACATGATGGTCATTTACGTAGCAGCGCTGCAAGGGGTGGACAACTCACTACTGGAAGCAGCGAAGATGGATGGAGCATCGAATTGGACGCTCCTGACGAAGATCATCATTCCATTGATACTACCGGCATTCACGATTTGTTTCTTCCTGACGATATCGATGGCTTTTAAGATATTCGATCTGAACATCTCGTTGACAGGCGGTGGGCCATTCAACTCTACACAGTCTGTAGCGATCAATATTTATCAGGAAGCATTCCAGAATAACCGTTATGGACTCGGGACGGCGAAATCGATTCTGTTCTTCGTGGTAGTGGCTGTCTTTACGACGGTTCAGGTGATGGTGACGAAGAAGAAGGAGGTTGAGGCATAATGAACAATCGATATACGAAGAGAACGTTTGTATTGGAGATCATCGGGATTGTCATCGGTCTCATCTTCCTTATCCCTTTCTACTTTGTACTGGTCAACTCGGTGAAACCATTCGCTGCAATCTTGATAGATGCGGCAGCGTGGCCTAAGGAATTTATGTTTTCCAACTATGCAAAAGTGTGGGAGGTCATCAATTTCCCCCGTGCTTTCTGGAATTCGTTGGTCATCACTGTTTTCAGTAATGTAGGATTGGTGATCATCAGCTCCATGGCGGCTTGGAAAATGGTCCGTACTCCAGGGAAATTCAGCAAGATACTATTCGTGATCTTTGTATCAGCAATGGTCATCCCGTTCCAGACGGTGATGATTCCCTTGATGAAGGTCGGGGGGACGCTGGGACTGACGAATAGCATTCCAGGATTGATCATCATGTATTTCGGATTCGGGGTTCCACTTTCCCTGTTCTTGTATCACGGGTTTGTGAAGACTGTCCCGATTGAAATCGAGGAATCAGCGATGATTGATGGCTGCAGTCAGTTTGGCGTGTTTTGGAGGATCGTCTTCCCGTTACTGAAGCCGATCACGGTTACCGTGATTATTTTGAACACACTGTGGATTTGGAATGATTATCTGCTTCCACTTCTCGTGTTACAGGACGCTGAACTGCGTACGATCCCACTTGCAGCCAGCTCATTCTTCGCTCAGTATACGAAGCAATGGGATATGGGTCTTGCTGCATTGGTGCTTGGCATTACACCGATCATCATCTTCTTCTTATTTTTGCAGAAGCATATCATCAAAGGCATTGCATCAGGTTCGATCAAGTAGATATAAAGTTTCTGTGGAGATGGTCTATCATTGATACAGAAATTTATATAAAATATTTTATATCAGGGAGGTCAATCCATTTATGAAACGTATTCTATTACTTTGTATGTCTTTGGTTTTAGTATTTGGCATTGTTGCCGGCTGTTCTTCTAAAGACAAAACAAACAGTTCAGGCGGGGATTCCGGTTCAGGTGAAGACGTTGTAACGTTGAATTTCTTCCAATTCAAGGTTGAAATTGCCGATCAGCTACAAGAAATGATCAAGGAATTTGAAGCGGAGCATCCGAACATTAAGATCAAACTTGAAACCGTTGGTGGAGGTGCCGATTACGGTGCAGCCCTTAAAGCGAAATTTGCATCTGGTGAAGAGCCGGATATTTTCAACAATGGTGGATTCAAAGAGTTAGAACTTTGGAAAGAGAAGCTTGCGGATCTTTCCGGTGAGCCATGGGTTGAGCATGTTCTTCCGATCGGTAAAGTGCCGATGACGGATGAGGACGGTAAGCTATATGGTATGCCTGTTAACTTAGAAGGGTATGGATTTGTCTATAACAAAGATTTATTTGAAAAAGCGGGCATCACTGAGCCCCCTAAAACGATTGATGAGCTAAAGGACGCAGCGAAGAAGCTTGAAGCGAAGAAAATCACTCCATTCTCAGCTGGTTACGGCGAGTGGTGGGTAATCGGGCAGCATTTACTGAACATTCCATTTGCACAGCAGGAAGATCCGGATAAGTTCATCGCTGGACTTTATGATGGGTCCGAGAAGATTGTAGGAAATGAAAAGTTCAAGCAGTTCAAAGAGGTGCTGGACACTGAGCTTAAATATGCAAACGATAATCCATTAACGACTGATTACAATACACAAGTTACGCTATTTGCCTCTGGTGAAACAGCGATGCTTCAACAAGGAAACTGGACGGAGAACATGATCACGGAAATCAATCCTGATATCAACATGGGCTTCCTTCCGATTCCGATCAGTAATGACGACAGCGCGGACCGCCTTCCTGTCGGAGTACCGAATAACTGGGTTCTGAACAAGAACTCTAAGCACCTTGAAGAAGCGAAAACATTCTTGGAGTGGATGGTGTCTTCTGAAACAGGTAAGCGTTATATCACGGAAGAATTTGCGTTCATCCCTGCATTTGATAATATCGAGCCGAATGGTCTTGGTGACCTTGGTCAGTCCATCCTGGATTACTCTAAGGATGAGAAAACGATTCCTTGGACTTGGTTCAAATGGCCGGATGGAGCGAACAAAGAATTCGCTGCGACGATCCAGGAATATGCAGCCGGAAAAATTGATTATGATACTGTACTTGAGCGATTCCAACAAACGTGGGATAACCTGAAGTAAACAGAATAATGGAAAGCATGTCTGCTTAAGGCATGCTTTCTATTTTATAAGTTAAGTAGGAATATTTCGAAAAAACACTTCATGAGCAGGGAGAAACACTTTATACTAAGGTATAAGTGAGACCTGGGAGGTCCGTCCCTCATGTTAAAGACAAGCATCCGGAATAAGTTGATTGTGCTCTTGTTGATTACGACGATTGTGCCTTTCGGCAGTTCGATCATCATTACATATTTGTATACGAAGGGTTCGATAGAGGAGCAGGTGGTGAAGGAGAGCAGTAATCTCCTTTATCAGGGGAAGGTGAATCTGGAGAGTTATATCAATGAACTCAACGGGTTGACGCTCTCCCTCTATAATAATCCTGATTTCATTAATTTCATGAGATCTCCAAGTAAGGAGAATAATTACTTGACGATCGGCATCGTGAAGAATATTGTGCAAACGATTCTCTACACAGGTGACACGATCAATGGGGTACGTATTTCTTTCGCGGATGGTGACCGGGTCATTTCCGCAACGAAACGCTCCACTGTTGTGTTTTCCAATCGAATAAAGGATTCTCAGTGGGAATACTTCAGAAAAGCAGAGCGCAGCCCCTATAACATGTACATCGAACCGACCTACAGCCAGGAAGAGGAGAATATTAACCGGTCCAAGGAGATCATCACGATTCACCGGGCATTCCGAAACGTTCCGGGAGATGAAGTGCTTGCATATATTTCCCTGGACATTTCACCCGATAAGATCATTGATTTAAGCAGGAATCTCTATAACCCCGAATCGGAAGAATTCTATTTATTATCTTCGGAAGGGGAGATGATATACAGCTCGGATCGCGACGTATCGGATGATGGGAACAACCAGAAATGGATCAAAAGGATAATGGATTCAAAGGATGTTTCAGGGACCCTTGAGTGGAAGGAAGATGCGTTCAACGGGGTGATGATGTACGATCAGCTCCCTGCTTCCGCCGGGGGATGGTTCCTGGTTAAAAGGGTATCGTATGGCAACCTTTATGAAAGCGCCTTTAGTGTGGCGAAGATCAATATTTTGTTCGGGGTCCTTGGACTGACCCTCGTGGTGCTGGCGACCCTGTTTGTTTCATTTAAAATTACGTCGCCGATCAGGATTTTGCTGACCAATATCCAACAGGTAGAGAAGGGGAATATGAAGGTTCAGGCCGAATCATTCGGTTCAGATGAAATCGGGATCCTCGGCTTCCGGTTTCAGCAGATGATCGAGCGGATCAACCATCTGATCAACCGGGAATATAAGCTGGAGCTTGAGAATAAAACGAATCAATTAAAGGTGCTGCAGTCTCAGATCAACCCCCATTTTCTCTATAATGCCCTGCAATCCATCGGTACGATTGCATTGAAGAACAAGGTACCGCAAATCTACTCCCTGATCACCCATCTATCTAAAATTATGAGATACGGGATGAATATGGAGGAGGATGTGGTTCCTCTGAACAAGGAAATCAATTATACGAACGCCTACCTCCTTTTGCAAAAAGAGCGTTTTGGCGAGAACCTTGAGTACAGTGTTGAAGTGGAGGATGAGTTGAAGGCGGTCCAGGTTCCGAAGATGATCCTGCAGCCCCTCATTGAAAACTACTTCAAGCATGGCTTCGACATCCGTGACGGGGTGGGGCGAATCGACCTTACCTGTTACCGGGAGGGAGAAGAACTGGTGATGACCGTCCGTGATAATGGAGTCGGCGTGACGGAAAGCAGACTCCGGGAAATCGAGGCTCACTTCAAGGCAGATGCATGGAATAAAACCGGGGATGAGACGAATATCGGACTGAAGAATGTGTATGTCCGCCTGAAGCTCTATTATGACCATCAGGCTACTTTAGAGCTTGGAAATCATGATGAAGGAGGCTTTATGGTCACCATGAGGCTGCCAATACGAATGGAAGGTGAGGCAAATGAAAGCAATCATCATTGACGACGAAAAGCATGTACGTGAAGGGTTACTTTTATTAGCAGAATGGGATAAGCACGGGATCCACACCATCCTGGAGGCAGAAGATGGGGATGAAGCCATCGAGTTGATCACGGAGCACAGGCCGGAGATCATTTTTACCGATATGCGGATGCCTAAGCGGGACGGGATCAACCTGTTAAGGTGGCTACATGCCACTGACCTTAAAAGCAAAACCATTGTTGTCAGCGGGTATGATGATTTCGAGTATATGAGAAATGCGATCTTCTACAAAAGCTTTGATTATATCCTGAAACCGATTGAACCGGATGTGCTGAATGAAACGCTGGATAAAGCGGTGAAGGAATGGAATGAACAGGCACGCTCAAGAAAGACCCAAGTCGAGGAAAACCGGGTGATGAATGAGGCAAAGCCCCTTTATTGGGATCGGTTATTCTCAAGTCTCTGTGCGAAGGCGTCGATTACCACGGAAATGAAAGAAAAAGTTGAAAATGAGTTTGGAATCGCCATTGCAAAGCTTGAGAAGACCGTCGCCCTCATCCCCATCAAGCCGATTGTGATGAAATCTTTTCAAGGAGACAGGGACCTTGCCTTTTTTACCCTCAGCAATATTTGCAATGAATTGCTGCGAAAGCAAAATGATGGGGTTTGCTTCCGGAATGGGAATAAGGAAGAGGAGCTTGTGATCCTCTTTTGGAATGAAAAAAATGTGACCTATCTGTTAGAGGAAATCCATTCATTGATCTATCAATATAGCAAACTCTACACGATCATTGCCCTCGGGGAGAAGTCCAGGAAAATAAACGAAGCATACGAATCGGCTTTACAGGTTTATCAGAAGCATCCCCTGGTTGATCAAAAGAAAATCGTCACACATAAAGATGTGAAAAGACAGCCCATGCTGCATTTATTGGATCACTCCAATGAACTGAAATGGGCGATCCGTTCGGGGAGCGGGGAGCAGGTTCAATCCCAGTTGGACGGGATATTCTCACGCCTTGAAACGGGTCATGGCCTTTCACTTGAGCAGCTGGAGGTATGGGAAAGTCAATTTGAGTTATTACGGAATAATTGGTTGAAAGAGTACGAGATTCAGCATCCGGAACCATTCTACAAGGGCCAGGATTATTGGAATGAAGATGGCTCGTTTTCGTTCAGGAAATTCAAGGAACAAAAGGCCAGGGAGTTCAGTGAATTGATTCATATCCTCTCAAAGTCAAAGTATCAGCGGGAAAAGAACAATATGCAGCAGATCGAAGAATATTTGCAGCAGCATTATCAGGAGGATATCAATCTTCAGGACATTGCCGACAGGTTCTACTTAAGCAGGGAATACATTTCCCGTAAGTTCAAGCAGGATCATGGATCGACCATCACGGACTACGTCACCAATATCCGCATGGAAAAGGCAAAAAAGCTCCTGGAGAATCCTTACTTGAAAATATACGAAGTCGCCTACGGTGTCGGCTATGGGAATGAAAAGTATTTCAGTAAAGTATTCAAAAAGCATGCCGGCGTCACACCGAATGAATACCGGCATGCTCAAACTTAATTTGGAGGTATTACAATGATAAACGTAACCGTATGGAATGAAAATCGTCATGAACAGAAAAATCCGAAAGTGAGAGAGGTATACCCTGAAGGAATCCATGGTGCCATTGCATCATTCCTCGGAGAAGCGTCCTACAATGTGAAAACCGCTACATTGGATGAGGGGGATCACGGATTGACAGAGGACGTGCTGGAGGGTACGGATGTACTGGTATGGTGGGGACATATCGCCCATGACGAAGTGAAGGATGAAGTGGTTGAACGGGTGAAGCAGCGTGTCCTCGATGGGATGGGCTTGATCGTCCTTCATTCCGGGCATTTTTCTAAAATCTTCAAAACGTTGATGGGTACGTCCTGTGATCTGAAGTGGCGTGAAGCCGATGAGAAGGAACGGATCTGGATCGTGGATCCCAGCCATCCGATTACAGCCGGTTTAGGGGAATACTTCGAACTGGAAAAGGAAGAAATGTACGGGGAGCATTTTGACATCCCGGCCCCTGATCAGCTTGTGATGGTGAGCTGGTTCGAAGGTGGGGAAGTGTTCAGGAGCGGCTGTACGTATCAGCGTGGTAACGGGAAAGTATTCTACTTCCGTCCTGGGCATGAAACATACCCGACCTATTACAATGAAGATGTACAGAAGGTCATTGTCAATGCGGTGAAATGGGCATCGCCTGTCGATCATGCCAGACCTGTATACGGCAATGCAAAGCCACTCGAAGAAATCAAAGGATCTAACTAAGGGAGGAAAAAATCATGAGTACATTAAAAATCGGGGTCATCGGATGTGGAAGCATCGCACAGCATCGTCATCTTCCGGAATATGAAAACAATGGAAATGTGGAAGTGGTAGCGGTGTGTGACATCGTGGAAGAACGGGCATGGAAAATCGCCGATGCAGTCGGAGCGAAAGCATATACCAATTATCGGGAACTGCTGGCGAACGCAGAAGTGGAAGCGGTGAGTGTGTGTACACCGAATTATCTGCATGCACCGATTTCCATCGATGCGCTGAACGCTGGGAAGCATGTTCTATGCGAAAAGCCCATGGCGACTTCAAGTGAAGAAGCGCAAAGCATGATCGATGCCGCTGCTAAAAACGGTAAAAAGCTGATGATCGCCCATAACCAGCGTTTTGTCCCTTCCCACCAAAAAGCGAAGCAGCTGATTGAGAGCGGGGAAGTGGGTAAAATCTACAGCTTCCGTTCCGCATTTGGTCACGGTGGTCCTGAAGGCTGGAGTGCTGACGGTAAGGACAGCTGGTTCTTCAAAAAGGATGAAGCATTCATCGGGGCCATGGGTGACCTGGGTGTTCACAAAACCGATCTCCTTCGTTACATCCTGGGAGAAGAGTTTTCAGAGGTCGGTGCCTTTGTTGAAACAAGTGCAAAGGAAAATGCCGATGTGGATGATACGGCAGTGTGCGTGTTGAAAACCCAAAGCGGTACAATCGGTACCTTGGCTGCAAGCTGGTCGTATGTTTCCAAAGAAGACAACTCTACGATCATTTATGGAGAGAAAGCGATTCTCCGCTTAGAGGATGATCCGGTGAGCTCACTTATCGTGCAATATGCGACGGGTGAAGTAGTGAAGTATGAGCTTGGCGGCATTCAGACAAATGATGAGGGCGGTCAGACGAATTCCCGGGTGATCGATCAATTTGTCGACAGTATCCTTCATGACACAGAGCCTCCTGTGACTGGTGAGGAAGGAATGAAATCTCTCGAGGTTGTATTATCTGCCCTGGAATCAAGTGAAACAAAACGGATCGTAAAATTGTAATAGAGGTGAATGCGAGCGATGACCAAACTTCGGATGGGAGTGATCGGCGTAGGGGGCATTGCCCAAACGCGCCACATCCCTACTTTTATAAAACTATCAGATTCTGTATCGATTGAAGCGATCAGTGATATCAATCCTGTCACTGCTCAAACCGTGGCAGAAACCTTTCACATTCCAAACGTGTTCAGTGACTATCGGGACATGTTCGGGCATGTGGATGCAGTGACGATATGTACACCGAATAAATTTCATGCGGAAATCACGCTTGCAGCCCTCAAAGCGGGGCTCCATGTGTTTTGTGAGAAACCGATGGCCATGACTCCTGAAGAATGTGAAGGGATGATCGAAGCGGCGGAACAGTCAGGGAAGGTTCTGGCGATCGCATACCATTATCGTTTCATGAAGGATTCACGTGCCGCAAAGCGCGTCATCCTGGAAGATGAAATTGGTGAACCAATGGTGGCCAGGGCAAGGGCGATCCGTCGCCGCAAAGTCCCTGGCTGGGGAGTGTTTACCAACAAGGAACTTCAAGGAGGCGGCAGCCTGATCGACTACGGATGTCACTTCCTCGATCTATCCCTATGGCTCCTAGGGAATCCGAAGCCGGTAGAAGTAACGGGAACGACGTACAATAAGCTTAGTAGAATGCCGGATCAGGTGAATCAGTGGGGAGACTTTGATAAAGAAAGTTTCGAAGTCGATGACCATGTAACGGCTTATATCAAGTTCGATAACGGTGCTTCCATGCTCTTTGAAACGTCCTGGTCTGCAAACGTCAAGAGCGATGAAGAAAGCATGAGCATCTCCGGTGAAACGGGGGGGATCGATCTATTCCCGTTCCAAATGAACCAGATGAAACACGGCATGCTCCTGAATAGTGAAGCGGATTGGATCCCGGGTGAAGATGATCCGAGTCTTCCACAAGCGGAAAACTTCATCAACAGCTGTCTCGGATTAGAGGAGCTGGTGGTAAAGCCGCAGGAAGCCATGCAAGTGTCTCAAATCATTGATGCCATCTATAAAAGCAGTGACACCGGACAAAGCATCACATTGAAATAGGAGGAACCACAAATGAAACTAGGCGTATTTACTGTATTATTTTCACAAAAAAATCTCGATGAAATGCTTGATTATGTAAAAGATGCCGGGCTTCACGCAGTCGAAATCGGCACGGGAGGATATCCCGGGAATACCCACTGTGACCTGGACGCCCTTTTAGAAAGTGAAGAAAAGAGAAACGAATACTTGGAGAAAGTTACATCCAGGGGCCTCGAGATCAGTGCCTTCAGTTGTCACGGAAATCCAATTTCGCCAGATGCCGCTTTTGCGGAAGAATCCCATGTGGCACTTCAGAAAACGATCAAGCTTGCCGGACTGATGAACGTACCTGTGGTGAACTGCTTCTCAGGAACAGCCGGTGACCATGAAGGAGCCAAGCATCCGAACTGGCCTGTATCCCCTTGGCCGAATGAATACGGAGATATCCTGAAATGGCAATGGGAAGAGAAATTGATTCCGTATTGGAAAGAGATCGGGAAGCTGGCAGAGGATCATAACGTGAAGATCGGTCTCGAGCTCCACGGAGGATTCCTTGTACATACTCCTTATACGTTATTGAAGCTTCGTGAAGAAACATGTGATGCGATCGGTGCAAACCTTGATCCCAGTCACCTGTGGTGGCAGGGAATCGATCCGGTTGCCGCGATCAAGATCCTGGGGAAAGAAAATGCGATTCACCATTTTCATGCGAAAGATACGTATATCGATCAGGATAACGTCAATATGTACGGTCTGACGGATATGCAGCCATACGGCAGCATCCAGACAAGAGCGTGGTCCTTCCGTTCGGTGGGCTGTGGACACAGCTTGCAGGAATGGTCCGATATGATGAGTGCGCTTCGCACATTCGGCTACGATTATGTGGTAAGCATCGAGCACGAGGACCCGATCATGTCGATCGAAGAAGGATTCGGACGTGCCGTGAAGAATCTGAAGTCGATCTTGATTGAGGAACAGCCGTCGGATATGTGGTGGGTGTAGGTTTGAAGCGGAGGGTCCCATTATGGGGCCCTCTTTTTTTGTAAGGTAGTGACACGATAATGATGGTCACAAATAGGTGGTGTTTAATTTACATTTAATGTAAATAGGCTGGATTATTTACGGAAACGGCCGGATTTTCACAAGAAACGGCGGGATTAACCTTGATTCCGGCTGGATTATCGGAAAAATCGGCCGGATTATCGTGAATTTCGGCTGGATTAATGCCGGCCTCAACCGAAATCGGGCTGCCTTTCCACGAGCCAAGGAAGGGATTCACACACTAGTAAGGGTTTAATCCCGAAACCTGATTAAAACGACAAAAAAAGAATCCCCGTTACCAGAGATTCTCCCCTACACTATGCTCCAACCACCTCAAACGAACCCTCTCCACCATGAATCCCAATGAACATATCCATCAATGATTTCGTCAATTTCTCACTTTCCTCTATAGATAGGGAGGGCTTCAAGAAAATGATCTGAACGGCATTCTTGGTTTGTTCCCCGACCGGTGCACGATCTGAGTCGACGAATGGACTTCCGAAAGGTCCGTCCCCGTCACAGGCGACGATGAGATTTTCAAGGGAGTTTTCCCTGCCGTTGAGTCCGGTGTAGGTTTGTCCTGTTTCCCCTACTTTTAACTCGATGCTATCCCCCTTGAGATCAGCACAGTCGTATATACCGATGGGCACTTCGTATTGAAGGGAGAAGAAGTTGTTGAGATCGATGGCCGAATTGATCGTAGTCAGGTAGTTTTGTTTCTTGACCCTGCGGAAAAGGGCTTCAGCTGAATGGCGGTAGCGATTGGGATCTTTCCCGGTCCTCTTGAATATATCCCTCCACGCGGCGATCCCTTCCAGTTCTGTCACGCTTTTATCATGAAGATCAAAGAAGATGGATTCCTGAAACAGCTGAAGTCTGCCTTTCAGCATTTGAGGGGAAGAGCCGACTTCGATATGATGATATTGAATGAATCCCACTTTGAAATCGGGGATTTTGCTTGTAATCGATGAATCAATCGTGATTTCCACTTATTTTCCCTCCACATTTGTTTTAAAATAGTTTATCATAATACTCATTGCTATTTCACGTGAGCTTAATTGTACGAGTTAGGTTTGCTTAACCTTTGTTGCTTTACAAAGAGCGCATAGTTGTTGATTTCCGCTCCAGGTGCTCGCTTTCCGCGGGGCGTGAGTTGAGCCTCCTCGGGCTTTTGCCCTGTGGGGTCTTTAACTTTCCCGCTATTCCCGCAGGAGTCGAGCACCTTCCGCTCCAATCTATAAAGATGAATTCTTAAAATAGACTTATTAAATACAATTTGTGAAAACCTGTAAAAAACTTATCGGTGGAGAGGTGAACTGTGCGTAGACACCTATGGAAAACCGGGCGTGCCGAGAATCTGGAAGTGAAGTGTGCCGAGGAAGTTCGGTCTAACGCTAGCTGCAAGCTAAGCAATTTCCCTCCCACAGCCTATACTGGTGGACAAAGTTTTGTCAGACTTGAACATTAAGTTAACAATCTTTTAGAAAAGTTCCAAAATATAAGTATAAAGAAAGGAGGAAAGGGCCATGGATATGGATCAGTTAAAGCAGGATATCATTGGGTACAGCAGGGAGATCGGGATCGATAAGATCGGATTTACAACGGCGGATACGTTCTCTGAAATGAAGAACAGGCTCCTGCGTCAGGAAATGCTTGGGTATCAATCCGGTTTTGAGGAAAAGGACATTGAGAAGCGGGTGGATCCTTCTTTGATATTTGATCAGCCGAAATCGATCATCGCCATTGCTCTTGCCTACCCTTCCAAGATGAAGAATGCCCCTCAAAGCAAACGGGGGGAGAGACGGGGGATCTTCTGCAGGGCATCATGGGGAACGGATTATCACCATGTGCTTAGGGATCGTCTTTCAAAGCTTGAGGAATATATCGTATCGAGAGTCCCCCAGGCACGTTTTAAATCCATGGTGGATACGG
Organism: Bacillus sp. AFS015802; assembly: GCF_002561455.1. Lineage (GTDB taxonomy): Bacteria > Bacillota > Bacilli > Bacillales > Bacillaceae_B > Rossellomorea. Next base: position 77,583 of record NZ_NTUP01000005.1, on the reverse strand, counting down.
GTGAACTCGTGGACCGTGCCGTGGCGGAGCGTGCCGGGATTGGCTGGAGCGGAAAGAATTGTTCGGTCATTACTCCTGAATTCGGATCTTACGTGTATCTAGGGGAAATGGTGACGAATCTTCCTTTTTCCCCGGATACTCCGATGGAAGACCAGTGTGGGACATGCAATAAATGTGTGGATGTGTGTCCGACTGGAGCACTGATCGAAGGCGGGCAGCTGGATGCTCAGAAATGCATTGCCTTTCTGACGCAAACCAAGGGGTTCCTGGCGGATGAATATCGGGTGAAGCTCGGCAACCGTCTGTACGGATGTGATACCTGTCAAACCGTTTGCCCTGAAAATAAGGGAATGGACTTTCACTTTCACGAAGAGATGGAGCCAGATCCGGAGATTGCGAAGCCGCTCTTAAAACCGCTTTTAACGATCAGTAACCGAGAGTTCAAAGAAAAGTACGGTCATGTATCCGGGTCATGGAGGGGAAAAAAGCCGATCCAGCGAAATGCAATCATAGCCCTTGCTCATTATAAGGATATAACAGCTGTCGAAGATCTCATTGACGTGATGAAAAAAGATGTGCGGCCGGTCATCCGCGGCACATCAGCCTGGGCCCTCGGCAAAATCGGGGGGACTGAGTCACAACAGGCATTATTGAAACAGCAGTCAGTCGAAACGGATGAAGATGTATTAAACGAAATTCAAAAAGGCCTTGACCTTATAACCAAATAGTTCAAAAGGATAAACTCATCATTTTCCCTCGAGTTTATCCTTTTTTGTTTTGAACAGTATGACGGGAGCATAACAATTAGTGAGGAGGGAAGCCGATGATCAGAAAGCTGTTAATGGAAAAAGTCCATCATGTAATCGATGAATATACTTCTCGCAGTCAGAGCGATTATCACAGTGATAAAGTGAGAAGGAAAAAAGAGTCCTGTCAGGAGCGCCGCGCAGAAATCGTGAAGGTGGATGCAACCGGAAAAGTTCTCTGTATCACACAGGAAAGCAATGAGACTCAAACCATTTTATATGATGTTCACTATAAATATCTCATCAAGCAGGGAGCCCTTCTCTATTTGGAAGAGGAAGTGGAGAATCGAAGGGCCGTCTTTTACAGAGATAAAATCTATGAAGATGGCGAAATCCAGATTCAGAGGGAAGAGAGCGTGGAACAGGAAGAGCCGGTCACCCATGAGGAAGAAAGGGTGACGTACCGATATGACAGACTAAGTGCCGTTCAATATGCCGAACGATGGTGGAACAGTTATAACCCGGCATACAGGAAGTTTGAGAATGACTGTACGAATTATATTTCACAGTGCCTTCATGCCGGTGATGCGCCGATGCGGGGTTATCCGACGAAGGGGAAGGGGTGGTGGATGAGGAATCAGAGCTGGAGCTACAGCTGGACCGTGGCCAATTCCTTGAGGTGGTATATCCCGAATTCGACGATCGGTCTCCGTGGGAAGCTTGTGGATGACCCGAAAGAATTAAAACTCGGTGATGTGATTTGCTATGACTTCGAAGGGGATGGCCGCTTTGACCATACGACCATCGTGACCGGAAAGGATGCGGCGGGAGAGCCCCTCGTGAATGCCCATACGTTCAATAGCAGAATGAGATATTGGAAGTACGAAGACTCCACTGCCTATACGCCGAATATCAAATATCGATTTTTTACGATAGTAGATGACCGCTAAGTCTTGTTCTATGGGGGAGACATGGTATAATGTCACTTAGAGTTTTATGAATGAGGTGACATTGACATGGGAGTACATGTTGTATTATATCAACCAGAAATCCCTGCAAACACAGGGAATATCGCAAGGACGTGTGCAGCGACCGACACAACCCTGCACTTGATCCGCCCACTCGGATTCTCGACAGACGATAAAATGTTGAAGCGAGCCGGCCTTGATTATTGGCAGTTTGTCAACATCGTTTATTATGATTCCCTTGACGAGTTCTTCCAGAAGAATGAAGGCGGAGAATTCTTTTACCTAACAAAATACGGAAAGATCCCTCACACGGATTTCGACTATAGTGTGGAAGAAAAGGACTATTTCTTCATCTTCGGACGGGAAACATCCGGGCTTCCGGACGAGGTCATCCAGAACAATCTGGACCGTGCCCTCCGCATCCCTATGAACGGAAATGTCCGTTCGCTGAATCTTTCCAACACGGCTGCGATCCTCATCTACGAGGCATTAAGACAGAGGAATTATCCGGGACTTTCATAAAAAAGCAGGAATGAGAATCAAATGATTTTCATTCCTTTTTTTATTTGGCTTATACTAAGAGGATAGTGAGAAGGGAGAGATTACATAATGAATGAAACCATTGAAAACATCCTGAAGCATCGATCCATTCGCGAATTCAAAAATGAACCATTGACTGATGAGCAAATCCGGACGATTGTCACAAGTGCTCAGGCAGCGAGTACATCGAGTTACATCCAGGCCTATACGATCATCGGGGTAAAAGACCCTGTGAAAAAGAAGAAGCTTGCAGAGCTTGCCGGGAATCAAAAATATGTAGAAGAAAACGGTCATTTTTTCGTATTCTGCGCTGATCTGTACCGCCATGAAAAAATCGGGGAGTGGGAAGAAGCCGACGTGACCCCAGCACTGGAGAGCACGGAAAAATTCATGGTGGCACTCATCGACGCTTCATTGGCTGCCCAGAATGCATCCATTGCTGCTGAATCCATGGGGCTCGGGATCTGCTATATAGGCGGGATCCGGAATGATCTGGATTCTGTGAGTGAAGTGCTGGGACTGCCTGAGCGTGTCATTCCTTTATTCGGGCTTGCTGTCGGTATCCCGGAGAATCATTCGGATATCAAGCCAAGGCTTCCATTGGAATCGGTTTATCATGAGGATTCCTACAATCGGGATGAAGCTGCCATGAAAGAAGGGCTTGTCCGCTACGATGAAACCATTTCAGCCTACTATCATGCTCGTACGGCCGGGAAACGGTCGGATCGCTGGACCGGTCAGATGGCAAAGATGCTGTCGGGTAAAAAGCGGATGTATATGAAGGAGTTTGTAGAGAAGAAAGGGTTTAATAAAAGGTAAGATGAGTGAAAATGCCCATCTGAATCAAAAAAAGAACTGAGCTCCTAGGAGGTCAGTTCTTTTTTTCGCTTTAGCCGTCGCCTCAGGGCGAGCCGCTTCCGCTTTAGTTACATCCAGCTCCGGCGGCTAGAGGCTCGAGGTCATAAGTTAAACCTGCCAAAAAGGCAAAGAACGCCTTTCCGGCAGGTTCATCTTATGCTTGTCGCCTCTGAACGAGCCGCCTGCGCTTTAGTTTGAGCCCGGTTTATCGTTATATCCAGCAGTGAAAATCGCTACTAAGAATGTTAAAGATACACCTATGATCATTACAGTACCCATGTTTGGTAACCTCCCCGTTTCACTTATTCCACAGTCTGTCTTTAGTATAGCCTATTTTTAATTTGATGTGAATCAAAGTTGGATTTTTTTTGCTGTTTTGTGAAAGTTTGAAGGTCGGGAAAGAAAGCGTTTAATTAAATTGCCCTTTCCCTCTGTTTGCAGTGGATGTGGACCGTTTGTCTTTATTTAAAATATCTTCTTAACATGTTCGGGTGAACAAGCGCATAGAGTATATTAATCGTCTCTCATTAAGCGACAGGGGGAGGTCCTTATGGATATTTTAAAAAGAATCGAACATTACCGAGAAGAAGAAGAGAAACTGAAATGGGAAGGGACGTTTGCTCAGTATTTAGACCTGCTGAAAGAGAAGCCTTGGATCGGGCAGTCTGCTCATTCAAGAGTCTTTAATATGATTAAAGATGCCGGGGTCGAGGAGGTCGAGGGGAAACGAAAGTATAAGTTCTTCAGCAATCAATTATTTGGCTTAGAAGAGGCGCTTGAGAGACTCGTTGAAGAATACTTTCATCCTGCTGCGAAACGATTAGACGTGAGAAAGAGGATCTTATTATTGATGGGTCCTGTAAGTGGAGGGAAATCGACACTCGTTTCCATGCTGAAACGGGGACTCGAGCAGTATTCACGGACTGAAAGAGGAGGAGTATTCTCCATTAAAGGCTGTCCGATGCATGAAGACCCGCTGCATTTGATCCCTCAGCATTTACGGGAAGATTTCTATGAAGAGTATGGAATCCGAATTGAAGGAAATCTCTCTCCGTTGAATACAATGCGTTTGGAGAAAGAATACCAGGGCCGCATTGAAGACGTCCAAGTGGAAAGGGTCTTCTTCTCTGAAGATAAACGTGTTGGAATTGGTACATTCAGTCCGTCAGATCCAAAGTCACAGGATATCGCCGATTTAACAGGAAGCATCGACTTCTCAACGATTGCTGAATTTGGTTCAGAATCCGATCCGCGTGCGTACCGTTTTGATGGGGAATTAAATAAAGCCAACCGTGGTTTGATGGAATTTCAGGAAATGCTCAAATGTGATGAAAAGTTCTTATGGCACTTATTATCTCTTACCCAGGAAGGGAACTTCAAGGCAGGTCGATTCGCACTGATTTCGGCCGACGAGCTGATTGTGGCCCACACGAATGAAACCGAGTACCGATCCTTCATTTCAAATAAGAAGAATGAAGCGCTGCACTCACGTATCATCGTCATGCCGGTTCCGTATAACTTGAAGGTCACCCAGGAAGAGAAGATATATGAAAAAATGATCAATGAAAGTGATGTTTCAAACGTTCACGTCGCTCCTCATACGTTAAGAGTGGCGGCCATGTTCACGATCCTGACCCGCTTGAAAGAACCGAAGCGCGGTGACATCGATCTGATCAAGAAAATGCGTCTGTACGACGGCGAAAATGTAGAAGGGTTTAACTCCGCTGACGTGGACGAAATGAAAAAGGAATACCAGGATGAAGGAATGAGCGGTATCGATCCGCGTTATGTGATCAACCGCATCTCCTCTACGATCATTCGAAAAGAAGTACCGACCATTAATGCACTGGATGTCCTCCGTGCCTTGAAAGAAGGGCTGGATCAGCATCCATCGATCACGAATGAACTTCGTGAAAAATATTTAAACTTTATCTCCCTTGCACGTAAGGAATACGACGATATTGCGAAGAAAGAAGTCCAAAAGGCCTTTGTATATTCGTATGAAGAATCTGCGAAAACGCTTATGGATAACTACCTTGATAATGTTGAAGCGTACTGCAATAAAGCTAAGCTTCATGACCCATTGACGGGTGAAGAAATCAATCCGGATGAAAAATTGATGCGTTCCATTGAAGAACAGATCGGAATTTCTGAAAATGCGAAGAAAGCATTCCGTGAAGAAATCCTGATTCGCATCTCCGCGTATGCCCGTAAAGGGAAGCGTTTCGACTACAATTCACATGACCGTTTGCGTGAAGCCATTCAGAAGAAACTGTTCGCTGACTTGAAGGACGTTGTGAAGATCACGACATCCTCCAAAACACCAGATGAGCAGCAACTGAAGAAAGTCAACGAAGTGGTTGCCCGCCTCATCGATGAACATGGCTACAACTCAACATCCGCCAACGAATTACTGCGCTATGTGGGCAGCCTGTTGAATCGTTAATAGAAGAAAGATCGGGAGGTGCCTGGCACCTCCCGATTTGCTATTATCGTTTAAACCTTTCATCTACAGGGAAAAGTAGTAGATAAGAGGTGAATCGATATGAGTAAAAGAAAACATGAATTGGATAAAAACTATGAACCGGAAAATGGCTCCATGGCCAGTGATATGGAAGAAATGGAGCAGCTAGGGAAACAAATGGACAAACTCAGAACGAACGAAGAGCTGAAAGAAGATAAAAAGCAGCCGGATCCCGTCCAGTATAGAGAGAAAGATAAAGAATAGTTGACAGAAAAATCTGAATACAATAATCTATAGATAGAGAGCCGGGCCCATTATCTTAAATGAAAGTGGGTGAAGGGGATGTCTTCTAAACGTCCTATACAAGAAGAAGCGGAACCTCTTAACGGAAGCATGGCCTCCAATATGGAGGAAGTCATTATTCTAGGGAAGCAAATGGAGAAGTTACGATCCAGTGGCGAATTAAAGATACACAACCGAGTGTCAGACCCGGCTCAATATGAGGAAGAAGCTTAATCAGGTGTTTCTGCCTGGTTATTTTTTTTGCCTGAACATGCCAGCGGGAAGGTTTGTCCACCGTTTCATGACATCTGCACAACCTGTCAGAAAAATAGGCTCGTCCAATTAAAAAAGAACGGTTAATTGTCGAAATTATTTGTAAATTTATCAATACTTCTGCATAGGATAGAGTAATCCCCGTTTCACTTCATGGGATACGTGCAGTTTAGACAGTCAACATAGTGTATGCAGGAAAATGAAAAAATGTGAAAAAAATTAAGGAGGGGAATAATTTGAGTCAAATGGATAATCATCAGTTTGTCATTTCCAAGGAAGATTGGGCCCTCCACCGCAAAGGTCACGATGATCAACAGAGACATCAAGAGAAAGTACAGGATGCCATCCGCAATAATCTGCCAGACTTGATCACAGAAGAAAACATAGTCATGTCCAATGGCCGAGACGTCGTCAAAATCCCGATTCGTTCGTTAGATGAATATAAAATCCGTTACAACTATGATAAGAACAAACACGTCGGGCAGGGAGACGGTGAGAGCCAGGTAGGGGACGTCATCGCAAGAGACGGCTCACCACAGCAGCAGGGTCCTGGAAAAGGTCAAGGGGCCGGTGACAAAGCCGGTGAAGATTACTATGAAGCAGAAGTATCGATGCTTGAGATTGAAGAAGCCTTGTTCAGCCAATTGGAACTTCCGAACCTGAAGAAGAAAGAGCAGGATGTCCAAACCGTCGAGCATATTGAATTCAATGATATCCGTAAAACGGGACTCATGGGGAATATAGATAAAAAGAAGACGATGATGTCTGCCTTTAAGAGAAATGCCATGCAAGGAGAACCAAGCTTTCATCCGATTTTCACGGAAGATCTGAAATTCAGAACATGGAATGAAGTATTGAAGCCCGAATCAAAGGCCGTGGTCCTCGCAATGATGGATACGAGCGGAAGTATGGGAGTTTGGGAGAAATACATGGCAAGAAGCTTTTTCTTCTGGATGACCCGTTTCTTACGCACGAAATACGAAACAGTGGAAATTGAATTTATCGCTCATCATACTGAAGCGAAAGTTGTATCAGAAGAGCACTTCTTCTCGAAAGGGGAAAGCGGGGGAACCATCTGTTCATCTGCCTACCGTAAGGCACTGGAGCTCATCGATGGAAAGTATCCTCCAAGCCGCTACAATATTTATCCATTCCATTTCTCGGATGGGGATAATCTGACAAGTGATAATGTGAGGTGCGTGAAACTCGTAGAAGAATTGATGAAAGTGTCCAGCATGTTCGGTTACGGGGAAGTGAATCAGTATAACCGTCACTCTACGCTGATGTCAGCCTACAAAAATATTAAGAATGATGATTTCCGATATTACATCCTCAAACAAAAAGCCGATGTATTCCATGCCATGAAGAGTTTCTTCCACAAGGAGCAGGAAAAGGCATTCGCGTGAGAAAAACCAGCCGAAGAGGCTGGTTTTTCACTTTCATCTATTTATCTTACATTTAAAATCATTAGATTATTCTATAGGCAAAGTGCTAGAATAGAATGAGGTACTTAAAAACATTCTATAAACGGTGAGGGTTATCATGACAAGTGAAAGTCAAGAAATTCAACGATTAAAGCAAGAGGTTAAAGAACTGAAAGAAAAGCTGGCACAATCAGAAGAGCTTATCAAAGACATCTCAGCACCTATCATCCCGTCCATCATCCCTGAAACGATTCTGATTCCCATCACGGGGAGGCTCACTCCTGAACGCTTTGAGATGATCATTTCAAAGATATTGGACTTCTCATATGGAGGCGATATCAATACCATCATTGTAGACTTCTCAGCGATTTCAGAAAAAGAAATCGGCGAAATCGACATCTTCGGCACCTATATCCACAATATGGCCAATGCCATCGGGTTAATGGGGATCGAAACCCTATTCGTCGGATTCACTCCTGCTCTTACGCAAGTAATGATCAATTCAGGAGTGAGGGAGCTTCAAGGGATCAAAAGCTTCCTGACATTCCGGACAGCCCTGCAGTATTTGATGAGGGAGAAAGACATGGAATTTCAGAAAGTAAATCCATAAACCAGCCGCCATGGCTGGTTTATATTTTTGGACTACTCCTTCGCTGTGATGACCTCGACCCCAGCCTCTTTCCCTACGATCATCAGGTCGGTCATGCCGATGAAGAGGCCCGTTTCCACGACCCCTAATAATGATTTCAATTGATTGTGAATGGAGTCTGGTTGTTCAATGGTGGAAAAGTGACAATCCACAATGTAGTTTCCGTTATCGGATATGAAAATCTTGCCTTCATTTTTTCGAAGAATGGGTGTACACCCTAATTCGGCAATGGTTTTCACTGTCACTTCCCATCCGAATGGAATAACTTCCACAGGGAGAGGGAAAGATCCAAGCTTTGAAACCAATTTTGACTCATCAACGACGACGATGAACTTACTGGTATGTGAGTCAACAAACTTTTCCCTCACCAAAGCGCCTCCTCCCCCCTTGATCAAATTGAACATGAGATCCACTTCATCTGCCCCATCGATGGAAAGATCCAATTCGTTCACTTCAGAGAAGGAGGTCAATGGTATCCCTGCTTTTCTTGCCAATTTCTCTGTTTCAGTGGAAGAGGGAATGGCCTTGACTTGTAATCCCCCGGATACAAGCTCCCCTAATTTCTGAATCGTGTAATATACGGTCGATCCGGACCCGAGCCCGACAGTCATCCCGTCCTCTACATATTCCGCAGCTTTTTCTCCGGCCCGTTTCTTTTCCTGATTATCCACATAATCGCCCCTTTCGCATTCAATAATAGTTTTACTAAGCATTCTATACTAGAATAAACATGAAAGAAAGAAGGAGAGATCGTATGATAAGATTCGGTGTCATTGGAACCAATTGGATCACTGACCGCTTTATAGAAGCGGCAGAAGGAGTGGAGGGATTTCATTTAGAGGCTGTTTATTCAAGGACGGAAGAACGGGCGAAAGCATTTGCCGAAACGTATAACATCAACCGTTGTTTTACGGATAAAGAGGAGATGGCCAGTAAAGAACATATTGATGCCGTCTACATAGCAAGTCCCAACTCCTTTCATGCAAGCCACGCGATCACGTTTATGAAAAATGGTATTCACGTACTGTGTGAAAAGCCTTTGGCTTCGAATGAAAAGGAAGTTCAGAAAATGATTACGGCTGCAAAGGACAACAATGTACTACTGATGGAAGCGGTCAGGACGACATTCCTGCCTAACTTTCACGTTTTGAGAGAGAAGCTTCCCACACTTGGTGTCATAAGGAAAGTCAATGTGAGCTGCTGTAAATATTCTTCAAGGTATGATGCCTATAAAGAAGGCAGGGTCTTAAATGCGTTCAATCCGGATTTCTCCAATGGAGCCCTGATGGATTTGGGCGTATATTGCATTTATCCCATGGTTGTTCTGTTCGGCGAGCCAAAGGAAATAAAGGCAACTGGCACCATGCTGGATTCAGGTGTCGATGGTTCTGGCACGGTCATCATGAAATACGATGAAATGGAAGTGGTGGCCACTTTCTCGAAGATTTCGAATACGCACATCCCGACTGAAATCCAAGGAGAGGACGGAACCGTCACCATCGATCAAATAGGTGAATTCAGTACACTGACGTTTTATGATAATAGTGGGGAAAAATGTGTTTATACTCAAAAACAGGACTTTCCATACATGTATTACGAAATAAATGAATTTGTTTCCATCATTAAAAAAGGAGGGGAATACGAATCTGCCATTAATTCTTACCAGCATTCTTTAATCAGCTCCAGGGTGATGGATGATGCCAGAAATCAGCTCGGATTGGTTTTTCCGGCTGACTGTTAGGAAATGATGTTTTATTAAGTCACTAAGAAAGGGCGGGTGCTGGTGAAAAAGATATTTAAATGGGCCGGGATTGTTCTTCTGGCAGTGATTGTAGTAGGTTTTCTGGGATTTTATATTTGGTCAGAACAAACGTATTCAGCCACGGAGAAGTTGACGAAGACAGTCCATATAGAGGCTGACCCGTTGATAGAAGAAAAAAATGACTGGCTTATTTTTAATAGTGAAGATTCAAATGGGAAAGGCGTCATACTTTATCCCGGAGCAAAGGTGGAAGTGGAGGTTTATGGGTATATCGGTAAGTCTCTATCCGATAAGGGGTACACCGTCGTCATTCCCAAGATGCCACTTCATATCGCTTTTCTCGGCATTAATGAAGCTGAAAAGATCATCAGTGATTTCGATGAAAAGCTTGATTGGTATCTGTCCGGCCATTCTTTGGGAGGTGTGGCTGCGGCTTCGTATACCTATGATCATCAAGATGAGGTGAAAGGTGTCATATTCCTGGCGTCCTATCCAACAAATTCAGCGGATTTCTCCAAGAGTGATATGCCGGTCCTGAGCATCTACGCAGAGAACGATGGTCTTACCACAGGGGATGACATTGAAAAAAGTAAGAAACTGCTGCCGTCTAAAGCGGACTTCCATAAGATTGACGGAGGCAACCATGGAGGATTCGGAGTTTACGGTCCACAAAAGGGTGACAAGAAAGCGAGTATTTCCGTGTGGGAACAGCAGGATGAAATCATACAGGTGATGGACGATTGGATGAAGGAGAACTAACTTCTATTAGTGCCGCTTGAGTCCAACTCAAGCGGTCTTTTTTATTCCTGAATAAAGGATTATGGACGTGACAGGTCGTATATGTCATGGTGAAGGGAGAGATAGAAATGGAATTTATCTATGTATTAAAGTTGATCCCCCGCTTGTATCAAGAAGCAAATTGGACGGCCCGGGATGAAGAAATTGTACAGCGTCATTTCGAACGGTTGAAAGAATGGACGGACAGTGGGACAGTGATCCTTGCCGGCAAAACTTTGAACGAAGAGGAAAATGCCTTTGGAATCGTAGTGTTTGAAGCAGATGACGAGGAGCAGGCAAAAGCATTCATGAAAGAAGATCCCACTGTGGCCGAGGGTATCATGACAGCGGAACTGTTCCCTTATCGTGTGGCTCTTCTACGAAAAAATGAACATGTCATAGACTAGGAGATAAAGAATGGAAAAGTGGATTCAAGAACTATTTACAGAGGATGTATTAAAGGAGGCAGCTTCACGTTTCGGCTGCGACACAAGTCATGCGAAAAAGCTTGGTGATTTCGAAAACTATGTGTATGAGGTGCACAGGGGAGAGATTCCTTATATCCTCCGCCTGACTCACAGTTCCCATCGTTCTAAAGGGGAAGTGGAAGCGGAGTTGCAATGGATCAATTACTTACATAAACACGGGGTGAATGTTTCACTCGTGAATGATTCAGAAGCAGGAAACCTGGTTGAAGTCCTGGAGACAGGGGATACACATTTCTTTGTGTGTTTATTTGACAAAGCTCCCGGGAAACCCGTGATGATGGATGATCCTTTATTTGATGATGACCTTTTTTATAAATGGGGAAAACTCACAGGGCATATGCACAGGGTAACGAAGGGATATGTGCAGGATGAAGTCGGGCGTGACCGCTGGGATCAAGATGATGTACTTGATTACGAGAAATATTTGACTGGTGATGAAGACAGGGACATTATCAGCAAAGGACATCAAAACAAGGAAACGATCAGGGGCTTTACAGAGACACAGGATTCGTTCGGCCTCATTCATTCAGATATCCATCCAGGTAACTTCTTTTATCACGATGGGGAGATCCATGTATTCGACTTTGATGACAGTACACAATTCTATTTTGTGAGTGATGTGGCGATCCCGCTGTATTATTCGGTATGGTGGAAGTTTCGGAATGAACCGCTTGAAACCCGCAGCGCATTCGGTGAAAGGTTCCTCACTGCGTTCCTTAAAGGATATACGACAGAATGTGAAATCGGGGACGAATGGGTTAAGCGCATTCCCCATTTCCTGCTTCTGAGGGATCTGACCCTGTACTCAGTCTTTCATAAGAAATGGGATCTATCGAATTTATCAGAAGGGGAAGAGTCATTGTTGTCTCAAATGAGGGATCGATTGCAGCATGATGAACCGATCGTAGACTTGGATTATGAAAAGATCCTCACTGATGTAAGGGCAAGATGATCTGGGCTTTAGTGATTACCGGAGCGATCATCGGGGGACTGGTCAGGCTGATGAAGTCGACATTCAAGAGTGGATACGGTATGTCAGATGACTTGTTTGAGAAGCCGGTATACGTGAAAACGTGCATTCATTGTCATAAGAAAGTTCCAAAGAATTATTCTAAGTCCCTTTGCCCCCACTGTGGGAAGCTGGTGGAATGATGGAAAGGCTCAGGGTGGAGTGGTCTCCCCGGGCCTTTTTTTAAAGTGAAGAGGTGAAACGTTTTAATAGAAGTGAAAGTTTGGTATGATGCTAAAGACTGTTTACATATCAAATCGAGAGGTGAAAGAAATGGATAAAACCATTGGATTTATAGGATGCGGAAATATGGCGCAGGCCATCATGGGAGGAATTTTGAAGTCCAGGCTGGTGGACCGGCAATCTGTTCGTGCAAGTGCAAGGACTCAAGAAACCCTGGATATGGTCAGAGAGAAATTTGGAGTGAAGGCGACGGATGACAATCTGGATGTAGCGGCTTTTTCAGATATTGTGTTCCTTGCGGTGAAACCGGATCAATACAAGGAACTGATCGAATCCATCAAAGATTCCTTGAAAAAAGACAGCATCATCATTACGATTGCGGCTGGAATCACAATTGAATGGATGGAAGAGCAGATTTCCCCTTCTGCCAAAATTGTACGGACGATGCCGAATACGCCGAGTCTTGTGGGGGAAGGAATGACCGCATTCTGTGTGAATGGGAATGTGACCGATAAGGACCTTGTAGACGTGCAAGCGATCCTCGAGAGCTTCGGTAAAGCGGAAAAGGTGGACGAAAGTTTGATGGATGCCATACCTGCTGTAAGTGGTTCATCCCCTGCATACGTATTTATGTTCATCGAAGCGCTTGCCGATGGAGCGGTCCTACAGGGGGTTCCGAGGAGTCTTGCGTATCAGCTGGCATCACAGGCCGTGCTTGGTGCTGCGAAGATGGTCCTTGAAACCGGTACTCATCCCGGCGAACTGAAGGATGCCGTGTGTTCACCTGGCGGAGCAACGATCGAAGCAGTGGCGGAACTTGAGAAACATCGCTTCAAAGGAGCTGTATTATCGGCCATGGAAGCGTGTGGGCGGAAATCGAAGTCATTGGGAGAATAAGGCCAGACTGAGGTTCTTTTCATTTCATATCGAAAAAAAATAAAAATTTTTAACTTAATATTTGTATATGCAAATGAATTTGTGTTATTATTTGTACATACAAATAAGGAGTGAGACAAAATGAAAACTTTAGTGTTGGTTGGACATCCAAACATTGAACAATCCAGAATGAATAAAGCATGGGCAGAGCGGCTTGAAATGGAAGAAGACGTGACAGTCCATCACTTATATAAAGAATATCCAGATATGAAAATTGATGTAGAGAGAGAACAAAATCTATTGTTGAATCATGACCGCATCGTATTTCAATTTCCATTCTACTGGTACAGCACCCCGGCAATTTTGAAAGAATGGCAAGATAAAGTGCTTGAATACGGTTGGGCATACGGTTCAGCCGGTACCAAGCTGCATGGGAAGGAATTCATGATTGTCACATCGACTGGCGGACCTTCTGGTGCTTATCAATCAGGAGGCTACAATCACTACTCCATGAGTGAACTGCTGAAACCATTACAGGCAACCGCCAACCTGACGGGGATGGCATTCCTGCCGGCCTATGTGGAGCATGGTGTACGGGTATTGACTGAGGAGGAAGTGGCGGCATCTGCTGAAAAAGTGGCTGGGTATGTGGTGAATGCTGATTTGAAGATAGGGCGATAGGACGGACAGGGCGGACGGTGATTCTTTTTTGTAGGTGAGTGCTGTGGTACAGAGTATTTATTGGCATTTTATGGAAAAAGACGCAAATATCTTTAGAATGACGCAATCACCGTGTGAAATGACGCAATAAAGAAGAAAACGACGCAATTACACCCAAAATGACGCAATCAGGCCGAACATGCCTCTTCAATGGAGAGGGTGGAGTCCAGTAATCCTGCCCTAATGAGTCATCTGAGGGGAACCGCATCTCCTTTTAAAGAAAATACAGTCATTGAGGAGCTCTTTAACTACCGTCCTCGACTAACATCAAAAAAACTGCCGGAGTAGTCACCCTACTTAGGCAGTTTTTTTAATGGGTTCTAAAGTTAACTGTGATGATGGCCGTGACGGCGATTTGACCAGGCTGGACGTTTGTGCCTTCGTCGGCTGTTTTCATATAGGCGGTCGTAAGGAAGGGGGCAGGGACCGGGCTTGATTGTTCTATAATGGACTTTGGCCGGGGATCCAGCTGTTGATTTGATTGGTTTGATAAGGTGAGTGCTTTTAGATATGCCTTTTGATAGGCAGCTGCAAGAGCCTGCCGGTAGGATTCAATGGGGTTCGACTGGACGAATTGGATGTTTTCCACCCTATTTGCTCCGCTTTTGAGGGCATCATCAATGATCGTCCCCACTTTTTCGATCGCCTTGATGGTGACCCTGAACACCTGCCGGACTTCATAGCCTGTAAAGACTTGTTTCCCATCCTCATAGTTGTACTGAGGGAATACTTGATAGGTGGAAGTCTGGATATCTTTTTTGTCTACACCATTGCTTAAAAGGGATTGGACGACTTCACCTGATTTCTGCTGGTTCTGATTCTGTGCAGCTTGGAGCTCTTTATCATTCGTGACGACACCCAGGGAGACGACGGCTTGATCGGGATCGACATACATGGTGTGTTCCCCGGACACGGTTATGCTGCCGTTCGTTTGATTGGTTCGATAATAGGGATAGTAGTGCATGATAAAACCTACACACACGTGAACGATTCAATATTATTCAAATCAATGCCGAAGTACACCCATGTGAATCCAGTCCATCTCCATCCGGCAATGGAGCGGCGTCCGACAAAGACCGGATAGAACCAGAATGCATCTCTTCTCAGCCATATATAGGTGTAACGGAATAAGCATCTTCTGATGGATCCGGGGTCGACTGCGAATGTGCCTGGTCCCCCCTGTGCTCCTTGGAGGGCCGTTTTCTGCGGTTGGAAGTTCGGTGGTGGTCCGGGTGGTGGTTGGTTTTGCCCGCCCTGCCCTCCTGAAGGGGGTGGTGAGCCTGGCGCCCCTTGTCCTCCACCGGGAAAACCGGGCATGCCAGGGAAGCCTCCGCCCGCCCCTTGTCCTCCGCCTGGGAAACCGGGGAATAATTGTCTGTGATCGTGCATAGAAGAACCTCCTCATAAAGAATTCTCTTTATCTTATGAGGAGGCGGGGTGGGGGTGCGTGTCTGATTTGATTAGAGGCGCCGAATCAAGAGTCCAGCGCTTTATTCATCACGTTTTTCAATGTTTCCGCTGAATGGTTGAACTGCGCCTTCTCTTTTTCATTCAAAGGAAGCTCGACGACTTTGCGGATCCCCTCGCGATTGATGATGGCAGGGACTCCGATGTAAATATCCTGTTCTTGATATTCTCCTTCAAGGAGCGCAGAAACGGTGAGGATGCTATTTTCATTATTGAAGATGGCTTTGGTGATGCGGGCAAGTCCCATGGCGATTCCGTAGTAGGTTGCCCCTTTCCGTTCAATGATGTGATAGGCTGCGTCCCTCACGTTGACAAAGATGTCATCGAGTTCTTTCTGGACACCTTCTTCGTTCATATTAATCAATTCGTTTAACTGGCTGGCCCCAACCGTCGTATGACTCCAGACCGGGAACTCCGTGTCACCATGTTCCCCCATGATATAGGCGTGGATATTTCGTGTATCGATATCAAAGTGCTCTCCGACCAAGTAACGGAGCCTGGCTGTATCAAGGATCGTCCCGGAGCCGATCACTCTTTCTTTTGGAAGTCCGGAAAATTTCCATGTGGCATAGGTCAAGATGTCGACAGGGTTTGTCGCCACGAGGAAGATGCCGTTAAAACCGCTGTTCATCACAGAATCTACGATGTTTTTGAAGATCTTCACATTCTTCTCGACAAGATCCAGACGCGTTTCACCAGGCTGCTGGTTTGCACCGGCTGTGATCACGACCAAATCAGCATCTTTACAATCACTGTAATCCCCGGCGGAAATCTTCATCGGAGAAGCAAAGGCAAGACCATGATTCAAATCCCGTGCATCTCCGTCGGCTTTCTCCTTATTCAAGTCGATCATTACGAGTTCGTGGGCAATTCCCTGGTTGAGGAGAGCAAAGGCATAACTAGAACCAACAAATCCTGTACCGATTAAAGCTACTTTGTTTGTGCATTTGATTGTCATACGTCATCACCTATTCTTTGATTATTTGTCCCATCCACTAAAAGCATGTATCCCCCTGTTGGATGGAGAAGACTGGAATGTAGTTTTTATGTGTATGATGTGATTGTGAAATATTTCACAATCGCATCATACCACGATTCCCAAAGATATTCTATTCATAAACACATCATATCATACACAGATGTGAATTCATTCACAAACTTGTCAAAAAGGGACGGACCTTGATTCCTAGGACCTGGTCCTGGGAATCAAGGTCCGTCCCTCTCAAAAGAAGGGTTTTTCACTATGTATGATGAATGTATAGAGGAAGAAGTGTGCATATGGAGGTGTGGTGTATGAATGCCAGGAGTGGGGATTTGAGTGTCCGTCCCTTGGAGGATAGGGATAAATATACGCTTTCTAGGTGGTTGTCGGATCCGGAGGTGCTGGCATTTTATGAAGGCAGGGACCGTCCCTTCAGCCAGCAGATGGTGGAGGAGAAATTTTTTTCGGATAGAGGTGTCACGGGCTGTCTTGTTGAGTATGAAGGAAATGAAGTCGGTTATCTTCAATATTATCAGCTCGATCATGAGACGATGATCCGTTACGGATATACGAATCTGGATGAAGTGATTTACGGTACGGATCAATTCATCGGGGAGACGGCGTATTGGAACAAGGGTGTCGGAACACAGCTCATTCGCGCCGTGGTGGAGTATTTGCTTCAGAAGGAAGGAGTCCATCGCCTTGTGATGGATCCGATGACGTGGAACACGAGAGCGATTCGCTGTTATGAGAAATGTGGGTATAGTAAAGCGAGAATTCTTCAGGAGCATGAGCTGCATGAAGGAGAATACCATGATTCCTGGTTGATGGAATTCATTCCTGAATAACAGGAAGGTGACGTGCGGGCTGTTCGAAAAGGACGGTCCTGATTTACTTGCATGCAATGAGGAGTGAAGGAATATGGCAATGACGAAAGTGTACCTGGTCAGGCATGCCCACTCGGTTTATTCACCGGAAGAGTTAACGAGGCCCCTTTCTGAAAAAGGGAAACGGGATGCTCATGATGTGACCGGACGATTAATGAAAGAAAAGATTGACGCGGTTTGTTCAAGCCCCTATAAACGAGCGGTGGAAACCGTTGAAGGCCTAGCTCTTCATATCGGTCAGGAGATCCAGGTAGTGGAAGCGATGAGAGAACGTACCCTATCCTCTGTACCCGTGGACAATTTCCAAGAGGCGATTTCAATGGTTTGGGGGGACCCGGCCTTTTCTTTCGAGGGTGGAGAGTCGAATCTTACCGCTCAAAAAAGGGGCGTACAAGGGATAAAGAAGATCGTGGAAGAATATAATGGGAAAAACGTGGTAATCGGCACCCATGGCAATATCATGGTCCTGATCATGAATCATTTTGATGAGTCATATGATGTGGACTTCTGGAGACAGCTTGAGATGCCGGATATCTATTGTTTAACGTTTGATGATTCGAACCTTCATCAGGTATCGAAAATAGAGGCTCAGCCTGTAAAAAAAGACCGTTCACTGTGAACGGTCTTTCGAGTATCTATATTGAATCAATGAGGCAGGAATGCCAGCTGATAGAAGAACAGGACAGCAAAGATATACACGAGTGGATGTACCTGCTTCCATTGTCCCTTCACGACTTTAAGAAGGGGATACGAAATGAATCCGAGTGCGATCCCTGTTGCGATGCTTGATGTCAACGGCATGCTCAGGATGATTAAAAAGGCAGGGAATGCTTCATCCAATTGATCCCATTTAATTTGTGAGATGCTTCCCATCATCAGGCTCCCAACGATGATCAGGGCAGGGGCCGTGATGGCCGAAATCCCTGACACGGCACTGACAAGTGGTCCGAAGAAGGCAGAAGCGATGAACAGGATCGAAACCGTCAAGGTCGTTAATCCCGTTCTTCCCCCGGCAGAAACCCCTGCTGAAGATTCGATGTAAGCGGATGTAGGGCTTGTACCGAACATCGCCCCGATCGTTGTCGCGATGGAATCGGCCAGAAGTGCCTGACGGGCTCTCGGAAGAGTATTTCCCTTCATGAGACCCGCTTGCTGGGCGACACCGATCATCGTTCCCGTTGTATCAAAGATGGTAACAAGCAAGAAAGAAAAGACAACCGCATATAATCCATATTGAAAGACGTCTGCAAAGGCCGTTACCGGATTTCCTACCATCAGTCCTTCAGGAAGATGGGGGAATGCCACAAATCCTTCTTTAAATGATAAGTCTCCAGTAAAGTATGCTACCAATCCAGTGACGATCATCCCGATAAACAGGGCACCATGGACATTCAGGACCATGAGGATAAGGGTTACGGCCAATCCGGTCAATGCCAAGAGCGCTGAATGTGAGTGAAGATCGCCCAGCTGCACCAGATTCGTCGGGTGGGCCTGGATCAATCCGGTCAGGCGCAATCCGATAAAGGCTATGAATAAACCGATTCCAGCTGTAATGCCATGCTTCAAATTTTGAGGAATGGCTTCAATCAATTTTTTTCGTAATGGTGTTAAAGAAAGAATGATGAAGACGATACCTGCAACAAAAACAGCAGAGAATGCAACGATATACGAAATGTCATCATGTGCACCGACCACAGAGTAAGTGAAATAAGCATTCAATCCCATACCAGGTGCAATGGCAATCGGATAATTCGCGAACAACGCCATCCATAACGTCCCGGCTACGGCCGATATGATGGTGGCTAAGAATACCTGATCAAACGGAACGCCCGCATCGGATAAAATGATGGGATTCACTATCACAATGTAGACCATCGTCAGGAATGTTGTGATCCCTGCAAGGATCTCCGTTTTAGGATTCGTGCCGTTTTCCTTTAATTTAAACATCGTAAAACCTCCAATAAAAACGAACATTAAAAACACGCAACTTCTATAATATTCGGTATTAGAACGGATTTCAATAGAAAAGGCCGAAATATTTTTAAGAAAATATCTTGAAACCCCTTCCAAACCCCATCCTTTTTCGATAAGATGTTATCAATTATAGAAGAATCAGTTTCTATCATGCCCTTGCACAAAACGATTTACCACGCATAGGCTCATATTTCTTAATGAAAGGGGCGGTACTAACGTGTATTCTCAACTGAAGGATAAATCGATTTCTGAACAGATTGAACTCATCACACGATCCTTAGTCGCTCTGAAAAGCTATAACGGAACAACCGGTGAAAGTGAAAAAGCCCGATTCATATATGAGATGATCTCTTCGTTTCCATATTTTCAGGATCATCCCGAACAAGTATGGCTGCAGGCTGTCCCAAATGATCCGATCGGAAGGAAGAACGTATTTGCCCTTGTGAAAGGGAAATCCTCTAAAACCGTCTTATTTCATGCTCACTACGATACGGTGGGAACCGATGATTATGGGGCGCTTCAGGATATGGCCCATGATCCTGACTTTCTGCAGAAGTTCTTTATGGACTACGAGGGAGAGGAAAAGGTGAAGGAAGATGCCCTTTCCGGAAACTGGCTGTTCGGCAGAGGGGCTTTGGATATGCAAAGCGGGATTGCCGTCCATATTGCCAACCTTTTATACCATACAGGTGAGAAAGCGCCGGATGGGAACCTGCTCTTTCTATTCAATGGAGATGAAGAAAGTGAACATGCCGGTATGATTGCGGCGTTGAGCGATCTCTATCGCTTGAAAAATGAGGGATTGGACTATCTAGCCGCCATCAATACGGATTTCATTTCCCCTATTTATGATGGTGATTGTAAACGTTATATCTACACAGGGGCTGCAGGAAAGCTTTTACCCAGTTTCTATATATATGGAAGGGAAGCGCATGTCGGGGATGTGCTGACATCGATTGACCCAACCGTGATTGCTTCCAAAATCAATCTCGAAATCAATCAAAATCTGGATTATCTGGAGGATATCCCTGGAGAGTTCACCCTTCCGCCATCATGCCTCTATTTTAAAGATGATAAGCATACGTATAATGTCCAGACCCCTCTCAGCGCGTCTCTTTACTTCAACTATTTTGTCTATGAAAGAACCGCGAGAGAAGTTCTGTATGATATGAAAAAAGTGGCTCTGAAGGTAGTAAGTGAATTGGAAGAACGAAGCAAAAGACAATTCGAGACATACCGGACCTATCATGGCTTCCCGGAAAGGGAATTTTCATGGGAAGTAGAAGTCCTGACATTAAGAGAGTATATCTTTTGGCTGAAGGAAAGAGGGATTGATCCCGACCCGGTCATGAAAAAGATCTTCTATGATATGGATGGGGAGGACCGGCGGACGATTGCCTATGCCATGGTGGAAGCCCTGCAGCACCTGGATCCCGACCGGACGCCGAGAGTCATCCTTTTCTTCGCCCCGCCGTTTTTACCGCATAATTTCGTGAATGAGGAAAATGAGTACGGTAAAAAGGTGAGAGAGGTGCTGGGAACCTGCTTAAACGATATATCAAACGAAACCGGGGAAGAGTTCGTCATCAAACGGTTTTTCCCTTATCTCGCAGATGGCAGCTTCCTTTCCCTTCATGAGGAAGATGAGGATATCGATGTGTTCAAAAAGAATCTTCCTTTAATCGATTCTCTGTATCCTGTTCCGATCGACATGATCAGGAAGCTGAACATCCCCTCCATCAATATAGGTGTATATGGAAAAGATGGTCATCAGTGGACCGAGAGAGTGTATAAACCTTACACATTCACCGTATTGCCGGAGATCATCCGGCGGGTGACGAAGGATTTATTGAAAATATGATGTGACTGATTGACGGTACAAGGAGAGAGGCGATGTGCATTTTGCGATCTGCCTCTTTCTTTTTTTGGGATTAGGATCCGGTGGTCCAATAATTTTACAATTATTGTTAAACGTCTGGATGATGGGTGATATAGGCTGTACTTGTTAGGAACAGTCAATCAAATCCTAGCCCCGATGCGACATTCCCACCTTTTATCCAACCGAAGTTTTTCGATTTAACCCAATCATACAAAACGGTAGTGTTTCTCCAATTTGTCACAAAAAGGTCAATCCTATTAGATGCAAGTTGTGAACAAGTCTACTATAATGGAGATATTAGATTGTGAAGTATTTCACTAACTTTTACTTTTTGGAGTTGAGAGTAGCGATGAAAGAGCTTAATCAATTGGCTAAAGAGCAAAGATCTTCCATGGTGACCCTTTATGGGGCGTCCCTCCTGATGGGGGGAGTCGTGATTGGACAGGCCTATTTGCTCGTCAGCATTGTCAATGCGATGTTCATAGAGAAGCGCGGGTTCCAGGAAATCCTCCCGATGCTTGGGGGGCTGCTCCTCGTTCTTGTGGGGAGGGCGGTACTTTCGTATATAAATGGAAGAACAGGAATCAGGATGGCATCAAAGGTGAAGAAGGACATCAGAAAGAGGCTCCTAATGAAATGGGCAAAGAATCCGCTTCTGGCATCCATAGAGGGGCAGTCGGGACAAAAGGTCAGTACGATGATGGACGCGGTTGACGGATTGGACGGGTATTACAGTCAATATATACCTCAAAGGATCCAATCCTCCATCGTGCCGTTGGTCTTATTGATCACCATCTTCACGGAGCATGTGTATACGGGTTTGATCATGGTGGTGACGGCTCCGTTCATCCCATTATTCATGGCCATCATCGGAGTCATGACGAAGAAGAAATCAGAGAAGCAGATGGATAAGATGACCGCTTTTTCAGGGAGATTCCTCGATACACTCCAAGGATTGACGACCTTGAAGCTGCTTGGGAGGGGGAATCAACAGAAAGAGGGGATCCGCTCCAGCAGCCTTGACTTCCGGGAAGCGACGATGGATGTATTAAAGACGGCATTCTTATCTTCTTTAATGCTTGAGTTCATTTCCATGTTAAGCATCGGTTTAATTGCCCTGGAGGTGGGGCTTAGATTAGTAGTCTTTGAAAGCATCCCGTTCTTCACCGCTTTCTTCGTTCTCGTCCTGGCACCGGAATTTTATCTTTCGTTAAAAGAACTCGGGAGCGCTTTTCATACTGGACGTGGGAGCATGGGTGCCGCAAAGAAGGTTTTTGAGGAGCTCCAAAAAAAGGATCAACCGGTAAGGTGGGGAGAGAGGGAGTTCAAATCAAATGGGACCCCTCCCCTAATCGAGTTGCGTAATCTCGGGTTCTCTTACAGGGAAAAAGGGTATGCCCTTCAAGGTGTCACCGCCGCGTTCCCTTCACGGAGCCAAGTGGCGATCGTCGGTCAGAGCGGGGCGGGTAAGACAACGCTCCTTCATCTGATAGCAGGTCTTCTTGATCCTTCCGAAGGGGACCTTCTCATCAATGGGCGGTCAAGAAGTGAATACACTGAAGGGGATTGGTTCGATCAATTGAGTTACATTTCCCAGAATCCGTATTTATATTCAGGCACGATAGCCGAGAATATTGCGGTTGGGGGAAGAGACGGGGTCACCCGTGAAGAAATTGAATCCGCTGCTGAGAAGGCAGGGATTTCCACCATGGTTGCAGGACTTCGGAAGGGCTATGATACACCGATCGGGGAAGCGGGCAGAGGGCTTTCCGGTGGGGAGAAGCAGCGGATTGCCATTGCAAGGGCGTTTCTTAAAGGTCCGTCCCTCATCCTGTTTGACGAACCGACGACGGGATTGGATCTTGGGACTGAGCAGATCCTGCAGTCTTCGATTGAGGAATTAGCCAAGGGGTCCACGGTCATTACGGTAGCGCACCGTCTTCATACAATACGTGCATCAGATCACATTCTGCTATTGGATAGGGGAAGAGTCGCAGGGATGGGGAATCATGAAGAGCTCATGAAGTCCTCCCCTCACTATCGTGATCTGGTGACGGTACAGCAAGGAGTGAAGCTCTAGATGAAAGAATTAGGATTTGTCATAAAGCTGATGCTGAAGGAAAAGAAGGATATTGTGTATTCGGTCCTATTGGGATTCCTGGCTGGAATCACATCGGTCGGGCTGTTTGCTTCCAGTGGCTATTTGATTTCGAAAGCGGCATTGGAGGTCCCTCTTTATGCACTGACAGTGATGATTGCCCTCTTGAAGCTGTTCGGTTTTACGAAGGCGTTGAGCCGGTATGGGGAACGCTATTTTTCCCATCGGGCCACGTTCACGATATTAGCAAATCTGCGGGTGTCCATCTTTGAGAAAATCGAGCCCCTGGCACCGGGGATATTCGGACGATACCGAAGCGGAGATCTCCTTTCAAGAATCGTAGGGGACGTAGAGAGCTTACAGAATTTCTTCCTTCGCGTCTTTTATCCACCGGTCATCCTGGTCATGGTGTTCTTAAGTACCATCCTGTTTACGATGTTTTATACTGTTTCCATTGCCCTTATCCTTCTCATGGGTCTTTTGTTGACAGGGTTTATTGTACCGGTCTATTTCGCCCTGAAACAGAGAAAGATCGAAACGACCTTACGGGAAAGCCGGGGGGAATTATCAACAGAGGTGACGGAATTCCTTTACGGTTTCAGGGATCTGAAAGTCCACCAAAGGCTGGAGGAGAAAGAGAGGAGTCTCGTTCATGCAGCCACAGGATATGTGAGTGAGCAAGAACGAGAGAGCATCCATTCCCTCTATAGCCATTCAACCAACATCCTGGTTTCCCTGCTTATTTCATGGATCGTTTTAGCGGTAGGGGCTTATTCAGTCGGAGCAGGACAACTGGACGGGATATATCTTGCAATGCTTGTTATGATTTCCCTGACTGTATTTGAAAATGCAACCCCGATGGCGATCCTGCCGACCCACTATGAAGACGCACGGCGCGGGGCCAAAAGACTCTCTACGATCGGGAGGGAAGGACCTTCATCAGGAGGGAGCCTTCTCGGGCACACACCTTCCTTTAGCATGAAGGATGTAAGCTTTTCGTTTCATGGAGAGGGGAGGAGGACGTTGGACGGGGTGAGTCTTGAACTGCCCGCAGGTTCGAAAACAGCGATTGTAGGGCCTTCGGGATCAGGGAAATCAACACTCCTTCAACTGTTATTAAACTTTTACACAACCGATCACGGAACGATCTTCGTGGGGGATGCTTCCATCAAGGACATTAGGAAAGAATCTTTGTGGGAACATGCCAATGTGGTCATGCAGGAGAATCACTTCTTTTACGGCACATTGAAGGATAATCTTATGCTGGTGCGTGACGATCTCTCAGACGAAGAAATGGAATCGGCATTGGAGATAGTGAAGCTGAATCACTTTTCTTTAGAGGATGTTGTATTGGAAAAAGGAGAGAATCTTTCGGGTGGGGAGAAGCAGCGATTGGCAATTGCCAGGGCGCTGTTGAAAGGAGCACCGGTATGGATGATGGATGAACCGACCTCTTCAGTCGACTCACTGACGGAAAAAGACATTTTCAATCACCTTCATAGAGTGGCAAAGAATGATACATGGATTCTAATCAGTCACCGTTTGACAGGACTTGAAAAAATGGATCAAATCGTGGTCATGGATCAAGGAAGGATCGTGGAAGTGGGAAGCTTTCAGGAATTGATGGAGAAAAAAGGATACTTCCATGAAAATGAAACAGATTGAAAAGAGTGTACTCTTTTAACTGTATAAAAAACGCCACATCTCCCTGGATGTGGCGTTTTTCACGAGTTTATTCGGCCCAGTCAGTCAAGTTGCGGATATCCAAGCGGTCTGACTTACGTGCTTCTTGAAGCGGTTTTCCAATTGAAATCAGCATGATCGGGATATAACGCTCCGATACATTGAATTCGCTTGCGAGGGCTGCCGGATTGAAGCCGCCGATCGGGCAAGTATCCCAGCCCTTCGCCTTTGCGGCAAGCATCAATTGCATGGCTGCCAGGGAAGCGTTGCTGAAAGCGGCGTCCCGTGGATATTCGTCGCGGCTGTAGGCTCCTTCGATCTGTTTCTTCAGGACCTCTTTGATTTCAGCCGTCATCTCTCCCTTTTCAATGGCAGGATCAAAGACAGGGTCGATGTTCTTATTGGCTTCCAAGTCGCCAAGTATAGCCACGACCGCAGAAGCATCATGCACTTGTTGCTGGTGATAGGCAATCGGAAGCAGGCGTTCCTGTACTTCTTTCCGGTCGAATACAAGAAATCTCCATTGCTGCAGGTTCCAAGCAGACGGAGCTTTTCCGGCTGTTTCGAGCAGGCTGATCAATTCCTCGCGAGGGATCTCCACCTGGGGATCGTACACTTTCGTTGAGCGGCGCTCGTCTACAATTTGAAAGAAATTATCCATGATAAAGCCTCCTTGATGTCTGTAAAAGTGTTATAATATGGTATATATTTGTATGTTACTTACTTTTTGTAAGTGGATATCAACATGAACAATATAACTGACGTTTTAGTATGCGTCAAGGAATGAAGATTTAGAATATGTTAAAGAGAATTCATGGACACTCTGTGCGAGTATTGGAATGGATGAAATAAAAGCCTGCTTCACAAAAGAAGCAGGCGGTTGAACTAATCTAGTTTGTGATTGTATATGAGCTCAAATGGATCCTCTTGGTCGTGGAGTATATGGAATTGGATGGGCTTTAATGCAGCGTAGCTTCCACCGAGGATGATGGCACAGAGAACGGGTAAGTATAGAATACCAAGCATAGTATGGCCTCCTTATCATGTTTTGGAATCTGACTTCCCTTGCATGAATTACTTTAAAGTGTGGAACGCGTTTCAGAGCAAGCGTTTTTTAGATTGAAATACCGGGATATTTTGTATTGAGGGGTATGGGTATGACAAACATCAGAAGTATCGCAAAGCTTGCCGGAGTTTCTGTTTCAACGGTATCGAGGGTGTTGAATGATCATCCATATGTGAAGGATGAGAAACGACGTAAGGTTCTTGCTGCCGTTGAACAGCTGAATTATATAAAGAATGCGAATGCGGTGCATTTATCGAAAGGGAAGACCTATAGTATCGGAGTGATTCTGCCTTATTTGAATCTCCCTTACTTCGGGGAGATCCTTCAGGGAATAGCAGGGGAAGCGTTAAAGCATGGCTATCACCTTCAACTTTTCCAGAGTGATTATGACAGGGGGGCAGAACTTGACGCCTTTCACCGCCTGCAGATGAAGGAAGTGGATGGATTGATTCTGACGTCACGCTCCAATTCCCTGGATGTTCTTGCACCATTCATCGGTCCCAATGTGGTCTTTTGTGAAAATGTGTACGATTCTTCGTATAAAAAGGTGTTCATCGACCATTATCAGGGGATCAGAAGCGGGGTGGAGTATCTCCATTCAAGGGGGCATTCGCGGATCGGGCTGTGTTTGCACCGGACGTTCGGGACGAATAGTGAGGAACGGATCAGGGGATTCTACGATAGCTTAGAAGCGGCCGGCCACCCAGTGCGTGAAGAGTGGATTTTCAATGACTGCTATGATCTACAAGACGGGCGGGATGTGGTGGGTACCTGGGATCAGCTTGCGGAAAAACCTTCAGCCCTTATCGTAACAAGTGATCAGGTGTCAGCGGGCATGGTGGCGGAAGCAGGGAAAAAGGGAATTAACATACCGGGTGATCTGGCTGTTCTAAGCTTTGATAACCATCCCCTTGCCGATGCGCTTAACATCACTTCCTTTGAAGTACCGATACGAAAAGTGGGGGAAGAATCCTTTAAACTATTTTTAGATAATGAACAGCCCGACCCGGTCATATTGGAAACGAAATTATTTGAACGGGGAACCGTATAAGATCATCATTCCTTGAGGGGAGGCAATGAATAATGTCAGGGGATAAGGATGAAAAAATGCTCGTCATCCTGATGGGCGTTGTTGCATGTATTGTATTGATCGCGATCGCGTGGAAATATCTTTTCTAGGGAAATTCATACTTGTCTTCATATCTCAGCCTGTTTCCCCATATGTTTAGAGTAGTGAAGCGGCAGGTGAGGGTATGTGGTCAGAGTTTAAACAGTTCATCTCGAGGGGGAATGTGTTTGATTTAGCTGTTGCTGTCATCATCGGCTCGGCATTCGGTCAAATTGTGGAGTCACTCGTTCAGGACATGATGATGCCCGCGATCGGCATCTTGTTTGGGGGCATTAACTTCGAAGGGCTGCATCTTCGGATAGGGGCAGAGGTGATTGAATTGGGGAAGTTCCTGGGTTCACTGGTTGACTTTCTTCTCATTGCCATGAGTGTTTTTCTCATGGTTAAAGTAGTCAACCACTTAAAAGGCGTGGATCAGACTTACAGGGTGAAACAAACGACCAATCTCGAAGTCCTCCAGGAAATCAGGGATATCCTGAAGGATGAACCAAGGGATGCGGTGATAGAACGCCCATCGAAAACCCGTGATATCCTGACAAAAAGCGGGATGAAAATTCAAATGAGAAGGTCGGACCGTAAGACAAAGTAAATTCCTGATCATTGACCTAAATCCTACTTTTATAGTAGGATTACTTTGTGTTGTAGAACTTTTTTTAAAAAAACGACGAACAAATGGGGGAATGATCGTGAAAAAAATACATATCATTCATGAAAACAGTGATTGGACCAAACATTTAACGACTCGTCTTGACGAGCTTCAATTGCCATATGAGGAATGGTTCCTGGATCAAGGACTGGTCGATTTATCCTCAGTGCCCCCAGATGGTGTTTTCTATAATCGGATCAGCGCATCTTCCCATACACGAAACCATCGTTTTGCGCCCGAGTTGACGGAAAGCGTTCTTTCCTGGTTGGAGAGGTACGATCGAAAGGTACTGAATGGAAGCCGGGCCCTCCGGTTGGAAGTAAGTAAAGTGAACCAATATACGGCCCTGAACGCTGCCGGTATCAAGACGCCAAAGACCATCGCGGCCGTTGGAAAAGAGCAAATAATCGAAGCTGCCCAAATGCTTTCTAAACCATCCTTTATCACAAAGCATAATCGTGCAGGGAAAGGTTTGGGTGTTCAACTTTTTCATTCAGTTGACGCATTGAGGGACTATGTCTGCAGTGATGGGTTTGAAGAGCCGTTGGACGGAACGACCCTCATCCAGGAATATATTGAATCACCGGACGCTTCGATTACACGCTGCGAATTCATCGGAGGCAAGTTCATGTATGCCGTAAAGGTGGATACATCAAAAGGATTTGAACTATGTCCCGCGGATGTGTGTCAGGTCGATGATCTATTCTGTCCTGTAGGGGAGCAGGAAGAAAAGCCTAAATTCCAAATCCGGGAAAACTTCTCCCATGACATACTCTTATCATATGAAGCATTTTTAAAAGAAAACCGGATTGATGTAGCCGGTATCGAATTCATTCAAGACCAAGAAGGCACCATCTACACGTACGATGTGAACACCAATACTAATTACAACAAAGATGCCGAGGCAAAATCAGGACAATATGGGATGCTTGAGCTGGCTGAATATCTTGGTCAACAATTGAAAACGGTGTAAGTTAAAGACTCTCCTGTACGTGTGCAGGAGAGTTCTCTTATGAAATGTACGATTACATATATAATTGTAACCATTTGCGGAGTAGTGTGGTAGAATTTTTATGAATAGGACAATTTCTGCGAAAGGTCAAAGGTAAGTATGATTATTTTTAATCAGGATGTTATCAATAATTTCTTTTATATCATATTGAGTATTTTTTTGGTTTTTTTCCTAGTTGAAAAAGAGATGATACACGGCTGGTATACAAGGGTAGCAACCCTTGTTTCTTTGAGCATCGCCATTATCCTGTGCATGCTTTCCCCCATTTACCATAATCCTTACTGTGTCCATGATCTGCGAATGATTCCGTTTGTTCTTGGCATTATGTATGGCGGCCCGTTTACCGGTCTTGCACTACTGGCTGTCTTATTGGTTTCCAGGACAATGATATATAGTTGGAGTCTTGTAGCTTTTGTGATCTATGTGGTCATCTACCTGTTAACCGTTATAGGGGTGAAATGGTTCGATTTCAATCGGTTATCGAGCCGTAAGAAAATCATATTCTCAGTGATCCTCTTTACCATTCATTCCATTGCAGCGGCCTTGATTGCAAAGGCCATGACCGTGTTTGTGATCGATGAAAGCTATTTAATAAATTTCATCTTGCTCCCTTCATTGGGCATGCTGATCCTGACGTATATATGTGAGGTTTTGTTGAAACAGATTCAAATCAAACAAGCACTTGTGAAGATAGAAAAGATGGAAGTGCTCTCTCAGCTGGCCGCCAGCATCTCACATGAGGTGAAAAATCCTTTGACCGTGATCAAGGGCTTCCTCAGACTCCTCCATCAGGAAAATCTTCCGATAGGGAAAAAAGAGCAGTATCTGGCCATCGCATCATCTGAATTGAATCGGGCAGAAGAAATTATCAATGATTATCTTACATTTGCCAAACCGGATCCTGATCAAGTGGAAAACATATCGATTTCCGAGCAGCTTTATAAGCTGGCCGACATGGTGGAGCCCCTGAGCAACCAACAATCGGTTATCGTGCACAAAGATATTCAGGAAGCAGTCATCATCGGTAACACCAGGAGCTTTCAACAGGCCTTTCTCAACATTATAAAAAATGCGATCGAAGCTATGCCCGCAGGAGGCACTCTTACAATCCTTTCAAAGGTTCAAAAAGGGGAAGTGAAGATTACCATCAGTGACACTGGTACCGGGATGACTCCTATCCAACAAGCCAGGCTCGGTGAACCTTACTTCTCGACGAAAGAAAAAGGAACGGGGCTGGGATTGATGGTATCTTACCGGATCATTGAAGCCATGAGAGGCATCATTACGGTTGAGAGCCGGCTAGGTAAGGGGACTAGTTTTCAAATTGTGTTTCCAGTGGATCAGGCTCAGGGCCCTTCATCTAATTAGATGGAGGGGTTTTTTTATTTAACAGTGCTAACACCACTAAAGGGAGAAATTTGAATAATGTATTGATACTCCCGGAATTATCTGATAATATATATTCCTGCTCCCAAACGCCTACATAATTTTTACAGATTTCGATTTGTCTATTTAATCTTGTTCATCCACCTGAGATTCGTTACCTTAGTGGAAATGGCAAGACGTTTTTTTCTCCATTGCGGCTAAAACATTTGGAAGGAGAAATGTATGACGAAGGAATCGAACATTCATCCCGATTTTCAAACAGAATCAGAACGCTTAGAGTTCACGAAGCGTTACATTGATGTAGTCATCAGCACATCCCAGACCAGTAAGGAAAAATATAAGGAAAACATGGAAAAAGCTTTTGGAGATATTGATTGGGGCGAGTCGAGTGCCGCCTATATCGATATCTTGACGAACTCAAGCTTTTTTGAGATGTCCAAAGAAGAACTGGAGTCCCTTACGAAAGCGAAGACGAAGCCGTATTTTGCAAGGATCGATTTTCAACATGCAGGGTCGGGAAAAGTGGAGAAACACTATATTGGGAAGACCTCCCTGTATCAACGTGAAAATCAGGAACAAATCATCGTGGACTGGCGGTCTCCCATCGCGAATCTGTATTACGAAGGAAGGATCGGCGATGTATCATATGAGGCGGAAGATGAGACGTATGAAGGAGATCTTTCACTGAAACGCCAGTACATGATTGAAGATGGCTCTCTGGAAGAAATACGCGATATTGACTTAACGACCACCGACGAGCTTCTTCAGGATTCGTTGGCCAAAAGCTCCAGTAATCGCCTGACCGAAATCATTTCCACCATTCAAGAGGAACAGAACCGGATCATCCGCGCCGATTTGAACAAGCCCATCATTGTCCAGGGAGCCGCCGGAAGTGGGAAGACCACGATCGCCCTTCACCGGATTTCGTATTTTATTTACAATTACAAACAGCATTTCGACCCGAAACAATTGATGATTCTTGCACCGAGTAATTTATTCATCGACTATATTTCAGAAGCGCTGCCGGAGCTTGGGGTAGATCGGGTGAGGCAAACGACGTTCACGGATTATGTCATGACCTGCCTTGAGAAGAAGCTTACTTTAGTGGAGGATCACAAGCTTATCCAACTGATTGAAACCCATGATGAAGAGGTAGAGACAGCCTCCTGGATATCAGGTTTCAAAGGATCCAAAGCCTTCAGGAGGATCCTTGATCACTATATTGAAGAAATCGAACAGCGCTTCTATACATCAAAGGATTTCTATGTGGATAAATACAAGCTCTACACGGCAAAAAAATTCACTCACCTCTTTAAAGAGGAATATACGTATATGCCAATCTACCGCCGGATGGAAAAGCTGAAATCACTTCTGCAAAGCTACGTCCGGTCAAACAAGAAACAAATGGTTGACAGGATAGAGAAGTTTTTTGATGAGCGGATCGAGACAGCCCTCTTTGAGCGTTCAAAGGCAGGGAACCGTAAGGACTATGTATCGAAAGCATTGGATAAAAAGGTCGAGCGTGTAAACGAGATCAAGAAAGCAATCCGGACAAGTGTCCATGGATATATGAAGCAGTTTGAAAAGAAGAATCTGGATCAATATTTCATAGAGTTGTTCTCGGATCCTGAGCGCCTTGCTTCTTACTCGAAGGGGGAGCTGAGCCGGAGACAAGCGGAACAGCTCTGTCACTACACGTTGAAATACGCGAAGAAAAAGAATTATGAAGTAGAGGATCTGGCCATTCTCCTATACTTGCAATCCCATTTGTTTGGAATTGATAAATTTCATAAAGCGAAAAACATCGTCATAGATGAAGCACAGGATTATAGCTACATGCAGCTCTATTCATTGAAGAGGGCACTGGAAACCGATATGTTCACACTGGTGGGGGATCTCGCTCAAGGTATTCACTCGTATCGGGGTCTTCAGTCATGGGAACCGGTCTATCGGGACATCTTTCCCCGGGCGACGTATACCGAGCTCCAGAAAAGCTACCGTACCACGATTGAAATCATGGAGGAAGCTAATAAGCTGCTCAGTCTCTTACCCTATGATTTTCCGAAAGTGAATCCAGTGGTGAGGCATGGGGATTCCCCAAGCTTTGATGAATATGTGGAAGCAGATGAATTGGTTTCTCTGATTGAGGAGAAAGTGAAGGCAGGAAGGAATGATGGCTTTCAAACCTTTGCTGTCATCGGAAAAAGCATGAAGGATTGTGTGACGATCAGCGAAATCCTGCAAGCACGGCAGCCGGGGAAAGTAAAGCTGTTGGAAGAACAGGAATCGATCCCGAAAGACCAAATCGTCGTGGTCCCGTCCTACCTCTCCAAAGGACTCGAGTTTGATGTGGTCCTCATCGCAGCGGTCGATGAAGCATTCAACCCGGAAAACGAACTCGACATCAAGCTCCAATACGTATCCATGACCCGTCCCCTTCATAAGCTTGCGTTTATAGGCAAAGGCAGACATCAATTTATAGGGCAGTAGATATGTAAGAAAAGGTCCGTCCCTCGCAAATCGAGGGACGGACCTTCTTTTTTATTTGTATTCGATCACGACCATGTCCCAGTAAGTGATGGAGGGGAGGGTGAATGAAATGGTTCCCCCGCTTAGTTTATGGGAAAGGGTTTGCTGTGCACCGCCATCTATGTCGGGGGAGGCGACCCAAACCTTTTTGACTTCACGGTCTGTTTTCATTGTGATGCCGATACGGTTCCGTTCTAAGGGTATCGGTTGTGTGGCAAATGTATCCCGCCAGTCAATGGAGTCGGCATCCAATAGATTGATAAAATGGATCATCTGCCTATTTCCTTTTTCTTTGGCTGTGTACCAAAGAGATCCCTGTTCGGCTATAGGGCCCATGGGGATGCCATCAAGAGATTCAATCTGGACATCAGACTTCCTAACATCATCCCGAAGAAGGTTCTCATAAGCCGTTAAAAAATCATAATACTGAATCAGTTTATTTTGTAACGGATCGGTCATCGATAATGCGTCATGAGGGAAGTATTCCTTCGATAACATGTGTTCACCCAATTCCAGGTGTGCACCACCGTTGGCAAAAATCACGCTGTTGGCGAGAAGGATACCCGCTTCATTGAACATTCCTTCCTCATTTGAATGCTCATAATCCATATAAGCAGCAAGGACAGTGTTTTTATTTCCTTGAGATAGATGATGGTTGTCATCCAATATCCTGACAATATCATTGTACGTACTATTTGGATCCCACACCTCTGTGTAAAGGAAGGGGACAGGGGATCTGTTGATAGATTCCTGACCGTATTGATTCACAGCATTCATGACAATCTCCTTGTCGGGGATTCGCTCCTGGATTTTCTTCAGAAAGGGTTCAAAGCTTTCATCGAGAGAAATGAGATCTCCCCATTCGTTGTATACTTCACCCCGGTCACCGAGTTGATCGATATGCCATCCATCAAACGGAAGGGACCGATATACTTCTTGCTGCTTCTCAATCAAGTGATCCTGCCACCAGGGATTGGTAGGGTTCATGATCTCCACATTGCTCCTCCAATCTTCCGGGAGGGGATGCCGGTCCTTCTCGCGCTGTTCTTGATCTTTAAAGAGATGCCATTCTTTTGGCAGATTACGATTTTCAAAGGATCCATAGAGAAGGTTGTAAGCCATTGCAGACATATTCCGCTCATGGGCTAGGGAAATGTAGGTCTCGATCGTATCAAAATCGATTGGACGATTACTGATATCCTCCCAGTGTTGGGCGGGCTTTCCATCTATCGTTTTCACTGGATCCTGATGCTCATAATGCCAATCATAAAACTGAATCCCATTTATGTGATAGCGGTTCAGGCGTTTTATCACGCCTTTCATATGGGATGCGCTATCGCTGTCAAATGTTGATAGGAATCCGTAGCGGGGGAACCTCCCCCAATCGCTCGAAACATCGACTGCAATTGTTTTTGAGGCGACATCATGATCTGATTCCAATTCGATTTTCACCAAATATCCTTGATAGTCATTTTGAGGGGGGGACCAGCTCCATGACTGTTTGCCTTCCTCTCGAATGGGGAGGATGTCTTCTCCGATCTTTTCATCTAAATGGTAATACGCAATGTTCAGTTTGCCGTCTTTGACAGGTGTATTGAGAGTGAGATTCACTTGGTCACCGGGATGATAGCGTGCTTTGTCGGTGCGTAATTCCGAGATAAGAGAATCAGTTTCCAGGTGCAAAGGCTTTTCATCAGCTGGAGAGTGACCCTTCACGAATAGGATGACTCCTAAACATAACATACATGTCAGCAGGAGGATGAATCGCTTGTTTTTATAGATTGGCACGGTATTTTTCACCTTCTTTTAAATAAAAACAAGGGACCGATCGTAATGATCAGCCCCTTGTGAAATCATGATTTGATTAGAATTTGATTTGTACCTTTTTTCCTTCTTCGACTGGGATGTTCACGTAAATCGTTTTTGTTTCTTTGTCGTAGAAGTAAGAACGTTTCGTGTCTGTCATTTGATCCATCGTTGTAACGGCTTTGTATTTGCTGTTGCCGGCTTGAACTTTCTTAGGAGCTTCTTCGTTGTTCAGCTTCAAAGTGTACTGTTCAAGGGCAGAGTCATAGTTGTCAGCTTCCATAGATTGAGAGAATTCGATTTTATTCTTTTTCTCTTCAACGTTGAAGGTTGTGATGTCGTATTCACCATCTTTATGATCAAGTGACTCGCCATCATCTTCATAGAAGCTGTAAGACGCTTCTCCGTCTACATAAGTGTCCAGAACCAGGTTTGTAAGTTCGTTTTCATCTGTGTATTGCTGTACCTCACGAGTCGGAATGATCGATTCTTTCTTCACGAAGATCGGCAGGTGGGCAAGTGGTGCATCGACATTGATTGTTTGTCCGCCCTTGTATTCTTCCTGTGTCCAGAAGTTCACCCATGTTTCACCTTCTGGAAGGTAAACGTCACGGTTCGTTTTTCCTTGCTCCACTACCGGTGCAAGCATCATGGAATCTCCGAACATGAATTGATCGTTGATGTCATACGTGTTTTCATCTTTTTGGAATTGGTAGACAAGCGGCTGTTGTACCGGTTTACCTGATTCAACGGAATCTTCGAATGCATTGTAAAGGTAAGGCATTAGCTTGTAACGCATTTCGATATACTTTTTACTGATGTCTTCCACTTCAGGTCCGAATGACCAAGGTTCCTGTCCTTGTTTCACTGTCGCTTTTGCGTCTGAATCATAATGGATACGGGAGAATGGTAAGAATGCACCAACCTCGATCCAGCGTGCAAATAGTTCTGCATCAGGACGCTGGGCGAATCCACCGATATCGTTCCCTACATTTGCCACACCGGAAAGTCCGATGTTTGTATTCATAGGAATTGACATTTGAAGGTGTTCCCAGTTACTGACGGAGTCTCCTGTCCACAGGGCAGCATAACGCTGAGAACCTGAGAACATATCACGTGTCAGAACGAATGGGCGTTCATTTGGCTTGTACATTTCCCAAGCGTTGAATGTTGCTTCTGCTTCATCATGACCATAAAGGTTATGATATTCCGTTTGAAGAATCTTGTTATCTTCCGTGCCGAAGTAGCTGTCAAGCGGCATCGTGTGATTGAATTCAGGTCCATCAAGGAATACGGCAGGTTCATTCATATCGTTCCAAATTCCATCGATACCTGCATCAAATAGAATATTATGCTTTGAAGCCCACCAGTCGCGGACTTCTTCTTTTGAAAAGTCAGGGAATGCAGAATCTCCAGGCCACACGGGACCGATGAACATAGAACCATCTGCATTTTTGGCGAAGTAGTCATTTTTGACGCCTTCATTATACATATCATAGTTTTCATCTTGCTTCACAGCAGGATCATTGATGGCAATCGCATGGAAGCCTTCCATTGATTTTAGCTGCTGAAGGGCATCTTTATATTTCTGATCCCATGTGAATACACGGTAACCATCCATATAATCGATGTCAAAGTGCATCGTGTCCAATGGTATTTCTTTTTCGCGATACGTTTTCGCCACATCTACGATTTCGTCAGCTGTATACTCCCATTTACTTTGGTGCAGTCCAAGAGTCCACTTAGCCGGCATATTCATTTTTCCGGTCAACTCTGTGTAAACATCCAATACGTTCGAAATGTCAGGTCCGTACATGAAGTAGTATGTAAGGGGGCCGCCGTTTGCGTAGAAATAGTAGTAATCATCTGATTCACTTGCCATCTCATAATAGGAACGGTATGAATTATCGAACATAATTCCGTATGCTTTTTCATTTTTTAATCCCATGAAGAAGGGAATCGACGTGTAAACATACTTGGTATCTTTATTATAGGCATACGCATCTGTGTTCCACATCCCGATGCTTTCGCCGCGCTGGTTAAAATTTAACCCGGCTTGTTCACCGAAACCGTAGAAATTTTCACCTTTTTCGGTTTTCTTGAACACATAAGGCTTTCCATCTTCGTAACCGGATGAAGCTCCGTTTTTCATGTAATCTTCGTTGATTACATTTCCTTCTTTATCTAAGAACTTCACACCGAATGGTGATTTGCTGATCTTAATCGTAAGTTCTTCTGTTTCAATCGTGTAAACGTCTTTACTATCTTTCGTCTTGAAATTTGGTGTTTTCCAATCTTTTTTTGCGATGGCTTGAGAATACTCTTCTTTCTGTCCATCTTTTAAGACTGAAACTTTCACTAGATCTTTCGAGAAGATACGAATGAATGCATTATAATCCCCAAGATCGAATTGAACTCCGTTATCGAGTTTTTTTACATCTTGTGCAGACAGGGTTTGAAGGTTTTCCTTATTTAAAGGAGTGTCTGCCTCGGGCTGAGTGACAGCCAGAGCGGATGTCATTGAAGCGGATAGAGTAATCATGATTGCAATCGATACAATAAAGAAAACTCTTAAAGACTGTTTGGCTTGTGCCATGATAACACCTCACATCATTTTTTTACGTGCTCCGTTACTATACTAATGACGTATTTCATCGTCAATACTTGTATAGACAAGTATACCTCTTTAGTCTAAAGTCCCTCGTAACAGCTATATCAACATTTGTAAGCGTCACAACAGAAAATGTAAATGATTTCACAAAAACTTCAAAATGAACACGAATGACTAGTTTTTTACAAAATGTCATACAAACGGTGCCAAAAGGAGGGTCTTTTGTAATAAAGAGAGAAGAAAGATGAGGGACGGACCTAAAAACATGAGTGATATCGAAGGAGCAATGGGCTAAAGCATCAGTTTGGCATTGAAATGATGCCGACAGGGGGGAAGGGGTTAAAGAAACTTTTACAATCATAAAATTAGCATAATGCCAATGAAGTTTGTAAAATAATAAATCAGGAGGGATGCAATATGTTGAAAAACTTACAAAGCACGAAGACACTACATAACGGAATCGAAATTCCTTATGTCGGTTTAGGAGTTTACCAAATGAAAGATCCGTCTGAAACGGTGCAGGCCGTTCGAACTGCGATCGAGTCAGGGTACCGTTCCATCGATACAGCAGCGATCTACGATAATGAAGAAAGCGTAGGTCAAGGTGTGAAAGAAGGTGGAGTAGCGAGAGAGGAACTGTTCATCACTTCAAAAGTGTGGAATAGTGATCAAGGCTATGATACAACATTAAAAGCATTTGAAACGAGCCTGAAAAAGCTTGATATGGACTACTTAGATCTTTATTTAATCCACTGGCCCGTCGAAGGAAAGTACAATGATACATGGAAAGCGATGGAGAGACTGCATGGCGAAGGGTTGATCAAATCAATCGGCGTAAGTAACTTCCATCAGCACCACCTGGAAGATTTGATGAGGAACAGCAATGAAAAGCCTGTCTTGAATCAAATTGAGTTACATCCCCGTCTGAATCAGGAAAAAGTACGGGAATTCTGTGCTTCACAGAATATCGCTGTGGAAGCGTGGTCACCAATCGCTCAAGGACGCGTGTTGGATGAACCGACTTTAAACCATATTGCTGAAAAGCATGGCAAATCTTCAGCACAGGTGATTCTGCGCTGGCACCTTCAGAATGACGTCATTATCATTCCGAAGTCCGTTCATGAAAATCGCATCAAAGAAAACGCTGATCTGTTCAACTTCGAGCTGTCACTGGAAGAGATGAATCAAATCAACCAGTTGAATCTCGATGAGCGCTTCGGTCCAGATCCGGATAACTTCGATTTTTAATTTCAATACGACATAGAAAGGAGGTCCGTTTACGAACGGGCCTCTTTTTTGTCTGTATAAAATAAGAATGAAAAAGTAATTGACATAGAAGGAAGAAGTAGTATACAATTATCTCGAAATCAAAATAATCACATTCGAGATAACATGTCTCTTTTTTTAAACCTATATCTCAAATTCGAGATAATAAATTTGAGAATAATTGAATTTGAAATGTTTGAAGGTAAATCTCGATGGGAAAACATAAGGAGGAAGAAAGATGACAGCATTGGCTGCGTTCGGTTTATTGATTATTCGTTTAGTGGTGGGGTTAACATTCGCTGCTCACGGAACACAGAAATTATTTGGATGGTTCGGAGGTCACGGATTACAAGGGACAGGTGGTTTCTTCGAATCGATTGGGATCAAGCCGGGAAAAACGATGGCGTTACTTGCAGGAATTTCTGAATTGGCAGGCGGATTGTTTTTCGCCGCAGGTTTCCTGACGCCACTGGGTGCGCTCCTTATTATCGGAACGATGATCATTGCGATTGTGAAAGTACACGGTCCGAACGGTTATTGGGCCACACAAAATGGTACAGAATATAATGTGTTGCTCATCGTGGTTGCCCTGGGGGTTGCCCTCGTCGGAGCAGGAGCCTTTTCAATAGATGCATTGTTATTTAGTTGATGATCCGCAAAACCTGACACTGTGTTTTACCCTTTTACTATATAAAAACCATATTTAAAGGAGAGATTTCAATCATGTCTAATGTAAAATTAGCAATCATGTACTACAGCTCGACTGGAACAAATTATCAGATGGCAAAATGGGCAGAAGAAGCTGCCAAAGAAGCAGGCGCCGAAGTAAAATTGCTTCGCTTTGAAGAAACGGCACCTGAAGGAGCGATCGCTTCCAACCCGGCCTGGGAAAAGCATTACAATGAAACAAAAGATAGTGTGCCTGTTGTTACCCTTGACGATCTGGAGTGGGCAGATGCTTACCTATTCAATGTACCGACCCGATTCGGAAACGTTCCTTCTCAAGTCAAAGCATTCCTGGATACGACAGGAGGACTTTGGTTCAATGGGAAGCTGGCTAATAAAGTAGTGAGTGCCACATCCTCTGCAAGTAATTCACATGGTGGACAGGAGCAGACGGTACTGGCTCTTTACACAACCATGATGCATTGGGGTGCGATCATCGCAGCTCCTGGATACACTGATCAATCAAGCTTCACTACCGGAGGAAACCCTTATGGAACAAGTGTGACAGTGGACCAGGAAGGCAATATGGTTGAATCCGTAGAACCTGCTGTAAAACACCAAACCCGCCGTACGATTCAGATTGCTGAAGCAGTGAAGAACGGATTGAAATAATCAACCTATAAAAAAAACGAGTCACTCACGAATGAGAGTGGCTCGTTTTTGTATTGTGTTCTCACAGCCCAATATCATCGGAACAATCAGCTTCACACTCAATCCACTCGCCCGTCAGCGGATGAGGGAATGAAATCCTTGCTGCATGCAAAGCCTGCCTTTTGAAAATTGGCTTTCCACCATATAATGTATCTCCCACCAGAGGGTGGCCGATGTGGCTCATATGGACGCGTATCTGGTGGGTTCGTCCCGTATCAAGCTGTACCTCCACCAGTGTATAGGTGGGTTTATACTCCAGCACCTTGAAGTGAGTGACTGCCTCCTGCCCGGAAGTAGACACCCTTCTTCTGGTATTATGATGGCGGTCCCTGCCGATCGGTTCAGAGATGGTGCCTTTTTTTTGTTTTAATCGACCATGGACAAGAGCGTGGTACGTACGCTTGATCTTTCTCTCAGTGAGAAGCCGGTCGAGGATCGCTTTGCTTAAGGGGTGCTTGGCAAAGATGATGGCACCGGATGTATCTTGATCCAGACGATGGATATGCATAACACGGCAGCTCTCACCTTCTGCCTGATGGTGGAAAGCGACGAGATTGGCCAGTGTGTCCGTTTCACCAGGATGATTGGGATGAGTATCGATCCCGGCCGGCTTGTTGACGACAATCAGATGCTCATCTTCAAACAACACGTCGATCTCCCCGTAGGTTGGGGAAACATCGTATGCGACTTCCTTGAATAAATGAATTTGTAAAACATCCCCCGGTGTAAGTGGTTCAGTCCAGGAAACCGCCTCTCCGTTCACTTTGATATCACCCGCCATCCTCATGGAATGAACCAGTTTCTTAGGCGCCTGCCAGTGATTTCTAAGAATTGTTTCAATCGTTACATTTTTCCATTTATCTGGAATGACTAGGTCGAATCGTTCGCCTTTTCTCCATGTTTTCATCAAAAAACTCCTTCAAATGACAAAATCCTTATACTTATATGGGTATTTAATCCTACCTAAGCTCCTATTCAACCCAATTCATGGGTATAATTACCACGCAGTTGGTTCTACTTCTATGTTATCCTTAATATATCTATTACAGAGAGATTACAACCATTACAAAGGTGGGTTATGACGGTGAAAGTGTTACTAGCATCAACACATGAACAGGAAGACAAGATTCAAGAACTCATACAGTACATGTATTGTACTATTTTCCCTGATTATTTCACAGATGATGAAATCGAACAATTTGATGATATGCAGGTATTACATACGACCACGAGAAACTTTGAGTATTTCGGGACACTCAAGGAAGCGTTCCAGGTGATATCCAGTTTACAAACATTGATCTCAATCGTTGAAAGTGGAGCACAAGAAGAAGTATATGAAGAAATGTTTTACAACAATGCGCGTATCCTTCAGAGCTTTGGTATGTTCTTTCCTTTATCATACGATCAATTCAGTGAAGAATCGGACTGCAGACATAATTTAAGCATTTATTCGAGAGCGGATAACCAGCTGCTCGTATGACTTGAAAAGTTAGATCCTTCAGAAAATTCATATAAACATGTTTAGATGGTTCGTGAGAGGGGAAAATAGCTTGTAATAAGTTAATCCTGAAGATACTCGAGTATCTTCATCTTGAAATTCCTCCTCATTTGAAAGGGGCTGACCCGTGGAAAGGTCAGCCCCTCTTTTTTTTATTCTGATTTCACGTTCTCTTCGAAGAATGCCTTGAAATCTTCCTCGGGATGCTCTCCGACGATTCTCGCCACTTCTTTCCCATTTTCGTAACGTACGAGGGTAGGCGTAGCTTCGATTCCGTATTGATTCCATCCTTGATCGAACTCAAGAAGGTTGTACTGAACCATATCGACTCCCATGTCTTCGGCAAGAGGTGCCAGGACTGGTGTCGTTCTCTTACAGTGGATACAGGTCGAACTATAGAAGTATACGGTAGCGTCTTCTTTATTCTTTAACGTCTTTTCCAGCTCTTCTGGAAGGATGACATTCTGATAGTTCGGGTCGTCCAGCAGTTCAACGGTCGCCGGGTCCAGTTTTTCTTTTTTAAATTTATTCCCCTCTGCCTTTTGACTGTTCTGAAGATTCGTGATGATGGCGATGGCTGCGAATAATCCGACAATCGCCACCAGGAATATGATGATTTTCTTCAATCTAGTTGTCCTCCTTTATCGCTTTTAAAACCATTACACTTGAGATGAAGATGATGATAAAACCGGTCAAAGCCAAAAACGGGATCGTGATAAAGCCGAACAGGTTGATGTATTCACCTGTGCATGGGACACGTCCGCAGGCGGGTGCGCTTTCTGTTAAAATCGAAACTTTTTGAATAGAGTAGTGATACAAGGAAACGAGGATACCGATCCCTGATAAAATGGCAGAATATAATGCCGCTTGAAAATCTTTACGTACATAAGCCGTCCCTAATAGAATCACCATCGGGTACATTAAAATGCGCTGATACCAGCATAATTCGCAGGGCTCATATTTCATGATTTCAGAAAAATATAAACTACCCATCGTTGCGATGAGAGAGGAAGCCCAGGCAAGGAATAACAGTGAATCTGCTTTTTTATTCATATAGAATTCCTTTCTACGTATATTCTATCAAATTATAGTATGTTATTATTATAAAAGTAAAATGAGAAAACTTTATGAAGAAATGTGATATTTTTTTAACGATTTGTGCAAGCGGTTGCAGAAGCCAATTGCACAATTACCCCAATAAAAGAATGGAACTAACAGGAGGAATGCACATATGTCAAAACAATGGTGGAAAGAATCGGTTGTTTATCAAATTTATCCACGGAGCTTTATGGATTCCAACGGCGATGGTATCGGTGATATTAAAGGAATCATTTCTAAATTGGACT
Source organism: Bacillus sp. AFS015802 (assembly GCF_002561455.1). Taxonomy (GTDB): domain Bacteria; phylum Bacillota; class Bacilli; order Bacillales; family Bacillaceae_B; genus Rossellomorea. Next base: position 34,922 of record NZ_NTUP01000005.1, on the reverse strand, counting down.
ATTTGAAGAAGCTTGGGATCGATGTCGTCTGGTTATCTCCTGTCTATGAATCCCCGAATGATGACAATGGCTATGATATCAGCAACTATAAAAAGATTCTGGATGAATTCGGCACCATGGCTGATTGGGAAGAAATGCTCAGGGAAATGCATAAGCGCGAGATGAAGCTTGTCATGGACCTTGTGGTGAATCACTCTTCCGATGAGCACGGCTGGTTCGTGGAATCAAGGAAATCCAAGGACAATCCATTTCGTGATTATTATATTTGGCGTGAAGGAAAAGACGGAAGGGAGCCTAATAACTGGGAGTCTGTTTTCAGCGGTTCCGCTTGGGAATATGATGAAGCGACAGACGAATATTTCCTGCATATCTTCTCGAAAAAGCAGCCGGACCTGAACTGGGAGAATCCGAAGCTGCGCGGGGAAATATATGACATGATGAAATTCTGGCTGGATAAAGGCATCGATGGTTTCCGGATGGACGTCATCAACTTCATTTCAAAGGTACCAGGCCTGCCGGATGCACCGAATCCGGAAGGGAACAGGTATGCTTCCGGTCACGAGTATTTTATGAATGGTCCCCTCATCCATGAGTTCCTGAATGAAATGAATCAAGAGGTCCTCTCCCGATATGACGTCATGACCGTTGGTGAAATGCCGGGGGTGACACCCGAAGAAGCCGTCCTTTACACCGGAGAAGACCGGGATGAAGTGAATATGGTATTCCAATTCGAGCATATGGACGTTGACTCGGGTCCGGGAGGCAAATGGGACGTCATTCCATTCGACCTTGTAAAATTGAAAACCATTTTAACAAAGTGGCAGACAAACCTTCACGGGAAGGGCTGGAATAGCCTGTATTGGAACAACCACGATCAACCAAGGATCGTGTCAAGGCTCGGCGATGATGGGGAATATCGCGTGAAGTCTGCGAAAATGCTTGCAACCCTCCTTCATTTGATGCAGGGGACTCCTTACATTTATCAGGGGGAGGAGCTTGGGATGACCAATGTCCGATTCTCATCCATTGATGAGTACAAGGATATCGAAACCCTCAACATGTATCGTGAAAAAATAGCCCAGGGCATGAATCCGGATGAAATCATGAAGTCCATTTACATTAAGGGGAGAGACAACGCCAGAACCCCTATGCAGTGGAACAGCGGGAATCAGGGTGGATTCACTGAAGGGGAACCATGGATCGCCATTAATCCGAACTACAAAGAAATCAATGCAGAAAAGGTACTGAATGATTCCGGATCCATTTTTTACCACTACCAAAAATTGATCGCTCTTCGCAAGGAGCATGATATCATTCCATACGGATCCTTCGAGCTTCACTATGCTGATCACCCTTCCGTGTATGCCTATACGAGAACATATGGAAACGAAAAGATCCTGGTCCTTTGCAATGTATCCGGAGAAAAGCAAGTCATTGATAACGTCGCTTCATTTGATATCAAGCAGGCTAATATTCTGATCTCCAACGAGGAGAACAATAATGATGATCCATTTACTTTAAACCCATGGGAAGCAACAGCTTACTATTTTAAAGGGTAATGGAAAGGAAGCACCCAGGTTTAGGGTGCTTCTATTTTTAGGGTTTTTTGTACGATTTATTTGATTTAATATTTATGATATCAGCGACTACAGTCAAATTTATATAAGATGCAAGTAAATCAAATTTCTTCAATCATCCATACCCCTTTGCTAAAATAAAAGGGATGGACTGTCATGAACTTCGTTTCATCAGTGCACTATAAGGGTATATAATTCAGGTATTTTATGAAGGAGTAGATCATAAATGGCAGAAAAACTGGACTTATCACAATTCGAAAAGAAAATGATCATCCGTCCTATGGAACACAAGGACATTCAAGATATCATCAACATGCAGTCTGTCTGCTTTCCAGGCATGGATCCGTGGAAGGTCGACCATCTCGAAAGTCACCTGGAAGTATTTCCGGAAGGCCAGCTGGTAGCAGAATTAGACGGTGAGATCATCGGTTCATGCTCGAGTCTGATCATTAATTTTGATGAGTATGACGACCGCCACACATGGGATGATGTAACGGATAATGGTTATATCACGAATCACAATCCAGATGGGTATAACCTGTATGGGATCGAAGTGATGGTGCATCCTGAATACCGTCGCATGAAGGTCGGTCACCGTTTATATGAAGCAAGGAAGGATCTTGCGAGACAATGGAACTTAAAGAGTATCATCATCGGGGGACGCATCCCGAATTACCATAAGCACTCTGAGGAAATGTCCCCAAGGGAGTACGTGGATTCAGTGGGGAGGCATAAGATCTATGATCCGGTGCTTTCATTCCAGCTATTGAATGGCTTTACCCTCATGCGGATCAATCCGAACTATTTGCCGGATGACAAACGTTCCCATAAATATGCCACGCTGATGGAATGGAATAATGTAGACTACCGTCCGTCAAGCAAGCGCCATTTTAAAACGAGTTACCCTGTCCGTATCTGTGTCGTGCAATATATGATGCGTAAAATTAATTCCTTCGAGGAGTTTGCAAATCAGGTCGAGTACTTTACGGATGTAGCGTCCGATGCGAAATCCGATTTCGTGGTGTTCCCTGAAATTTTCACCACGCAGCTCATGTCATTCTTGAATATCCAATCACCGAGCCTTGCCGTGAGAAGATTGACGGATTTCACAGAAGACTATATCGAACTATTCACGGACCTTGCCGTTCGATACAATGTCAACATCGTCGGGGGATCCCACTTCGTCAAAGAGGAAAACGATGAAATCTATAATATTGCTTACCTCTTCCGTCGTGATGGGACGATCGAGAAGCAGTACAAAGTTCACATCACACCGAATGAGCGAAAATGGTGGGGGATCAGTCCCGGAGATTCCGTCAGGGTGTTCGACACGGATTGCGGGAAGATCGCCATCCAGATCTGCTATGACATTGAATTTCCCGAGCTTGCCCGCATCGCAACGGACAAAGGGGCAAAAATCATCTTCACCCCATTCTGTACAGAAGATCGCCAGGGCTATCTGCGTGTCAGATACTGTGCACAGGCACGCGCTGTTGAGAACCAGATCTACACAGTCATTTCCGGTACGGTCGGAAACCTTCCGCAAACGGAAAATATGGACATTCAATACGCCCAGTCCGGTATCTTTGCACCATCGGACTTTGAATTCGCCCGTGATGGAATCGTAGGAGAAACCAATCCGAACATCGAAATGGTCATGATCGGAGACGTAGACCTCGAAGTCCTTCGACGCCAGCGCCAATCCGGTACCGTCCGCCAGCTCAAAGACCGTCGCCACGATGTATATGGAGTCAATTATAAGAAGTAATGCAGATAAAGTAAGCCCCGCTGATGCCTTCAGCGGGGTTTTTTATGATATTCCTTGTTTACCTAAAGTTATTAAAAAACGATAAATTCATCATCAGAAAATTATGCTAGAATAAAGAATGTAAAAATCTTGTCGACATGTGACGGATTGTTTTAGAAGGAATTCTACAATATATGATAGAATTTATTATTATACAGTATTAGGAGGGGATCGTTTTGAGTTGGAAAACATCGTGGGAAAAATGGAGCAGCTACTTACATCTGGATGAAGAAGTCAATGAACTTTTAGAATCAATGAAAGACGACGAAAAAACCTTGGAAGACGCTTTCTACAAAAACCTTGAATTCGGAACTGGTGGAATGAGGGGAGAAATCGGCCCTGGAACCAATCGGATGAACATCTATACAGTCAGAAAGGCCTCTGAAGGATTAGCGCGATACATAGAAGAACAAGGCCAGGAGGCTAAAAATCGCGGAGTTGTAATCGCTTACGATTCCCGTTACAAATCACCTGAATTTGCCATGGAGTCAGCGAAAACCCTGGCAACCCACGGCATCCAGACGTATGTCTTCGACGAATTGAAGCCGACACCCGAGCTTTCATTCGCCCTACGCCAATTAAAGGCATTCTCAGGAATCGTGGTCACCGCGAGCCATAACCCGCCTGAATACAATGGATATAAAGTTTACGGTGAGGATGGGGCTCAACTGCCTCCTCACGTAGCCGATGCCGTGATTGCGAAAGTGAATGCGGTGGAAAATGAATTGGAAATCGAAGTGAAATCCGAAGAAGAATTAAAATCAGAGGGCTTGATTAAAATGATCGGGGAAGAGATCGATCAATCTTATCTGGAGCATCTGATTTCGATATCTGAAAAACCTCAGATCGCCAAGGAAGTCGATTTGAAAATCGTGTTTTCCCCATTACACGGAACAGCCTTGAAGATGGCTGAAAAGGGTCTGAAAGCATTAGGTTATGAGCATGTCCATATCGTAAAGGAGCAGGCTGTCCCGGACCCTGAATTTACGACAGTGAAGTCGCCGAATCCTGAAGACAAAGCGGCATTTGAATACAGCATCCGTGACGGGAAGGAAATCGACGCAGACATCCTGATTGCGACAGATCCCGATGCAGATCGCTTAGGCGTAGCCGTAAAAGGGGAAACAGGCGAGTATATCCTCCTTACCGGGAACCAGACGGGTGCCATCCTGCTTCATTATATCCTTGCCCGCAAACAGGAAAAGGACATGATCCCTGAAAACGGTCGTGTATTCAAAACCATCGTGACATCTGAATTAGGCCGTAAAGTCGCTGAGCATTACGGGGCATCCGTCGAGGATGTGCTGACAGGCTTTAAATTCATCGGTGAGAAAATCAAGAAGTATGAAGAAACCGGTGAATATTCTTTCTTATTCGGATATGAAGAAAGCTATGGTTACCTGATCGGGGACTTTGCCCGTGATAAGGATGCCATTCAAGCGGTATTGATGGCTGCAGAGGCAGCAGCTTATTATAAAAAAGAAGGCAAGACGCTCCATCAGGTCCTGAATGAATTATTTGAGCAGCACGGATACTACCAGGAAGGGTTGAAGAGCTTGACCCTGAAAGGGAAAGAAGGAGCTGAGCAAATCCAGGGGATCCTGAAGGACTTCAGGAACGAACCGTTGAAAGAAGTGGCCGGCTTACGGGTGGTTTCGTCAGAGGACTATAAGGTAAGCAAGAAGGTGGATCTGGTATCCGGTGAGGAAGCATCCATCCATCTTCCTTCTTCCAATGTGTTGAAATATCACCTTGAAGACGGTTCATGGATTTGCCTGCGTCCATCTGGAACCGAACCGAAAATCAAGTTCTATTTCAGCGTGATCGGTGAGACACAAAGCGATAGCGATGAAAAATTACATGCTCTCCAAGAAGCCATCATGGCGAAAGTGGAGACGATGATCCGTTCATCTGTAGGAAAGGCGTAAGGCCTATCCGGTTTTCAAACAAGAGATGTGTTTTTTGCATCTCTTGTTTTTTTTGATTGAAAGGAGAACGTGTGTTTTCAGTCAAAGGTCGTAGAGCGGTTCGTTCTTTTTGATAATACCGGTTTTGTATAAAATCTATATAATGGTAGTGTAGGATGGGAAAGGACGATGAATATGAATCAGGAATCCCTTTCAAATATCGAGCTTTTGAAAGAGGTAGCCGAACTGCTGAATAATGAAACAGAGCTTGTTTCCATGCTCTCAGGTGCATTGAAGAAGCTGATCAGGGGCTCAAGCTTCACGACGGGATGGATCTTTTTCATTGAAAAGGAAGGAAGTCATGATCTTGTTTCTTATGAAAATCTGCCTGGGTCCCTCTCGGATCGAAAATGTGAATTGATGAAAGAGGGAGGATGCTGGTGTGTGAATCGTTTCCGGAAAGGTAAGCTCACCAAAGCCTCCAATATCATTGAATGCCAGCGGATCGAGCAGGCCATCGAAGAAAACAGGGGTGACACAGATGATATTACGTATCATGCGACGGTCCCCCTTCAGTCCGGGACTGAGTCCTTTGGGTTATTGAATGTCGCAGCGCCGAATAAGACCCACTTTTCCACGGATGAACTGGCCCTGCTTGAATCGGTGGCCTTTCAAATCGGTTCGGCCATAAAACGCATTATGTTGACGAAGAAGGAGCAGGAAGTCGCGCTGATCGGAGAGAGGAACCGGTTGGCAAGAGATCTTCATGATTCGGTCAATCAATTATTGTTTTCCCTCACGTTAACGGCAAGGGGTGGGGCAGAAATGACCCCGGATCATGAAGTGAAGGAAACCTTCAAGACCATTCAGGGACTTGCTCAGGAAGCCCTGTCGGAAATGCGGGCCCTCATTTGGCAATTAAGGCCCCATGGTCTGGAAAATGGAGTCGTGGAAGCGGCAAAAGGCTACGCGGAAATGCTCGGATTATCCCTTGAAACCAAAGTAGAGGGAGTCATCTCCCTAAGCTCTAAAATAGAAGAGGTGTTGTGGCGTGTCAGTCAGGAAGCCCTGAATAATTGTAAAAAGCATTCCGGGGAGAAACAGATCCTCTATACAATAAAAAGCGGGTCACGATCCATCGATCTGACCATTGAAGATAAAGGATCCGGATTTCAGTATGACAGGGAACAATCCCTCCCTTCAGTGGGGATTCAAAGTATGAAAGAACGTGTGAACAGTATCGGTGGGACATTGACCATCGACAGTGAGCTGGGAAGAGGAACGATCATTTCAGTTCAATTACCGTATTAGGAGGTGCCGGGCAATGATTAGAGTATTGATCGCAGATGATCACCACGTCGTGCGAAGGGGATTGGTGTTTTTTTTGAAAACTCAAAAGGACCTGGACATCGTCGGGGAAGCGAAGGACGGGTCAGAAGCCGTCCGCATGGCTGAAATCTTAAAACCCGACATCATTTTAATGGATCTGATGATGCCGGTCATGGACGGGATCCAGGCCACCAGGGAAATAAAAATGAATCATCCGGACATTCAAATTCTGATGCTGACGAGTTTCTCTGATCAGAATCACGTCATACCCGCCATAGAAGCAGGAGCGGCAGGGTACCAATTGAAGGATATTGAACCCGATGAATTAGTGTACAGCATCCGAAAGCTTTTATCGGGTGAAAATGCTCTTCATCCGAAAGCAACCAATCATTTACTGACGAGGATCTCCAAAAAAGAGCCTCCTCATAAAATCCATGAACTGACGAAACGGGAGAAGGATGTTTTGATTGAGCTAACGAAAGGGAAGAGTAATAAGGAGATTGCTTCGAGCCTCTATATTACGGAAAAGACAGTCAAGACCCATATTTCGAACATTTTTTCCAAGCTGGAAGTGTCAGACCGGACTCAAGCGGCACTGTATGCCGTGAAACATCAATTAACCAATACATCTGGAAAGGATTTTTAAACATGAGTATTTTAATTATTAACGGAAGCCCGAGAAAGCGTGGACGCACGGGAATTGCGTCAAGATTCATCGCGCGGACGTATGACTGTGATCTCATTGATTTAAGCGACGGGACACTGCCTTTGTACACCGGTGAGCAGGACCAATCAGAGCTTCATGCCGTTCAATCACTGAAACAAAAAGTGAAGGAAGCGGATGCCGTCATCTTAGCTTCCCCGGAATATCACAGCGGTATGAGCGGTGCACTCAAGAATGCACTCGATTTCTTAAGCAGCGAGCAATTCGCACATAAGCCTGTTGCGCTCCTTGCGTGTGCAGGTGGTGGGAAAGGCGGCATCAACTGCTTGAACAACCTTCGCATCGTCGGTCGAGGGGTCTACGCAAATGTCATTCCGAAACAGCTCGTCCTGGATCCCCATTGTTTCGATTATGAAGGGGACGGACTCCTGGAAGAGCCTGCTCAATTAGTCGATGGCCTCATGAAGGAACTGAAGGTTTATGTAAAAGCGGCTGAGCTTGTGAAAAGTGAAATATCGTCTTAATTGGGTAAAAACCGGCATTATGCCGGTTTTTTCATGATTTTTTAAGTGTTTATATGATGCCTGGTATAAGCAACCGGGTACTATACATGCAAATAACATAAAAGCTGATCCAATAGCGCATACTAATTGGATCAGCCGTAGGTGGAATTCTCGTTTTTACATCTCTGCAAAGGTTTCCTGGAGTGGTTGCTCGACACTATAGGTGAAGTTTGCATGTTCAATATAACGTAAAAGTGTATAGAGGTTGCGCTCTACAACCGTGTAATCATTTGAAAAATGATACGCATGCAGAAAATGTTCAATTCTTTTTGAAAGAAGGTCATCCTTCGTCCTCACCATTAGGATCAGCAAGTTATCCCATTCTGATCGGTGAGTGTAATACAAGGCCCGATCGTAATCGACTTTATTCACCTGGTTTCCCTCCTTCTGAAGGGGTACTACTATTGTGCACGAGAAAACCGCATTTATTTCTCTGTAAAAGTTGGTTATGTTGCAAGTGCTTGATTTCCTTCTATTGGGTGAATAAAAACGCATTTTTAATTCATCCTATGTAATGAAACGTATACAGAGGTGATGAAAATGAAGAAAGCAATCGTGAGCTTATCAACTGTGTTTTTTCTAATGTTTTCAAGTCAGGCATTTGCCGAGCAGGTGGATTATCAGAAGTTTGGACGCATTGCGACAGCTGTCATCAAAGAGGACTATCCAGGTCAGCCTGTAAAGGATTATAAATATCAGGGGCGACAAAAAGTGACGGCGAACAAAGTGTCTGATGCCTTTGAATTTACCGTGCAGGAAAACAATGCAGAGAAAAAAGTCGTGGTAGTCGTGGTGCACGACCTAGACAATGAGAAGATCCTGAATATCTCGGTGAAGGAATAACATGAACAGAGAAGTCTTCTTTAGAAAAGGAGGCTTTTTTTGTTATGATAAAATAAAGTATAACCTGCAAAATAAACGCAATTTTGCTAAAATAAAGCTATACATAAATCGTTTTTAATGTTGAAAGGGGATTTTTGTTCCAATGTGATGCTGTTCTTTTCTAACCTATTTAAAAACTGAATAAAGGGAGGAAAAGATATGCATTCCAATGCATTCAGAAATTTGTGGTTTGGTCAGGCCTTGGCCAATATGGGGGATGTTTTTTATATTGTAGGGTTGATCTCCCTTGTGTACAATCTGACAGGATCCGCTGTTTACATGACGGCTGTTCCTTTAGTCATTACATTTTCGCGGTTCATCAGCAGTATGGCAGCTCCCTTGCTGCTGAATCGTACTCAGATGAGAAGTCTGATCGCCTATTCTCAAATGGGGAAGACATTTTTCCTTTGTGCTTTTCTTTTGATGATGGTACTCGATACGGGGAATGTGTGGTTTTATTTAATTTGTGCAAGCATCATCTCTTTTCTGGATGGCTGGGCCCTTCCTGCCAGGAATTCGTATGTGCCGTTTCTGGTAAAGCGGGAAGAGTTGATGGGGGCGAACGGATTTCTTTCTACCGTCGATCAGACGATCCAATTTTCGAGTTGGGCTTTGGGAGGCATCCTGTTAGCCCTCCTGAATGAAACCAATCTTTTTATTGTTGTGATCCTCTTGTTTCTGGCAAGTACCTTTTTTATGCTGAAGCTTCCGGTTATTCCAAGCACCACTTTGGACGTTCGCAAGGTTTGGTGGCAGCAGCTTGGGGAAGGGTGGTCAGAAGTGAAAAAGCGGAAAGGACTGGTTCCTGTCTTTTGGATTTACGGACTGGAGTCGATTTCCGGAAGCGTCTGGATTGCGGCTGTTTTGTATTTGTATGTTGATCTTCAGCTCGAGCGCGGGGAAGAATGGTGGGGGTTCATTAACTCCAGCTTCTTTGTCGGGCTTGTGCTTGCTTCATATGCGATATTCAAGCTGCATGGTTTGTTTTCAAAGCATCGGCACAAATGGCTGCCCCTTTGTATGATCGTAACATCCGGTGTCACCCTCGTGTTTGCCTGGAATAAGATTGCTGTGATGGCACTCGTCTTGTCCTTTGTATTCGGATTGTTTGATCAGATTAAGAATGTAGTGCTTCAAACGTATCTGCAGGAGAGTGCACTTCCTGAGGAACTTGGGAAGATTTACGCTGCACAAGGGGCGTTGACGACCTTGTTGTTCGGCTTGTCGTCGGTGGGAGTCGGACTGCTGCTGGAAGTGTTGAGTATTTCCATGATCTTTACCTTGTCTGCGCTCCTTCTGCTTACTACGCTCATTCCTGTGCTGCATCTGCAAAAGAATTTGAAGATGTAAGATTGATAAAAAGGCTGTTCCCCGGATTAGGGGAACAGCCTTTTTAGTTTGACTCGTCTTATGCTTGTCGCCCCAGTTCGAGCCCCTTCCGCTTTTCTCATTGTCCAGCTCCGCCGGGTAGAGGCTCGAGGTCATAAGCTAAATGGTCCAAGAAGGCAAAGAGCCGCCTTCTCGGTCCATTCATCTTATGCTTGTCGCCTCTGGGCAAAGCCCTTCCGCTTTTCTTCTCATCAAATCCCTTTTCTCTTCATACATTTAGGTAAGAGTATAAAGAGGGGGATGACGATGAATTTAGAGGAACAGAAGCAGTTACAGAATGCGATAGGGGAAATTACGGAGATTGCAGCCGGGTTTGGTCTTGATTTTTATCCGATGCGTTATGAGATTTGTCCTGCTGACATTATTTATACATTCGGTGCTTATGGGATGCCGACCCGCTTTTCTCACTGGAGCTTTGGGAAGCAGTTCCATAAGATGAAGCTACAATACGATTTGGGGTTGAGTAAAATTTATGAGTTGGTGATCAATTCGGATCCTTGTTATGCGTTTTTGCTGGATTCGAATTCCCTTATTCAGAACAAGCTGATTGTGGCTCACGTGCTGGCCCACTGTGATTTCTTTAAGAACAATGTGCGTTTCCAGAACACGAAACGGGATATGGTGGAGAGCATGGCAGCTACGGCTGAACGTGTGCGCAGATATGAGATCGAGCATGGGAAACAGGAGGTCGAGAACTTCCTTGATGCCGTCCTTGCCGTGGATGAGCATATCGATCCTTCCCTCATGCGCCCGAAGTTGTCGTGGACAATGGATGATGTGGAGTGGGAAGAGGAGGAAGTGAATCCTGCCTCTCCTTATGATGATTTGTGGTCATTGGACGAAAAGCCGAAGAGCAGGGAAAAGAAGAAGGTGAAGAAGAAGTTCCCTCCGCAACCCGAGAAGGATATTCTCCTTTTCATCGAGCAGTACAGCAGGGAGTTGTCTGACTGGCAGCGGGATATTTTGACCATGATGCGGGAAGAAATGCTGTATTTCTGGCCGCAGCTTGAAACGAAAATCATGAATGAGGGCTGGGCTTCGTATTGGCATCAGCGGATCATAAGGGAAATGGATTTGACGAGCGGGGAGTCGATTGAGTTTGCGAAGCTGAACGCAGGGGTAGTACAGCCTTCACGTACGCAGATCAACCCATATTATCTCGGGTTGAAGATCTTCGAAGACATCGAGGATCGTTTTGATAACCCGACAGAAGAGATGAAGAAGCGGGGAGTCAAGCCGAATTCGGGCCGTGAGAAGATGTTTGAGGTGCGTGAAATCGAATCGGATATTTCCTTCTTACGGAACTATTTAACGAAAGATCTGGTGACAAGAGAAGATATGTACCTGTTCCAGAAGCAGGGGAAGGACTATAAGATTGTCGATAAAGAATGGACTCATGTCCGGGACCAGCTCGTCGGCATGAGGGTCAATGGCGGGTTCCCTTACATCACCGTGAATGATGGGGATTATATGAAGAGTGGGGAGCTTTATCTAAAACATTGGTTTGAAGATGTTGAGCTCGACATTAAGTACTTGGAAAAGGTTTTGCCGTATCTCCACCAGCTTTGGGGAAGACCGGTCCATATTGAAACCCATGTGGAGAATCGGGATATGTTATTTACGTATGACGGAAGAAGTGTACAGCGAAAATATCTATGACAGCCGGGAGTCGCATACAGGGGAAGGATCCTGGAGCGGCTCTTTCTTTGACGCGAACAGGTTCTAAAAAAGGTGGACGGGTTTTATACATTATAAAGAAGGCGCATATACCTGAGGAGGAGATAGGATGGCGGATGTTGAAGTCTTTATCGGTGATCTGACGGACCAGACATTTCATTATGAAGGGGGAGACTGGAATCATAATTACCCGAAGCGGATCAGCCCGTTTTTTCCAAAAGGGTATGAACTCTTTTTCTCCCTGTTGGACGGCATTTACTATAAAAGGTTGGAGGGCAGGCAAACAGATTGGGGAAGCCATACTTGTCTGATGTACCCGGATGAAATGCTTGAGGTCCTGGAAGATTACTATAAGCGGGATATGGAAAATGAACAGGTGCAGCAACTATTCCAATTTATAAAGCAGTTAAACCCTCATCAGCAATATGGATTAGTGGCTTGTGAAATGTCATGACATAGAAAAGGACAAATTGCCTCAGGCATTTGTCCTTTTTACATACTTACATTATTGCTGGCAAAACGGGTATTGAGTCGATCGGTGAAAAATAAAAAGGATTTTTGAAAGATGGGACTTTGAATAAACGTATATATGAAAGTGAAAACGAAGACTGGACCGGAAAGAAACAGTCCGATTAGCAACACCGCACACTCACAGATGATCCGGACCCTGCTGATTGAAAGATTCGTTAAATCTGAAATGGTAAGCATAAACCCGTCCCGCGGACCCGTACCAAGGTGAGCAGCTGAATATAATCCCCCACCAACCCCCATCAAGATAACCGCTGATAATAGAATCAGGATATCTACGACCATGTTCGTTTGGGGCGGAAGTAAATCGTAGAACAGAAAGAAGTCGACCAGCACCCCAACCATCACTCCGTTCAGGATCGTCCCGATGCGAACATATTTCCCTTTCAACACCAGGGTGCCGGCAATCAGGGTGGCACCGACGATAATATTCCAGGTGCCAATCGTTAAGCCAAACTTCTCAAATAGGGCAATGTTGAGCACATCCCATGGATGGATCCCCAAGTATTGCACGTTGATGGACATACTGATCCCATAGCTGAAAATAAGTAACCCTATTACAAAATAGCTTATTTGCCAATAGATTTTCATATTGTCTCCTTTAACATGACCGTCATTACTCTATAACAATATTTTACAACGAAAAGGTTTATGAAGATATGGTTTGTTTTTCGTGTTATAGGGAGAGTGCGAAGGTCCTGAAAAAGATGTACGTCCTTTGAAGGGGAATATAAAAGAAATGTAGGGAGAAAGAAGTGAATGTTCAGTTTTTTACATTATTTGGGGACGTTACAATTGACAGCGCTTTCGATGGTCGATAGAGTTTTAGTAAGACGAGGAATGGGGGAATGATAGATGTTAACGGTGAAAAACGCATGGGGGACGCTTTGGAAATGGCACGGGGAGGTGATGGATACTTTGCAATTCTTCACTTCCGGAAGCACGCCTGCTGCTTCTCGTCAGGTGGATACAACTCGTGTTCCGGAGCCCACTTCGAATCCAAGACAGAAAATCGGTTTTTTCTTAGGACCTCTCCTGTTTATTCTCATCATGTTATTTTTCTCTCCTGAAGGTTTGGCAAAAGAGGCTGTTGCTGTCCTTGCGGGTACAGCATGGATAGCGGTTTGGTGGATAACTGAAGCGATACCTATTCCGGCAACTGCTTTGTTGCCGATCATTTTGTTTCCGCTTACGGGGGCTCTTCAATCCGGGGATGTCACGTCTGCCTATGGTGATAGTACGATTTTTCTATTTATGGGTGGGTTTATCATAGCGATTGCCATGGAAAAGTGGAACTTACATAAGCGGATTGCCATGAGCATCATTTTGTTGATTGGTACCGGCACTGAGAGAATCGTCCTTGGATTTATGCTGGCTACAGGTTTTTTATCTATGTGGATCTCGAATACGGCAACGGCCATGATGATGCTTCCGATTGGAACAGCCGTGATTTATCAAGTGAATGAAAGTCTAAAAAAGGAAGGGACGAATAGAACGGGGCACTTCAGTAAAGTGATCATGCTGGGAATTGCATATAGTGCATCGATCGGAGGCTTGGGAACGTTGATCGGAACGCCTCCAAATACGATATTTGCGGCAGTTGTGAAACAGTTGTACGGAATCGATTTCTCGTTTGCGAAATGGATGCTTTTCGGAGTTCCCCTTGCCGCGATTCTTCTATTTGTTACTTGGTGGTATTTAATCAAGGTGGCTTTTCCATTAAAGATTAAAGAATTGCCGGGTGGAAGGGAAATTGTGGAGAAAGAGAACCGGTCTCTTGGTCGCATCTCATTTGAAGAAAAGCTTGTTCTTACGGTCTTTGTCGCTACAGCCCTATGTTGGATCACTCGATCGTTCCTACTGAACCAATGGGTTCCGTCATTAGACGACACAATCATAGCCATTACAGGGGCACTCGTTTTGTTTCTTCTTCCTGCAAGGAAAGAATCACGACTGATCAATTGGGACGATGCGAAGAAGCTGCCATGGGGGATCCTGCTCTTATTCGGTGGAGGTCTTGCCATTGCGAAGGGTTTCAAAGAAACGGGGTTGGCAGAGTGGATCGGACAGCAATTAACAATTCTTGAAGGAATATCCTTCATTATTATCTTGCTTGCCGTGACGACCTTTGTTATTTTCTTAACTGAAATTACGTCCAATACGGCGACAGCCACGATGATGTTTCCGATAATGGCTGCTCTTGCAGCTGCCTTGAATGTTCACCCTTATAGTCTGATGGTGGCGGCGGGCTTAGCTGCTTCATGTGCTTTCATGCTGCCGGTGGCTACACCTCCGAATGCCGTCGTATTTGGATCAGGTTATATTAAAATGGGGGACATGGTCAAGGCGGGTATATGGTTGAATGTGATCAGTATCGTCTTTATTACACTTTTGATTTATTTCTTCATGCCACTCGTATGGGGAATCGATCTAGGGGCATTACCTGATAATATGAACTAAAGAAAACTCGGATCAGGAAACTGATCCGAGTTTTCTGTGCTGATTATTGAGCAGTATATCCACCATCCAAGACAACTGCTTGCCCCGTTACACCCTTTGCCTTGTCACTGGAAAGGAAAATGGTATAATCTGCAATTTCTTCTACGGACAATAATCGTTTCTGAGGTACGAGGGGATAGATGACATCCTCCAATACTTTTTCAAGCTCCACTCCCCGGGTGGTTGAAATATCCTTCAGCTGGTTGCGGACAAGAGGGGTATCCACGTATCCAGGGCACATGGCATTGACGGTAATCCCATGTTCAGCACCCTCGAGGGCCGCTACTTTTGTCAAGCCGATTACGCCGTGCTTCGCGCTGTTGTAGGCAGCTTTTCCGGCAAATCCGATTAACCCGTTAATGGATGCCATATTGATGATGCGACCGAATTTTTGCTTTTTCATATGGGGAAAAGCAAATTTCGTTGCGATGAAGGGAGCGGTCAACATGATTTTGATTAATAGCTCAAACTTTTCAATCGGGAAGTCTTCTAGTGGGGCTACGTGTTGAAGCCCGGCGTTATTGATCAGGACATCGATACGTCCATAATGTTCAACGGTTTTATCAATCCCCGCCTTCACATCCTCTTCACTTGTTACGTCACATTTGATTCCGAGGCAATCGAACCCTCTGCTTTTCAGTTCATCAACCGCTTCATCCAAACCTTCTTGATTGATATCGGACAGAACGACCTTTGCCCCGTTTTGAGCAAAATGCTCCCCGATTTCGTATCCGATCCCACGTGCTGCGCCTGTTATAAATACCACTTTATCATTAACCATCTTTATTTCCTCCTCGTATTAATAAATTCCCATATTGGCCAGGATGATGGAGACAATTTCTGCGATTGTCGGGATGAGCAGTCCCACAACGGCAACATCTAAATATGAATCTTTATGAGTGAGTCCTGTCACGGCAAATAGTGTCAGGAGGGCCCCATTATGAGGCAGGATCGATGCCCCGGAAGAGATCGATGCAATTCTGTGGAATGCTTCTGCACTGATTCCGCTTGTTTGAGAGAGCTCATAATATTTATCGCCCAAAGCTTCCAGTGCAATCCCCATACCGCCTGACGCGGATCCTGTAATGGCTGCAAGCGTCTGAACGGCAATCGCTTCGGAAATCACCGGATTCCCCTTGATGCCGAGTATGAGTTTCGTCAATGTCTTGAATCCGGGAGCTGCTGTAACGACAGCCCCGAACCCTACTGCAGCACTTGTGTTGATCACGGCCATGACCGATCCTTTAGCCCCTCCATTGACAGCAGGAATGAATTTCTTATAATGCTTGAAATTAATGAGTAATATGGAAAGGATCCCGACAAGCAAAGCAGTCAGGATGTTCCACTTGAATACGTTCAAGGTCACGACGACAATGACAAGGGGGAGAAAGGATAGATAGAAGTTTGGGAGTTCTGATTCTTTGATCTCCTTCACGTCATTACCGCCCTTGGGTTCGGTGAATATGTCCCCTTTGCTTGTGAATTGCTTTTGACGCCACCTTAAGTAAAAGTACCCTCCAACCGCCATGATTAATCCTCCTACAATCCCGATGATCGGGGCGGCAGTGGGAGACGTTTTGAAATAATCGATGGGAATCAGGTTTTGGATCTGTGGTGTACCCGGAATGGCCGTCATCGTAAACGTGAAAGCCCCTAATACAAAGGTAGGGGGCAGCAGTTTCCTTGTAATGTCCGCCTCCCTGAACATGGCGATCGCCAGTGGATAAATCGCAAATACCACGACGAATAAGCTAACCCCTCCATAGGTCAGAACGGCAGCTGCAATCAGCACGCCGAGGATGGCCCTGTCCTTTCCGATAATGTTGGTGATTTTATACGCGACAGATTGAGCGGCCCCTACATCCTCCATCAATTTTCCGAAGATCGCTCCGAAAAGGAAGACGGGGAACCATTCCTTCGCGAAGTTCACAAATCCGGTCATATACGTTTCTGTATAGGCCGGGAGCAGGTCGAGACCGCTCATGAGCGCTACCAAACCCGCAACTAACGGAGCGATCCAGATGATCGACCAGCCGAGATACGCTAATACCATAAGCAGGATTAATCCAATGATGATGCTAGTCATAATTCACCTCTCATACATGTTTGCCGTTATTTTTCCATTTTCAAAAAGATTTATTCTTATTGGCGCAGGTATGAGTGGTAAATAAAAAAACGAGCTCTTAATGAGACTCGTTCTTTTCATTCGTATTTTTCATTTTGGTCACTTCCAGATATTGAATGTGATGTCCATCGATTTCCTTCACCTTAAAGCAATAGCCTTGTTCCTCAATCTTATCCTCCGGCTTGACTTCATACTTCTGAGTGAGGAACCAGCCCCCGATGGTATCGACTTCTTCTTCTTCGATTGAGATCCCAAGAAGGTCATTCACATCTTCAATGAGCATGACGGCGTCGAAGATATAATGATCTTCTTTCACCTTTTGAACTTCAGGAATCTCGTCGATATCGAATTCATCCCGGATTTCGCCGACAATCTCTTCAATGATGTCTTCCACCGTAACGAGGCCGGCGGTCCCGCCATATTCATCAAGGAGGACGGCCATGGGGGAACGCTCCTTTTGCAACTTGACGAGCAGTGCCTGGATGGGAATCGTCTCAATCACACGTATGACGGGTTTGATGAAAGAAGTAATATTTTCATGTTCGCTTTTGTGATTCACGAGAGTCGTCAATAGTTCCTTGACATTCACGATCCCGAGGATATTGTCTTTATCCCCGTCCACGACAGGGTACCTCGTATACCGTTCCTCTTTAATGACAGATAATACTTCGTCAATGGTCGATTCTGCGGATAGAGTCACGATGTTTGTCCGTGGGACCATGATCTCCTTCGCGATACGCTCGTCAAATTCAAATATCTTATTCACATACTTGAATTCGGATGAATTGATTTCACCGCTTTTGTAGCTGTCGGAAAGGATGATTCTGAGCTCTTCCTCGGAATGGGCGATTTCATGCTCAGAAGCCGGTTTTAAACCGAACATCCCTGTAAACACGCGGGCCGAACTGTTCAAGGTCCAAATAAATGGATAAGCAATCCTGTAAAACCAGATCAGCGGCTTGGCAAATAATAATGTGATTCTTTCTGCTTTTTGAATGGCGAATGTCTTCGGGGCCAATTCTCCGATAACCACATGCAAAAAGGTAATGACAGAAAAAGCCAAAGCGAATGAAATGATGCTTGCAATGGACGGATTTAAATCAAACTTTTCAAATACCGGGTGAAGCAGGGTTTCAATGGTTGGTTCTCCTAACCACCCAAGTCCAAGGGAGGTGATGGTAATTCCCAGCTGACAGGCAGACAGATATTCGTCCAGGTGGGAAATGACCCTTTTCGCGGCCATGGCGGTTTGGTTCCCTTCAGAGACCAACTGATCGATTCTCGAACTTCTCACCTTGACGATGGCAAATTCAGAAGCCACGAAGAAGGCAGTCAGCCCGATGAGCAGGGCAACAAGGAATAAATTTAATAAAATGTCCAATGGGGAGAAGACAAAAAGAAAGGGATATAGTTCCTTTCTTCCGCTTCAATCACCTCCTATATAAAGAGTCGATACACATCATAATTGAATGATTTTCTACTTAACATCCTTTTTTAGATGAGTATGTTCTTTTAACCGTATCACACATTTATACCGCTTTACGAATGTCTTTTGTAATTGCAATGTGACCACCATTCAGTTATCCTAAAATATAATGATTTAATTGTACGTTCTATTATTTCATCTTAGAGAAAAAGAATGAATAAAACAATTAATTTGGATTGTATCGTACGATAGTTGGAAAGGAGAACGATTATGGCAGACGTGTTTAATCAAGAGTTTGTTGTAGCCCTTATCATTGCCTTTTCGGTTTATGTCATTTTAAGAGGAATAGCTATTTTCTTCGGCAAAGCAGGAAAAGGTTATTTGGAAAATATCAAGTCCCAGACTGGGCGTTTATACCTGCAATTAATTGGGGGCTACTATATATTATCAGGCGTACTTGGCCTGCTTATTCCACGATTAGACTGGAAAACGGAAGACATCTACTTTGCAATTGCGATCTTCGCCGTTACATCCGTTGTTTTTTGGGTAACCCTGGACTTCTTCATGAAGCGAGAACGTAAAAAACTCCAACAAAATTAATCACTATTTTTCAGTAAGCCCCGGAAATCATTCCGGGGTTTTTTTGTCTATCCATGGGGAAAATCCAAGCATTCCATTCTTACCCCGAACACCAGTGGTAAATACAAAAAAATAACATTCAAAAGAATGTTTGAATATTTTTACGCTTTCTTCTATACTATATTCAAAAGGGCATTTGAATGTAGGAGAGGTGTCTTAGATGAAAGAAACGGATGTGTGTGAAGTGGCATGTGTGGAAGGGGAAAAGGTCAGTCGCTTAAAAACAGACGTCTTGACACAAAATACGTCTAAAGTAGCAGAGATCTTTAAAGCACTTTCCGATCAAACGAGAATGAAAATTGCGTATGCACTTACAAAGGAAGACGAACTATGTGTGTGTGATGTGGCCAATATTGTAGGTTCTTCCACTGCAACCGCATCCCACCATTTACGTTTATTGAAGAAGCAGGGGTTAGCCAAATTCAAAAAAAAAGGCAAGCTTGTTTATTATTCCTTGGATGATCATCACGTAAAACAATTGATTGAAATCGCTGTAACTCACCAAATGGAGGTGGAGGAACGTGACTAGAAGTGGAAGATGATGTCGGCCCTGGAATTTCACTCCCCACACCCTCTTGGCCACGCATTTATAAAAAAGGCGGAAGAACTGAACCTTGTTTATAGAAATGAGTGAAGTGTTTAAGTTTCAATCTCATACGGGTAAAGGAATCAGTGGTCTCATCGGCGATAAAAGACATTTCCCTGGATCCCCAAGCCATTTTACCCTTGTGCCAGCAGGAATCGATAGCCTCCATGGTGAAGGGAAAACCGTCATGGTATTTGGGACGGTGGAAACTCCTTTAGCCCTTGTAGCCGTAGCCGATGAAGTGAGGGAAACAAGCATGGCGGTCATCATCCATCTGCACCGGATGGAATGGTCTTAGACTACTGC
Source organism: Bacillus sp. AFS015802 (assembly GCF_002561455.1). GTDB lineage: Bacteria > Bacillota > Bacilli > Bacillales > Bacillaceae_B > Rossellomorea. Next base: position 15,018 of record NZ_NTUP01000005.1, on the reverse strand, counting down.
GGATAAAAGATCGAAAGTGAGGGATATCATATGGGTCACGATCACAGTCATGGCCACACTCAAAATAAAAAAGCATTATTAATCAGTTTCCTATTCATTTTTACCTTTATGATCGTTGAAGTGATCGGGGGAGTCGTGACAAATAGCCTCGCCCTTCTTTCGGATGCAGGGCATATGCTCAGCGATGCAGCGGCTCTTGGGCTTAGTCTTGCCGCTTTCTATATAGGGGAAAAGGCGTCAGATAAAGGGAAGACATATGGATACAAGCGATTTGAAATTGTAGCCGCTTTTCTGAATGGTATCACCTTGATCCTGGTTTCCCTTTATATTTTCTGGGAGGCATACCACCGCTTCGTTGACACACCGAATGTTTCACCAAGCATGATGATCATTGCGGTCATCGGCTTGGTTGTGAACGTGATCGTTGCGTGGATTCTCATGAGAGGGGACACGGAACATAACTTGAATGTGCGAAGTGCTTTCCTTCATGTACTGGGTGATATGCTAGGTTCAGTGGGGGCCATCATAGCAGGTCTCCTTATTTATTTCTTTAATTGGAATGTGGCCGATCCAATCGCATCTGTCATCGTAGCCATCCTCATTGTCATTTCAGGATGGAGGGTGACGAAGGATTCCATTCATATTTTGATGGAAGGCTCCCCTAAAAATGTGGATACGGAAAAAGTAAGCAGGAGCCTGTCGGAGATACAGGGAGTCATTGAGGTCCACGATCTTCATGTGTGGTGCATCACCTCGGAATTCACTGCTATGAGCTGTCATGTAGTCGTTAGGGATGATGTGAATCGAGATGCGATGTTATTACAACTATCTGCATTTCTTGAAGAAGAATACGACATTCATCACGCAACCATCCAAATCGAAGGCGAAAGCGTCCTGGAGGGGCATCATCACTGCTGTACGTAACAATTGGTAATTTGAGGGAAACCTGACGGCAGAAAGGCGTAAATGAAGCGTTTTTCTTAAGGTGATTGGCGTTGAATGGTGATAGAATGTTTATTGTCCTCCCTAATTGGGGTATATCCTCAACTGGAGGGATGAACATGTTACACCAAGAAACGAAATCTCAACAGAAAAAAACACCCGAGTTAAAGAAGGATTTCTATATCCAACAGTTATTGAGGATTGGCGTTTATAAATCTTACGGGAAGCAGCTCTATGAACTTTCGATGAATGAACTGCAGGATGTCTACCTTGAATATTATGTTGGTGGAGATATAGCTCACTAAAAAAGACGACCTTTAGAAAAAGGATCGTCTTTTTTGTTGTACAATTTTATGGAACATCATGTCCCATGGAAGTTTGCAGAATCTCGAACCATTGATCGTGGTTCAATGAAATCGAAAGGGAATCAATCGCATGCCCGATTCGTTCTTTCTTCCCTGAACCGACGATCGGCATGATATTTGCCGGATGGTTAAGCAGCCAAGCATACAGAACCTGGTCGATTCCCTTGGCTCCCGTTTCCTCTTGGATTTTCTTCAAAGTATGTTGGAGACGGACCGCTTTCTCATCTTCTCCCCTGAAGATCGCCCCGCCTGCCAGCGGTGACCATGCCATCGGTGCCACGCGCTTTTCCTGACAAAGGTTTAACGTGCCGTCTTCGAAGTTTTCCAAATGGTAAGCGGATAATTCAATTTGATTTGTAATCAATGGAAATGGTAAATAAGATTGAAGCATATTCCACTGATGATCTTTAAAGTTGGACACTCCAAAATGACGGACCTTTCCTTCTTCTTTTAATTGAGTGAAGGCTTCAGCGACTTCTTCACCATTCATGAAGGGATCAGGTCTGTGAATCAATAATAGATCGATGTAATCCGTCTTTAATTGTTGAAGAGAGTTTTCAACCGAAGCGAGGATATGTTTTTTACTCGTGTTGTAATGGTGTGTTTGATGCTCAGGGCGATTGTCAGAAGGCAGGACAATCCCGCATTTCGTTACAATCTCCATTTTTTCCCGCAGTGAAGGTTCGAGGGCGAGAGCTTCACCGAATAAGGTTTCGCACGTATAAGATCCATAAATATCGGCATGGTCAAAGGTGGTGATTCCGTTTTCAATATTGTGCTGAATCAAGGAAAGTGTATCTTCCTTCGACTGCTTCCAGTCTGCAAGTCTCCATAATCCATGAATGATCCTTGAGAATGATAAGTCTTCTGCCATTTGTATTCTTTGCATAGATGAAACCTCTTTTCCTATGGTATGTAGACATTCTTTCACAGTCATACTAACCGTATATTACTACGTTTTGAAAGGAAATAAAAATGATTGAACCTCTTAGGGATCTATTACGGAATTGGAACGTCGATCCTTCATTCACCCATACGCTCCATCTTCATCCCAATGTGACGATGGTGGAGGCTTCCAGGCAGACATTCTATTTGAAAAAAAGGGAGCATTCGAAGGTCGGTAACCTGATGGAGGAGCTCTATGTAACCTCTTATTTACTGGAAAATGGCCTTCTTGTAGAATCACCCCTGTTGAGCAGCTGGTCTAATCAACCATTCGTTCAAGAAGGTGAGCACCTCTATTCTCTCTATGAAGCGTTAGAAGGCTTCCCGTTACAGGAATATTCTTTATCTTCCCTGACTAATGCGGGAGCCTATCTTTCTAGCCTCCACGAACTCCTCGACAAGTACCACTGTCAGAACGACATTGCCGTCTGGGATATTGAACGGCATATAAGAGAATGGGTCCTAGAATTTGATCACACACAGTTGGGGACGTGGGGAAGGGGGGTCCTCGATCGAGTGGAGGGATGGGAGACAATCTATACGTGCTTACCCCAACAACTTGTTCATAGTGACTGCAATGCAGGAAATATCATGATGAAAGAAGAGGAAGTCGTCGGCATCATTGATTTTGAACGGATGCGGATCGCACCCCGGGTGGCAGACATCGGATACTTCCTCGCAGGAATGCTCAAAAACAAGATCAAGGAAGATAGAGAACATTCTTTCCGATGTATCAATGGTTTCCTGAGAGGGTATGAAAGGAGTGGTCCATTGTCATCAGAGGAAAAACAGCTCCTGCCATCAATGGTCTTGATCTTCCTTCTCCAATATGCGTTTCACCACTTGCAAAATGGCGATTCAGAAGTTGGCTCTGCCTGCTTGCCTTTCATTGATGAACTGATCGATTCCGCTGATTTCGATCGAGTCTTTCAAAATGAGAAGGAAATGCTTGAATAACCATCAGTTCTATGGCAAAGTAGGGAAGAAGATAACGTTTAATTTCATATTCCACGTGTAGGGGGACCGGGATGGCCGGTTGAGATTGTATCCTGTAGATACTGACCCTTTGAACCTGAACTGGCTGATACCAGCGTAGGAAACATTCTCTTAAACGATACATAACATGTTTAACGATGCGTCCTGGGCTTTAGCTTGGGGCGTTTTTTTGTTTTGTCCCGGGCCTAACGACTCGATTTGCCGGTGGGGTACATTCATTCTCTTTCAAAAGTGAAGAATAATGGAATAAAACGTTACGACCGCAAAAGATCTAAGGAGGAATCACCATGAAAAAATGGATGCTCATCATTTGTTCTGTACTTCTATTGACTGCCTGCAGCGGTGGAGGAGATACAGCAGATAAGAAGGAGGACGGTCTTAAAAAGGTATCGGTTGTACTTGACTGGACACCGAATACCAATCACACCGGATTATATGTGGCGAAAGAAAAAGGCTACTTTAAAGATCAGGGACTGGATGTAGACATCATCCTGCCCGGAGAGGCGGGAGCCGATCAGCTCGTTGCATCAGGGAAAGCTGAATTCGGGGTAGGGTATCAGGAAAGTGTAACCCAAGCGAGGGTTCAGGATGTGCCCATCGTATCCATTGCTGCGGTTATCCAGCATAATACTTCCGGGTTTGCTTCACCAAAGAGTAAGGGTATTACAAAACCAAAGGATTTCGAAGGGAAAAACTATGGCGGCTGGGGATCCCCTGTTGAAAAAGCCGTTATGGATTCCATCATGAAACAACAAAATGCAGATGTGGAAAAAGTGAATTTCATCAATATGGGTGACACCGATTTCTTTACTGCCGTTAAACGTGATGTGGATTTCGCCTGGATTTATTATGGTTGGACAGGTATTGAGGCAGAGCTTCGCGGTGAAGAATTGAACATGATGTACGTCAAGGATTATTCTGAAAAACTGGATTATTATACTCCGGTCCTGACAACGAATGAAAAAATGATCGATTCTGATCCTGAAACGGTTAAAGCTTTCCTGGCGGCTACATCCAAAGGATATGAATATGCCATCGAAAACCCGAAAGAGGCTGGTGAGATTCTATTAGGAGCAGCTCCCGATCTTGATGAAGAGTTAGTCATGAAAAGTCAGGAATGGCTCGCACCAAAATATAAAGATGACGCCGACAGATGGGGAGAACAGAAGTTGGAAGTGTGGGAGAACTATGCAGCATGGATGTATGATAATGATTTATTAGATAAGAAGCTAGAAAGCAAGAAAGCATTCACAAACGAATTTTTACCAAAATAAGAGGTGAACAAAATGGGGAACGCACTCGTAAGTATCCAAATCATTCCGAAGACAAAGAACGGGGAAGATGTGATTCCGTATGTTGATGAAGCAATCGCGATCATCGAAAAATCGGGAGTTCGATATGAAGTACATCCATTAGAAACGACGATGGAGGGGAATCTGGCAGATTTATTCAAGGTGATTGAACAAATGAATGAGCGGATGATTGAAATGGGCAGCCAGAACGTCATTTCCCAAATCAAAGTATTATATCAGCCTGATGGGATCGAAATGAACGACTTAACGGAGAAGTATAGAGGATGAGAACATGGATTTCAAAAGGATGGAGACCCTTCTTGGTCCTCATCCTTTTATTCATCATTTGGGAAGTCACCATTAGAATATTCGAAGTACCTGCATGGCTGATGCCTTCACCTTCAGATATATGGGCAGAAGGGGTGGCCTCTTGGTCCCTGTTTAAGGGGCACCTTGCATCGACGACTTTCCTGACGATTGCTGGGTTTGCGATTGGCTGTTCCATCGGGATCGGCACGGCGGTTGGACTGCATCTTCTGCCAAAGGTAAGGGAAGCGATCTATCCGCTTATGATCCTGTCCCAGAATATACCGATTATCGTCTTGGCTCCACTGCTTGTCATCTGGTTTGGGTTCGGACTTTTACCGAAAATCATCGTCATTACGCTGATATGCTTCTTTCCCGTAGCCGTTTCGGCATTAGACGGATTCAGACAGACGAATGGAGAGTATATCCTTTATATGAAAATGTCTGGTGCAACAAAAGGCCAGATTTTCCGGAAAGTGGAATGGCCACATGCCCTCCCGTCCATCTTCTCAGGTCTGAAAATTTCAGCTACCTATAGTGTCATGGGAGCGGTCATCTCTGAATGGCTTGGTGCCCAAAAAGGAATTGGGGTCTATATGACACTCGCCTCTTCTTCTTTCAGGACCGACCGGGTTTTTGTCGCTATTTTCATGATCATGCTCCTAAGCCTGGTGTTCTTTGGGCTCATCCTTTTATTAGAAAAAATCATGGTGAAGTGGAATCGAAAGGAGGAAAAGTAACATGACGACCTTATCCATTCAACATATGTCCAAGTCATTTGATGGGGAATTGATTCTCGATGATCTTTCCATTCAAGTAGAAGAAGGTGAGTTTGTTTCGATTCTTGGTCCTTCCGGAAGTGGAAAGAGTACGTTATTTCACGTAATCGGTGGATTATTCACACCCGATTCAGGAGATATAAAGCTCGATGGCCAGTCGATAAATGGCCGTAGAGGCTCCATCAGCTATATGCCTCAAAGTCCGTCCCTCCTTCCGTGGAGGACGGTGATCGAGAATGTGATGCTAGGTCAAGAGTTACATGGAAAGAGGGATAAGGAAAGAGCGATGAGTATGATTGAACGTGCAGGTTTGAAGGGGTATGAGCACGCTTATCCTGATGATCTCTCCGGGGGGATGAAACAGCGTGTCGCATTTATTCGTGCCCTGGTCAGCCCTCAATCTTTTTTATGCCTGGATGAACCTTTTTCTGCCCTGGACGAGTTTACAAGATTGGACATGCAGAAGTGGCTTCTTTCCATTTGGGAAGAGGATCTCAGCTCGGTTCTATTTGTCACCCATAATATCGACGAAGCCCTCTTCTTATCAGACCGGATCATCGTATTATCCACCCGGCCGGCTCGTGTGCAAAAGGAATTCAAAGTGCCTTTTCCACGTCCGCGCAACAAAGAGATTCTCTTAACGGAGGAGTTCCTGAAATGGAAAACGGATATTTTTGAGGAGTTATCTCAATATGTGTAAACCATCCCTCATCGATGCTCATATTCACCTGGACTTATATGAAAAGGAAGAACGTGAAAAAATCCTTAAGGAGCTCGACCTCTACTCAGTAGATGCTCTCATTTCTGTATCCTTTCACCTCCAATCATCCAAGCAAAATCTAGCATTTGCGAAAAGGGACGGAAGGGTAAAGGCAGCTGCCGGTTTTCATCCTGAACAAGAGATTCCTTCAGAGAGGGAGGTGCAGGAACTTCTGGTGTGGATTCAGCGACATCATCAAGAGCTGGTGGCAATCGGAGAAGTAGGGTTACCCTATTACAAAATGAAAGAAGATCCCTCACTGGTCCTCACTCCTTATATAGAGCTGTTGGAACGTTTTATCATTGAATCGAATCGGCTGAATAAACCCATCATCCTTCATGGGGTTTATGAGCACGCGCCCATCATCTGCGATTTATTGGAGAAGCATTCCATATCAAAAGCTCATTTTCATTGGTTTAAGGGGGATAGCGGAACGATTGAAAGGATAATCCGGAATGGTTACCTCGTTTCTGTTACGCCGGATGTCCTGTATGAAAAGGAAATTCAGCAGCTGGTCCGGGCCTACCCGATCCAAGGGCTGATGGTGGAAACAGACGGTCCCTGGAGGTTTGAAGGTGTCTTTCAAGAAAGAATGACTCACCCTGGCATGATGCACCGCTCCATAGAAAAAGTGGCCGAATTAAAAAGCATGTCAGAAGCAGCTGTATATAAACAATTGTTCAAAAATACAACTGAATTTTATGGTCTGTAGAACAAGCTTCTCCTGCGGTTAGTTAAGTAGGGGGAGTTTTTTTTAACCTTTAAAAACCATTAAACATGTTTTACCATCATATTTCTATCCCGATTAACAGAAAATGATAATAATGACTTGTAGAAAAAGGTGAGAAAAATGGAATTGAACAATCAATATACTCCGTACCAAGCAGGGGATATCGTGTATGTGATTTACCGGAATCCACATACTCAAAGTGTCGCCAATGTACAGGAAGCAGCCGTTGTGCACGATCCGGAAAACCCAAACGAATTAGCATTATTTCTATATGAGACTTATTATCCTTTAACGCATGAAGTGGCCGTTTATTCTTCAGAAGCAGAAGCGGAAGAGGCTTACACACAATCGTTTGGAGACCTATAGGAGGGATAAAATATGGTGAAACCGTTCGTACCTCAATTGGTCTATTTTGAACCGAATGCTCTGGACTATCCATTAGGGAAAGAACTGAAGGAAAAGTTCGAGAAAATGGATGTGGAGATCCGCTATACCACATCCCACAACCAGGTTCGTAATCTGCCCGGGGATAATCATTTCCAAAAATACCGGATCGCCAAATCAACATTGGTGGTGGGAGTCCGGAAAACATTGAAGTTTGATACTTCGAAGCCGTCTGCGGAATATGCCATTCCTTTTGCGACAGGCTGTATGGGCCATTGTCATTACTGTTATCTTCAAACCACGATGGGGAGTAAACCCTATATCAGGACGTATGTCAATGTAGATGAAATATTCGAATCGGCAGATCGTTACATCGAGGAGAGGGCACCTGAGTTCACGCGATTTGAGGCTGCTTGTACGTCAGATATCGTCGGTGTCGATCATCTTACGCATACATTGAAACGGGCGATCGAACATTTTGGTGAATCGGAATACGGAAAGCTGCGTTTTGTAACCAAATTCCATCACGTTGACCATCTACTCGATGCCAAACATAATGGGAAGACGAGATTTCGTTTTAGTATCAATGCCGATTATGTGATTAAGAATTTTGAACCGGGCACCTCTCCTTTGGATAAAAGGCTTGAGGCAGCCGGCAAGGTGGCGAGGGCAGGCTATCCATTGGGCTTCATTGTGGCACCCATCTATATTCATGAAGGCTGGCAGGAAGGGTATAAACAAATGTTCGAACATTTGGAAGCCCATCTTCCGGAAGAAGCAAAAAAGGATTTGACCTTTGAATTCATCCAGCATCGTTTTACGAAGCCGGCTAAAAGAGTGATCGAGAAGAACTATCCGATGACGAAGCTTGAATTAAACGAAGAAGAACGGCGCTATAAATGGGGGAAATACGGAATCGGAAAGTATATTTACCAGAAGGATGAAGAACAGGAAATCAAAGATCACCTGTATGCTTACATGGAAAAGCATTTTCCCAAAGCAAAGCTTGAGTATTTTACGTAAAAAAAAGGGACTGATTACATTGGAATTTCGCTTGTAATCAGTCCTCTTAATGTAATTGTGGAAGTATATTTTCTAAATCTTTCACCTTCATGGCGATTTCATCACAAATTTCCTGATAGTGTACCCATTCTTCAATCAGTGTCGCAGAACGCTTACGCGGATTCGGTAAATTCCAATAGATGACCTTTTCTTCCAGTTCTGATGGAAGTTCGATCTTATCATCATATTCTGTATCCTGAATCGCAACGATAACCGAGGCATCACCCAGTTCCTTCATCTCAATGCGTGAAAGAGGAAATGAACTAATATCGATACATAATTCTTTCATTGCTAAAACGCTGAATTCAGCACGACTTTCAGCAACCCATCCGGCACTTTTGAAAGACCAATCCGACACATCGAGCTTCTCGGCCCAACCTTCAGCTATCAAGCTGCGCTGTTGACTACTTGAAAGAAAATAGACTGTTTTATTCATCATCGTATGTTCCTTTCTATTTTCATGCTGTTACTACTATTTACCCAATCACGTATACTTTAATCCCTGAAAGGTGAAAAGAATTTTTTGGCAGTATTTTTTTAGTAGGATGGATTCATTGAACTGCCTGAAATTATGATATCCATTGCCTGAAACATAGTAAAATGGATGTGAATCTCCCTTAATCTTCTTTAAATTTAATAAAAATCAGTATAATAGAGAAATGAACGAATAAAACAGTCGGGGATGAGGAAAGAGAGGATTCGCTAGCTGAAAGTTCTAAAAATTTTGGTTTTATAAAAAAGATAAAAGGGTAATATCTTTATATTATTTGGAAAATTATAGGGAGGTACATCTATGAAATTTAATTTAACAACAAAGATTATTACAGCCTTAATATTAGGGGCCGTAGTCGGTTTGATTCTAAATATTTTTGCAAAAGATTTATTTGATATATTAGATCCTTACCTCTTTACACCGCTGGGGAAGATTTTCCTCAACCTGATCAGTATGCTTGTCGTGCCGATTGTGTTTCTTTCCATCGTTCTTGGGTCGGCAGGTTTAGGTGACCCGAAAAAACTGGGGAGAATCGGATTGAAGACGATCGTATACTTTTTACTGACAACCTGTATTGCCATTGTGATTGGATTGACCCTGGCATACATCATCGATCCGGGATTGGTGGAAGGCATCGACACCTCCCAATCAGAAGGCTTTAAAACAGAAGAAGCTCCGCCTGTAGGGGAAACACTGATGAATATCATCCCTAAAAATCCACTTACGGCCATGACCGAAGGGAATATGCTGCAGATTATCGCGTTTGCCATCTTCATCGGATTCGGATTGACGGCATTGGGAGAAAAGACAAAAGGGATATTAAAGCTTGTCGAACAAGGGAACGACCTGATGATGTATCTTGTCACCCTTGTGATGAAGTTCGCTCCATACGGAACATTCGGATTGATCGCTTCCGCAATCGGCAGTCAGGGCTCCAGTGCCCTGAAAGCAATGTGGCTATATTTTGTAGTCGTTTTAGCCGCTTTAATTGTTCATGCCATTATCACGTACGGTGGAACGATTCTCTTACTGGCAAAGAAGAACCCAATATGGTTCTTTAAGAATTTCAGCCCGGCAATGAGCGTAGGATTCAGTACTTCAAGCAGTAATGCGACCCTTCCGATCTCAATGGACGTTGCCCAGGAGCGGCTGGGTGTTTCTAAACCGGTAAGCTCCTTCGTTCAGCCCCTGGGTGCTACGATCAACATGGACGGTACGGCCATCATGCAAGGTGTGGCGACTGTGTTCATCTCCCAGGTTTACAATGTGGATTTATCCATGGAACAACTCATCACCGTTGTCCTCACCGCTGTGTTGGCAAGTATAGGAACGGCAGGGGTACCCGGGGTAGGGTTGATCCTTCTTGCCATGGTTTTAAGCAGTGTCAATCTTCCAGTCGAAGGAATCGGCCTGATTTTAGGAATTGACCGTCTCTTGGATATGGCTCGAACATCCATCAATATCTCAGGGGATGCCGCCTGTGCCCTGTTTGTATCTGAAACAGAGAAGAAACGGACCATTAAGATACAAAGAGGCGAAGCATAACCAGTTGTTAATCATCATGTTGTAAGGAAATAGGAAGATGAGATCAAATCGATTCATCTTCTTTTTTTTGTAGAAAAAAACGGGTTTTACTAATCCTGTATTTTTTCTATTCTAAATCGACAAAGTATAGGAGAAGGACTTGATGAAACTCCTGTATCCCGAATCGTAAGAGTCACACAGTGATAACAAAAGTCCATTTAAGGAGTTGTTTTTCTTGAAAGTACTTATGGTTGTTGCCCATCCAAGCACGAACTCCCTTACATTTTCCATTACAAAGCATATTCAGAAAGGTCTTCACGATAAAGAATATAAGTCATCCATTTTAGATTTATATAGAGAGGAATTCAATCCAGTCTTAGATGAAAATGGGGAAGAAGAGTGGGATAACATCATGAAAGGGAAGCCTTCCCATATTGTGGAGAAAGAAAGGAAAAAATTGAAGCGATATGACGCCCTGATCTTTGTATTCCCGATTTGGTGGTACGGTTTACCGGCAATCATGAAGGGATATATTGATCGAGTCTTTACATATCCGGACACAATTCAAATCAATCACCAGAAGGTTCTTTGGGTAGGGCTTGCAGGTGAAACAAAAAAGGAATTTATTTCAAATGGTCATGATGACATGTTGAGACATCAGTTAATAAAGGGGATTTCAGAAAAAATGGGTGTGATCGACAAAGAAGTGGAAATCTTTTTTGACACGATGAACAGAGACAGAAAATTTAATTATGAAAAAACTATGAATAAAGCGTACCTGCTGGGTACCTTATTTTGATTGGGGTGTGAAAAATGGATTTTTTAAAATTAATTTAAATAATGTTTTGTAAATAAATATAGATGGATAGTTGGTATTGGACCAGTGACATAGAACATAAATGTATATTTATTCACTCGTGTATCTCTGTTTGAAGCAAATCACTTTAAAAAAATCTGCATTATGGTATGATAATTCTTGTGTCTACATCGCCGGAAAAATATCAATCACAAAGAAAATGTATAAAAAATACAAATGATTGCATATGAAGGAGGGAATTTTGCATATGGGTGAAGGATTAACAATGGGAACATGGTTATGGTTATTAATTCCAATGCCGACATTGATTATTTTATCGATCATCACTTTTTTTACAGAAAAAACAAAGGAGTAGATTATGGACATAAATATTGAAACGTTAACGTCGATTATTATTTATTTAGTAGGAATGGGTATCATTGGTTACATGGCAGCGAAGTTAACCAGCAATTTATCCGACTATGTTTTAGGAGGAAGGCGATTGACTGCCGGTGTAGCTGCCCTGAGTGCAGGATCTTCCGACATGAGTGGCTGGTTGATGCTGGGTTTACCGGGTGCCATTTATGCCAGTGGTATGGGTTCAATCTGGTTGGCCATCGGTTTATCAGTAGGTGCTTACTTGAATTGGCAATTTGTTGCGAAGCCGTTCCGTGTATACACCGAAGTAGCAAATGATTCGATTACAGTGCCGGATTTCTTTGAAAATCGTTTTCACGATTCAAGTAAAATTCTTCGGGTGTTCTCTGCTATCATCATCCTGATTTTCTTTACCTTCTATACATCTTCAAGCTTAGTGGGCGGTGCCATCCTGCTTGAAGAATCCTTCAATATGGATTACCGTTTAGCTTTATGGGTTGGTGCAGGAGTTATCCTTTCTTATACGTTCTTTGGTGGATTCCTTGCTGCAAGCTGGACGGATTTCATTCAAGGAATTCTGATGTTCCTGGCTTTAATCATCATTCCGATTGTCGCCATTTCGGAACTAGGTGGTTGGGGTGCCACGGTAAATGCCGTATCAAGCATTGACCCATCCTACCTGGATGTTTACACAGGGGCCACATTTGTCGGGGTTGTATCCCTTCTTGCGTGGGGCTTGGGGTATTTCGGACAGCCTCATATCATTGTGCGTTTTATGGGAATTAAATCAACGAAAGAAATCCCTAAAGCACGCTTGATCGGTATGGTATGGATGATTGTATCCCTATTTGGAGCCATCTTTATCGGATTTTCAGGTATTGCGTATTTCGCGGATTCACCGTTGGAAAATTCTGAAACGGTGTTCATTATGTTTTCACAAGTACTATTTAACCCTTGGGTTGCAGGTTTCTTACTTGCCGCCATTCTATCGGCCATCATGAGTACAGTGGATTCCCAGCTGCTTGTGTCATCTAGTGCCCTGGCACAGGATTTCTATAAAGCCATTTTCAGAAAAGAAGCAAGCCAAAAAGAAGAAGTGTTGGTTGGTCGAATTTCTGTAGTGGTCATCGCCATCCTTGCCATTTTCCTTGGATATGACCGTGATAGTAAGGTACTGGAATTAGTCAGTTATGCATGGGCAGGATTCGGCGCTGCCTTTGGACCGGTCGTAATCTTGAGCTTATTCTGGAAACGAATGACACGTAATGGTGCCCTTGCAGGTATGATTACGGGTGCTGTAACGGTCATTGTATGGAAGCAGTTATCTGGTGGTCTCTTTGATATTTATGAACTTCTTCCGGGATTCATCTTTGCTACGGTTGCCATCATCATCTTTAGCTTCGTAGGTAACCCGCCGTCTAAAGAGGTTCAGGAAGAATTTGATGCCGTTAAGTTACGTCTAAAAGAATAAAGTCACAACCTAAAAGAGGCTGGGACAAAACTAGTCTCTAATAGAAAAAAGGTGAATTTGAGGGTGCTCAAATTCACCTTTTTTAATTTTCGCGCTAAAATTCCTCTACAGATTAGTTGTTGGCAATGAATTTTCTCAAATTCACTGCCAATAATGCAAGGCCCATTTCATTTTCGACCTTTGATTTTCCTCGTACGGAAAATCGAGTAAAACGCAAATTAGCCTTCAAGAATCCAAAAACTGGCTCCACATCGATTTTACGTTTTCGATAGATGGCTCCTGTTTTCTCCTCTGAAAGCTTCGACCTTACATATTCTTTTTGCTGCTCCCACTTTTCATTCACCATCAGTTTTCGATTATTACCTTCTTTTGCTTTGGTACATGATGAACGAAAAGGGCACCCCAAACAGTCTTCGCACTCATAGATTTTGAACTTCCGTTCAAAGCCTGTACGGTCATGGCGAGTAGAATAATGCTGAAATTCAAGACGTTTTTGATTAGGGCATTTATATGTATCCGTTTCTTCTTCATACTCCCAGTTATCGGGGTTAAATAAGTTTTGTTTATATTTCTTCTTTTGTTCCTTTAGATACAAGTTATACGTAATGAGTGCCTCTCGATTTCTGTTTGAGAGGATATCATTATAGTTTTGTTCACTACCATACCCTGCATCTGCGACGATGTGTTTTGGCAACTCGAAATAATCCTGCTCAATCTTATCTAGAAATGGGATTAAGGTACGGGTATCTGTTGGGTTTGTAAATAAGCTATACGCTAACGTGTACTGACCTTCCGTGGCGATTTGTACATTGTAACCAGCTTTCAATTGACCGTTCTTCATATAATCATCTTTCATTCGCATGAACGTCGCATCGGGATCTGTTTTAGAATAGCTATTACGTGTACCAAAGGTCTCTAAGTCTCGTTGGTATTTCTGTTTGCGCAAGAGAAAATCAATCAGTTTTTTCCGGACTTGTTTTGGATGTTTTCGCTCACTTCTTAACGCTTTTCGTTCTGAAATGTCCGAGGTAGCTTCAATCTGTTTATCATATTCGGTTACGACATCGTCTACTTTTTGAACCAATTGAGCGAGTTCTTCCACAGACAATTGTTCAGAGGTTTCACGTTCAATTTCAGGTATGATTTCACTTTTAAGCAGCTCAGTGTATAGCTCATTTGATTTTTCAATTAAACTCGTATGATACTTCTCGGTAGATTTCTTCCATACAAACGTGAATTTATTCGCATTCGCTTCAATCTTTGTGCCATCAATAAATATCGCTTCTTGATCAATCAGTTTTTCATCAACTAATTGGCAACGGAATTGGACGAAACATTCACGAATCACTTCTTTCACTTCTGGTTGAACACGGAAACGGTTAATGGTTCGATAGCTTGGTTCATATCCTTGTGCTAGCCACATCATACGAATACTGTCTTTTAAGAGTGCTTCAATTTTGCGTCCTGAAAAGACCGATTGTGAATAGGCACATAAGATAATCTTAAGCATCATGCGAGGATGGTAGGCGGGACACCCTTCATTTCGAAGAAATGGATCGAATACCTTTTGAGGGATACTTTCTACTAAATGATGGACATGGAAGGCAATATCATTTTCTTGTAACTTCATTTCTAAATCTAAAGGCAAAATAATTTGATTCATGGTATAATCTTTAAACATAAGGACCCTTCTTTCCGATGAGATTTGGTGTGGTAACTTTATTTTATCAGAAGAGGTCCTTATTTTAATTCAAAAATAATCAAAGCCGGTGAAATTTTACTTGTTGTAAAATTT
>NZ_NTUP01000004.1 GCF_002561455.1 Bacillus sp. AFS015802 | reverse complement strand
ACTTTATTCTAGCGTTCACATTTATGTGGTTAGTAAGGTGCGAAGTAGAATAGATAAACAAGAGCCCATACAAAAATTTGGTTAAAAAAAGAGTGAACCTGCAATTTAGGTTCACTCTTTTCTTCTTTATATGGATGGTAGCCGATTGTTAGTGCCCCTTCATCAATTCTTCTTTTCGGGTTTCGTATTCTTTATCAGAGATCTTACCTTGCTGTTTTAAATGATAAGTATACTGGAGTCCAACTTAGTAAACCCCTTTTCTCCTGTTAGCACCTATTCTTTTGTAACCAGAAAGTATTGAGTGGGATTCAAAGAATATTAAAACTTGCCATCTTGATAGTATGCTTCCACCTTAACTTTCATACTGCCTTGGCCAAACTCTTTTGCTTTTACAGTTATAGGGACAGTCGCATTTTCCCCTTCCTGGACTTCAGTTCATTCAGCAAGGATTTTTTTCTCTCTTCGCTATTCTGGATGACACTTGATGTTTCCACGACAGCTTTGGCATGCACTTCGGGGTTATTGAATTTCACATGTAGGTTCCATTTAATTTGTTCTGACCTGAGCGGTTTCTCGATTTCCTCGAGATTAGCTGAGATCGGTAGCAATCACATCCATGGTTGCTACGGGTCATTGCTATTACCAATTTCACTTTTTATACTAAAAAGCATTACTCAAAAAAGCTGTCGAGAATTTCAAAACAGCTTGTAACAATTAAATGCTTTTGTTTTTTTATACAAACATTTCATTTATTAATTGATCTATCTCTTCTTGAGGAGGTAATTCATTTTCATAATAAGTACCTAGTCTTTCTAACATTTCCAAAGATGGGTATTTTAGGGTTTTTAGGTCTGAAACATTTACTTGCGTACTTCCACTAAAAGTTCTAAAGTAAAAATCTACCAATGAAGAGTTTAGATACAACGTTAATCCTTTTGCTTTATTGCGGCTTAATAAACCCTTCTTTCCCGTATGGAAATAATTCACTTTATTATCGAATGCAACTTTAAATTTACCTATATATTGACTATCGTACACTGCTGCTATGATTCTCTTTTTTTCTTCTTTGGAAGAGACTCTTTTTACTAATACATAGATACCCGGGGGTCTCAGGTTATTAAAATTGGATTTGTCCTGAATAAGATAACCTGGCTTTTTACTAATAATTGGCCATTTTATAAACCCATTAAAAAAGTGTTCCGGATATATAAGTGGTATTGAAAATTGCGTAGATTCAAATCTTAAAAGACCTGCTTTTTCTCTAAAATCAACAACAGGACCTGTTGAAACTGTGATTCCTAAATTTTCTAAAGTACAAGGTAAAGAGTGCATTTTTTCTACTAATCCTAAGTCATCTTCTTTATTTAATCTAATTATCTTTTCCTTATCATTAGGAAATACTACATTTTCAAATTTCTTTTTTATCTTTCTTATTTCTGAAAATTCAACATTAACGCTCTCAGTTATGGTTATATTATGATTTATTGTTTGCGCATTTTTAGTTAAATACATGATAATAGTTTCCTGCAAAACATTATCATAAAAAATGTCCTTTCTTGAATCAA
This sequence comes from Bacillus sp. AFS015802, assembly GCF_002561455.1. Taxonomy (GTDB): domain Bacteria; phylum Bacillota; class Bacilli; order Bacillales; family Bacillaceae_B; genus Rossellomorea. Next base: position 224,043 of record NZ_NTUP01000004.1, on the reverse strand, counting down.
ATAAATGTATCCACTCAAATTTTATTTTTTCAAGAAGATCACTCCTAAAGCTTTTAAAATATTGACCGTTACAAAAACTTCTTGGTGTAATACAAACAAGTTGTCCTTTGGATTTTAATAACCTAAGAGAAAGTGACACAAATGCCGCATAATAATTGGGAACTTCAATCTTTATACTCGATAATAGCCTCTTTTCCTTGGTGTTAGTATTTAGCTTTTTGTATGGAGGGTTAAGTATTATGTAATCATAAAGGGTTTCTTTTTTTTCGTGTATTTCATCAATTGTGTAACTAATAAAATCTTCATTTTTCAAAACAATTTCTAATTGTATCCTATGTTCATGACACATTTCACTAGAAATCTCCATATTTGCTCTCAATTCATCAATAATCGTATTGTCAATCTCATATAAAATAACCTTTATTTTTTGGGGCTTTACTTCCCAACTGCATACATAAGCTATAAAAGCTGCGGTTAAATTTCCAACTCCTGCACCCGCATCCAAAAAGTTTATTTCTCTTTTCTTAACAGGTTTAAACATTGAAGCCATAAAGTAGGCAATCCCCATAGGAGTAAAATATTGTTCATTAAGTTGCTTATTTCTTTCTTGGGCTCTATTAATACTAGTATTGTTAGAACTTTCATCAATTTCTCTTAAAAAGTCAATTACCATTTGGATAACCTCCACAAAGCCTATTATATAATAGTTAAATTACACTTCAATAATTTTCTGTTTCCAAATAGGGTTACAAAAATTCGAAGGTTGTTTATCACATAGGTAGCTAAAAGTAAATTCTCCTTTTCATCTTAATATTTCAATATGTCAATTTAACACAAACAATAATGAGTTAGCCAGAAAGATAATTTTAATCGACTTAAAAAAGTTAGAGTTGATAGAACCTTTGAAGCACCTATCAAAATTAATCGCAGTCGGTTTTTTCATATCAAACCATACGTCTGTTATACTTACAGACCAATTAATTCTAGAAAAGACAAACAGGTGCAGGTACGATAGACAAATGAAGCCTTGTTTTATATGCAGTTTTATACTTTAAATTTATTATTAGCAATAAAGTGTTTGATAAATGAATAGCCATCGAAAGGTTAACTTCAATGGCTTTTTTAAAAATAAATTTATTATGTTAAGCGCTTCAACCGACCATAGTCAAATGCATTAAGTATTCAACATTCAGTAGACTCCTGAAAGTCTGAGCTGGAGTAATTAAATGTCAAAAGAAAGGGTAAGAGGTTTAATATTTATATAGTGATGTCAGTAAAGTGACTAAAAATTGCAGACCTTCACATCTGGACGCCTCAAATGCATTCATTTTAGCACACACCACCTTTTATTAATCCTGTCACTCCCTCGATATTATATAATTTCTTTGAATTTCTTAAGATTACTTTTCAACTCATCCTCTTTTTCTATTTTTATAGTATACATATTATTAGTTTTTATAGGATTACTATCAATGTAAATATTAAATCTATTAAAATATATTTTATTTTTATCCTTCTCAAAAACCAGTATCATTACGGGAATCTCAAACTCCTTCCATTCCTCTGCTTGTTCAACTGGAATTCGAATTTGTTTTACTCCATTATTGAAATCTAAGCTTTCTTCATAACGAAAAAAAACCTTAATACTACGTTCATTTATATTTATTTCATAATCTAAGTCATATTCAGAGTATACTTTTTCAAGATAAACATTTTCACCATCAAATACAGAATTAAATGTTTCTTCAAAAGCCTTTTCATATTCTTGATCAATATCATCAATCAAATTAAAATACGGACCTTTCCTTTCATCTTCAAGTCCAGCCAAAACTGATAATACTTCGGTTAATTCATGCTGTTTAAACTCAGATAATTCCTTAATGTTTTCTAGTAACCTTTTTCTTTCTTTAATTTTTTGATTTATTTTTTGTTGATATCTTGCCCTAACTTTCCGAATTCCTCTATGAGTTTTCTGATTTAACTTAAGAATATTGACGTAGTCTTCTCCTTCGTCGGTTACAGGAATTAATTTAAATTTTTCATTCATTTCTTCACTTACATGTTTACCATAAATATCATCATGACATGGATCCAATAAATGTCCTTTCCAATCATCACTTTTCTCCCCATTACAAATATGGCAAGAGTAATATAAGTTTTCATACTTATCTATATAAGGATCTTCTGGAAACTTACTTCTTGGTTTAAAGTGATCAATCTCAAAAGATTTAAAACCATGAATACTCTCTGCCTCATGAGTCATGCAATAAGCACACTCGTAATTAAAATCAATGCGTAAATATTTTTTACAGGCTTTGTTGTTATAATTGTAATATCTTTTTTTTCTTATATGCTTTGGCACTTTTATTTCATCCTTTATGTCTATTACTAATTATAGACTCTAACTTATCATTTACACTTTTCAACAAGTCTAACTCTTGACCTACTTCTACTTCCCTTCTTTCTATGCCACTTTTTATATACTCTGCTGTTTCACTATTTGTTTTCCTTTTATGAGCTCTTTTTATTCTAGAAATAATCTCATCAAAACTTTTCACAAATTCTTTTTTCATTATTGTTTGATCAAATTCACCAAGTAATTTTTTTTCGTACCCATCGAACTCAAAATTTGTTAATAATAGGAGATATATATTAGAATCCTGTTCCCTTATCTTTTTGAGTACCTGGAATCCATCATAAGACACACCTTTTTTATCTAAATGGTTATCAATTATGACAAAGTCTATATCTTTTTCACATATTAAATCGTAATACTCATCAGGTGTTTTAAATAATTCAACTCCTTCAACTTCAATACCTTCATCTTCAAAAAAACGTCCATAACTTTCAATATTATCTTCTTCATCTTCAATATATAGACCCTTTATATTCATTAGTCTTCATCCTTTGGAAATAATATGGTGAATTCTGCTCCACCGAGATTATCTGAATTCTCTACTGTTATTTTACCCTTATATCTGAAAATTATATCTCTAACAATACTTAGTCCTAATCCTATACCATTTTCTTTTGTAGTCATAAAAGGAGAAAATATAAATTCTTGCTGGCCTTCTTTTATTCCTTTACCATTATCAGCACATTTAATCACATAAAAACTCTCTTTTTCTTGGCAGGATAACCTTACCTTTTTGTTAGCTGTTTGTTTAAGTGCTTCAAAAGCATTAGTTAATAAGTTAATGATTATTGACTCAAAGTCAATTTGATACATTTTAAAGTTGCTCTCAAAATGGTCTAAGTCATAATCAAGTTCAATATTCTGTGATCTAATAATATTATTATAAGTAGAAGCTATTTCCTGAATGGTTTTTCTAAAATCAACGCTTTCCATCTGCGATCGTTTTTTCTTTGTAACAAAGTTGACAATTAATTCGCTATAACCTTGAACCCTTTCCATGTCACTACTTATTTTATTGTATGCACTTGATATTCCTGGTTTCTCTTCTAACAATACAGACGGGTACCATTTTTTTGTATATGCTATATCAGTAATTATCCTGTTTATGATATCGGCAGTTTCATGTCCAAATGCGCCTGTTAAAATGCCTAAAGTAGCTAGGTTTTTATAAAGACTTAATTCTCTTTCCTTATCATCCAACTTTTCAACAAATATTTTCTTTTGCTCTTCTTGACTCTCTTCGTTGATTTTTCTTTCCTGAAATAATCTGTTTTTATAGAATAAAACGTCATTTTCCGACTGATTTTTTATTTCATTAGCAATATTAGCTAATTTTTCTATTTGTTCTTCTTCATTTTTCGCCCGTAATATCTCTTCAAGTCTTTTCTGTTGTTCTTCAATTCCTCTTCTTCTTGCTTCTTCATGTTTTTCTTCCTCTTCTCTCCTCTTCTCCTCTTCTCGTCTTTTTCTCTCTTGCTCTCTTTGAATATCATCTTCACGCTTTTTTTGAAGATACTCTTCTCTTCTTATCTCTTTTATAAAATTCAAACAAATTTGCACAAAACTTCTTAAGTCATAAAAAGCATCATTTTCTATAATTTGTTCTCTATTTGTAGCGTCTATTAACAAAGGGTTGTTTTCTTCTGTAATATTCACCTTACCTATAACTTGGTTATTCCCAATTAAATATCCATGAGTATCTTTTACTTTTGTTTGGTCTAATAATAACCAATCATTACCAGGTGAACCATATGGTTTAACATGGAATCCATCTCTATATACTTTAACCCCGCAAAATTCATCTAAAATTGCCCTGGCATGGGTAAGATTAAGTATTTCATTGGTCATGTTTTTTGAATCTCTCACAAAAAAATACAACTCTAGGTCAAGCTCACCACAATGAAGCGGTTCCTCAAGTGGAAAGTGCGTGTTTATTTCTTTTCCACTTTTTCTTTCACTGTAATTCAACGAGATATTTTCACCGTTCCTATCTAACTTACATACTAATTTAGCATATGCAACCTCTAAAACATCGTTGACTATTAAGTTATTGTCTAAATTAAATTCATCAGCTACTAATATAGGCTTAAAAGAATTTTCATCTAAGAAATCAGGGGCAACTAGTAATCTTAATTCTTTCTGAATTTTTGTGATATCCCTCTGAGTCCAGGTATCTCTTAATCCCTCTAATACCATAATTAGGCCAGTTGAATTCTCTTTTTTTAATTCTATTTCACTTTGGAGATTTTCAATTTCGTATATATAATCATCAATTTCTGAAGGATTCAGAATTTCAAGATCATGTTTAATATCCTCAATTCTAACTTCTAATGACTTATACTTATCAATCAGTGGCAGAAGATTGTCAGATAGGGAATTAATGAGCTTTGTATTGTTTAAGAATATACTGTAGTCAAAACTACTACTTCCCAATAGCTTTGTCTCTATGTATTGTTTATCTTCCTTATTAACTTCAGGACTAATTAAAAGGTAGTCAAGATGAGACTTTAGATACTTAGCACTTTGCACATCATTAGGATTATGTTTCAATAAAGCAAATCGCTGTTTCAGCCCAACAGAATTCATTTCTTCATAATTATTCCAATTTAAAGTGAATTTAAATGGTGCTTCATCACTATTAAATGAAAAAATCTTCACCTTCTCTGCTAGTCTCTCTACAGCGAACCTACCAATCCCCTTTTTCCCAGCAAACTTTCTCCCTTTGGGGCTATGAGTATCTCTCACTTTATTATTAGTCCCTATAACCATCCATTTATCTTCTACATCTTGCTGGGACATACCACTACCTGTATCGACTATTATGATTCGTCCATCTTTTCTTTTAACATTGTCAAAAACTATTTTTATTCCTTCCGCATCAGCATCGTATGCATTTTTTATTAACTCAACCAAAGCAGTAATATAGTCGGTGACAAGTTCACGCCCTAGTTGGCCTATATGCCTTGCGTTCACCTTAAAATGTATGTGCTTTTTCATATCCATATACTCCCAGCCTTTCTAACAAGCATCTTTTCATAAAACATATTTATATAAATCAAATTCGATTTCACTTAGAATGATATTACTTTCCTTGACAATTTTACCATATAGACTAATTTTATTAATATCTCTAAAATAGTTTCTGTATCACTTCATCATAAGAAATAAGGAATTACAAATTAGGAAATTATTTAACAAAAGTTTTTAAATTAGCTAGAAAGTTTGCAAATAAGGATAAAAAATAAGCATAAGGTTAGGATTATGTACATAGTTTCAAGAATTATGTATAAAAGTCATTAGTACAACTAAAATGGGCTCTAAAAAATTCATTTAAACAAAACAAAAGACGGGGCTAATTTACCTGTATCATTATTTTTTAATTAATAGTTTTTATTGTTTTTAATAAGATATTTGCAAAACAAACCCCACCCCAATTTCATGAGCAGCAATAATAACCCATACGTTAAGATCTCGGTATTTTGTTAAAACCCATACTCTTTAACTCGTTAAAGAAGCTATCAATAAGCAACAAACGGTACACTAAACATAGTATTTTTATTAAACAGTCATCTAATACTATTGTTAAAACAGTTCTATCCTTCCACAAAGCTATTTAATATATTACAGATTCTAGCATTATATTGAAAATCCCTTCTAAAAATTGATAAAAACAACTTTCTCCATATGATACTCCCCTGTATACTACTCCTCCTTAAACATAATAAGCTGGTCAGTCGACAACTCGCTCAAACTGATCCGATTGATTGCCACATAATCCATCAGTGTCAACAACAAGTATCGCCTCTTGCTGCCAACGAGAATTATAATTAGCGCCTCCAGCCTATCTACATCCCTAGCGTCGCTATGTTGGTGTTGTTGTTCTCTAAGATCTCTTCTTTCTCTATGTTCTTAAGTCTGTATGCAGATTCTCTCCCCACATGACTCACAACCTTTTCGCCGTACGAATACATTCTGGAATCAACTCTATCATCAAGCTGTTCATCCCCCGGAATCATCACACCATCCCCCTTTCACAAACACCCCTATCCATTTCAAATAATTAACACAGGCGAAATTTTCGTCGGCCAAACATAAACACATACCCATATTCATACATCTCCGACTCCAACCACTTAATCAAACGTTGAATCCACAAATTTCAACACTTGTAAATTTTTTCACAATCTTAAACCGCATATCCTCCCGAAACTTCCGGATCGACCTGATATACTGCCACTCCTCAAGCACCACACAACCAACCTGAACCCCGCCCTTGTACATGGCATCAACAAAATCAACACATATAGGGGAAGCTTCTCCAAGATATAAAATGTATCCCAGTCAACCATTCTTTGTTTTATTTTTCTACTTTCACTCATTTGATTCACTCCTGATACATTTTGTGTTCAATTTTTATATAATGAGGTTAGCTGGGAAAGGATACCCTTAGGTGATTTTTTAATATAGTCGGTATAAAGGCAAGTTTTTTCGCACAGTTTTTAATTAAATGATTATCGCCATGATAAGTAAAATAGAAAGTTGGAGGTATGTCTTTACCTGAAAAATAATTAAAAAGGGTGAAAAAATAGTGATTATTTTATTATTGAAGAAGATTTTCAAGATCTTATAAAAATAAAAAAAGCTCTTTTTCCCCTGCAATGTAGTGTTTTTATGGGGTTAGAAACTTCATTTATTTAATGAATTGTAATTAAGAATGGTATATTAACCAACAGAAGTAAACCTCATTCCCGCCATCTCACTACTGAGAGTCTAACTCAACTATCCTCAAATTAGATTCATAGGTAGACTATTAGAAGTACCCTCTCAGAGAAATTAGAGTGGCAAAAAAAAAGCAAGTTAAATTATCCTTGGGCTTGAATCAAATATTTAGAATAGACTTCCTTTACATTAAGGTCTATTCCACAAAGACTCCTTAAATTGAATTAGATATTAGGTTAAGATTATTCATTCTTTCCTCTATAGCTAAAAGTGAAGGATAATATTTTTTACTTAATGGTAAATTGATTTTTTTGTTATGGAAAGATTGATAATAAGCTGATTAAACAGAATCATTAATTTTAACGATGTAGTTCTTGTTTATTGTTAATAGACCTTTGTCAAAAAGTTTATCAATATCAGTTCTTAGTAAAAGACCGTTTTGAGGATGATGGCTTTCTTCATTTTTATAGGCTTGTATATGTGCAGCCTCTAACACTGCTATTAAACTTTCTCCCGTAATGCAGCATTTATTAGAATAGACATATAACATTTTGTCTCTAAAATCAGATTGCTTTAACCTAATTCTAATAGTAGTATTATTAGGTTTAGTTTCTTCATCACTATAAGCATCTGAAACTAATTTAAAATCTTCACTTTTTTTATTAGTAATTGGTTCAATGTTCAATCCGTAAATTGTATTTACTAAATCCAGAGAAACAAAGGTGTATAAAGAATGGGCAGGTGTTAAATAACCATTATTATTTTGTTTAGGTACATTAAAATTTTTCGAAAGCTCTTCTAAAGCCTCTTTTTTTATTTTATTATTGTACATCTTATGTTTAAGATAAATGTTTTTCACTAGAGATAACTTACCAGATTTCACAATTAACTTAGGATTTAGAGTTAAGTTAAACGCTTCCCCTATTATTTTCACCCTAGTACCGACGACTTGAGGGGTTTGAGTACCTATGTGCATACCTATACCAACTTTTTTTACAATATATTCACTTTTAACAATGTCTTCTTCAATTCTTTTCTTTCCCTTTCCGTTCTTAGTTTTATAAAGAGTTTGCTTATGAGCTTTTAGGATAAGATCAATACATCGTTCGCTTACTTTAAGAGATCTTTTAGATTTGTCTTCGTCCGTTAAAGTAAGCACATTAAGCTCAACATTAACATCAGTAATCTTTAAGTTGATTATTTCACTCTTATTAACTCCTTCAACACCTTCAAATAATAGTTGAATGATAACTGCATCTTGTGGATTAATGCATTTATCTACTATTGTACTAACCTCAACATCTGTTAAGTATTTTTCAATTGATACAAATACTTTCAACCATGTTGTTGAAAAAACAGTTTCCAAAGGATTGAAATCTATGTAGTGATTATTAACACAGAAGTTCAAAAATGAATTTATAATCTGAATATAGGATCTAGCTGTGGGTAATGACTTAAAGTTAAAGGAAGAGAATAATGTTTCAAGTTCATATAAATTAAACATATGTAATGTTTTATTTATTCTTTTTTCTTCATCTCTACAATAGGTGAATAAGATTTTTCGATATAACTTTTCAGTATCATACTCATAGTTTCTCAAGTATTCTTCTTTATATATATTTTCCACATGATTCCCCACCCCACCAGTTGTTTTTTTAAAATAAGTAACATCACTTTAATCCTAATTATCACTAAGGTAATTTTAACATATATTTCCTTTTGTTATATATAATAATTAGACATTAGATTCTCGGTCTTATGATGCTTCACCATAACTTGAGCTTTAATCGTTCTGTTTTTATTCTGATAGATAGCAGTTTTCACTAGAAATTCTTGCTTTTAAAGGAATACCTATAAAGAACCATGTGTCTAACAAAATACAATACACTCACGCCCTAATCTATCCAAACGACCCTTCCGCATAACAAAAACGGGGTCAGACCCCCAGCTCAGTTTCTGACGATATGAATCACCAGAAAGATCTACACATTTATGAGGTTTGGGAAGGTGCGCGGGAGAGCTGGATTGAACATGAACTCCCAAAACCGTATCGTAAAGACTATGAAGAAACGCTCGGTAGCATGATTGAAGACCGTATTGTCAGTTGGCATAGGCCCATTGGAGAGTGGGGCGGGAATGTAACGGGTAAAAAGTTTTAGGTACTCAGATAACTATTCGTCATCTAAGATAAATGATGTAAGTCAAGTGTCCAAAAACCACAAAAAGGGACAAGGCGGCCGCCTTGTCCCTTTTTAACACTATTCGCAGTGAACCTAAAACACTCTCTCACCTTATATGTGCTAGTTCCTCCGCTGTTCTTATCTAAGCACGCAATAATGCTCCATTCGGCTCTTTTAACTCCTGCTCCACTATTTGATTCACCTTAGAGAAGTGGTCCAGAAATTGTTGTGCCAGCTCTTGTTCCTCCGTGTCACTTTTCAATGAAACGATGTCGCGCAGAATCTGAGCCATCCACGAATTATCGAAATAACGGAACTTACCTGTATTCCATGTCGTTTTTTGAGGGGATTTTTCATTGACATAGTACTTCCAAAAAGGCATCTGCTTCGATTCCTCGTCTGTCAGTTGGAGTCTGTAATGGGAATGGGCAGGAATATTTCCATCTTCACAAAGTTTACCGATGAAATGATCCTTCACCATATAGACACCTAATATCCGTCTGTCTTTTTCAGGCATGCCGGGATCGACCGCTGTCAACAGGACCGCACTGTTTTGGTGTAAGCGACTGGGTTTGTTTGGCTTACCCTTATTAGTACCACTTTTTATTTCACCAGAGGAAACCGTCCAATCTGAAAAGGAGCTACTTTGTTCTTCTGTATCGCACCTGTAAACCATCTGCGATTCGGGATGAAGTTTATGATTTTTCATACGTTTTTCATGACCCATTCGAATCTCCTGGTGTTTTCTTTGCCGTGCCTTTTCCTCTTGCTTCTGCATTTCTTCCTCTTTGCGTTCCATTTCCTGCTCGTGTAATATTTTTTCAAGTGAATTGGCAGCACTTTTATCATGTAGTTTCAAGTGCTGTCCAAATACATCAGGGTAAACAAATTTTTTATTTTCCGTGGCGAAATGTATTTCAACTACCGTATCATTATGATCAACGATACTTCCCATACCAAACCGCTCATGTGTAACTTTCTTATTGATTAAATTCAATATATTAGTCCTCCTTGTATAATAACTCGGGTACTATTGCCTGAAAAGCTCACAAAAACTGTTTGGATTTCCCTTCGGAATAAATAAGATATTTAACTAAACGTTCAATAAAAAAAATCAACAGGTGATAATTATAGCATTTTTTTGATAAAAATACAAATTCTGTGTTGACAACCTATTTTATTGCGAGGTAAAATGTAATTTTGTTTAAATCTTGATGATTGGTACAACCCTGCGTTTTTGGTTTTTCTCTTGTTAAATGGGGACGGATCCCATTCGATTTTTTCAATTTGGAAAAGTCCACTTTCAAACTAATGACCTTATCAGCCATTGATGATATAGATTTGAATTCTCTACACTCATCCAAGTGCTCGAACCAGAGCCCTCCGTTTGAACTACTCAAATATCATGATCCATCCATCCTGCCAATAAATGTCCAATCAGCGCCTCCCCCTATCTACATCCTAAGTGTCTCTAATGGCGGTGGTGTTGATGTTGTTGTTCTCTAAAATCTATTCTTTCTCTAAGTTCTTAAGTCTGTTTGCAGGTTATTTCCGCACCCAATTCACATGCTTTTCGCCGCACGAAGACCTTCCGGAATCAGCTTTTAACAAGCTGGTCAATCCCAGAATCATAACATCCCTTTTGACAGACATCCTTATCCAATAGAAATAATCCATACAAGCTAAATCATTCATCGACTTAAGCGTATAGACACTCCCATACTCACACTTCTCCGACTTCAACCTCTTACAAAAAGGCCTCATTCTCAGTTTAAAAAACAGGTCATCTCGAATCTTCTCAATCGACCGAATATACTTCCTTTCACCGAGCACCACACACCTTAACTGAACTCCGCCCTCATACATAGCATTCAACAGAATCCACAGATACAGGTGATAAAATGTATTCAAATCGGACATCCATTGATTTAAATTTCTCCATCTACTCATTCGATTCACTCCGGATTCAATCTGTATTCAACTTTTATATAGGGAGATGGGCTGGGAAAGGATACCCTTAGGTGAATATTCTTAATTAAATATGTTGTTATTAAATTTGAGAAAGGAAAATACCTTTGGAGGAGAAAATGAAGAGCAGGTTTGTTATCATTCAACTGAAAATCAGGGTCAAACTCCCACTTCATTTGGAGCAAACACAAACAAGAAAAGCTAAATTAATTTCTCCTCTACTTTTACCAACAAAGAAAAAAACCTCATTCGTACAAATGCACGAATGAGGCTAACCACTACAATTTATTCTGAAGAATCTTCTATATTCTCCTCCGTCACCAACTTCAACGGAACCGGAATCTTCTCCTTCACTTTCTTACCCTGTAACACATCAGCCCCAGCCTGAACGGCCAACGAACCAATCTTCTCAGGCTGCTGAGCCACAGTCGCAGACAGGTTACCATTCTGAATGCTAGTCATCGCGTCTTCATTTCCATCAAATCCAACGACTAATACGTCACGACCTGAGCTCTTGATCGCCTGCAGTGCTCCCAATGCCATTTCATCATTATGAGCGAAAACGGCTTTGATATCTGGGTTCCCCTGAATCAGGTTCTCCATTGTATTCAATCCTTCGGTACGGTCGAAATTTGCCGTCTGCTTGGCCACGACATCTAGCTTTTCATCCGCGATGTTGTGGAATCCGGCTCCCCGCTCACGAGTGGCGGATGCTCCAGGGACACCTTCCAGTTCTGCCACCTTGGCTCCTTCACCGAGCTGTTTGACGAGGTATTCTCCTGCCATTTCGCCGCCTTTTTCGTTATCCGAGCTTACGAGTGTGGCGACGTCTCCTTTTTCCGCTGAGCGGTCAAGGGTGACGACGGGGATACCCAGGCTGTTGGCGGATTGGACGGCAGTGGAGATGGCCGCTGAGTCCGTTGGGTTGATGAGTAAGACGTTGACGCCCTTCTGGATGAGGTCTTCTACGTCATTGATCTGTTTGGCAGCGTCATTCTGTGCATCGACGACGACGACTTCCATGCCTTGTTTTTTCGCTTCGTCTTCTACTCCGTTTTTCATGGAGACGAAGAATGGGTTGTTTAGTGTTGAAACGGATAGTCCGATTTTGATATCTTCAGGGTTCGAGCTTGTATTTGGCTTCGCCCATTCCGGCGGCTGCAGGGAGCAGGCGCCTAGGAATAGGAGTGATAAACTGATTAGTAGTAACCATGCTTTTTTCATAGTATCCCTCCTACGCTGCTTTCTTTCGGTCGATGAGAACGGCGATGATGATGACGACACCCTTTACGACCATTTGGAAGAAGGATGAGACGCCGAGCAGGTTCAGACCGTTGTTTAACGTTCCGATGATGAGTGCACCGATCAGTGTTCCGACGATCAGTCCGCGTCCGCCTGATAGGCTAGTCCCGCCTAGGACGACGGCGGCAATGGCATCGAGTTCATAGGATGTACCCGCTGTCGGCTGGGCTGAATTCAGGCGTGACGTCAGGATCGCTCCTGCGAGTGCTGCCAGTAAGCCAGCCAGGGAGTAGATCATCACTTTGATGCGTGGTACTTTGATCCCTGAGATCAGGGCTGCTTTTTCATTCCCACCGATGGCATACGTTTTTCGGCCGAACGGGGTTTTGTGCAGGATCACCCACAGGATCGCGAACGTCAGGATCATGGTGACGGCTGGTACCGGGATTCCAAGGAAGTATCCTCTTCCGAACAGTTGGAAAGCATAGCTGTCGCCAAGTCCCGTGATGGGGTTTCCGTCTGTGTACACAAGCGTCAAACCGCGGAACATCGTCATCGTTGCAAGTGTCGCGATGAATGGTGCCATTTTTCCTTTTGTGATTAATAGTCCGTTGACCATTCCCATTACGGCTCCGAGAATACAGCCGATCAGAATTGCAAGGATCGGGTCGATTCCCGACACCATCATCCCGGCCATAAGGGCACTGGATAAGGCGAGGATCGAGCCGACGGATAAATCAATTCCGCCGGTCAAAATGACGAAGGTCATCCCGTAGGCAATCAGGGCGTTGATCGCGACCTGACGTAGTAGATTCAATAAGTTCAAAGGTTCTAGAAAACTAGGGTTGATGATGGATACGGTCGCAATCAGCACAAACAGTCCGAGAAGTGGACCAAGCTTTTGCATCAGATTGCCGACGTGATTCGTTTTAAGTGCGTTATTCATGTGCGTGACCTCCTGTCGCCAATGTCATGATTTTTTCCTGTGTGGCGTCTTCCTTTGAAATCTCTCCTGCGATGGTCCCTTCATGGACGACAAGGATGCGGTCGCTCATTCCGAGAACTTCCGGCAGCTCGGATGAGACCATCACGATCGCGACACCCCTGTCGGTGAGCTCGTTCATCAGTTGATAGATTTCCCGTTTTGCTCCGACATCGACACCCCTTGTTGGTTCGTCGAGGATGAGCACTTTCGGACCGATGCCGATCCATTTAGCGATGACCACTTTCTGCTGGTTCCCGCCGGATAGGTTCTTTGCATGAGTCCGGGCTGATTCGGTCTTGATCGTCAGCCGTTTGATGAGCATTTCGACAAAGTCCTGTTCGCTTTTATCATTGATCAAGCCTTTCTTTGTGAAGCTGTAGAGGCTTGGAAGGGCGATATTATCCTTCAGGGAAAAGTCGAGGACGAGTCCTTCATCCTTCCGATCCTCCGTGATGAATCCAAGACCGAGCTTCACTGCCTGATCAGGTGTTTTAATGGTGACCGGTTTCCCGTTCACGAGGATTTCGCCTTCATAACGTCCGTCAAGTCCGAAGATGGTGCGCATGATTTCCGTTCTACCTGCTCCCATCAATCCTGATACGCCGACGATTTCACCTGAACGTACTTCGAAGCTGACCTTTTCAAACAGTCCCTTTTTCGTCAGGTTCCTCACTTCAAGCATTGTTTCACCTGGTTTTGGTTGGCGTTTTGGAAAGCGGTCTGTTAATTCACGTCCGACCATTTTCTTCACGACTTCATCGAAGTTGGTTTCTGGGATTGGCGTCGTATCCACCGTGCGTCCGTCCCGCATGACCGTGATCGTGTCACAAATCGTGAAGATCTCTTCCATCCGGTGGGAGATGTACACGATCGACACGCCGGCTTTCTTTAGGGAACGAATGACGGTGAAGAGCGTTTCGATTTCCCGGTCCGTCAAGGCCGCCGTCGGCTCGTCCATGATGATGACTTTTGCATCCGTCATAAGTGCTTTGGCGATTTCGATCATCTGCTGCTGCCCGACCGAGCACTGTCCTGCTTCTTTTGTAAGAGGGATAGAAATGTTCAGCTTTTTAAACTGCTCATTCGCAACCGCTTTCATTTTTCTGGTGTTGATGAGACCGAATTGTGTAACCGGTTCCTTATTGATGAAAAGATTCTCAAGGACGGTCATCTCCGGCCAGACGTTCAGCTCCTGATGGATGAAGGCAACGCCGAATTCCTCGGCCTGCTTCGGATTATCGAACGTCATGTCCTTCCCGCCGATGGTGATCGTTCCCTGATCCTTCTTGTGAAGGCCCGTCAAAATGTTCATCAGGGTCGACTTTCCGGCGCCGTTTTCCCCCATCAGGGCATGGACTTCACCGTCCCCGATCTCGATGTCGACGCCTTCAAGGACCTTGTTCGTCCCAAATGCTTTATGGATATTCTTCATGCTGATCTGCATGCTACTACCCCCTTTGTTTTAAAAAATGACTCCCGCGTGAAGGATGCAATTCGCGTACGGTGTGACTTCTCCCGTGCGGATGACGGCCTTTGCTTTATGGGTTTCTTTCTTGAAGTCTTCATGGGATACATACTGGATCCCATCGAACCATGAGGTCATTTGTTCTTTAACCCCTTTATTTGTTTCGACTTCTTCAGCTAACGTGACGGTTTCAACAACCATTTCTTCCTTTAACAGTTCGACCACGTCAAGGAAGGATGGCTCTCCCGGTTTCATTGCCAGGTCGATTTTCACGACGTCTGACGGAATCGGGAGACCGGCATCGGCCACGACGATTGTATCCGTGTGGCCGAGATCGGCTAGTATTTTTGCGATGTGACTGTTCAAGATGCCATGTCGTTTCATTCTGCCAGCTTCCTTTCCACTTCGTCTCTTGTCGGCATGCCGCCCTGTGCCCCGAATCCGGTAACGGAAAGCGATGCGGCCCGGTTTGCGAATCGGAGGCTTTCTTCCATTGTTTGTCCTTCAGCAACGGCTGTTCCGAATGCGGCATTAAACGTATCGCCGGCCCCTGTCGTATCCACCACTTCGACTTTGAAGGAAGGAACCATGATTTCCTTTGTTCCGTCATGGTAGCGAACTCCGGCTGCTCCTTCGGTGATGATGACTTTGTCAGGATATTGTTTCAGTGCTTCTGACGGGTTCATCCCGTTAAAGAGTACATCTGCTTCGTGTTCATTCGGTGTCAGGTAGCTGGCGCGAACGATGACATTCTGTGAAATCTTCCGTGCCGGTGCCGGGTTCAATAGCAGTGGTACTTCAATCTTGTTGCACAGGTCTGCCACATACTCGACCGTTTCCTCAGGGATTTCCTGCTGAATCATGATGAGATCACATGTTTTGAGGAAATTGGCTGTTTTCTCGACGTATTCTGGTGTCACAAGATCATTGGCCCCTTTTACAACGACGATACTGTTATCCCCTTCAGCAAGGATGATATGAGCGGTTCCGGATTTCTCACCTGTAACCGGTTCCACATACTCGGTATGAACATCATTACTCTTAAAGTTTTCCAAAATCTCTTGGCCGTAAGGATCATCGCCTACGCACCCGATCATGTAAACGTCTGCTCCAAGTCTTGCTGCTGCGACTGCCTGGTTGGCCCCTTTTCCTCCAGGTACCGTATCAAAGCTGTCTCCCAGTACCGTTTCCCCTGCGCCAGGGCGTTTCGCTGATGTGACCACCAGGTCCATGGATGAACTGCCGATTACGGCAATCTTCGCTTTTTTCATCTTCCTTCATCCCTTTCTTGTTGTGTTTCGCTGTATGAGTTCAACCGGTAGCTGAACGGTTGTATCAATGTCTTTTTCTTTTTTTATTAGTTTAATCAGAAGTGCCGCGGCCTGTCTGCCCATTTCGTAAGCCGGCTGCCTGATCGTCGAGAGCGACGGATAGGAAAGGCTGCTCTGAGGGATGTCATCGTAGCCGATGATCTGTACGTCTTCAGGGATCTTCTTCCCGAGCCTCAAGGCTTCATGGAGAATCGCGATTCCGACGATATCATTGCTCGCGATGACGCCGTCCGTATCAGGATAGGTAGCGAACAGTTCCTCTGCCCAGCCCTTTGCGTCTTCAAAGGAGAATGAGGTCGTGGACATCACCGTGAAATCGACGTCTGTCCCGCTTAAGTACTCGACGGCTCCCCGGAATCGGTCCTGAGCCGGCTTGACGTGTGCCGGCCCCTTCATGACGGTGATCCGCTTCGCCCCTTTTTCAACTAAGGTCTTTGCCGCCAGGCGTCCCCCTTTACGGCCGTCCGCATAAACAGCCGGATAGTTGTCCGTGGTCCGGTCAAGGAGGACGAGTGGGAGATTCAATTCACTATACAGCTGATCATGCTCCACATGATTGGTCGCAGAAATCATGCCGACGACATTGTTCTGAACGAAGGTCTGGATATAATCCAGTTCCTTCTGGATGTTCTCGTCGCTGTTTCCAAGGAGGAGCCTGAACCCAGCCTCGCTCACTTCATCCTCGACCCCTCTCGCCAGCTGCGGGAAGTACGGGTTCGTGATATCCGGAAGCAGCAGTCCGATCAGCCTAGACTCCCGTTTATAGAGAGAGCGCGCCACCTCGTTTGGGCTGTAATTCAGCTTCTCGATCGCCCCCATCACTTTCTTCCTCGTCTCGACTCCTACATAGCCGTTATCATTCAGCACCCGGGAGACCGTCGCCACCGACACCCCCGCTTCACTCGCCACATCCTTGATTGTTGCCACACACGTCACTTCCTGTTCGTTTGGTTGGTTATTGTGTAACCGGTTACACATAAGATAACACATTTTTGTAACCGGTTGCAATAGTTTCGTTTGTTTTGATCTCTTTTTAAATGGATGGCACGGACGTGTTCGAGGGGGGATTTTATCCAGATGTGAATAGATATCAACGAATATTACAGAATTTACTAATATTTCCCCCTTTGTTCCTTTATACTTACGTTAAGGGGTGAGGCAATGAAAAAAGGCTGGATTTCAATTGTCGGCGGAATTATTTTAGGCTTGATTCTCTCTTTCTTTACGCTCGAATATGATGGATGGAAATACATTACGGTCAGTGGTAACGGAGAAGTAGAACAAGTCATTCATGAGCTTGATTTTAACCTTATCACAAACACTTTTCTTCTGATGACCGCCTGTGGAATTCTCATGTATTCGATATTATCCATGATTGAAAAGAAGAGGTCTAAAGATTAAGGAGACCCAACGGTTCTCTTTATATCTAACAGATCACCCATATTTTTGATAAAAGGTCTATCCCAAGGGAAAGCAACGAGTTAACATATAGATACTTCCCCTTTTGTTATTTCACCAGTTTGGTCATGAACATAGTCTGTTCCATTCTTACAGTTTTCTTTATTTTCCCATTGGACCACATACTCTTCCCCCTTGTGACTGACGGATATGATTTTAACTTTTCCAATGTGTTTGGTGTGTTCTTCTAACAAAATTGATTGTGCTTCATCTTCAGAAATTTTCGGTGTGGAGAGGTTGTTACAACCAGTTATAATCAAAATGAATAAAAGAGAACACACTATTACGATTCGCTTCATAAGCGTTCACACGCATGTTCATTTAGACGTTATCATGATTGATCAAGTTACAATTTTAGCAAAGCTGGATAGGACTATTTGAAATGATCATTTAATTCATTACTTGGGAGCTAGAAAATGAAAAATAAAAAACAAAACAGTAAAGAATTTTTTAAAGATACCCTTCTAGAGTTTATATCTGAAGTGGTTTTCAACATCTTATTGTTTATACCAAAAATGATTTTTCGCTTGATACGGAACATTTGGTGAAATAGGGAAGTAGCTAATGCCGGCAGTACCCTCTTCAATGATCATGCAGGTTAACGGTGTAAGAAACTAAATGTAAGGGGAGAGAAATATTGGCGAAGGATACAGTAGAACTGATTAAGGTTGGAAGTTTAGTAGTTATTGCCATTAGTATGGCTGTTATCGCTTGGCGAATGGGCGATGTAGTGAACTACCTATATGATATTGCTGTTAGGTAAAGCTCCTTTCTTTAAGGGACTTTGTTAAAACACGAGCCTCCCTTTGTTCAAGTAAAGGGCAGGTTAATTGAATTTGGCTAAAATTTATCTTTGGTAAATCAAACATAAAAGTGGGTTAGAAATGAGGTGAAGATGTGAAGATAGCTGTAAATTATTCAATTGAGGCGGAGCAATTAGTAAAAGACACTGTAATTGATGTTGAAATGTTTAAATGTCCAGATTTTAGTAAGGAACTTATCCAGCAAGCCGAGAGGACAAAGCCTTGTTATATTCATTTTGGTTTAAATGCTGGTAGCGGACAGTTGAATGGGGTCGATTGGACACTTATTAAGGAATTAAAAAATTGGACTCAAACCCCATATGTAAATGTCCACGCTGTGGCTTTTTCTAAACAGTACCCAGATTATGATGTACTAACTGATAAGCCAAAGCACATTAATTTAATGGTGGACGCAGTTTTACGTGATATTGAAATCGTAGGTAAAGAAGTAGGTATTGAAAACGTGATAGTGGAAAACGTAATCTGCCGAGGGCGGGGTGAAAATATGATGAGTTCAGTAATTAATCCCGAAGTTCTCTCGGAAATTGTTAATAAGGCTGGGTGTGGTTTTTTACTTGATACAGCTCATGCACAAATGACTTCTAAATGCCTTGGATTAAATGTAAAAGAATACATATCAAAACTCCCAGTTTATAATTTAAAAGAACTTCATATTACTGGCATCCAAGAAGATGAACATGGACGACTGCGGGACAGTATGCCAATGACAAAAGATGATTGGGAATTGGCATCTTGGTCCTTGGAAAAAATAAAAACCGGAGAATGGCAAAAACCGTGGGTAGTAGCTCTAGAGTATGGAGGAGTTGGACCAGCGTTTGAGTGGCGTACAGATAAAGAGGTGTTATCTAAACAAGTACCTGAGTTTTATGAAATGGTAAAGCTCAATCAAAAAAATTAGATTGAAAGAGAAATCTATAAATATTGTTCATTAGATAGGACAAGTTGGAGAGAAATCCTGATATTGAGTTATTCGGCTTTAGCTGAAGATTGATCGGATATCTGATCTTCAGCGTTTTTTCTTTATTCGGTTAAAGGGCAGGATAGTGAAAAAGCAATAAAAGAAAAATTTATAAAATGACTTTTAACCAGGGGGAGATAAAATGAGAGCAGATATGGTTTTGGAGAAGGTTATAAAGAAGATCAATATTCAGAGTGAGTACAAGCCTTTTGTAGAGGAGTATACAGCTGGCTTGCTTTCAGAGTTCAATGGGAAGATTCACAGTATTTATATGTGTGGCTCCATTCCTAAAGGGACTGCTAAGCCATTTGAGTCTGATGCAGATTTTACAATAGTATGTGAAAGACCAGAAGATATAGATTATGATAGAGTATCGTGTCTGAAGGACCAGATGTTACAAAAATATCGATTCGTAACGAAGGTTGATACGGTTATTTGTTCACTGGATGATGTAAGAAGTAAGCCCAATGAATGGGGATTTTGGATCAAGATCATCTGTGTTTGTATACATGGTACTGATATTGGTGAAGAAGTACCGCCTATTCTTATTTCACCTGAGTTCATATTAGACTTGAATTCAGACACTCAAGAGGCAGTGGAGCGCGTTCGCGGTTTTCTCTCTAATGTCACTGATGACACGCTAAAATCCAGATATACCAAAGGTTACTCAAAGAAATTAATTCGTGCATTATACTCTTTGGTTTTAGAAGATACAGGGGTTTGGCAAGATGACATTTCTAAGATGAAGAATGGCATCTTAGATTATTGCACTATAGATGTAGCTTTAGTTGACTATCTGTATGCGTGTTACATGGATA
Organism: Bacillus sp. AFS015802; assembly: GCF_002561455.1. Classification (GTDB taxonomy): domain Bacteria; phylum Bacillota; class Bacilli; order Bacillales; family Bacillaceae_B; genus Rossellomorea. The sequence goes on along the minus strand of NZ_NTUP01000004.1, from coordinate 203,679 downwards.
GTCATGTAGATGTGGAAGAATTTCTGGGGATTGCAGAAGAAGTATATCGTTTTATTGAGAAGGCTTTAACTGCATTGGCTGCTTCCAGAACTACTCCTTCAGAAATATAATTTTTCCCGTGCATACACGCTTATATATCGCAAACAATTTATATTCCAAAACAAAGAGACTCGTCAATCGACGAATCTCTTTACTTTTTATGGCTTCTAGTTTGAGTGTCACTATTTGTTGTCCGAGCACCTCAAAACAGTCCCCTTTAGGTCTCTATAGATAATCCAATAACAACCCCGGATAATCAGTCATGACAACCTCTACACCCGCTTTTTTCACCAACTGAAATTCTTCCATTGTATTGATGGTAAAAACACGTAACGGAATTCCCATCTCCATGACGATTCTCCCCGTTGGCGATTGGGCAAATGATGCATCACAATGGATGGCGTTAACCTGTAAGGGCTTGATCCGATCCAGAATATTTGCTGGAATCCCTTCAAAAAGAAAACCTGTCTCAATATCAGAATCAAGCTCTCTGACTTTCTTCAGACTCTCGGCATTGAAAGAAGAAATAATCGTCTGTTCTTTCATTCCTTTTTCTTTGAGCAGCTCCAGGACCTTTTCTTCCAACTGTGGGTAGTCGATTTGATCGTTCTTCAGCTCGATATTGATGATTATCGAGTCACGATGCGTGGTCACCACATCCAGGACCTCCTCTAGTGAAGGAATGGACTCTCCTTTGAAGGAGGGGTGAAACCAATTTCCGGCGTCATAGGTTCTGAGCTGTTCCCATGTCAAATCCTTCACAAAGCCGGTTCCATTTGTAGTGCGATCGATGGTTTCATCATGGATGACGACCATCTGGCCGTCTTTTGACAGCTGTACGTCCAGTTCAATCCCGTGGGCACCTGACTCGGCTGCTGCTTTAAAGGCAGACAGTGTGTTTTCCGGAGCCTCTCCACTCACTCCGCGATGAGCAAATAGTTTCATTTTCATTACCTCTTTTCTTCGCGAACTTTGACCAGAAATATCCCTTTAAGAAGTTTCTAAAAGAGTGCCTTGTGTAATTAATATACGTATTCTTCACAAAGAAATAAGCGGAGGTTTTCCAATTACGCACAGAAACATCATCCCTTATTTCATTTCTTGAGTTAATAGGCGGAATATTTCCGTCTGTTGATCAGTGACGAATATGACGTTGCTTCCGATTATTGGTGGTTGGGTGACTTCATTATTAAATTCCCAATCTTACGCAAATGAAACTTCCCAATAGGACTATCGTCAGGAAAGTCCAAAATAAAAAGCCCCACTTCTCTAAAAATCGCAATAGAGAAATGGAGCTTTTCAGCACCTTCACTTACCTATTGAATTCATTAACTGAAAGAAGTATTGGGGTTCATGAGTCTTATTCAGGTGATACCATGAATCTAATGTATCCGGCGCAAACACATCTATTTTTTTCAGTACCTCCATCGCAAATTCCAGAGGAGCTATTCCTGATGCCGTAATTAAATTGCCATCAGCTACCGCTGGTCCCGACTCATAGAACGCTTCTCCTTTATAGTGAGGACATACCATTTTCGTATATTCCAAGTTATTACTTGTATGCTTTCTGGTATCTAAGTATCCCATATTTGCGAGACCCTCAACTGCACCACAAATGGCAGCCACAATCGTGGTATGCTCTAAAGCTTGGCCAACCCTTTCCAAGATTGGTTGATGAATGTCTTCGCTCCAAGTCGTCCCTCCTGGTAAGATTAAAAGATCTTCCCACTCAAGAGTACATTCATCAAGGGACATATCCGGTTTTATACTCAGTCCCCCCATCGAGGTAATCACATCTGTAGTAGCTCCTACTGTCATGACTTTTACAGGTGCTGCATCTTTTTTAAAATACCTTCCTGAGTTCAGCTCAGCCATTACATATCCATATTCCCAGTCCGACATTGTATTAAATACATATAGAAATGCTTTTTGTATTTGCATTCAATCACACTCCAATCACCATTGATACAGCCATTATAATAAAACTTCCCTGACAGCTAGCGTCAGGGAAGTTCTCATACTTGATGAAAAGTTAACTAAAATTTCTATATCCCAGCCCCATTACATAATTACTCAGATAGAAAATCTTTGATAGCTTTCTTATTTTCACTAACATCTAAGTCAAGTACTAATCCGACCCCATCATAATATTCGTCGGTATATGTATGATCTAATGGTATTCTCATTGATTGTATATTTTTGTTATTTTCTCCCAATACTGAAGTAGCGATGGATAATACTTGAGGTGTCTTAATATTCGTTTTAATAAAAGGCTTAATTATCAATCCAATAGCTCAAATTGGGACAATGAACCTGTCCCTACGCCCCACTCTCAAATAAACTTATACTGACTATGCTGTCCAATCGCCTAAACTAATTGCGAATTTTCGTAAGCTGTTTGATATTTTTGAATATCTCCGGCCCCCATAAATAATAATACACTGTTGGGATGGTGGGACAGTTTTGAAATGTTTTGTTCTTTTAATAATATGGAATCTGGTATAATATTTTGTAACTCCTCAATACTGACATTTCCTTTATTCTCTCTAGCAGAACCAAAAATCTCGCACAGATATACGGAATCTGCTGAGCAAAGACTGTCTGCAAAAGAATCAAGAAAACGTTGTGTTCTGGAAAATGTATGCGGCTGAAAGATAGCAACGATCTTTCTATCAGGATATTTCTGTCGTACCGCACTTATAGTTGCCGCAATTTCAGTAGGATGATGTGCATAATCATCAATGATTACCTGATCTTTAAATATCTTTTCTGAAAAACGTCTTTTCACTCCGTTAAAGGATTTGAGTCCTTCCCTGATATCTCTCATGTTTTTCTTTTCCAGATAGCCAACACAAATAACCGCCAATGCGTTTAGTACATTATGGTTTCCATAACTTGCGATTTCAAATGTACCGAGAGATTTGTTTTCCATCTTTACTTCAAAAACCGTCCCAGAATCAGTTAAATGTACCTTTACGGCTTGAAAATCATTATCTTCATGAAATCCAAAATAACTGATTGGCACCTTAGTTTTTAGTTCTCTCAACAAGGGAGTATCTCCGTAGGCTATGATTCTTTTTCTAACTTGAAAAACAAATGATTGAAACGCCTCAAAGACCTCCTCAAGGTCTTTGAAATAATCCGGGTGGTCAAAATCAATATTTGTTATGACAGCATAGGAAGGTTTGTAGGCAAGGAAGTGTCTTTTATATTCACAGGCCTCGAAAATTAAATCGTTACTATCCTTTTCTCCTCTACCAGTACCGTCACCTATCAAGTAAGATGTTGGCTGGCATTGGTTAAATACATGGGCCATCAAACCTGTGGTTGAAGTTTTCCCATGGGAGCCGGTTACCGCTATACTATTTAACTCCTCACTGTATTCACCTAACAAATCATGATACCGAATGATTTTTAAGTTTAATTGTTTGGCTTTCTTGACCTCCATATGGTCATCATCGAACGCATTCCCTACAACAACAATGTGATGTTCTTTTACATTATCTGAATTAAAATTTAGTATTTGAATATTTCTTCTTTCAAGTCCCTCTTGTGTAAAGATATGTTTTTCAATATCAGAGCCTTGAACATCAAAACCCATATCGCTTAAAATTTGCGCTAAGGGACTCATCCCTGCGCCTTTTATCCCAATGAAATGAAAAGCATTCATTATTATGACCTCCCAGTTGTCTCCAGGGTCTAATGCAAGTTAAACGAATATTAATAGTTTAATGGATTTAAGAACAAGTCAGCCTTACTTCCTTCAAATCTTTTGTTTATAGTCGATTCTGAATTCTTAGGTTTTTCACTGTTATAAGATGGAGGAATATAATGGTTTGATATGATCCAATCATCTAGTACTTTGTGATAATTATTTATCTCCGATTCGGTAAAGAAAATTGCAGACTCTCTTATTCCTTCTCCAGGGGAAGAACAATGAAGCACACCTCTTGAAGGATGAGATGAAAAATAAAATCTGATGGTACCAGCTACATCATGCCTTCCCTGCAGGTCTTTTAGTAATTCGGCAGAATCGATACCCAGTGGAGATTCAATGGCAACAGCTACTGCAGGACCATTTGAGCATAAGTTTATTAGATCATCATAATGAGATGAATGTTTATGTTCTTCATACAATTGTCGTATTTGATATTTTGTAGCCGTAATCATCTTAAGGCCAATTATCTTTAGGCCCTTTTCTTCAATAAAACATACAATCTTTCCAACTAAATTTCTTTGAATGGCTTCAGGTTTCAAGAGAATAAAACCTCTCAATTTCATACCCTTCTTTCTATTATTATATTTGTTTCGCTGGAACCTTGTCATATTTTTCTACTTGGGATAAAATTTTATTAACTGCGTTCTCTTCGTTAATATTGCCAAGAAGAATTCTCTCGTTATTCTCATCTTCCGTTAACCAGTCATTATGTTCATTTTGCCTCGGGATCCACACAACCCCTTCACCATCGATTAATAAATATTTATTTTTTCTGTGCAGCCTGGATTTCAACTGAATATCCATCTGAGAATCATTAATCGAATGGAGTATTTCTTCAAGACTGTTGAACTGCTCATCAGATAATTCGTACTTTAGCCTGTTCTTGTAGCCACCTGGTCCAATGGGCATGTATTGAAATAATTGCCATTTTCTTATGCTCTTATAGTTTCTGAGTTGATGATAAATATTGACGATATCATCAATGTTGTTCTTATGAACCACTGTATTAATTCCTATGTTGGCATTATTTAAACTGAGTTCATCTAAAATACCCAATACCTCATGAACCTTCAATTTACGCCTGAACATATTCATTATTTCATCTGTTGAACCATCAAATGGTATTCCAATAACATCAATTGATTGAACAATATCTTTGGAAGAAATTTTATTGATAAGGGTATTCTTTCCGATGGTAACATCTCTGATTAAAGATAGACCAACCGTATCCAGGTTTATGGTATAGTCTAACGATTTTAATGTTCTGAGTATGTATGGCATGTCTTCACGCGCCAATGGTTCTCCACCAGACATTGTCACTTTAGAGATATTTACTTTTTCCTTTAGCTCTGACAGAAAATTTATCAAATCACTTGTTATATAGTCTTTACCACTAAAAAAATTGTAGCACCCAGGACACCTTACAAAGCACTTATTTCCACCGCTTAATTGAATCCTTCTATTTAATTCCAGCATAGATTTTCCCTCTTCCTCTTTTGAATTTTTAAAGTGCGCCTATGTCCTCTCAATCATCTTTCAGGCGGCTTTGATTCATTCCATGACTTAAACACTCTGGCTTAGGAAGATAGCCCGGGTTTTATTCCAGATAAGAACGTTTTCTTAGCTAATAGATACAAACACACCTGTTGATTAACTGATTGTAATGACGTTATAGCCGACACACTATTATGAGGAGCAATACGGAGGTGTTAACAGGTAACTGCACGCCTAGAGAATCTAGTCCAGGCTGAATCCCACCGGCAAAGAATATATATTCTTCATTTTCTTGAATTTTAGATATTATTCAGGGCTATCAGAAAACGCTCATATTTGCTTTTCCCGTTTAATTGAAATGTAATTTGTTTATCTTTAAGCAGGTTCATAATATATTCACATTCTTCTTGATTTGAAATCCCTTCTATTTCCAACTCATAGGATTGAACCCCATTGGGAAATTCAGAATGATCCAGCTCAAAAGTATAGTTCTTTACGATGTTAAGACAATGTCTTGTATTTTTAATGGTTCCAAGAAAACTCAACTTCTCTCTTTTTGTCAGAGACACTATCACGGCTCTGCTGCTTTCAGGTAAATACTCCATTATGAAATCTGGATTATCCATACACTGTTCGAGAACCACCTTTGAAACGATTCGTTGTACTTCATCAGAGGTCACAAACACGGCTTTATTTAATTTCGATTTCATACATAAAATCACGTCGTCGTTCTCTTCACGAATCCGAAGAGTGACCCCTGATTTCTTTAAATCTAAATGAGGAGTGTCATAGTAATAATTGATCTGCTTTAGAATTTTTGTTGGTTTATTAGCTAGCAGATGCTTAAAACCTGCTGCATCCAGTAAGAGTTTAAGTTCTTGTTCCTTCACCTTCATATTTTCATACTCCCTTTCTAGAACAATGTCCAACTTCCTTGCCTTCGGGCATGCCTTTCAGCAAGTGTGAGAATTCCATACGTAACCGGAATCAACAATGCATTAAATAACACTAACCCGCCGCACATCAACCACCAAGTTGAATCAATCTGTCCTTCCAGGGCTTGTCTGAGCATAAATAAACTATAAGTTACAGGGAATAAGGCAGCTGCTATTTTAGCCCAATATGGAAAAACTGTTGGAGGAATGCGTACTCCGCCGAATAAGTTCATAGGTCCGTAAAAAATGTAATACAGGTAGCCGGAATCGCGTGAGAATAAACAAAGTGCACATAAGAATGCTCCCCATATCACTGCTGATACAATCATCAGGAGGAGAGAGGCTGCTAAATACCCCCAAGAAATTCCGCTTAAGTTTGAGATAAAAAAGAAGGTCAGGATGCAAAAAACAAAAAACATCCATATTCCATTAAATAAAGAGTAAACTGATCTCCCATATAAAAAGACTGTCTTAGAAGCAGGAGTCAGATAAACCACTTCCAAGGTACCTTGTTTTCTTTCGAGTTCAAAAGTCCATGCCGATTGAACAACTGTCCAAAAAATTTGAAATACTAGGAAACCGCTTAGTAGAAACAACGCTATGTCCCCACCTTCAATTACTTGTGCAAGGGCAGAACCAGCACCATCGCGGAATGGTTTGAAAGAATAATAAGTCGTTAAAAAAGTGAGAACTGGCCACATGAGTAATGAATAAAAAATAACTTTGCTTCCACCAAAGTCATTTCGATGTTGTTTATAGAGCTCAGCTCGAAACGCCCGCCAGGATCTTGTCATCATCTTGAAGCCCTCCTTCAGATAAAAGTACAATCGCATCCTCTAAAGTAGGTTTTTCCACTGTTAAATTTTTTATCTGTACCCCTTCTTTCATTAACCAAGGAAGGATGGCAGGGGTTAAGTCATCCACTGAGTCCGTCTTAATACTTAAAAGCAGACCAGATTGATCATTCTTTTTCATCAGTGAAACATCACTTTCCGGAATATTTAAGAAATGATTAAGATAATGTAATCTCTCTTCTATGAAATCCTGAATATGAAGATGCAAGGTTTCATATCTAGCAGCTTTTTTTACAACTTCCGAAGGTGTAGCACACATAATGAGCTCGCCTTTATCTATTACATACACCCGGTCACAAAGCTCTTCTACTTCTTGAAGATAGTGACTGGTCAAAAGAATTCCTTTTCCACTTTCCGCAGCTAAGCGCTTGACTGTTTTACGAAGCTGCCTTGCAATAGGGGCATCCAGACCCAATGTTGGCTCATCCATTAACAGATAATCTGGATCGTTAATAAGTCCACGGGCTATTTGCAGCCTTTGTTTCATTCCTTTTGAATAGTTTTCAACGGGAGTATCCGCAGCTTCTTCTAATCCCATTTCTTTTAAAAGGATCTCTGCACGGGTAATGATTTCATTTTCAGCCAGTCCATATAACCTGCCAAAATACATTAGATTCTCACGCCCGGTAAGTCTCCAATAAAGCATCCTTTCTCCACCAGCAATCATATTTATTTTTTCAAGAATATTTTGTCGGTTTTTTACAGTGTCCAGACCGTCTATAGTGATTGAGCCCCTAGTTGGTTCAAGCAAAGTGGAAATCATTTTAATGGTAGTTGTTTTTCCAGCTCCGTTTAATCCTAAGAGACCAATGATTTCACCTGGATACAGTTTAATGTTTAAATCTTTCACTGCCACCTTTTGCTTTTTTTCAGACCGGAACCAGCCTAGTTTATTCTTACTTTCATAAATTTTTGTAACTCCATTTACAGATAGCATTTAATCACTCCTAAGCTATTGATCTATCAAAAACTGTTCTTTCAGCATATTTGATCATATATGCACCAATAAGGGTGTATATGAAACTCAAACCTAGTACGGACATAATTTTAAGTGGACTTTCCCAAATAGACATGCCAGTTAACATAGAATCCCGGAACAGGAATACTGAATCTGTTATAGGAAAAATCTTGCTTATCCATTGAAGCGGCACAGGCAAATATTCAATTGGAAATACGAAACCACACACTAAGCCGGTAACGGTAAACAGGTTATTCTGAACAAAGTAAGTATCACGCGTGTACAACATTACTCCAGCTAATACTAAAGCAATTGAAAAACATGAAATCATGAATAAAAGAAAACCAAAGATCGCAGATGAATCTGGATTTGTTAATTTCAAACCTAAGAAGAAAGCTATGATAAGAGCCGGCAATAATTCAATTACCACTCTGTAAAGCTGCTGAATAGCAGTGCCAATAAAATAAGAAGAACGTTTCGCTGGAGAAAGCATCAGTACTTCTAACGTTCCTTCCCTCCATTCAGTTATTAGAGATCTGGAGACATTCATCATCATACTGACCGAAATAGTACTTAGCAGTCCACCAATGATTACATAAGTCAGGTAATCATTGGTTCCTGCAAATTCCGAAAATTTGCTGTCTAATTGGCCTTGAATCAAGTAATGGTATGTGAAAAAAGAAACGAGGATAATATACGTACTATTGAGCAAATGACCTAAGGTAAAAGTCCAAGGATAGGCCCTTATATCTGATATTTGGTTACGATAGATAATGGCTTTTATTGCTTGTAACAATGGCTGGACCTCCAATATTTGTTGAATTAAGTATACATTCCAGTTCCTTTTTGTTTGATTGCCAGATTTTTTGCTTCTTGTCGTGAATACAAGTACCTCCGGAAAATGATTATGATGGACGATGAATTATAGACAAGATGTCCAATGATTGCTGGTAACAAAGTTCCGCTTATTTTATAGGAGTAGTACCATGCAATACTTAGCAGAAACAATATCACATAAGATCTGGCAGTGAAGGTTTTTCTAGTCAAGGGGTGAATATAGTGCGACAACGAAAAAAGACCTCCAGAAACAATACATTCAATCCAAAATACAGAATCCGGTACGTATGTACGGTAAAAGATTTCTTCAAAGATCGCACTGCCAATGATTGAAGATTCAATACCAATAAAGGCCTTTGTGGTAATTGGCGGTAAAAGCGGATATACCTCATTTCTTAATAAAGAGCTATAGTCCTTATATTGAATAGCTAGTGCGAAAATTGCACAGCCAGTTGCAATGAAATAAGGAAATATTCCACTCTCAGAGGTAAAAGAAAAGGTAGGTAATCCAAAGAATATTGCTGGAGTAAGAAAAGGTAAGAAGAAAATCGTTATTCTAACTATGTCTTTTAAATTCGATCCATTAATTTTTTCTCTAATTAAATTTGTTGAGATCATTGCAAATGCAAAAAACAAACCAAATATGAAGTAATCTAAAACCATTATTTCTGCCTCCAAAAATTTACGTGTAGATAAAGATTCAATAAAGGAAAAGGGCACCGTTTGATAGGTAAAAAACTTATTTCTTCACTTAAATAGTAGTTCAAGTGAAATCTGAACTCAGACAATTGCCATTCAATTCGTAAATTGAACTTTCTCTGGGCAATCGTCTTAATAATTAGTTAGGAAGATTTCCAGCTACTAGCTTTACTTGTTTTAAAGTTGGCTTTTTGTACATATGTATCCCCTCCTCCCCTTGTAACGGTGCCCTTTTCCCATATTGAATTCCCTATCTGTTAAACCACGTTCATAATTAAGGAGAAACCTCAATTATGATTAATGTTGAAAATAAGGGTAAATCTATCAGGTTAGACCTCAGCTAGTCCTCTTTCAATTAATACATCTACAAATTCTTGTACATCACTTTCTACGTCATTAACTTCTGTTTTGTATTTAAGTGCAACTTTCTGTGAAATACCCTTTATATCCCTCTCTCCATCGATAGACTCCCAAATCACCTGTCCAACATCGTTTAGTTCAAACAAATCATAATTAAGAGCCAAGTAGCTCGTACCATTTATTACGCTAAACCTAGCAAACATATTCTGTGCAGGCACCATGTTTCATTTCCTCCTTATTTCAATCAACTTGTTTGTTTATTTTTCAGTGTAGATTGAGATTTTATATTTAACGATTGTGCATACTTTATCGTTGCTTTGACTAATTCATTAATGGTATCTAATTCAAACGGTTGACTTTGCAATTCAATGTACTTACTCAAGAGGCCTGTATCCCCTGTTTTTTCTTGATATCGAAGTGCCTTTCTATACAACCATTTTGAATTTGGGTTTGTTTCTCCATGGGCTGCCAAATAAGAAGTCATCACTCGATCCAGGAACAATCGAGATAAAAAAAATGCGGAACCATAATCTCCAGATAAATATGCACCCTGTAAATCTTCCAACAAACCTTGATAACTCTCATTCTCGACTGCTACACGATAATGTCCCAGATTATCAAAATCAATACTGTTATAAACTTCTTCAAATTTCTCAAAGTTTATAATGGGCTTGCCAAACTTCAATCTATGAAGCAAATCATATTCATCATCTGAAATCCGCTCTATGTATTCATTTGTTTTAAAATTTAGACCATTCAATGAGTTAACCGCCTTATTAAACTCACACCAGGTCCAATATTCAAAATCCAATCGAATACTTTCATGAATGACGTTACGGATTAAGGTCTGTTCACTCTGTAGAAAACTTTGAGCGATTTCTTCATCTTGTTTCATTGCAGGAAACACATCACAGATAACATAAACGTCGATATCAGAAGTGGAATTCCCAAATCCCTCCATAAGAGATCCAGCTAAATACACGATACAATCATCAAAATTGATATCATTCAAGTACCCAATAATAACATTTGGATTATTCAGTAAATTTTTAACGTTGTTATCCATTGAAACCTTCTCCTTTTTATTTACTTAGCTTTGTTAAGAGATATTGATTTCCCTGGGTAGCCATTGACCCAACTTCAAGCTTATCCTTCCAATTAACTAAAAAATGTACTTTAATGAGCCTATCTCGCATCCAGTTATCACCAGTTCACGGTCCGTGTGATTCAGTACTATATCACTACTATAAAACATATGTTTACAATTACAGTTCACATATAACCCTCATAACTTTATAATTGATACATATGGATCTAAATACTTATAACACTAATCTATCAATAGATTATTTATTTGGAGGGGCTTTTTTGGATAAAGAAGTATTAGGTAAAGAGATAAGAAAGTTGAGAAAACTTAGGAATTTGACACAAAACCAACTAGCTTCAAATATTTGTAATCAATCAGAGATCAGCAGACTAGAAAAAGGTGATGTATTTCCGAGTATTGATATTCTTCATCTTGTTGCCAATAAGCTTAAGGTGCCCACTTTTTATTTTTTCGAAGTTCTAATTCATGATAATATCGCCTATAAGAATAGTCTGACTGAGAAAATATTGACATTAGTTCAGAATAAGAATTACATTGAAGTTTTTAAATCAGTGGAAAAGGAACTGAATAAAACTGAATGTCATCCTGAGTTCAAACAATTTTTATCATGGCAATATTATGTATCTGCTTATTATCTAAAGAAAATTAATTCCGATACTTGTTTAACAGAACTAAAACTTCTATTAAAGCAGCAGACTTTTGGAACAAATATTATCCAGGATTTGTTCATTCAAAATTCCATTGCTAATATCTATGCCGAGAAGAAAAAATTTAAAGAAAGTATTCGTAATTATGATTCAATATTAAATACTGAGATAGAGAGCAATGAGTATACTGCCTTTCGTATTAAAGTACTCTATAACTTGAGTAAAGTACTGTTCTTAGATAATCAAATAGAGCTTTCTCTTTCCACTCTTGATAAGGCAATTGAAGAACTTTGTAAAAAAAATGATATGTCCCTACTTGGACAAGTCTATTTTCAAAAAGCCGAATGTCTTGAAAAGCTTCATTACCCCTTTGATGAAATTTCTGAATGTTATAAGAAAGCTCTATTTTTCTTTAAACTTTTAGATCTTAAATATTATGAGAAAATCATTCATGAAAAAAAACAAAAATACTTAAATTAAACTTCAGGGTTTTCAATAGAATGCTCGAATGGAAGATCCGATTCATTTTGCCCCAGCGAAACTCCCTTATCGCTGCTGAGAGCGATGGCACCAATTAGTAATAAAATAAACGAAAATCCTAACATGACTTTTTTCATGAGCACAACCTCCTGTTTATCGTTCGATAAGTGTATAATAAACCATAATTTTCATGAAAAATATGCAAATTTACATATTTACAACAAATTATCTTAAAATTTGATAAATTACTTATATATGGAAGGTGAATATATGAAGGATTTATTCTTTTATAATTGGCAAGTTAGAGATGAATGGCTGGAGTGGTGTATGGAGGTTTTAGGTAATAAATTAATTGATAGCAAGTCGGAAGATATGCAAAATATTATTCAAACGTTATTTCATCTAATTTATAAAGAACAACATTGGATGAGCATTATTAAAGAGAAGCCTGACTTAATTCAGAACAACAAAGAGTCTATGCTTACAATAGAAGAAGTAGTAGAATATTCAAGATATACTAGACCTTTTATAAGGGCTTTCATTGCCGAGAATCAATTTGAGTCAAATGCGATCCAAAAGGAGGACGGCTTCGGAACTCCACAACTTTTGAATAATAGTTTGCACCAGGTAATTATTCAAGAATTTCATCATATAGGACAGATAAGTATTTGGGCCAGCAACCTTGGGTATGTGCCACAAGAGTCGAATATCAATGATAATCGCATCCTCATAGATTAAGAGTCAAAAGCAGAAGATGAACCTTCTAAAGGTCATCTTCTGCTTTTTATATTTTTCTTATTATAATGTTTTTCGAAGCAATATTAAACGCGTTATTGTTATAAGAAGTTTCCTTAAAACTAACATCCCCCTTCACCAACCTGTAAAAACCCAATATCAGATAAATTATCTAATTATTCCGGCAATATGCAGCATTGCATATTTCATAATGTCTTTTGTCTGATACTATTCTAATTGTGAGAGATCACAATTTACAAATTGAGGGAGGGATAACGATGAAATCATTAAAAATCGGTATGGTAGAGCCTATGCGTTCTCATGAATATGGTTATGATGGGCCATAATAGCTTAACTTAATATCAAATGTTTATCTGGCTAAGAAGTTCGACTCGTTATGTTTAGCTTCTTGGCCCCCCTTAAGGACCCTAAAAGGGTCTTTATTTATTATCTATTGAGGAGCGAACAGTTTAATGAAAAACATCAGCATAAACAAGGTAACTCAGGAACTTGTTAAAGAAATTGAAAAACATTCATTTGGCTCTTATCTTTTAGAGGGAAATGCAGATTTAAGCAGGATTGCCACATCTAATTTCGCCAGGCAGGTTAAGCAAGACCACTTTGTCTATGAAATATCTTGTAAAAGTTTAATAACCGACTCTTATTCATTCGTAAAAAAATTAATATCTCCATATATTACACTTCTTGAAAAAGATCATCCCTCTCTGCTAGTAAAATACAAACAATCGCTTTGCTTATTGATGCCTTTTTTACGGAAAAAAAAGTTATTTGAAGATGTCACTCTAGGGCTGGATGTCCCCAGGGATGAGAATCCTACTTCTTTTACGATGAGCTTCATTGTCAGTATGCTCAACGGAATTATAAATTTCCTCCTGGAAATTCCCAACCTTTATGCTAATCGAAAACCAGTGATTTTTTTACTTAAAGATATCGATGAATGTGATTACTCAAGTATTCAGCTTATAAAACGTCTCATCATACGCTCACCCGTCTGTTCATACTATGTTGTCTTAACTTCGTCTAAGCAAGATGTCTTCAACCAAGTTGAAGTGAATTTTAATCGGGAATTTTTGTTTAACCCTATTTCTTATGCCCTAAGGACAGATATTAATACTCAACTTCAAAAACTAGATTCAAAAGAGAAAAATGAGATTCTGGAAGATTATATTGAGAGCTGCGGAGTTAATGATGAAGATGGTCTTTATTCTGCTGTATATCATGGTGCAGATAAAGATCTAAAGAGTAAATATCATCAAGAACAGGTAACATTATTAAATAAAACCGAAAAAGATCTCTCTTCTAAATATGCGAAACTCTTATTTCATATGGAAGCACTTAACGATGATAAGATAGTGGAATTGTTAGAAGACGCAGCGTATCATTGCAGAATCAGTGGATATTATCATGAGGCTGTCCATTATGTTACCCACTCCCAAAATCATTACTGGTCAGCATACGATGATCAGCAGAAGGCAAAATTACTAAGAATCAAAGGAGTTGGACACATAAGACTTAAAGAAAACCCTGAAGCCCTTGAGAGTCTAGAGGAAAGTTTAAGATTGGCAGCAGACCCATATTTTAAAGCAAGATTATGCTACACAATTGGATCTTTCGTTATTAAACATGAAGCAGACAAATATGGTCCAATGTGGCTAGATAGGGGTTTTGAACAGATACAAGGACTAGAGAACGAAAAAGCTACTCTCGAAAGACTTTGGTTAAATAATTCTAGGGCTCTTATCAAATATAGGGAAAAGAATTATGAAGAGGCAATTAGAATTGAAGAAGAAAATCTTAACAAATTCCAAGAAACATTTAGTGGCCGGGAACATGCTGTTACCCATGCGATCCTTCATTACAACACAGCATATGTGCTACAAGATTCCGGGCGTTTGAATGAAGCGATAGATCATATTGATGAGGGTATTAGATTAGTCTCTTCTAATTTAGATTTATATAATAACAAGGCAAATATCCTGCAGCAAATGGGCAGATATGATGAGGCTGTTTCCTATTATAATAGAGTTAAAAATGAAGGGTATCCAAAAGTTGAAGTGTATATTAACTTGGGTAATGCGTACTTGAAGTTAGGAAAATACCAAGAGGCCTGGGATCATTACAATTATGCAGTCAAGTTATCGCCGGATAATCCAAATACTTGGAATGCAAGAGGTCACCTACTTTACGTAAAAGGTAAATTCAAAGAGGCAATTAATGATTTTTCAACAGCACTTGACCTTGACCCTGCATTTATTTCAGCTCTAATTAATCGTGCTAATACTTTTGCTGGATTAGAAAAGAGTGCTGAAGCGATATCGGATTATAATTTTGCAGAAAAAATAGCACCTAACCGAGTAGAAATCTTTATAAATCGGGGAGCAATATTTCAAGAAATGGGCTATTGGCAAAAAGCTAAAGAAGATCTGGAATATGCTTTAGAATTAGCCCCTTCTTATAATGCAGCTTATATCTTTGTAAACTTAGCTGTTATTTACAGTCAAGAAAATCAATTACTAAAGGCAAAAGAATACATCCAACAAGCCGTCACCCAGAATTCCTCCGATCCATGGATAAAATTTAATAAAGCCCATCTTCATATCCAATTAAAAGAATGGGATTCTGCGTATTTTGAAATCAATAAAGCTTTAGAGATATCTCCAACAAATAAAGAGTTTATTGATTTGAGAAAAAAAATTCAAGAAAATCAATCTCTTGTTTAGGTGTTGAAAATGGGTAAAAAATTAACCTTTAAAGATGTCCAAAGTCTCTTTTTTTATAGTAAAAACTACTTTTTGTTTTTTTTAGGATGGGCTATATCCCTCTTTGGAAGTTCATTAACCAAAATAGCTTTACCCATCTTAATTTTAGAAAGAACCGGTTCTGGTTTTGCCATGGGGATGACGTTTGCTCTTGAAACGATACCTTCAGCTCTATTTGGTCCCCTATTAGGAGCATTATCAGACCGGTACAATAGAAAAATAATGATTGTAGCGTCTGATGTGTTAAGAGCAATATTTTTGATAGCAGTTCTATTTACAGGTAATCTTTACATTATCTTCACGCTAATATTTTTAATGGGGATATTAAAAGCGCTTTATGTTCCAGTAAGATCTGCCATTATCCCAGAGCTTGTATCAAAAGAAAATTTCCCTAGAATTGTAGTATTACAAGGAACAACTCAAAGAATCATAAATATTGCCGGTCCTGCATTAGCAGCTGCCATTATTGGGTTTACAAATCCTACTTTCGCTCTTAAGTTAGACATCATCACATATTTAGCTGCAGCCATTCTTTCCTATTTTGTTTATATCCCCATTCACAAAGTTTCTAAGAATAAAGGTATAGTGGCAGATATGAAGGATGGGTTTCTTTATCTATTCAGCCAATCATTGATTAGAAAACTAAATTTTTATTGGGTGATCCTTAATTTCGGTTTTGGAGGATTGACAGTACTCTTGCTCCTCTACCTTGAAGAAATAAATATGGATAATGCCACTTACGGACTGTTGATGACTGTTCTGACAATCGGAATGCTGCTGGGAACAATGGCAGCTTCAAAAGTAAAGGATACCCAAAAAGAAAAGATGCTCGACTTACTCCCTTTTTCATTCGGGGTTTGTTACTCGTTTCTTTTGTTCGATGTTGGAACTCTGTTTCTATTCGTGGTCGTGCTTATACTAGGTTTGAACTTTGGCTTATTCAACGTCATGGCCAGTATCATTTTCGGGCTGAATATCCCAAATGAGATTAGAGGAAGAGTGTATGCGAATGCCACTGCTTTTACTACATTGGCTTTTTCGGCCAGCACAATAATAGCCGGGGCTATGAAAGAGTACTTTACTGTCTCAACGATTTTCTTTGTCATCGGAATCTTTGTTGCCTTTTTCTCGTTTGCGGTAATGATTTTCCACAACAAAAAGAACCCGCATAATGTAGTAAAAAAAGTGGTTAACTAAGCGAGAATGAAATCACTCCTGTACCCTATTTAAGTTGTTAATGAACCGTCGAGACTTGACGGTTCTTTTTCCTTTGGTCTAAACTCTTTAGTTCTTTAGTTTTTGGCTAAAAAGATTTAAATACGTTCTAAATTTATATATAACATTCAGTTCAGTTCAAAAGAGCAAAAACCTATTGGTGGAATAAAGACAAAAAAACACACGAAGCTCCTATTCGTATGTTTTTCTAATATTAATTTTCAAGGAATTTTTTATTTTAATTTGGCTTTACATGAATTACATGGAAGGTGAATGATTTATCACCGGATCTTGTTGCATAGGCAATAAAATCATTAAATTTTTTAGGCTTAGACAGTAACTCGTAATAATCAGTAATGGGGGAATAGGATTTTTCTTTTATATTTGCCATATATAACTTATTCATACCATACCTGAAGATTACTTTCTCCTTATTAATGAATACAGGCGAATCCAAAGTAAGTCTGTCCTGATTGTTATAAGTCAACGTTATATCTTGGCTTAAGTCTACTATATCCAGATAGCCTTCTCCGGAGGTTACAAGGATGTCAGCATTTGAAGAAAAATCAATTATCCCTTTTTGTTTTAGAAAAGATTTCTCGGTATCAGCTGAGTGTATACCTAAATTAAACGTTTTCTCATTATTTTTATAGACGGATTCATAAAAAATTTGTCCAGTCTCTCCAGTAGTTTGTGAAATCAAGTACTTCCCATCTCTGGTGTCGGTATCTTCCTTTAATGTCCTTTCCATCAAAACGTCTGTCTCAGATGTTTGATTTGAATAACTATAGATACTTGAGGTTAACTTGGTTCCTTTTTTTTCATATTCAATCCACGTTAAGATATTTTTTTCTTTGTTTACTTTTAACGTAGGTGGAGGCGTTCCATCATTGGAACTTCCCTTTTTAATTACTTCTACTTTTCTTGGTTCATTTACAGGCAAATTGTTAATTACCCAATCTACATCGGCTATTTCAGATGTATTGTATTCACTCCAATAAAGATTACCTTCTAAACCGGTTATACTGCCAATACCTACTTTCGTATCATAAAGGACTTCACATCTATCATTTTTTATTGAATATTTCACAAGTGAAGTTACTTCATCACCATAATCTACATAAATAATATTATTTTCATCCAAGTATTCAGGGGATATTAAAGAATTTACAGGGCAGCTTGGATGTGAGATTTTATAACTTTCTATTTTCAAGTTGAGATTCTCATTCTTCTGAACTAGATTGATCATTTTTTGCTGATTAGACTCCACATCTTCATCATTTTTTGTATTATCATTTAAATCTTCTTCTTTAGTACTATCAGTGTTAGAAACTGCTGACACTATATTGGTCGGTTTTTCAGAGTTTGATTTCTTTTTGTTTTTATCATCTTGATATACCCAGATTGCAGCAACCATAATAACTGTTACTAAAATAATGCCTGTTACTTTAGATCTCATAATTTCCTCCTATTAGAAAGAGCCCATCATAATAGACTGGGCTCTCTATATGTCTTAATAAATCATAGCTTGTCTGAAGTGCTCATAGTTTGCATCATATACACCACTCATTGGATGCCATACATTCCCTAGTGTAACGCCTCTATTTCCTTGATCGTAAGGATCCGTCAAACGAACTTTGGCTGGAGAATATCTAGTATCATAGCCAGAAGCATTTAAGATATGTCCAGCAATATGAGTTGTGTATTTAGGCATATAAGATGGATAGATTTCTAAATCCAATGCTGCAGGACCGCCAGTATCAACAGCGAATTCTATTCTGTCAGACCATCTGCCGTAATCACCGATACTGACATATACATAGTCAACTTTTGATTGATGCTGATCCAACACATTATCTACTAGTGAAAAATCAGTACCAGCCTGAGTAGTCCCTAACTTGCTTGCATAATAACTTTGACTTGAGGATGAACCATTAATGTATCCTAAAATTTGTTTTACAGTAGCTGGTCCGCACCAGTAACTGGTTTGCTGTTCATAAGATGGGACTGATATAGCCTTATATTCTCCGTCTGGAATGATATAAGAAGATGAATCGTCTTTTTTAGCTTTGGATTCTTTCTTTTTACGAATATGTTCGTCTACTGCAGCTTCTTTAAATTTCATATCCTTGATTTCTTGTTTCGTTTTTATATCTTCTGTTAAATTAGTACTATCCCCTGTCCCTTCGGCAAATGCATTCACCCCGCCGACTCCACTCAGCAAGAGCCCACTTAGTGCTATAGTGGCAATTTTCTTGTGCATCTTTATCCACTCCTTTAGAAATGTTTTTCTTCTTCATTTTGAAATTCAGGAAAACCAGGTATTAAAAACGATTATCCCTTAAATATTTTAATAACCAAGTGCAAGAAAAAGTTATGAGAGCACTGCCAATGATTGATAACCACAAAGCAGCTACTGAAATATCTTCAATTAGTAATTCATCTGTAAACTCGAACGTAAATAAATAAAGGGAAGTTCGTACTCCATCAACTTGTAATAATTTATCCAATAATACTTTGGATTTATAAATAAAATACACACCGATCACAGGAAGAAGAAACAAAGTGATTATTTTTGATTTCATACAAGACAACCTCTCTTTTTAAAAGCCTGGGCTGGATCTCCTCCCCTGTTTTTTCCCTACTTCACTTGTTGAAGCTCCCAAAATATATCATACACATTTACATCAATGTGAAGCTTTTTATCCTTCGTCTTATCATTTTTAAATTCTTTCGAACTTGTAATTTGATTTTCTATAACTTGCTTAGAAACATCTACTAAAAAAATGTTATTATTTTCAGTTAATGTTTCAAATGTTTTTTCCTTCGTTTTAATTGACCCTTCAGCTGCATAAACACCTACAACTTCTAACTCAACTGGTCCATTCAAAATAGATTTAAGTTTTTCTGAATTTACCACATTATCCTCTACTGCTATTGTAAGCGCTCCAAGGCTTCCATCACTCATAGACTTTGTTCTTACAAATATTCTATTTATGTCCACTTTTGAATCATTCATTATTTCTTCAAACTTAGCAAAGCTAATAGTTTCATTAAAAGTTATTGTTGCAGGCACCGAGGCATATCCTTCTGACTTTAATTTTTTAAAATACGATGGCATTTTTTTCTGGTATTTTTTAAGGCTGTTTAACGTAAGATTCTTCGAGTTCACAATTACATCAGCTTCAATTTCTTTACTTTCTTTTTCCCTATTCATCTTTAATTCAATAGAGTTATCATCAGACAATTTACTTGGACTATAATTTTCCATCTCTAACTTATTAGATGGTGAAGCAAAGGAAGATGTAGCTAATCCCAAAATTAGTGCTCCAGTTATTATTCCAATCGGAAAGAATTTTTTCATAGTGATCTACCTCCTATTGTTTGTAGTAGTTAATTGTCCCAAGTGGGGCATGCCATTGTGTATTGTATTCCCCGTAAAAGCTCTTACTGCTTTCGTGTGCATTCAACTCAATATAACCGTCTCTTGCACAGGATACATTTCCACCTCGATTGTTCCAATCCACATAAAAGTAATAACTAGTTGAAGTATTTATGCTTGTAGGACTTAAAGAAACGAATTCTGACTCTTCATCTTTACCATCCCCGCCATCATCATCTGTATCAAATTTAGGATTCGGATAATTAGTGGTCATACTTGAAGTACTAGTGTCAAGATTACCGCTCATATCCGTTGCATCAAGGCCATGGTAGTAACTGCTGTCATAATAATAGTTTTTAATCGCAGTTACTTCACTTGAATTGTACTTAATATTGTGCAGTCGTAAATCTACCTGATCAACACAAGATCCACTGTAAGTATTGTAACTATTTGTATAATAATTACCTGAATTTGGAGCGTATGAGCCGGCTGGACTATACCACGACCCACTTACAATCTTTGCCGAAGCCTGTCCGGTAAAACAAGAAATGGCAAACAATCCAGTTACCGCTACACTTAACATCCTTTTCTTTTTCATATTATTCCTCCTTATACTTAGTACAAGTAAAATATTACCACCAGTTGTAAAAGTTTATAATTGGGAAAATCCCAATCACTTACTATCCATTGAACATTCATTTTGGTTATTTTCAAACTGCTCCGTTCTATATAAATCCCTGTATACCAGCTATTTCAAATGGGGAAAATCTGTAGGAATTTTATGATTTTATATTTTGATTTATTTCATTTACCAAAGAATGAAACGGTCTTCCATTACATTCCGTCGTATAATTAAGTTAATGGTGAGGTGGGTAAACTTGGATAAACAATTAAACGCCCTTGGAGGGTTTGAAGAAATAATGAAACGATACGGGGAATACGTAACAAGATTGATATTCGGATATGTTAAAGACTGGGCTATAAGTGAAGATTTAACCCAAGAGGAATTTATTAATATTTATTATCATTTAGACGAATTTGAAGGGCGCTCCCAATTAAAAACCTGGATTTTTTCAATAGCTATAAAGATTACATGCGTTCATGGCATTATAAAAAACAATTGATAACGAATAACTTTTTCTACCTTCAAGACTCATCGCATAAACCTGATCAGCAATTGATCAATAGAGAAGCAAATGATGAATTAATAATGAGGGTTTTTAAGCTGCCGATAAAGTATAGAGAGGTAATCTTATTACATTACTATTGGAATTAAAACTGACTGAAATAAGCCAAGTCATTAATAAAAAACCTGAAACCGTACGTACAAGATTGTTTCGCGCAAAAAAATTATTGAAAGAAATAATAGGGGGGCATTTCGAGGATGAATAAAAAAGAATTTAAGAATCGTCTCCACCATTTCATCTCAGAAGATCCAGTGTTTACTGAAGAAAAAAGGCCGCTATTTTAACTAGAATAAAAACAGAAACTGCTGAAAAAAAGAATATGAAGATAAGGCCCATTATAAGCGGTCTGACCCTCTTGTCCCTAGGTATTTACCTTTTAATATTTGGAATGCATCAGATAGAATTATTTGAGAAAGATGAAACAGACTCTAAGTTGATCGCAACCCCAAAAGAACATACAGATAAGCCAGATGGGACGAAAAAAGAGAATGGTGAAGATAGCTTCTTACCTCCAACTCAAGAGAAAGTCAATTCTAAGGTGAATGATCTCCAATCTTCATTCAAGCTGAATATGACGCAAGATTAGGCCATGCAAACCTTTGGAAAGAATTTTTCAGCAGGTGAAGCCCAAAACCCGGAAGGCAGCCCTTTTGTTTTCTGGAGATACGAGTATTTTGAAGACCCTAATTCAAAACGAAATTCTATTTTACCCCAGGGGATATTGATATTGAACGATTAAAAAGTCACACCTTAGGCATATCGTTTTCTATATTCTGGAGTAAAGGGGAGGCGCATTTTGCAACAATCGCCTATCATGAGGACGATAAAGTTAAGCTTATTACACACAAGAGAGATGGTTCAGTCAACGTAGAGGAAATAAAAGATAACTCCATTAATTAAGGGAGTTATCTTTTTTACCGTTAATTATTTTTGTTCTTTTGGACGAATTTTTCTTTGATTGTCTCAATCTTTTTGTTATTTAATTTAAAATCTTTTTTGAACTGTTTCATTGTTCTTTCTTCGATTGTTAATCCATTAAACCAGTCCCAGAAGTTATCTTCACCTACATAATCGATTACATAATCAGCGAAAGATGTTTCCTCATTAAAATATTTCAAGTGTTTGGCATGCTCGTCCTGGTGAAGACTCTCTTCTGTATCTGCTTGAATAAAATATGGAGAATCTCCATAGATAAAGCTCTTATACGGCCAGAAAATTTCCGGATCTATTGTATTATAACGCGTCATATCACTCCCATTCATTACCCCGCCGTCATTGACATCGAAGTGAATGTGAGTCCCAGTAGAATTTCCTGTCGTACCCGTAATTCCAATTTGCTGCCCCCGGCTAACAGTAGCGCCTGTAGATACCCATCTTTCATCTAAATGAAGATATCTGGCAATTAAATCATTGCTGTTGCCTGATTCTGGGCTGTTGTTGTTTGTTTCTAGAACAATCCAGTTTCCAGCAGAACTGCTTACCCCACTATACTTTACTCTCCCGGAACTAACTGCGTAGGCAGGGTCATATCCCGTATCTACATCAACTCCCAGGTGAGAAGACCTGGTTGGATCTAAATATTCAGAAGTAATATAATTAGAGGTAGTAAAATATCTCCAATTGAAATCATCATAAGGATTCAATGGATCAGCTTTCTGCGGACCAGTCTCCGCAGCTGAAACTCCTCCAGAAATTAGGGATCCAGATAAACCAATAATCGCTGCAACTGATAGAAATTTCTTCATTTTCATATTTTTTCTTCCCTTCTTCGTCTAATTATATAAATGACTCATATTAAATATCTATTTACATTCAACTACTTTAAAATATTAATAGTTGCTGTAAGAAATACTTAAAGAACTGGTTCTAGTTGAATAAAAGGTTCCTCCTGTATTTCCATACACAGGAACTCTAAAATATGCTGAAACAGTTTTGTATGAACTAGATCTCGCCACCCCGATATAAGATGAAGTTGTGTAATAGTTACCTACTGAATATAATCTAGTATTATCAAAATCAAAATTTGCCTTTCTGGAATAATCTCCTCCACCAAAATAGACAGTCTTTTCTGAAGATGAAGATGCATTTACATCATAATTATCCCAAACCGTAACCGAAGACCCAGCACTTATTGGGCCATAACCCACTGAAAGCCCGGCTGTTGCACTATAATAAGGTCTCTTATTATAGCTTCCATACCATTTAGTTTTCTTAACAAAATCTACATAGCTAGACCCAGAGAACGTTAAATCTACTTGAACAGGGTTAGTATAACTGCCGAACTAAATGGCAGTTTCAGCACCAGAAACGTAGGTATAATCGCCAAGTCCGCAATTATACGTAATACCTTGAGAAGTAACTTTTATATTTGTGTCCACATAATCGCCATCACTCATGATAGAACTGCCGATAATACTTGTTTTTCCATTCTTTGAATGTTGCTCGTCACAACCATTTCCATAAGGATCTGAATACGTAATGCTTCCTGAAACATTACCTACGTCCTCTCTATTTACTCCTGCAAGCATGGTAAATGAAGGCTCTTCTATTTCACCTTTCATTACTTTGTACACCCATGCATCCGTAATGGAATTTGAATATTCAAAATCATTACCATTTACGTTATCTAATCCCAGATCGCTCGCTGGTATATTAAAGGAAATCAAATCACGTTCATCTTTATCAAAGAAATAGACAACGAGAGTCTTTTTATCTTCTAATTTCTTATTAGCAACCAATTCTTTGTTATTAGGTGAATTATAGAGTTTTAGCTTAACAACCTCCAAGTCCTCATCTTCTTTTGTAACGTTAAAGATAACATCATTAGAATCGATGCCAGATTGAAAAGCAGTACCAGAGATTCTCACATCTTTAGTCACATTTTTATATTGAATTTGCCCTGTAATAGAAAGATCTTCACCATTGAATTCAGACTGATCAATTTTCAACGATGAAGGAATCTCCAATTCTTTAGTATTTGGATTTTTTTCAGGCAAATTCACCAAAGCTACTCCCTTGTACACATTTTTCACATTGTCAGCGAATGCATAGCCAGGAATCAATACAAGAATTAAAACCAAAGCTAGTAGAAATTTTAAACTCCTCATTCTAAATCCCCTCCTAAATATTTTTGAATACAACTCAATTATGAGGGGGTAATTCCAGAATTTGTATTGGGAGATAAATGGTCAGTTTTGGGTAATCACTAGTAAATGTTTATCAAATTGTTGTAAGGAAATATCCTTAATTTCAAAATCTACAAAGTAATGTTTTCTTAAGGTTCCTAAATCTTTATTTAATTCTCTTATTTGTTCAGGATCAATTTGCAAAGATGGATTATTCAAATATTCTTCAACCATACGATCATATTCCTTAAAGTATTCATAATACATATCATTGGGATGAATTTTATAAAGCGTATCGATTTGAATTAAGTTTTTATGCAAATTGTATAAATGACTCCGTTGAGTTTCTCCCGTGGTTTCCAGAACATTGCTTGAGCTTTTAAATGTATTATCTATCAATGTTGCAAAAGCTGAAATATATTCTTTTTCATTATTGGCGATCTCCTGCAAATAATGAAAATTAATAGAGCTGCTAACTAGCAGAGCAACTATCACACCTATCAGGAAAATTTTCAATTTATCATCTCCCTCGAATTTGTTTTAAACAGGGACTTGTAGCTGCCACTTAATTTGGGAAAATTATTATGATTTAAATAACTTTTAATAATTCTTCAGTATAAAAAGTGAATTTTTTATCATTTATGTTCTTATTATGAGTTATTAGTAGTTTATAACAGTAGATTTTTTTCTCATTATTTTCATTCTTTATGTAGTGTGGCAATGCAACTTTTTCAACATATTTTGCCAATTTTTTCTCCTGCCCCGAGAGGACCAAAGAGTGCATGGTGAATTTTATCCGATAATCAATTGATGACGCCTCTTCTGCGTATTTTAGTCCCTGATTTATAAAGAAAAGACCTTTCTCATTTTCATCCTGTAGGAGGTGTATGTTCACTATCTCATATAAAGTACTTACACTATTAATCTCCATTTGCTCAGCAATTTTTTGACTTAAGGTAAATTGTCTAAGCGCTAATTTATATTCTTCTTGACCTTTATAAAGCAGCCCCAAATTATGATGCACACTAACCAATAGTTCTTCTTTTTTGAAATACGTAGCCTTAAACAAAACGGTATTCAGGTGATAGAACGCTTCAGTGGGAACATTAATTTGAGTATATAGAATGCCAAGTAACATATGAACATGCAAAGTTCTTGTAGTATTAAAGCTTTTTTGGAATACATCTAATGCTTTTATTGCATAGGTAATGGCATATCCCAATTTATTCAACTTGCCACTCACTAATGCAAGATAATAATATAAATCTTCTTGTTGTAAGGATTCACTCTCAAGACAATTATGAAGTAAACGGAAAGAATCCTCTAAGAGGCCACTCTTTAAATAGTATATTCCATTAAAAAACTCCAATGTTTTCATTTCTGACAAGTTTAATATTTTATAATGGTCTTCCAGGGTCTCTTTTATCTTGGAACATTCAACTAAATTATCATTAAAGAGGTAATATCGATATTTAATTAAAAGGAACCTGTGTATAAAGGTTGAGCTTAAGAATAATTTTTCTTTCTCACAAAGATTATCAAAAGTAGTTTCAGCTCTTTCTTTGTCTTGAAAAATGATAAATCGATCTAACTCCTCGATTAGTATTTGATTTTCAGCTAAGTCGGTTTTAAGGTCACTAAAATCAACATCTAATCTAGAAAATAAAAGAGTAAGTGTTTCATCATTTACTTCCTTTGTTCCATTTTCTATTTTGCTTAAATGTGATACTGAACAAATCCCCTGACTCAAATCTTCCTGTGTCATCTTCTTTGCTCTCCGGAAATATCTAATCAATTTACCATGCATTCAACCATACACCCTCCCTTTATTAAAAAAAACGTCCTTGATGGACGTTAGTGATGAAAGAATTAATCAAGACTTATAGAGGTCGGCGGCCAAATTGGATCTGTTTCTTTATCTACAGAAGCTGTAATGGTAGTTTTGTTTACGTTAATACCTACCCCAATGAATAAAATAGACAAGCAAAGAACAAATTTTTTCATCATTTAAATTCTCCCTTTTATTTACTTATTTTATATTTAGGTATCCACCTTATAAATTTCAGGCTTCTACCTTTAAAAATTAAAAATATTCATTGTGTAAGATAGCAGTGTTTTTTCCCAATGATAGAAGTTATGACGGAATGAGTAATCTGAAAAGTGATAAAAGAAAATACGAATGCGGTTTGAGAAATAGGTCTGTATTACTATCACAATTAAATATTATCAAACGGTTTTTATATTCCGATATGCAATGTTGCATATTTTCGAAAATTCACTATTCTTTCAGTAGATAAACGAATATACAAAATATTTATCAAATAGGATCCTTCATATTAGGATAACTGATTCGCTTTTAAGGTTTAAATCACTCTAAAGAAAAGATATTTTCAGTATTTTTTTATGCAATTATGCATATTACATTGACCCGTGGAATTTTATTTAATATATTTATCTTGTAAAATTTTACAAAAAATGACTAGAGAGGAGTTGACAAACATGAAATCAATCAAAATGACAAAGGTTGAGAACGTTAGAGCGTATAGCTTAGGTTACATCGACGAAGGCGGCTGGGCTTAATCGAATATTAAAACAATAATGCTACATATTAGATAGCATTAGAGGGCTTGTCAAAAAGCGCAATTAAGGCTCTTTTCCATCTGTGAAAAGAGCCTTAATTTATATAAAAATATGAAATTAGGAGTTTTTCCAATGGAAAACTTAAAAGATATTTATTCAACTTTATTTTCATCAAACGAACCCCATGTGTCATTAATAAATGGAGATCCAACAGAAGTTCTTCCACATATGGGTCAACTAAAGGAATCTTTCTTACTGGATAAACATTATGTGTACAGTACTTCCGGTGTTTGTTTACCTACCGAGTCCTTTTATATTGCGAAACAATTAGTGTACCAACAATTAGAGAAACTTGATTTGGGACAGTCTTCTCTTGTAAGCAAGTATAAAAAGCCTCTGTATTATTTAATGCCCTGGTTAAAAGAAGAAAGTGAGTTGTTTAAAGGTGTTTCTCTAGGGTTAGAGATTCCTCAAGAACAAAATCCCACTTCTTTTACTCTCAGCTTTGTCTATCAAATAATAAATGGCATTATCAATTTTTTATTGGAATCAGCAAAGCTATTAGGTACTACTGAAAAAGTAGTATTCATGTTTTCTGATATAGATAATACCGACTTTTCAAGCATCCGCTTTATCGAACAGCTCGCAAAGCGATCAAAACAAGCAAACTTTTACTTAGTGGGTTCCTACTCAGCAAACAGCCTCCCGGAAAAATATCTCTTTCTCTCTTCTATAAAGGCTAAAAATTTGGCTGACATTCAATCTGAATATGCTTCCGAGACATTAGATTTCACAGATACTTTTCATTCAAATCGTGATAGTCGTTCAGATTACACTCAACATTGGCAGAAGTATCAGGAAAAGGACCTATCCGCTACATATGCGAATCTCCTTCTCTCGAATGACAAAAGTAAGGAGATAGCAGAATCCTTTAAAGAAGCAGCCATATATTCAAAGAGAAACGCTTGTTATGATGAAGCCATTTATTATGTCGATATCCTTATCCACCACTACTGGGATTACTTTAATGCTAGGAATAAGGCAAGATTGCTTCGCTTAAAAGGTGTTTCGCACGTTCTGCTAAAACAGAACAACATTGCGATGGAATGTTTAGAAGAAAGTATAAAACACTCTGATGACAGGTATTTCAATGCCAAGGTCTGCTACATAATCGGTTCATTTATAACGAAGCATATCGATGAACTTCTCGGCCAAGAATGGCTGGATAAAGGATTCTCCTATATTGAAGGTTTACATGATAAGCAAGCTGTAATGGAAAGGCTTTGGTTAAATAATTCACGTGCCCTCTATTATTTTAAAAACAAAGAGTATGATCGTGCTATTCAAATAGAGAAGGACAACATCAAAGAATTCCAGCTAACCTTTGAGCACAATGAACATCTCATGACCCATGCTATATTACATTACAATACAGCCTATGCATTACAAGATAGAGGTAATTTCGATGAAGCTCTTTCTTATATGGAAAGAGCCATTCACCTAGTTCCATCCCACCTAGATTTATATAACAATAAAGCAAATATGCTACAGATAATGGGTCGAAATGAAGAGGCAGTCCACTACTATGAAATGGTAAAAGAAGAGGGTTTACCTAAAGACGAGGTCTATTTGAACTGTGGCAATGCTAAATCTTCTCTAGGTGATTGGGGTAACGCCTTGAAAGACTATGACTACTCGTTATTTATCAACCCGGATAATAGTAATGCGTGGAATTCAAGAGGATATTTATATTATTTAACAGAGAATAACGATAAAGCTATTAAGGATTTTACTCAGGCGTTAAAAGTCAGACCACAATTTATACCCGCCTTACTTAATAGGGCTCTTACTTATGAAGCCATTGAACAATTCGACCATGCCTTGAGAGATTACCAAACGATTGAAAATTTGAACAAAAACACAATAGAGGTTTTTGTGAATAGAGCTTCACTATTTCAGCGAATCGGCATGCTAAATGAAGCAAAAAAAGATCTTTCAAAAGCCATCGGGTTACGACCAAATCAAGCAGAGCCTTATGTGAATCTGGCTATCGTCCATAATGTGGAAGGTAACTTTATTGAAGCAAAAACCCTGTTAGAAAAAGCAGTCACACTTGATAAAACCAACCCCTGGTTTTATTTTAATAAAGCTTATATTCATAAAGTATTAGAAGAATATCATGAAGCAAAGAAAGAGATAGAGAATGCTCTTACACTGTCTCCAAATGAAGAGGAGTTTCACAACTTTCTGTTAGAAATTATTGAAGAACTTAACCAGGTGAACTGGTCATGAAACGATTGAGTGGTGAATTCACCAAATTATTATTCAGTAAAAATTATGGGTTATTCTTTTTCGGAGGAGCCATTTCTTTTTTCGGCACCGCCCTGACACGAATAGCCCTTCCAATTCTGATTTTAGAAAAGACAGGTTCCGGATTATTGATGGGGCTTGCCTTTGCCATCGAAGTCCTTCCTGCCACTTTATTAGGACCATTCCTTGGTGCGCTGACCGATAAATTCAATCGAAAAAAATCACTCATTATCGTCGACCTTTTGAGAGTACTGTTCATTTTAGGTATCTTACTTACTACAAATTTCATTTTGATTTTTACGTTACTTGCATTGATGGGTGTTTCGAAGTCGTTTTACGCACCTATCAGATTAGCCGTTTCACCGGATATAGTCCCTAGAAAACATTTTCCCAGTGCTGTTTCATTAAATGGTTCTACTCAGCAACTTTCCAACATATTAGGTCCTTCTCTTGCCGGAATACTCATTGCATTTACAAGTACGTATGCGGTTATATTGATTGATCTATTCACCTATTTAATCGCAGCTTTACTAACATGCTTTATTAAAATCCCTGAAATAAAACGTACCAATAGAGAACCTCTTACTGTTCAAATAAAGGAAGGTTTCCTTTTTCTCTATACAAATAAACACCTTAGAAAGCTAAATTTTTATTGGATTGTTCTAGATTTTGCATTTGGCGGTCTGCAAGTTTTATTACTTTTATACTTACAGGAAATAAGTATGAATAAATCTTTTTACGGCCTGTTAATGACCTGTCTAACAATTGGTATCTTTACAGGAACAATATTTGGGCCCAAAATCAATAAGCAACGAAACAAAAATCGTATAATAAATATTCTACCTTTATCTTTTACATTACTCTATTGCGTGTTAGTTTTCGACTTAAGTTTCATACCTATGGTATTTATTATTACAATATTGGGTTTTTTATACGGATCATTTAACATTCTGGCTAGCGTAGATTTTGGTTTAAACATCCCTTCTGAATTAAGAGGGCGGGTTTATTCTAACGCAAATGCGTTCACTACTCTTGCAATTGCTTTAAGCACCATTTTTGCAGGCGCGACCGACGGTTACTATAAAGTATCAAGTACCTTCTTTACCTTTGGAATTTTTAGTTCCCTGACTCTGTTAATCATTATGTTCACACATACTTCAATGAGAAATATACTTTTTGGTAAAAAAACTATGGCCTCGTAATTTAAAAAACCAAAAGAGCTTTTCTTTTATTAGAAGCACTTTTGGTTTTTTGTCAGTCAAATATTACGTTGTTAATCATTATAGACATTCCATTAGAAACCCTTCATAAACTGATTCTCCAATGCTCTTTCCATAAAGACAGAGAAATCATCCCATAAGCTCTGATTCTTTGGCAGGTTTTCCATATTACTTACAATAGGTGTTCCCGAGTGCATTATTGATAAAAATGAAGCTCGATTAAAGATGAAAAATCCGAACTAACTTCAATCCCTGAAGGTAAAATAATAAAACTTCCCTGACAGCTAGCGTCAGGGAAGTTCTCATACTTGATGGTATTCAATTAATTCCGACAGGACTTCAATCATTCTTTTCTTAAGACTGATGGGCTCCATCACTTTAATCGATTGATTGTACGGTAAAAGTAAATAAGGTACATAGGTATGTAAGATCTCTTTTTCAAGAAGAAAAACGGCTTGATTGGAAGTCCGTTCTTGTAAATAATGCCCTAAAAACCAATGTTGGCAAATATCATCCAATGAACTTTTTTCCCCATGAAGAACCAAAGACATAATTCCTTCCTTATCTTCTATCGTGGGAAGAAGGTTTTTCACGAAAAAGTCACGTGCTGAAAAATTCTCCGGCCGGTTAAACGTATTTTCAGTCAGCATGAGACGTTCCATTCGATCGACCCTAAAACTTCGGATATCATTTCGAAGATGACAAAATCCAATCACATACCACTTATGATTCCAAAAGATCATTCTGTACGGATCAACCATTCTTTCACTTAATGGCTTTTCGCCACTTTTATGATAAAGAATGTTGACTGAGTACCCTTCAGCTACGGCCTGTTCCAACTCCTTCAGTAAAGGTTCCATAGAGGGTGGATGTAATCGACTTATGACTTCAAGACTGGTTACATGTTGGTTGACCTTTATTTCCTGTTCGCGATTGGAGTGGTGGCTTAGTTTAGAAATGGCCTTATTTAGCGCTTCCCCTCCATAATACCCGGCTTCTTCTGCAAAAACAGCCGCGTGATAAAGGGAAGTTTGCTCCTCAACATCAAAAAACAAAGGAGCCTCAACAAAATGGTTCAATAAAGAGTACCCACCGTTATGTCCTGGTTCTGAAACGATCGGTACACCACTTGTAGAAATGGTGTCAATATAACGATACACCGTTCTTATATTTATCTCTAGCTTTTCTGAAATTTGCTGTGCCGTCACTTTTTTCCCTGAACGAAGCATCCATAGAATGGCAAGCATATTGTCAATTTTGGGCATATGATTCTACCTGTATTCCTCTATATTTTTTTAAAAAATTAGAAATTAGTAATTATAATGTTCGGGGACTGTCATGCATGATATTAACAAGAATTATATAGATAAGTATATTAGCAGGTAATAAAAGAAATATTAACCTTACTCCCAAAGAAGAAATACCGAAATATTCCGCTATTCCTCCACAAACACCGCTTATTGACTTATCTGTTCGGGATTTTGTTAACTTGCTATTCACTTCAACTCCCCTCCTTGGGACACCAAAGCATTTATATTTTTGACAGGAATTATTCCATTAACGTGCCCGATAACTTGAATAAAAAAACCGA
This sequence comes from Bacillus sp. AFS015802, assembly GCF_002561455.1. Taxonomy (GTDB): domain Bacteria; phylum Bacillota; class Bacilli; order Bacillales; family Bacillaceae_B; genus Rossellomorea. The sequence continues at coordinate 171,425 of NZ_NTUP01000004.1, read as the reverse complement.
AGATCTGCTGCATGATCTTCACTTAATACCCCTGTCAGCTAAATAAGGTTTGTTATATTACAATTTCCATTCGTGCTCCAAAACACTGTATAGTAATGAATCTCGCCAGCCATCTTTCAATAACAAATCTTCACGCATTCTACCTTCTTTGGTCATTCCAACTTTCTCCAACACTTTTGATGAACCTATGTTCCTTGGATCACAAGTTGCATATATACGATGAAGCTTAAGTTCTCCAAATCCAAAATCAATTAATAGAGTGGCAACTTCTGTCGCTATCCCTTTTCCCCAATAATCTGGATTAAGAATATAGCCAATTTCTCCAACTTTATTAGTAAAATCCCTTATATTAAACTCTCCAGCTCCAATCAAAATCCCATCATATATAATGGCAAAAATAAACCTTGTTCTTGGGTTTTGTGCAGAGTCTTTAATCGCTTGATTTACAAAATCCTGCGAGTCTTTTTCTGTATTCGGTCCCCAAGGTTGATATTGACAAACGATCTCTTGTGATGCGTATGTATGTACACCCATCCAATCACTCGTAGTAAATTCCCTTAACCATAACCTTTCATTTGAGAGCCTACTATTACTGTTTTCTATTAGAATCCCCTCCGCATATCCTTTTTTTACTAAGCTGCCTCAATAATTGAAAAAGAGCAGTAGGTGGACAAATGAACAAATTTTCAATTATTGCCCAGCTTCTTTAAGAATCCTCATTTTTTTAGAGCCGTATTTACTGCTTCAATCGCATGAATAACGGTTGTATCAAACAATGGAACTTCTGAATCTTCGGGTTTAATTAACAATCCGATTTCTGTACACCCCAAGATGATCCCTTCAGCTCCTCTATCCACTAATTTTTGAATAACGCTCTTATAATACTCCTTAGATGATTGTTCCATTTTTCCTAAACACAACTCTTCATAAATCACGTTATTGATGGTGTTTCTTTCTTCTTTGTCTGGAACCAACACGTTAATCCCGTTAGATTGAATCCTAGATTTATAGAAATCTTGCTCCATTGTATATGCAGTTCCAAGTAAGCCAACTGTTTTCATATCGGCTCTTTGAATTTCATTTGCTGTTGCATCAGCAATATGTAATACCGGAATGTTGATCCGTGCCTCCACGTGATCAATGACTTTATGCATCGTATTTGTACAAATGACGATGAATTCTGCACCTGCTTTTTCTAAAGAGGAGGCAACTTCTCCTAATGCTCTACCCGCACTTTCCCAATCACCTTCCGCTTGATAGCGTTCAATCTCCTCAAAGTCAACGCTGTATAATAGACACTTTGCCGAATGTAACCCTCCTAATCTTTCTTTTACTTCTTCGTTGATTACTTTGTAATACTTTACGGAGGATTCCCAACTCATTCCACCTATAAGTCCAATCGTTTTCATTGCTTTGTCCCCCCTGGTTTTCAAGTCCCTCTACTTAACTTTCAATACTTTATCTTCTTTGAAATACTCCTTATAAAATAATGTTGTCGTGTTTCAATTGTGATGGTTTCTTAATCTATCTTAAATATAAGTCCCGAACCCACCTGCTTCTAAAATACCCACGTTAACTTAATACCAATTATTCCAAAAATTTTTACTTCTTACAATGGTTTTACTCCGCCAAAAAAAGCGCGATGTAAATAATCGCGCCCGTTACTTGAACAAATCATAGGCTCTCTTCCGTATCTCAAGAGCGATCTGATATTTTTTTAAAACTATCCATGTTGCTGAACCAATGCGCTACAAAGAAAAGGAATAGATAAATAAAAAAGTCATAAATGGTTGGCCATCCTTTTGGATTGTAAAAATCAATCATGGCAAAGAAATTCATACCTATAAAAGCTCCAATTGCAGCAAATATTGAACCCTTTAGTAGTGCATTCGTTCTCGGTTTAATTTGAAGTGCAAACATAATGGCAACAGGAGCTAATGAAAAATGATAGGGAAGAAATAACAGTGGAGCTATAGGTGAAAATTTCATGGGGTACGACCACAACCCATAAGACAAGGCAATAAGGTCAATTACTAATGATAAAATGATGGTTACAAACCCTCCAATAAGAAGTCTGCCTGTACTTTCCTTATTTCTAAACAGAAACCAAAGGATCCAAGGAATAATAAATAGTCCGATTCCAAACCACCACTGCCATGTAAACATAAAGGAATGAACTACTGCTTCAGTCATCAAATTATTTACTTCAATTATCTGTTGGGTAGCTCTATTCGCTTGTTGTATTCCTTCATTCACTGTCATTCTTCAATCCTCCTCACATATATCCTTTACCCCTGAATTGCACGTGTGTTTTAATGATTATCTTTTGTTATTTATTTTCCTTTTATGCGTATAACAATTTTATTAGTGTTTCTAAGCTCTCTGTACTTTAGTGCTAGAAGTCCATTCTAAAATCTTTCCCGAAACAAGAAGAAAGAGCCTCTGGCCTAATGGAGGTCGAAGCTATGAAAGTGTAAAAAATATTTACAATTGAAGTACTGGCGCAGCATAGATAATCTCACTTACATTAGCGCCCCCTATAACTGAATATTGTTATTCAATCCAAATTAATGGTTTCCTTTAACATTTTTTCATCTTCATTTTCCCACTCTACCTTTAAAATTATCTTTTCAGCAAAGTCATTAATTTTAGCTGTGGTACCAGGTCTTGAACCTCCACTTTGTAATATTTTTATGTTTTTTCCCTATGATGTGCCAGAACCCTCTCCAGTGGGATAGGATAAATAATATTTAACTTTTTTGGGGATATAATTATTCTGGAATTTTAGGTTCCCCCCAATATAGTATTTATCCTCTTCCTCGGAGCTGGTAAAGACAACTTCAATATTCGCATTCCAAGATCTAGAACTCCCATTTAGTACACGGGTTTCATCTCTTTCGCCACCACTACACCCCGTCGTAGTAAGGAATATAATAAAAACGATAAATGCTAATTTTCTAATGTTACCACCCTTTCATACTTTCAAGCATAATTTCAGTGTTGTTCTTCCGTTAAACTGCCCGTGAGCTGCAGATGCTAACGCTTAATGGCGTAGTTGGAAGGGAGGGGGCTGCTTCTTCAGCAAACGCCTCCTTAAATTCAAGCTGAAACAATGTTCGTATTTCTTCCTTCCAATTTTTTTGAACAAAGAACTCGAAAGCACCGTAAATAACAGGTATAACCAAAAAATAAAAGATTGCAAAGAATGAATTATCTTCAATAATTACAAATGGAAAATAGAAGAGAATAAGGCATAGAGTGAAATACATTAACATTGAAAAAGCGATATTTGTTTTATGAAAATATTTTTTTATGAAGTCCACAATGTACGAAATAATAATACTTGGGGACATATACATTAGGACAACTGGAAACATAAAGGTTACATAATAGATTATTTCCCCAATACCTTTTTCAGTAGTAAATACAACTGCAACAAAATAAATACTACCTAACAATGATACTATAGAAAGAGTTATGAGTTTCGAAATAAAATTTTTCACAATACCCCCCTCCTCGATTGATTTTACAATTATCTAAAGCACACACCTTGTTAAACTAAACTGCCCTTTATTTGAACAAAGGGGAGGCTGCTTATTTAGCAAACGCTCCTATAACTGAATAATGTCATTCAATCCAATTTAATGGTTTCCTTTAACATTTTTTCATCTTCATTTTCCCACTCTACCTTTAAAATTGTCTTTTCAGCAAAGTCACTAATTTTATCTTTGGTACCAGGCCTTGAACCTCCACTTTGTAATATCTTAATGTTTTTTCCTTTTGATATGTCAGAACCCTCTCCAGAGGGATAGGATAAATAATATTTAACTTTTTTTGGAATATAGCTATTTTGGAATTTTAGGTTCCCCCCAATATAGTATTTATCCTCTTCTTCGGAGCTGGTAAAGACAACTTCAATTTCCGCATTCCAAGATCTAGAATTTCCATTTAGTACACGGGTTTCATCTCTTTCGCCACCATTACACCCTGCCGTAATAAGGAATATAATAAAAACGATAAATGCTAATTTTCTAATGTTACCACCCTTTCATACTCTCAAGCTCCACTTCTAAGTTATTCTTCCGTTAACTAAACAAAAAAAGCTGAAGATCAGCTGCCAGATTGACCTTCAGCTATAGCCCCCTAAAATGGAACAAACAATTTTTTGATAATTTCGATAATAAAGGTTCTTTTTGTTGGGTATATGATGGTCTATCGTACTGCTTCAAAAATTTTCTTTCTCTCATAATCAAATTGGTCTTCCCATTCAGAACTATACTCATTCAATTTCACAATAGGTTTTGTCATTAATTCTCCCCACAACAAATATTTTTTGGATAATTGCAGGAGATCATTAATCTGTTCTTTAAATATTGCCCCTTTATTGGAGGGAATCTTTAGATAATGTTATTTTTTCTGATGAAACATTCTCCCTAATAATTTGTTTAAATAGCTTTATTTCTTCAATTGATTCAAAAAATCTCCTCGGTAGTACAATGGATTTGTTTTTTGACACATATAAAAGAAACATAGGAGAGTGTTCACGAACAAAAACAATTTCATTCCATTCAATATAATTTATCGATCTACCTCTATTTTGATTTATCCCATCTTTACTAATTGAATAAATGATTTCTTGCTTTATCAATTGGTCACTCTTATATTCTCTTTTTGCTTTAATTCTAATAACTGCTTTGGTGTAAAGAAAAAATATACCTGAAATAAAAACTGAAACCGTAGAACTCACAAATAAAATGGCTGCCATTTCTCCAAAAGAAAAAATGTCTCCAGGATTATAAAGAAAGTAAATACTTAAAGCAAAGAACAGTATAAATGTAGAAAGCGTAAACCATATAACCCATCTTCTACTATGAAAAGATGAGAACTTTTTATATTCTTTAAACGTTAATGTGCCACGCACAGTCAGAACTTCTTTAGAATCTATATCTGTGTTGCTCAATGGACACTCCTCCTTAAGTTCGAATGTTCAACTCATAATTTAAAAACAAAGCTACATAACCAATATATGTTAACTTTAAGCATCTTCCATTAACCTGCCCAATAATTGAAGAAGGGTAACTGCCGGATCAATTTGCTTATCTTAAGTTATGGCCCCCAATAGTTGAAGAAGAAATCATAATTATTCCAGATGTTTTATAAATAATACCCTGTCTTGATTTAATCCATCATAATTAGTATTAACGTAGACGCCATCAATTTTTTTATCGCCTTCTTCAATCTCGAATCCCATCTTAGTGTGATAAGCAATCGAAACTTTGTTAACAGGAGATGTTACACACCGGACAATGTTACGTCCATTTTGTTTTACTACATTAATGAATTGATTATATAGTTCTTTCCCAATATTGTGTTTTCTAAATTCAGGATGAACTCCTACAAAGTGAATATAGGACTCCTTAGGTTGAGATTGGGATAGAAATCCTATTAGAAAGCCTACAATTTCCCCATTTTTTTCCGCAATAAAACTTGTATTTTTAAAATGGTCAAAAAATAATTTTGGTAACATATCAGACATATTCCTTCCACCCCACCACTCATTTATAAGTGGTGCTAAGGTATAATAATCTGACCCTTTCACTATTCGGATATTCATTGTTACCCCCCATTTATGTACTATTACCGTCTAATGTTATCAATAAATTAACTCCTGAAATGCTTACTTCGATAATAAAAAAGGCGAATCACTGTGCTGCAATCGCCCCCTTTAGTTTAACAATGAATTTATAAATACTGTTCCCCAATAAAGAAAACTCATAGTTAAAAACACAGATGCAAAAACAGTAAGTGCTTTAGGTAATCTTCCATAAAAATAAATTAATGCTAATCCTACCAATATGTGAACGATAACAAAAAGAAAAATATTCACTCATTTCACCTCTACCAAATTGTAACATTTTGTATTAAGTGATTGTATACTTATTCCATTATCCTGCCCGTTTATGGAATAAGGATATACTTAGCCCTATTCTAATTTACTTCCTTTTTAAGTTCCCTCTTTGTGTCAGACTGCTCATCTATTGAAAAAGATTTTTCCTTCTTCCAGATAATCTGCTGAAAAACAATACCCACCATACCTAATAAGAATATAACCACTCCGATGCCCCTAAACACCAGGACCACTCCAAGCTGTTGTATCAGCACTCCACCAAGGAGAGGCCCAGCAATAAACAAGATACTTAACATCGAATCCACTATGCCGGATACCCTGCCAATTACTTCTCTCGGGGGCTCTTTCTGTATCATGTAATTAACAGCGGTTAAGGTGATCCCTGTACCAATACCGCCTATAAATGCAAAAAAAAGGCCTATGGTAAGAGGGCTTTCACTATTTAGAAATCCTAATCCACCAGCCATTATCCCAATCATTAAACTACCACTTCCGAAAAACCACCCGTACCTATCAATAGTTTCTTTTTTTGTTAGGACTAAAACAGCCAGTAGCGCTCCCACTCCGATTACCGAAATGGTCCAGCCTGTCATTTCTGGTTTTTCAGGAAACAATTCACTGAATAACGTTACAAATTGAGCATCTATCATTTGAATGGTCAAGGTAATGATCATCCCGTAAAGGATACTGACCAGTAGGATTCTATTCTTTAGGACTAGTTCCCAACCTTCTGTCCATAACCGAAAGAATTGAATTTCCCCACTCACTTCTTCAGGTTTCATATGATTTTTCTTAGTGATCATTGAAAAAATAATTCCTGAAATGAAGAAAGAAGCAGCGTTAACTGCAATTGAAATGTCTGGAGTAAAGACACCTGAAACCGAACCCCCGATTAATGGGCCAACTACTTTAACTAATTGAAGAAGGCTGCCATTGATGGTAACAGCCTTCATAATATGCTCTTCATCTACAATTTTTCGCATAAGGCCCTGCTGTGCAGGAAGGCCAACAACACCTACCGTATTGCGAAAGAGGAGAACCAGCAATGCCCAAAATGGGGAAGAAACGAACACAAGTAATAAGGTCAAGGCACCTCTGATCCAATCGGAATAAATAAGGATTCTCAACTTATCCTTTCTGTCGGCAAGTACTCCTGCCAACTGGCCAAATAAGGTACTTGGTATAGCGTACATCACAGGAATGAAAGCAATTAACATAGGTTCAGCGTTCCATGTATACCTAAATAAAATAAGTACGGCTATAAAGTCAAACCAGTTTCCTAGATTCGAAAGGGCATTTGCTGAAAAAAACTTGATATAATCTGGATTTTTCCATATTGAACTTTTTCTCTTCATCATTAGTACCTCCACATTCATTCTTTACCAAATGATAATGAATGAATGTCAGAGGAGTATCAGAGCAAAGCGTTAAGTTCACGGCTAATGATAGATTTTAATCCAGTTAACTTGTAGTCCAGTTCATATTGCGTTAATTGCGTTTTGTAATATTGCTGGAGTTCATTATACTTTCCTGTATCAGATAGAAAGAAAAGGATGATGGTGAGGCTAATGAACAACCCAGGTATGTATCTGGCTTCTATAAACTGATCCATACCTCGATCAAAGCAGATCTTTGCTTGCTCTTCATCCCCGTTGTACAGGTAATCTATCCCCTGAATAACGGTAAAGCTTGCCTGCTCCCTTGAGTAGGGATACTGATTGAGCCCAACTTCAATTTCCTTTATCCTTTTCTTAGCCCACATAAGGTCCTTTTGTAAAAATATTAAGTAAAGCTCTATAAAATAAAGATTTGGTATGAATCCTTCTGCATTCTTTTCCTGAATGACTTTGACAGATTGTTGTAAAAGGTTTTTGGCTTCCTCCCACTGACCGGTAAAACCAAGGACCGTTAATTGATTCAACCACTCCATTTCAAAACGGTGTTCTTCTGGGACCTTATCAGACACCAATGCTCTTTTAAAATAATCCAAGCATTTTGTTTTATCGTGCTCAATGTAGGAGTAAATGTGAAGTAAGTAAAAACATCTATCCCAAAATGAAAAGTCAGTTGTCTCAGCGATCCATCTGAAATTGCCTTTCATAAACTGAATATAGAGAACACTTTGCGGCTTGAGTTCAAACCCCAAAACAGATTGATTTTCCTCCAGTAGCTTTAAGGCATCACCCTGACCATATAACTGGTACTTGTGAAATAACCTTTCCATACTAGAAGACACCTCATAATCCTGCTTCAAGGGACTTACATCTTCCTGCTTGCTAATCTTCAGCCGGTAACCAATGCCCCTTATCGTCTCGATCCATATACATGAAGCAATTGGCTTCAGTTTCTTCCTTACACGGTAAATATGGTCATCAACCGTCCTATCAGTTGGCTCCTCTTGCGTCCACACCACTTCCAGAAGTTCTGCCCTTGTATAGACCCGGGATGGATTCCTAAACAAGCATTCAAACAGTTGAAATTCCTTTCGTAACAGTTGGATTTCTTCCGATCGATACTTCACAATATAATCATCCGGTAAAAGCTTGATACCTTCCATAAACATCACCTGTTTTGTAAGTCATTACTCATCTCAATGCGATCTAACATACTTTAATTGTCTTATTTGAATACAACTCAATTATCCCATTATTTCCTAATTTCACGCAACAGCGTTGTTCTAATAAGGAGCCCAATTAATAAAGGTGCAATCAGTTCTAGATTGCACCTACTTTGTACCAAGATATAAAGCTGGAGAGATCATTTGTCAGATTTTCGATTAACTTCTCTCGATAACGAAAACAGTACTTGATTTATTTCAAAAACCGATTCTATTTTCTTCAATATGCATTAAACTGTCCATTAATCGAATATACTTACTTTTCTGAAAGACATAATAGGCTAGGGATCGTTTCGCGATTTTGCTTAGAACTACTCTTTTTTAGCAGAATACTTTTCATACCATTCTTTACCCGTTGACCACTCATAAACTGGATTTTTATCTCCCAAGATTTCCACACAAGCAGCAGCCATAATATATTCTTCCAAACCATTTTCTTCGCTTTTTTTAAGTTTTTTAAGGAAGTGGTCCAGAGTGATTTGTTTTTTCGAAACGATGTTTTCAAAATCATCTAAATGAGCATTAATATAATCATTTGGATTTGAAGAAGATTTACTTATAGCATTCGAACTGACTATTGTTTCTAAGTCTTTTTCGACTTGTTGGATGATGTCCATTTCTTTCTCAGCAGATGTACAAGCAGTTAATAAGATCAAAAGAAAAATCGAGAATACTTTTTTCATTAAAATTCGACTCCTAATTTTACATACGTTAGTTATACGAAAAAAAATCGGAATATGTTAATTTCATTATATTCCGTTAAGTTGACCTTTAACTTAGTTCCAATTATTTCAAAGGCAATCAGCATATTCAAGAAAAATCTGCCCAGCATAAAGCTTTTTTCTATCCTGTACACCTTCTGTTGTGTTTATTTAATAATCAGATAAAAAAAGTTATAGTCAGAATAATTCATTTCCATTTTTCAATGAAAAAGTTGATGGTCATGCATTTTTATAATTCTAATTCAAACCAAGCAGAGAGATTAATCTTCATTTTTCTGTAAGATTAAATCAATTAGATTCCTCACTGCCGGAGCTAAATCAACACCCCGACGCATACACAATCTTATTTTTCTAGAAAGTTGTAGGTCTTTTATGTGAACTATATCAATAAGCTCTGCTTTTAAATAAGGAGCAATAGCTAATTTTGGTGCTAAAGTAATACCGTATCCAAATGCAACTATCTGAATCGCTTCTTCTATTCTCTCTACTTGAATTGGTGCATTCTGCAAGTGGATTTGCCTGACATGACATAACGAATCTATTAAAGCTTTAGTGGAACTTCCCTCTCCTCTTAGAATAAAGCACTCATTCATAAGATCTTTAAATTCTACAACCTTTGAACCTAGAGGGTGGCCTCGAGGTACAATAAAAAAGAGTTCGTCTTCTAGCAGATCAATCGCTTCCATCTCATCGGGAATCGAAAAAGGACTTGCAATTACTGCAATATCGGCTTCATACATGACCAATTTTTCTAATCCACTTTCAGTATTACCGGAATTCAACGTAATTTCAGCTGATGGATAAAGCTTTTTAAAGTTAGCAATCCATTTAGGAAGTAAGTAACTTGCCGGAAAATTTGTAGCAAAAATTCTTACCTTACCTGCTTCCCCAGTCGTATATTGTTGAATTTTCTTTTCTACTTCCTCCTCTGTAATAAACAATTTAATGGCTTGTTGATATATAAATCCACCTGCCTCGGTAAGCTCGATTCCCCGACCTTTTGCTCTAAAAAGTGTGACACCAAGTTCTTTTTCCAAATTCCTAATTTGCATAGTAATTGCAGGTTGACTAATATGTAACTGCTTTGCTGCGCTTGTAACACTTCCCATCTGTACTACATTGATAAATTGGCGTAAAGCGTGTAGATTCATCAACATCCCGCCTATAAATAAAATTTATGAATTTATAAAATATATATATTTTTCTTATTATTTTATCTCTTTTACAATAATTATGAAAGAGAGGGAGGAAATTGATGGGAAAAATATCTAGTAAATCGAACATAATAATAACTGCTCTCATTACAGGTATTTGCTTGCTAACAGATTCTATGCTGTATATTGCTTTGCCCCTTTATTGGAAAGAAGCTGGATTATCTTCACTAATAGAAGCGGGACTCCTATTGTCGGTTAATCGCTTAATTCGTATACCACTTAACCCGTTTGCTGCTATTATAACTAGAACCTTAAATCTTAGACTTTCCTTGTTACTAGCCATCTGTTTAACCATAATAGTAAACATTGGTTTTTTCTCCCTAAATGGGCTCCTATTTTGGTTAATACTTCGTTGTGTATGGGGATTTGCATGGGCCTTATTACGCCTTACAGGTCAATTACTGGTGGTGCAATTGTCTACCAATTCCAATAAGGGGCACTTAATGGGGATGTATAATGGAACTTATCGATTAGGAAGTTTAGCAGGAATGACCATAGGGGGATTTTTATGCTACCAAATCGGCCTTAAGTTAACTTGCCTGGTATTTGCATGTATATGCTTTTTAGCTATACCTTTCATATATTTTCTCTCTTATAAGTCTTTATCACCTAGACAAGAATCGGGAATAATTAAGATCTCTCTTCTGAAAAAAAGGGGTATCCAGTTATCGCTTTTCAGAGGTTTCATCGTATCTTTCCTTCTACAAGGTGTGTTTCTTTCAACTGTTAGTTTTTACTTATCTAAGCATTACGGTGGGGCTTTGACTTTTAACGGTATACTATTAACTTCAGGAGTGGTCTCAGGGCTTCTTCTCGGAATGAGATGGGCATGGGAACCCTTCTTGGCTCCATTTATAGGAAGGGTTTCAGACGGGAAATGGGGCAGGCATTCTATACTTCTGAGCGCCTTACTAATTATCGGAAGCTTATATCCTTTTATGGATAGCCAACTCCCATTTAAAATATGGGGTCTCATCATTATCGCCATACTAATTTGTTCAACCATTATCACAACCTTAACCGATACATTAGTATCTGACGAAGCTTACCAAATTGAGGGGAAAACTTCATTAATTAATTACTATTCACTCGCTGTAGACTTTGGGGCAGCTTTAGGGCCACTTATAGCCTATCAATTTATCACAGAAGGAAAACTCTTCCTCTTGCTCTGCTCAGGATTAGCTATCTGTCTAGCGATGATATCCTCAAACGAACATTTAAAACAAAAAGACGGTTCTTCTGTTACACAATGATCAGAAGAACATTTGTCTTTTACTAGTACTTCCTTATATATATCTTTTTTAGAAATCCTTCTCTAATTTCCAGCATTACTTTGGGCGATCAGCTTTTTCATTCTTTCGTTAAACTCCTTTTACTTGATCAAAGGGGTGGCTGCTTGTTCTGTAAACGCCCCCGTTTATAGAATAAGACTAAATTACATACTAATGCTTTTGTTTCTCCCTTTCTTAAAAAGATTAAGAATCAGGAAACTTAACAATAGTAGCACAACGTACATAATGGTGTAGAGACTGGGGGTTATTAGGACAGATAAGATTTCTGAAATGGATAACCCCGAGAACACAGCTAATCCTTTTCCAGTTGCATCCCTTTCAACTCCTGCAAATCCGCCTTCTGAAAGATAATAAAAAGCCAAATTAGATAGTAAAAACCCTATAAAAATGATTAAAATCGCATTTAACTTTGAGGTCTTAAAGAAAATCCCTAAGACTATACCTAAAAGCAAAAAGAACACAGGATACCAAAACAGCAGTGCAGCAAAAGAGGTCACTACATCAACTCCTAGTTTGAATTTTCAAAATAATTATAACACAAAATGGTTAAATATGGATATTCAATTAACCTGCCCAATAATCGAAGAAGGGCAATAATCGGATCAATTAGTTAAACTCCGGCTATTGCCCCCTGTATGACTTATAGTTTATTTTTGTAAATAACTTTACCTTCTTTGTCGTAAATTGATAATTCAAGTTCGTTGCTAATTGTTAAATTACTTTTGCTTTTATCATAAAACATCAACATACCCTTGGTACTACTAAATTGTTTAGTAGCAGTATTTCCATCACTAAATTTAACTGTTGCTTTTTCTGCTTTGTTTAATAATTTTTCATCTTGTACAATGACATATGCGTGAGGACTTCCAGTGCTTGTCATACCTAATTGCACTTTTCCCTTGCTATTGCCGCCCCATCCAGTTCGATTTACTATAGTCTCATCTTCATTTTTAGATAAATAATAAATGCCACCTTCATATAAGACCATTGTAGAATCTTGTACTTCTTCTATTGCTAATGGTTCAATGCTCTTTTCTTCAATAAATTGTTCGATTTCTGTTTTTGATAAAGAAGTGTAGTTAGGTTTTTCATCACTTTGAGAACAACCGATTACAATTCCACCGAAAGAAATCAAAAACATAAATAAAATAAACCTTTTCAAAAATCTCACCCCTTTTAAGATTAACATAGTTTTCCATTAACCTGCCCTTTAACTGAAGATAGGCAATAACGGGATCATTAGCAGATCTTTAGTTATTGCCCAAGTTTAATTGTAGACTTGAATCCAAGATATGTATTACTGATTACTGAAAGGTTTCAGCTTCCGTTTCAGTTAGCCACTTATCTATTGCCTTTACAGGAAAATATGTAGTATATCCAATTTTCACATAAGGTATTTCACTTGTAGTAACATTTCCCTCTTTTTTGGGTAGTATCTTTTCTAATTCCTCGTCGTTTATGCCAAGATATTCTTTTAGTTCTAAATGACTTAATAATTGATGTTCTTGAGGTGTAACAACAGTAACTTGATCAACTGGTCCAACCGCTTTCTGATTGCCGTTATTATTTAGTGCATTAGAAACTATCCAAGCACCAGCTAATATACAAATACCCAAGAATATTAGAGAAAAATTAATTGTTTGCTTCATAATATTAAGAACACTCTCCTTCCCATTAACTTATATAATAAATTATTCCTAATACTACCAATTATTACAAAGCACTGCATTGTGAGCAAGATTGGGCGATCAATATTTGTCCATTTAATACTTAATTTCAGTGCTTCTTCTCGGTTAAACTTCTGCCCTTTAACAGAAAAAGTAAATAAATTCTCCTATTTTCTTAGTAATTCCAGGTGGATCTCTTTTAAATAATAAAGCCCTCTCACCAAACATCCTAGAATTATTCCGAAAGCAAGTACTACACCGATTTCATCTAACGGAACTAAGAGATATCCTAAAATGCTTGCTGCTAATATCAAAAACAACAAAAACAACAAAATAACCTCTCAAACATTACATTTTAATATCATATTCTTAAAGAAACCTGCCCAATAATTGAAGAAGGGCAATAGCCGGATAAATTAGCTGATCTTGAGTTATTGCCCCCATTAGTTGAAGAAGGAAAAATACTAAAGTTGGAATGGTACACCTTTAGAAAATAAGTATTCTTCTGCTTCATTTATTCTCTTTCCGTTATGTCTTACAAAAAGTTCGTAACGTCTCTTTAACCACTCAAACGACCTGTCACGAATATGTGAGTCAGCAGCACCTTGTATTATAGGAACCACTTTAGTAAATGAGTCAAAACTTAATAAAGCTTCAAAGCAATCCAAATGCTCAATTCTCTTGTTTGTTATGCTCTGATAAGCATCTAACATAGGTTCTTTGAAGCTAGTCCCGAACATCGAGTATCCCAAAACAAGTGTATTTGCAATATCATAACGAGGATCTCCTATAAAAGCTTTTTCCCAATCCAAAATACACAATGTATTTTCATTAGTTATTATTGTATTCCAAAAATGATAATCACCGTGATTTAAAACTTTAGTAAATGAAACAGATTTGAACATATCGTAAATATTATGAAGGCAATTTATGTATACAGGGTCTTCAAACTTCTCAACTCTTGTTTTTAAACTTTCAATATAAAAATTGATATAATCTTCTTGTCTTAAATCGTTATCCGTAAAACAGTCATGAACCGCATCAGTGCAAATTGAGTGAACTTGTGCAAGCGTGAGACCAAACTTTCTAAATATTGACTGCATATCCTCTGGGTTTGCTAAGTAATATTTATCCAATGTAGCTCCCTTGACTAGTTCCATCAACATTATTCTCTTTTCTTCATCTTCAAAATAAACAGTAGGAATATTTATGTTCGAATTTACTGCCTTACTCTTTAGAATCTTTAATTCTTTATTAAATTTTTCAATTTCACTAAATTCTTTTAAGACGACTTCATTGGAAAATATATCTCCACCTTGAGAGTAAGTAAGATGGAACATTGTGATATCGTTACTAAATCCAGCTTTATTTGTTACTAAGTTATTTATCTCAATTGCAGTATCTATTCTTTTTGTTTTCTTTATCAATTGATCTGCAGTTTTATAAATTCCTTCCTTCATTTTCGGTTCCCCCAACTATTGCAATCCATTTGTTAATCCATATTTCTCCTTAGATCTTCTGCACTCTGAAACAAAGCCCCTTCTTCAACTAACCTGCCCAATAATTGAAGGATCAATTAGCTGATCTCTAGTTATTGCCCACGTTTAAAGCGTTATAAGAGGTTTAGTTCTTTTACTAATTCTAATAAATTTGTCTTTTTTCTATCTAAATGAATCCCCATTATTCCTACATTTTCTGCTCCTTGCACATTTTTGATGATGTCATCTACAAAAATGCTTTCGTTTACAGTTGCTCCTAACTTCTTTAATGCTATGTTGTAAATTGTTTCTCCTGGCTTTTCAGTTTCCACAAAAGCAGACAATACAATTTCATCAAAATATTTTCTAATGTCCAGCTTGTCAAAAATCCAGTCCATACTAGGCATTGCATTCGAGATTACCCCCAATTTATATTTCTTGCTTAGTGAATCTAAGACTCCTTTCACTTCAGGAAACAACTCACAATGAGCAGCAAAGTGAGCAAAAAACAACAATTCATTTGTTAGTTCAACCTCTCCAAGTTCTTCAGCTATTGTTCCGTAATAACTCTTGTAGTAATGTTCTTCTTCTTCCCATTTCGTTATAAAGGTTAGCTTTTGTTGTTTTGCTTTAAGTATCGCCTTATCAATTTCCTCTTTTTGATACCCTCTAGCTATAAGGAGATTCCTTACCCTGTCGTCTCCTTTTTGAAAAGTATCAAAGAGGACACCACCAGCATCAAAGAATATACATTTAATATCAGTATTTATTCTTTCCACCTTAACAATCCCTCTCCCTTTAAACTCCCCTTTTGGAAAATACTCAGTTAGACGGAACCCCCACTTATTTAAGTTTCGAATTGTTCCGTTAAACTGCTGCCCGTTTGTTGAATAGAAAACAGAATCCCCTCTAGGTGTAATTAGATAGGAGTCCTAAAAATTATTATTTAGTCAGGAGAGTATCTTTAATTATTTCCGTATCTATTCCTGCTTTTTTTAATTTCATTTCAGCTTCACTTTCAATTAAATCCTTTAATAGTTGTAGAGTTTGGTCAAACTCTACGTGTTTGCCCATCATAAAGCTCATACTGTGCTCAATTTCTAACCATGATGATAAATCAGCTTCATTATGTTGAATTTGTGCTTCTAATTTATCTAAAGCATTTGCCACTTTTGCTTCGTATGTCTCTTTATTTTCAAACTCGAACCATAGATCATATAAATCGTTCCCTAATGAATTTCCTAAAGTATCCCTTATCCTTTCTATTGATTTAATCTCATTTGATGCCTTTTTTTCCTTAACTGCATGATTATCCATCGTATTAAATGCAGGAATGTCCCCGGCTTCTGCCTCAACCAAATCGTGGATAGTAATCATTTTTAGTAATTTGGAGGTATCTACCTTCTGTTTTAAATAGGGTTCTATTAATATAGCCATTAAGGTGACCCTCCAGGTATGCTCCGCTACACTTTCCTGCCTACCGTTAGATAGCCAACTGTGCCTCATTTCAAATTTTAATTTTTCTCCCAGTTTGATAATTTCAAGTATCTTTAAAAGATTTGTTTTCATTTATCCTTCCCCCATAATCTAGTTTCGTCCATTAATAAATTATCCAGTGAGTAGTTTATTCACATGGGGACTTTAACCTAATACCAATTATTTCAAAATCAAACAGCTTACTCAAGAAAAACTTCAAACAAAAAAGAATCTCATCCTGTTCCGGATAAGCCCCCGTTTACGGAATAACGCTATATATCCTTTTCTAAACAATAGTGTGGTTTTCCTTCGAAAATTATTACTTTGACCTTATTAAATCCTATCCTAGACCAAAACGACAAACCTTTCTCATTCTCCTTATGAACCGCCAAATGTAATTTTGTTTTTCCTTCTTTCCTAACCAGACTTTCTAGAAGTTCAAAAACTTCATGAGAGTTACCTGACCCTTGGAATTTCTTATGAATAACAAATAAACTAATCCAAGGAGTATTATCAGAGGGATTATTTATGCAGTAGTCCACTAATCCTATGTAATTATTACCCTGCTTGATTAGCAGTCTAGTAGTATTTAATTTCTTGGATTCATCATACTCAGAAAGGATATCATCGTAGTTAATAGTGCTTTTACTTTTAGACATCTGATTATAAGAAGGGTTTGAATTCATAATTTCTAATTCAATCTTCCATTTATTAATTTCGTTAGTTTCAAAAGAAATCACGTCAAACACCCTTACACTCTTCAATCTTAACCAATGCTGCCGGATACTCACACAACAGGGAGGCTGCTTATTCAGCAAACGCCCCCTTTACTTGAATAACTCCACATGAGTGCCAAATCGATCCCCTTCATCTGTCCACTACCAGCATTTAAATTAAAATGAATATAACAAGGTTTTGTTCTCTCGCTTGTTGGATAATTTCCTTGCTAAAATCTGGACATTTAAACATATCAATATCAATTACAGAGTCTTTTACTAATTGCTTCGCCTCATTTGAATAATTTACAGCTATCTTCATATCTGCACCTCATTTTTTTCTATTTCTTCACCTGCCCAATAATTTAAGAAGGGCAATAGCCGGATCAATAACTGATCTTTAGTTATTTCCCCCTTTATGGAAGAAGGTCGATACCATTTTTCAGGAAATCGTCTATTAGTATTGCTTATTGAACATGTTTGAACTGCGAACTACACATAAGTAATGGGGACCGTTAAAGATCCTTTTTTTTATAAATATTTTGATTCTTAACAAAAAATGTGTTTTTGACCTCTATACTTGTCCAACCATTTCCTTCGCTTTCTCATATACTACTTGTGTAGGGCCCTACTCTATGAGAAAGGAGGTGAAATATATAATGAGTGAAAAACAAAACTATTGTAATTGTAAAAAATGCAAGGAAAGATATTGGCAAAAAAGCAATAATGACAGAAATGACCACAAAACAAACTGTAAGGGGTGTGTATGTAATGAGTTAAGAAAGTTACAAACCCAAACAGAAGTTGACGTATTTTTGTCAGGCGGACAAATATTAGAAGATGTAGTTTTTATTAGTTTAAATCCCAAAAATTGTTGTGCTTTCTTTGTAGATAATGAAACAGAACCAGGTTCAACATTAATAGTTGATTGTGAAAAAATCCAAGCAATCCGAATAGAAGCCGACTAATTATTGAAAGGTCCCATCAAAATGATGGGGCTTTTTTGATGCCCCTTTTACAGATTTATTTCAGTAATTACCGTTGTCTATTTTATAACTTTTATATTTAAAAAAAGAAAATAGAACGTAGAATTGAGCTAACAGTATCTCTTTAATGCTTTTTAGTTATTTTGTAATATTTGTCAATTTTGGAATAGAGAGTTGTTCAATTAAACTGGCATTATAATGGAAGAACTCCATAAAATTATGTAATGAGAATATCAGAGCTCCTTCTAAAATTAAGGTAATAAAAGCACCTTCTCAAAGAAGGAGCTCGTTCCTTACTTTTTTCAATAAACAATAAAAAAACCTGAACTAATTTAACTCCATAAAGGTAAATTAGTTCGGATTTCACTTAGAAAACTATCGAATGCTCTTTTAATGGTCTTGAACCTTTATCCACTCATATCCTTCTCGTTCAGAAGATCCTCGACTTCCTGCATGGTTTTGAAGTTCTAGACATCTGTGACTTTAAGTCCCTCTGTTTCGACTGCCAGCAATCCCGTCTGAGGACTGGAGGATTTGTGCTTTTATTTCTTCATTCCCGGACAAGTTGTATTTTTTGACAAGAGTGGTTTCTCCTTTTGAATCCGTTCCTGCAGCTTTTCCCTGCCGACGAGTGCGGCTGAAGTTCAACAACTAAATCAGTTGCCAATAAACATATTTCTACTAAAAGGAGCCCAGTTTTCTCCCCTAAAACCAGTCATTCCCTCTAGGTTAACAAAACAAGGGAGCACAGTATACATTACACCGGACTTTGCATTAACCCTAAAGGTCAGGATGTATCTCATCCTCGAGTTGTCAGCCGGTGTGATCGTTGCCATATCGGGGCGTATTGCGTTCTCTGCTGTTAATGCATCCTTCATTCCTACACTCGCAATATCAGCAGGACCCATATTACTTCTGATCCAATAATTTGAAACATTTGTTGCTGAACTCAAATCAGTCCTCTTATCATACGTCAATAAAATTTGATTTGAGGCAATTTGTGTTGCCTCCAGAAGAATTGGATGAGGTACCATCTGTCGCGCTGCATGAAAATTCAACATTTTAACCTCCACATACTTTGTAATAGTCAAATGACCTATTTTAAAGTATGTGAGTTCAGTTATTTAAATGCTTCATAAGCAGTCAGCAAGTCATAGAATATCTTTACTGCGCTACCCTATAAGTTAAATAATTTTCCATTAAATGGATTTTTAATACCTCCTTCAGTTAATAAAGGAGCTCGTTCTTTACTTTTTTCGATAAACTTAAAAAACCCGAACTAATTTGACTCCCTGAAGGAAAAATCAGTTCGGATTTCGAATGCTCTTTTAATGGTATGAAACCTTTATCCACTCATATCTTCTTCCATATCCTTCTCGTTCAGATGATCCTCGACTTCCTGCATGGTTTTGAAGTATGAGACATCTGTGACTTCAAGTCCATCCGTTTCAACTGCGACAAACCCGTCTGCCGATTGGAGGATTTGTGCTTTAATTTCTTCATTCCCGGTCAAGTTGTATTTCTTGACGACGATCGTTTCTCCTTTTTCCTCCATCGCTGTTAGTTCAGCAGAATAGGAATCAAGATCCATCCCCTTTTGGATTCGTTCTTGCAGCTTTTCACTGTCGAGAGGTTCGGCTGCCGGTTCGTCCATTTCCTTCGAATCCTGCTGGTCACTCATTTCCGCCGTGTCGCCTGAAGTATTTTCTTCGGGTTCAGCCTCTTCTGAACCGCATGCGCCCAGTATCGAGAGTGCGAAGAAAAGATTTCCTGCTATCAGTAATTTTTTCATGTCATTCACCTTTCTTTGGTTATTACGATACAATCTCTCATGTATTCTTTATCCTTTTCTTGTTTTTGTTAAACATTGGAACATTCTCCATGAAGCTTCTCATCTCTTTCACGCATAAAAAGACAGCCCTGATTTGGCTGTCTTTTCGTCCTTATTTACTTGTACCGAACTCTTTCCATATTTCTTCTAGTAGCTGCTTATCTGTCAACAGCTCATACCCTGTCAGCGCAAGTGCCTTTGCCCCGATCACAAGGGCACGGTCACCCTCGGTGGATTTAGCCGCTTCCCTGAATTCATTCGTGTGTACGACGAGGGATTCGGGGCCGATTTTGATATAGGGATGGATGGTAGGGACCACCCGGCTGACGTTTCCGGCGTCTGATGAGCCGAGTCCCTTTCGTTCCGTATCGTCGAAGGGTTCCCCTAGTGACTCGATGGAGCGCTGGAATACCTGATCGAAATGGCGGTTGAGCTGAAAGTGGTCGACTTCATTTTGAATTTTGATGACATTCAGTTTCGTCCCGGTGGCGAGGGCCGCTCCCTCAGCGATTGCTTTTACTTTCTTCGTGACTTCATTGCACGCTTCCCTGGTTGCCGCGCGTATATAGAAGCGGGCTTTCGCGTAGTCAGGGACGATGTTTGGCGCATCCCCGCCGTGGGTGATGATGCCGTGGATCCGTACATCATCGGTCACGTGCTGGCGAAGGGCGTTAATGCCGTTGAACAGCTGGATCACACCGTCGAGGGCATTGATGCCGTCTTCAGGGGAAGCTGCCGCATGGGCAGACCTTCCTTTAAATTCGAAATCAAGGGGGTCCACCGCAAGGGTTTTCCCTGTCTGCGTTGTCCGGTTGAACGGATGGACCATCATGCAGGCGTCCACTCCTTCGAACAAGCCTGCTTTTACAAAACTGCCCTTCGCACTTCCGTTTGGGCCGCCTTCCTCGGCAGGAGTACCGAACACCACTACTTCCCCTCCTGTTTCCTCGAGTACGGACGACAGGGCGATGGCCGCCCCGCAGCTTGCCGTCCCGATGATATTGTGGCCGCAGGCGTGCCCGAGTCCAGGCAGGGCGTCATATTCAGCCAGGTAGCCGATGACCGCCCCTTCTTCCCCTGAATGTTTGCGTGCCACAAAGGAAGTCTCATGACCCGCCACTCCCCTCTCAATGGAGAACCCGTTAGCTTCAAGGAGGGTGGTCAAGGTCTCTGAAGCAAAGAACTCTTCGTTTCCGATTTCAGGTTTGTCGTGGATCTGATGGCTGGTCGACACGAGTTTCACAGCCAATTGATCCACTGCTGATAGGATGTTGTGTTTACGATCGGCAATCACTGCTGGTTGACTCATCTCTTTTCCCTCCTAGTGCAATTCACTGACCGGCACGAATGTCGGGATCAGGGAATCTTTGTATGTTTTCTTGATATGTTCCGCTACGTCATCTTCCTGATAGAGCTCAACGATCTTTTTATAGGTTTTATTATCTTTATCTTTTTCCTGAGCGGCGATGATATTGATGAACGGCTTGGATTCCGACCCTTCGATATAGATGCTGTCGTCAACCGGGACCAACCCTGCTTCAACAGCCACACCATTATTGATGATCGATGCCGCAACATCCGGCAGTACCCGAGGTGTCTGGGCAGCGACGACCGGTGTGAATTCAAGGTTTTTCGGGTTTTCTTTGATGGCTTCAAGACCTTGTGACTGATCAAATCCTTCTTTCAGTTGGATCAAACCTGCTTCCTCCAACAGGAGAAGGGCACGGCCGAGGTTCGTCGCCTCTTGAGGGACGGCTACTGTACTGCCTTTCGGTAAGTCTTCTACCGATTTATATTTTTCCGCATAGATGCCCATCGGCGCGATGAGCGTCGAGCCGATCGGTACAAGATCCAGATTATGTTCTTCCACGAAAGAATCAAAATACGAAATCGTCTGGAAGGCGTTCAGGTCGATATCCCCATCGGCCAGGGCCTGGTTCGGCCTCACGTAATCGGCAAACTCCACGATCTCGATGTCAATCCCTTCCTTCGCTGCTTTCTCTTTCATATACTCCCAAATCGGCACCCCGGATCCATTCACTCCGACTTTCACGACTTCTTTATCTCCTGAGCCGGATGCACTGTTTCCCGAGCAGCCGCTCAAAATCAAGGTAATTAATAGAATCGCGATACTTGCTAGACTGATTGTTTTTTTCATATCTCTCTCTCCTAACGTCTTCTGATGATTTTTGATAATGTATTCCCTGCTGTCTGCAGTCCTTGGACCATCACAATTAAAATGATGACGGTCACAATCATGACGGATGTTTCAAATCGCTGATATCCGTAAGCGATGGCGAGATCCCCAAGACCACCGCCTCCGACTGCCCCGGCCATGGCTGATGCCCCGACAAGCCCGATGGTTGCAATCGTAATATTCAGGACCAGTGTACTCAATGCTTCCGGAATGAGGATCCCGAAGATGATTTGCCACGGTCCGGCCCCCATGGACTCGGCCGCTTCAATGACCCC
This sequence comes from Bacillus sp. AFS015802, assembly GCF_002561455.1. Classification (GTDB taxonomy): domain Bacteria; phylum Bacillota; class Bacilli; order Bacillales; family Bacillaceae_B; genus Rossellomorea. The sequence goes on along the minus strand of NZ_NTUP01000004.1, from coordinate 149,046 downwards.
CGGCTCCACTTCAAGGAGCGAGCTCTCTACCAATCTTGCAATATACGGTGCCGCAAATACGACAAGCGGTACGACTGCTGCCGCCGTGCCGATCGATGTGCCCACTACCAATCTTGTAAAGGGGATGATGGCCACCATCAAGATGATGAAGGGGATCGAACGGAACACATTGATGATGCTGCTGAGTACGGAAAAGACGGCTTTATGTTCGAGTAAGTGCCCCTTCCTCGTCACCACGACGATGATGCCGAGGGGAAGCCCAATCAACGTTGCGAATAGAAGGGAGAATGACACCATCGCCAAAGTATCCCATGTCGCTTCTATAATTCTTGGCCAGAATAATTCCCAGTTAACTTGCACGCTTCTCCACCTCGCTTACGAATAATCTGTTCTTCCAATATTCCAGGATTTCTTCCGTTTCGTTCTTGCTGCCGATGATCTGTACAATGAGATTCCCGAACGGCTTGCCCTGAAGTTCCGTGATCTGGCCGAACAATACATTGATGTGGGCATTGAATTTCTTTGCCGTTTCGGAAAGAATCGGCGCGCCCGTCGAATCCCCCTTGAAAATGAGGCGGCAGATGCGCCCTTCTTTGCTGTCATTCAATTTGTCGAGAACCGATGCCGGCAGCTGATCATTCATGACACTCTTCACAAAGTTTCTCGTCGTCGAGGTCTGGGGGTTAGAGAAGATATCGAAGACGCTTCCCTCTTCCACGATTTCTCCATTTTCCATGACCGCGACCTTACCACAGATTTCACGGATGACCCCCATTTCGTGGGTGATCATTACGATCGTAATCCCATACTCCGCGTTGATTCTCTTTAATAAGTTCAGAATCGATTCCGTCGTCTGAGGATCAAGGGCGGAGGTTGCTTCATCGCAGAGCAGGATCGAAGGCGACGTCGCCAGTGCTCTAGCTATCCCCACCCTCTGCTTCTGCCCTCCAGACAATTCATCAGGATAATGCTTCGCTTTGTCTTCAAGCCCGACAAACGCGAGCAACTCCTTTACTCTTTCGTTGATTTTATCTTTCGGCCATTTTGCCAGTTTCAGAGGATAGGCGATATTCCCAGCCACCGTCCGGGATTGAAACAGATTGAAGTGCTGAAAGATCATCCCGATGCGGTGCCGCTCCTTCCTCAGATCGATTGCCGACTGTTCCTTCAGGCTGCGACCCTCTATGAAAATATCACCCGAAGATGGTTTCTCTAAAAAATTGAGACAGCGGACAAGCGTGCTTTTTCCCGCTCCACTGAATCCGATCACCCCATAAATCTCTCCCTTCTCCACTTCAAAGGAAACTTCCCTCAATGCGGTGAATGGGCCATCCTTCGCCTCGAAAACTTTCGTAACATTCTGAACTCTGATCATACAAGACTTGCTCCTTTCCCTATGTATTCTTCTTGATGCCTGAGTTTTAAGGACATGGCTGAAAATAAAAAGTGCCCCCCTTCATAAGAAGAGAGGCACAAAAATATGTATATGTCCCGCTCTTCTCATCTTTCAAGTCATATGACTTGATGGAATTGGCACGGTATTCATAAGAACCCGTTGCCGAGGTATCGCAGGGCCAGTCCCTCCACCTCTCTGGATAAGAAGATATCGCTTTATTAAATTAAAGTTATGATGCGTTTTAGCATTAGGGTAATGGTAAAGGATTATAATTGGTTTGTCAATCCTGTTTTTGAATAAATTTCATAATGGAGGACATCATCAAATTGGTTCATTCAGCCAGTCTTTAACTAGTTGTAGCACTATTTTACGTTTTTCAATGAGAAGCATATTGACGATCGACAAAAAAAGTTCAGACGATAAAATTTTGGTACAAAAAGCACAGATCTTCCTCGGCAGGTCACACATAATCCCATACGTTCTCCCGAAAAACTCAATTCCTACACAAATCTGTTCAAACGGTTCATTTGGAATAAGACAACATTTCAACACGTATATTGAAAGGACTATTCAAACAAGAGGAGGATTTTATGTCAAATCCATTCGTTGCAAGATCGTTGGATGAAATTAGATTCTGGTCCAGGATCATGAAAGAGCATGCCTTATTTTTAAGTTTAGGTTTCACTTATGAGCAATCACAACTAATTGAAGAAGCTAAACAGTTCATTACTTTATTTGAAAGGATAGAAGAAAAATTATCTAGATACAGTTTAAATTCTGAATTACGTCAGGTTCAAGCATTCAATAGTGAGGTTTACCAAGCTGCTGCTGCTATATGGGGTTATAAACGAAAGATATTAGGGTTAACCCTCAGATGTGAAATCAGGCATAATAATTTTCCACTGTTAATTGATCACACAAGTAGGGAGGCAGCCTACTTTGCTAATCGATTGAAGGAACTAAATGAAGGCAGGCTCGCACCTACACCGGATGATGTCATCCAGGAAAATGTATTCTTTTTAAAAATTATGGCGGACCACGCCAAGTTCATCGGACATCTTTTAGATCCTTCAGAAAGGCAATTGGTGGAACAGGCAAGAGAATTCAGCCATGATTTTGATCAGCTAATGTTTCAAGCGGTTGATTTAGATTCTATGCGTCACCAATCAGAGACTGAACCATTATTGGATCAGTTCTTGGATCAAAACAGAGTCTCCGTAGTTTCGTTAAGAGATTTTAAGAAAACAGCAAGAGAATTAATCGAGGCATGTCGTATTAAAAGCAATATTCATCCCCTTTTAGCTGATCATACATTTAGAGAGGCTGAGAGATTCTTGGAAATCATTGATTTATTTGAAGCAAATATTAGCGCGAATCAAAAATAAGATCGTATTAAAATTTCAGCATTATTTAAGGAGTTGAAAAATGGTTTTGGGTTAGAGGAATGCATGGCTTGATAGTAAAAGAGCCACACATATGAGATATCTCTAAAATGTGTGGTCTTATTTTGATCTTATTTTCAACTAAAGCCCCTTTTCTTGAAAAAAGGAACTTATAGACCTCCGTTCATCATAATACCTAAAATTAGTATAATAAATCCCCCTACAAGTATTCCTAATAATGAAATGGAAGCTGTCTTGGCCTTCCCTTTTTTACTCAATAGAGCAGTTACCAAAGCTAATATTGCTCCAATAATTAAGACGTTGGTTCCTACATACCCACTAACTTTCCCGCTCATACTCATAAGAGCAAATAATAAAAAAGTAAACCCTATAACTCCAAGGGAAACCAAACCTAGGTACTTTCTCATTTAAAATCCCCTTCCGAAATATTATATTCTAAATACAACTCTGTATTATTAATTAGACTGTAAACAAAGTATTTAGTTTCAGATTATTACAATAATACCCCCCTTGAATTGAGCAAAGGGTGCCAGTTGTTCAGGGAACACTCCTAAAAAGGAACACATAAAAAGTTTATTCTTCATTCAAATTCAGCCATCCTTCAAAATCTTTATTATTCTCTAAGTTAAAATAATGCTTAGTAAACCTTATAAATTCGTTGGTGTCAATTCCTTTGAACTTGTACTCCTCAACGTATGTTTTAAGGAATTTCTTAGCTGTTCCTTCTCCTCCATACTTCTCAAAAAGCATCCCTAGTCCCATAGATGCTTTTCCATAAATATAAGAACTTTGATTACCGTTTTGGTATTGGTTTAAAGGAAGATTAACGGGGAGACTAAGTTCTTCTCTAAATTGATCTCCAAAATCAAAAGTAACGTCTTCCTCTTCATTAACGTAATACAAAAGCGTGGCAATCTCTGCTATACCCTCATCTAGCCAAGCATCGTTATAGGGGTCATTGCTAACCAAGCCATAGAACCACTGATGTGCTATCTCGTGAACAACCATACGTCTTAATGAGTCTGAGTCTACTGGTTTAGAACTATAAATAGAGCCCACAGTTACTACATTTGGGTACTCCATCCCAAGCCCTCCAAGGATTACATCAAACTCCTTATCAGTATAAGATCCGAATTCTTTTTGAAAATAGTCCAGAGCTTTCACCGCAGTTTCTAGCACTTCACTTGCTTGATCAGCTCTTTCTTTATCACTGAATACACGCACATTCACGTTATTTATAGTCGTTGTCTTATCAAAGATCAAGGTATCTTTTAGTAAAGCAAGGAAAATCTCTTTTTCATTTTTCACTTTGATTTTTTTCCCTTGGTCATTAAGTAGGTCATCGTCTTCACTTGATGAAACTATGGTATAAGAAGGTGGGACTTCTACATCCAATTGAAAATCACTAAAGGGAGTATGATAGGTTTCACCTCTTGATTGATACTCTTCTTTATTCCACCCGTTGCGATATGTTGGTACCATAGGATACCATTGGGCCAGATGAAGGCTTTCTCCGACTTTTGTAAATCTTAAACCCTCTGATGGCATTGTAAAATCATAGTTTATTTGAACATTGACATTGTGGTTCGGAGACAGTTGTGTTTTTAAGGGGAGGGTTAGGGTGTCTTTTTCTAAGGAGTAATTTGAAGTTGTTCCATTTAATTTGATATCTTTAATATTTACAGATGCCGGATGATCTAACGAAGGTGAACTTTCTTTTGTAAATATATTCGGAATGAAATATAAAACTAGCCTATCCCATTTGTCTTCAGATATATTGGTAATATCAATTTTTGCTTCCACACTAACCTTTTTATCTTTATCCATCTTTAAAGAAAGATTATAGGAACTCTTACTTCCTGGTAATACCTCTTTAGCAACAAAAGGCTGCTCTTTATTATTGCTCGATATGGTTAAGTCTCTTTGGAAGAGAGAACAATATGCAATTAAACAAATTAAACCAGAAAATATTACAAGGAGAGACCTATTCTTCAAATCATAACCCCCGTATGAAATGCAGTCGATTCTTTCAACAAATAGATGAATAAAAATTAAAACAACGTATACCCAAGATAATCTCCCTATTGAGTATTATGACTATGGGTTTGAATGTTCTTTGTGTTTGAAATATTTAACATTTTTCTATAATCTATTCTTATTCAGACAAGGTACTATTTATGAAATCTCCTATTTCACTCACTTTTTCCGGTATGATTAGCTAACTAATGGACAAAGTATGAAGAGACTGGAGGTGAATAAAGTGAAAAGGTTTATAATATTATTAGCGGTTTCCTTAAGTTTGAATGCTTTATCAATTCCAAGTTCGGCTAGACAGTTTGAATATCCTGCAAACAACGAAAAATCGTTTGCTAATGAAAATGTATTTTATCAACAAATGAACAAAAAGGATTATATAGAGTATAAGGATGCTGCATATAGTGTTAGAAAGAAAATGTCTTATAAAGAAATACCTGATGCATTATTGACATTTGAAAAGAAAACAGGAAATTATGTCGGTCAACCTAAACAAGAGCTCGCCACTTCTATACATCCTGATCGTCAAGTCTATTTCCTCGCTTCTTTTGTACAAACCCAAAATAAAGAGTATTGGAAGCATACAATCATAGATGCAGAAACTCAAAGACCACTTGAAGGTGGGATTTCTTATCACAGTTATGAAAATCCTTATAGATAATCCCTTTTAGTCGTCAAATTAATTGGCGACTTTTATATTTGTCCTCGGGTAACTTTTTTCTGTTAATCTCCCTAATAACTGAAGAAGGGTAATAACACATCAAACCAATTTTTATTGTTTTTTCCGCTCACAAATCTCCAGTTTGTTGTTCCATTCTACTCTAGCAATAATAGTGGTGGCTTTTCTTACTTAATCAAGATTACTTCAACCTTCACTGCCACGACAAATTATTTTGCCAGTTCTCGAATTTTTGGAAGTAGCATTTAATTTAGTAACACCTCCTAAGGAACCTGCAATTGAATCAAGTCGATATGTTATTTTCCGATGGATTAAACTGCTATTTAACTGAACAAGTAAAAAACCAAAACGTTGAACATCAGTCCCCGATCTTCATCTATATCCCCCTATAAAGGAACAAGATAGTTATACATTTCACCTGGAAAGGTTGACCCAGATAATTGCCCCCATAGGATGCTTATATGGAATGGGTTCTTCATAAATTTGGGGCTTTTCAAGAACCCAAGCATACGTTTTTTTATAAGGTAATGCTTGAAAATTCTCACTTTGAACACGATGAAATTCATTGCTTACTTGGTAATCCTTTAGGGTCAACTCTTTACTATCATTTACATTCACTTCACCATATATCATGCCTGAACCACTCTTTATAAGAGCGATAGGTCCTCGTATCTTTGTATTGGAACCCCTGATTTCCCAAGTCTTTTTCCCTTCCAATATTAATTCAATCCAAGGGGATTTTACTATCAGTCCTTTCATTCTACCTCTCCTTTTAAAAAGTTTAGAACTTCAATTTCCTTATTCAACATGTTTTTATTCCTTAATACGCTATCGCTTGCTATGTAATTGAAGGAAGGGCGGCTGCTTGTTCGGCATACACCCCTATAATGGACCCAGAACTATTGTGAAAGATTTGTCAGTTCAAAGAATTCAGGTTCTGGTTTCATTATTTTTGTACCTTTTTGGGATTGAAAATAAATTTCTTTATCATTTCCGTAGTACACCTTAATATCTAAATTCCCGAACTCAATGACACTTGATTTCTCTCGATTAGGTAACTTCTCATCATTCCAGTCAATCGCCTTATTTATTAATGTTTTTATTCCTTTGAGATTCGTTTTGTCATCTATAACTACACAATCCTCTTGGTGTAGGGTTTCATAAATACAAATGCTGTTTGGTAATTCTTCTATCCAAGAAGTTGATTGATAAATAGGAGTCTTATCAAAGATAACCTCTGTTTCTTCATCAAATTGATTATAATTCGACGAAATCCATAACTCTCCGTCAAAACCTTCTTTTCTCCATCGAGAAGAAAAGCCGGACCAATCATTTTCAACATCGTTATCATCCAATCCTGACTGGACATATTCAATTTTCCAGCCAAGGGATGGAAGTTTATTCATGTAAAAGCCATAAATATCTTCCCAACGATTTCCCTTTATTACATATTGACTTCTAGTTGGTTTTAATCCCTTATATAAAGGAATATCTTCGTGTTGCTCTGGTATAATCGACATACCTTTATAAGTATCATCAGTGATTTTATGATAGGCAAACCAACTCATAGAGATGATTATTGCCACTCCCACAGATAATAATAAATTTTTTCTACTCACTTAATCCCCCCTATGAAATCTTAGATCATTAACAAAGTTATTATTCACTAGGTAACAAACATTGTTATCTAAAGAAACTTACCTATAACATTTCACACGTCAGATTAAATGTCCTTATGGAACATCCGCTCCACTACTACCTTATTTTACCACATGTAATATTTTGGAATTAGAAATACTTGTGAAAGATAAAAATAATTCCCAGGCTCTGCTTTTTACTAGTGAACTTGATTCTTCCCCCAAGGGTTAGGAGTCATGTGAAAGTCTGTATTGCGTATCGGAGGGAAGACTGGTCTGATTGCACAAAAAAACTGACCCATGCCAAATCGCAGGTCAGTTTTTCATTCGTTTATATAAAGAACATTAGAAGTTCTACATCCCAGCCTTCTGCTACTCTTTCTCATCCTCTTTCTTCTTTCCGATCTTCGGCAATCGCACGGTCGTAATTTCCCGACCTTCAAAGAAATTTCCAATCCTCGTCATGATGAACGTGACCAGGGTAGCAAAGATCACAATACCGTAAAATCCTGCTCCAATCCCGATACCGACTCCCCCCACGTAGAAAATCATCGCAGCGGAAGTAAGTCCTTTCACCCTCAGGCCGTCCTTCAGGATCACCCCTGCCCCTAGGAAACCGAGGCCTGATACAATTTGGGCGGCGAGTCGGAAGGGATCCATCATTTTCCCACTGTCCGGTTGACTGAGCATTTCGGCACCTTCAATCGAGACAATGGTGATCAAGGTACACGCAACCGATACATACGTATATGTTTTTAAACCGGCTGGCTTATTCTTGGATGACCGGTCCCATCCGATGATGAAGCCTAATATGGCACTCACCACGATCCTGAAATAAATATCATGCTGCCAGAAGAAATTCGTTACTATATCCATGAAATGCGCCATGACTCCACCCTCCTTAAATGAAAAAGAGACCTCGCCACAAAACGAATGCATTCTTTCTCCTCTATCAGGGGAAAAAATCATGCATGTCGCTTCATAGGTGATCTCTTCCGTTCTTCCTACCAAGCTCTTAATACGAATATTTTTTCTATTATACACTAATTCTCCTGTCATTTCAATGTAAACCAGGGAAGGTTCTCACTCTACTTTTGGGTTATTTGGGGATGGGCTATAGGAAAAGGTAGAATCAGAACTTTACCCACTGTACAAGATATAACTCAAGTTGGATTACCATTTCATCAATCGAAAATATTCCTGTAACCCCCCAAAATAAATTACAATTATGTTACAATTTTATTTCATGCTATTTTTATAGCTTGATAGAAATGGGGGATCAGAAAGAAGGCGTTCTAGTATGAAAAACATTAAAAAGAAAGTTGCTTTAGGATTTCTTTGTCTGGGGTTAATAGGAGCTACTTTATGGACTGTAAGTAAAACAGGTGCTGATAATGTTGCTTCTGAAGAAGAAGGACAAAACGCAGAGAAAGTTGTTTTTAATAATCAAATAGAGCTAACCATAAATCCCGAACAGATTTACGGAACATTTGAAGCTGAGCATAGCTGGGATATAGATCCTCGAGTTCCTGAAAATTTAATTAGTAATGGCAAAACGTCAGTAGTCCAACTGAAAGTGCTTTCTGTAGGAGAAGCAGAAATGCTGCCTAAAACAGAAAATTTTTATACAGAAATACCCTATACACCTATCAACGTTGAAATTATTGATACAATTTCAGGAAATCCCTTGTCTGGTAAAAAGACTATCTACATTGAAGGGGGAGATATTAAAATTTCTAAACTTCTTTCATCTATGGATACTCAAAGAAGTTCAAAGATGGGATTAGATGAACTGTCACAAGACCAAAAGGATTCAATGTATATTTCTTATAAATCAGAATTTGATTATAAAATGAAAACTGGTAAAGAGTATGGAATTATCTTAGTAAATCCTATAGAGGATATTTATACTGTAATGGCTAATGGATATGGAATTTTTGATTTAGACACAACAGCAAATACTAAAAGTGTTAAAATGGCAAGTAAAATGTTTAAAAACGTAATAACAGGCAAAGAGTCTGCTTTAAAATTTTCAGAGTTAAAGAGCAACTAAACACTATCAAATAATATAAACAAGAGCAAAAAGACCAAGGAAACTCTTTGCTTTTTGCTTATTCCGATGGGTGCCCAACCTAGATACTTTCTCATGTTATCCTCCTGACAGTGCCTTCTTGATCCATTAATTGATCTTCGACTATTGTTCAAAAGTCACTTGATCTTTTTCTGTTGATTAAGAGCAACCAGATACACCATAATTGAAAACAAAATGTTGGATAATAACGCGATTAAGGACAACAAATTATCAATATTGAAAATTAGCGTAAACGCTATGGCTGCTAATACACTAACCAGTAGAGGATACATTAAACTTAATTGCCTATAAAATTTGTAGAGGATCAATGCGAAAACACTGACCAATAACAGCATTATTAAAATTTGTAACATTAGAAGTGAAAAAAATTCCATTATCCCCCTCCTCTATGAGTGTAATTTTACACTTATAGAGTTATTTTATCAATGTCATTTATCAATTATTTTCAACCGTTGCTATCTGGATGGATTCAGGGGATAGAGATCAAGTGGAAGAAGAGACAGAACCGTACGCACTCAACACTTTACAATTAAAGAAAAAGCGATTGCTATAGCAACCGCTTTAACTCTAAAAAGGATTAGGTTAATTCATCATAATACTTCTCCGGATCCGAAATTTGATTTGCCACAAAAAACGCTGCCTGACTCTTAAACATGTCGATATAAGAATCGTAATCCATCGCCAATCCTTCTAACTCATCAACGCTTCCCTCAACACTGACTGTATCTGTGACCAAATCGACTAGTACTTTCATATAAACGATCTCATTTTATGAAACGGTTCCTGTTACTTGTTTCTTTATTAAATCGACCTTAGTAATTCTGTCCTTTACACCTGTTGATTTGAATACAGTATATCCGACGCTTACGTTCTTCTTCACTGCAAATACCCCACTATTTTAAATTTCCCCAGGCTAAAATGTTTAAATTCCCTTCAACGCATCCTTATACCGCTGATAATACGCTTCCACATTATTCAACAGCAACAACTCCGTATACAAATACACCTTCATATTAAAATCATTAAAATCAATCGCAGTCAGTTCCTGTATCTTCTTGATCCTATAGTTCAACGTGTTCGGATGGATAAACAGCTCATTCGCCGTCTGTTTCCCCTTCCCGTCATTCGCCAGGTACACTTCAAGCGTCTTAAGCAAATCAGTTTGCTTCTTGACATCATTCTTGATCAACACCAGCAAATCATCACTGTAATAATCCTTTGATGTGTTTTTCTCATAAAGGGTCGGCAAGTACCTGTAAATACCCAGATGAGCGAATTCCCGGGGCATGGATTCTGGACGCGGGCTGATGAAGTTAGCCGTTTCGATGACTTCTGACGCTTCCAAGAAGCTTTTTCTCATTTGGTATAAGGTGGTGTATTCCTTCCCTATCCCGATGAGGAAATTGTAGAATTCTTCTTCTCCTGTTTGTTCTTTCACCTTTTCGACGAGATCTCTTGCTAATTCCAGGGAAGAAGACGGTGTATCTGACTTTCCGTAGAGAACGAGGATCACCTGGTATTCCGTCCGTAGTGAATAAATCTTTGTGTTAAAGCTGGATTCCTGGACCAGCTTCTCCAGTTGGTCGAGCATAGGCTTATAGTCCGACGATGCGATCGAGTACACCGCTACCGTGAACCGTTCCGGCAGGGTCAGCTTGACGAGGGAGGCATCATGGCGGAGCTGGCTTTCACTCCCGTACTCGTGCTGCAGGAGATGCCACAGTACTTCTTCTTTTCTGTCCTTTTTGATATTGACCTTTGCGTACATATCATTGATCAGGGTTCCAAGGTGTGCGGAGATTTCTTCAAGGAATGCGAGCTCTTCATTTTCCAAGAGACGGTTGGATTCCTGAACCCAGATATATCCCATCGTGTTTCCCAAATACTTGGCGGCAATGACGACGCGCTGATGGAATCCCAGCTCTTCCATCGCCTGCACCCGGATCGGATCCGTATGTTTCTCTAGCTGGTGGACGATGCCCTCTTTTTTCAGCCGGTCGATGATGAAGACCGGACATTTTTTCGTCAGGATCGTTTTCAGCTGTGTTTGATCGAATTTATTAGAAGAGGAACTGTATGAAATCAGTTCGAAATTTTTGTTTTCAATGATGACAGGATTGCCCAGTTTTGAGCTGATCAATTCCGTCGCTTTATGAATGTCTTCTGTTTGGAGGATGATATCAATGGCTTCCATAGGAATCTTACCTTTCCACGAGTGTTTGTGATTCCTATTATAGCGTTAAATCCCCCAATAAAAAATGAAAAGCTCCCCCGTATTGGGAGAGCTTTTCCGAGTTCGATTTATTCCTCATCCATAAACGGATAGGTAATGTCTGTTGTTGGAGCAAAGTTTTCTTTGATGATACGAGGACTGGTCCAGCGAATCATGTTGAACACAGAGCCTGCTTTATCGTTTGTACCTGAACCGCGTGAACCGCCGAATGGTTGTTGGTTGATCACGGCACCGGTTGGCTTATCGTTGATGTAGAAGTTACCGGCTGCACCGGATAGACGGCGTTCCAAGTGCATGATCGCTTCACGATCCTGTGCAAAGATTGCACCCGTTAATGCATACATGGAAGCAGTATCCACTGAAGTCAGTGTTTCTTCTAATTGATCGTTTTCATATACATAAATCGTTAATACCGGTCCAAAGATTTCTTCGGTCATCGTTTTGAAGTTTGGATTCGTTGTCACGATGACAGTAGGTTGAATGAAGTATCCAACAGAATCATCATACGTACCGCCGGCAATGATTTCAGCTTCTTCCGAATCAGCCGCATAGTCGATGTAGCTTGTGATGGAATCAAAGGCAGGTTTATCAATGACCGCACCCATGAAGTTCCTGAAGTCTCTGACATCCCCTACTTTAAGCTTAGCCGTTTCTTCCACGACACCGTTTTTCACTTCTTCCCACAGGCTTGCCGGGATGTAAGCACGTGAAGCGGCAGAACATTTTTGACCCTGGTATTCGAATGCTCCGCGAACAAGGGCAGCGACCACTTTGTCTGCTTGAGCTGTTTCGTGAGCGAAGACAAAGTCTTTACCGCCTGTTTCCCCAACTAGACGAGGATACGATTTGTAGTTAGTAATGTTTTCCCCGACTGTCTTCCAGATCGTTTGGAACACGCTTGTTGATCCAGTGAAGTGGAATCCGGACATGCGTGGGTCTGTTAATACCACTTCAGAAACTTGAGAACCGCGTGAAGGAACAAAGTTGATAACGCCTTTAGGCAGGCCAGCTTCTTCCAGGATACGCATGAAGTAGTAGTTTGATAGTAAAGCCGTTGTAGCCGGTTTCCACACCACTACGTTCCCCATGATCGCAGGTGCTGACGGCAGGTTTCCACCGATTGCCGTGAAGTTAAATGGAGAGATCGCTAATACGAAACCGTCTAATGCGCGGTATTCTAAACGATTCCAGATGTTCTTCATGCTGTCCGGCTGCATTTGATAGATTTGGTTTGCATAATCCACGCCAAAGCGTAAGAAATCCGCTAATTCTTGTGCAGCATCAATTTCCGTTTGATAAGCTGTTTTAGATTGACCCAACATCGTAGCCGCATTGATGACGTCACGGTATGGACCAGAAATTAAGTCAGCCGCTTTCAGGAAGATGGATGCTCTGTGCTCCCATGGCATATTGGACCAAGATTCCTTCGCAGCCATTGCCGCTTCCACTGCATCGCGAAGTTCTTTTTCTCCTGCTTGTGAATAGGTAGCCAATACATGTTTATGATCATGTGGCATCACGACTTGCTTCACTGTATCTGTCTTGATTTCCTCACCATTGATGATGATCGGGATCTCAACCTCAAGACCAGATTGGCGTTCTAACTCAGCTTTTAACGTTTCTCTTTCTTTCGTACCTGGGGCATATGTATTACCAGGCTCATTTGTCGGTTTTGGGATGTTGTAAATTCCGTTACTCATTCTCTTCACATTCCTTTCTGATTACATTCTGTCTGGATGTTTTTTATAAAAAAGTTACTTGCTGAAAATCCCTTTCAGTGCGAATGCGATGTTTGCCGGCCGTTCCGCCAGGCGTCGCATGAAATACCCGAACCAATCCTCGCCATATGGCAGGTAAATGCGGACGGTGTATCCTTTTGCTAACAATTCGGATTGCAATTGGTTCCGCATTCCGTAAAGCATTTGAAACTCGAAGCGATCGTTCGGGATATTGTGTTCTTTCACTAATCCGATGGTGTAATCGATAATCGCTTCGTCATGGCTTGCGATCGCTGTATAATGGCCGTTCAAGAGTTGCTTCTTGATGAGATGCTTAAGATTCTCATCCACCTTCTTCTTCTCCTGGAACGCCACTTTACCCGATTCATTATATGCACCCTTCACAAGCCTCAAATAAGGGGAGAACTGATTAAGATCATCCACATCCTCCTCTGAAACATAGAGATAGGATTGAATCACCGTCCCCACATTGTCGTACTTTTGACGGAGCTTCTTGTAAACGTCAAGGATGGCATGGCACCTCGAGGAATCCTCCATATCGAGAGTGACCGTGATTCCGCTTTCATTTGCCTTCGACAGAATCAACTCCATGTTTTCCATGACAAGATCTTGACTGATATCCAATCCCAGGGAAGTCAGTTTGACAGAGATTTCAGTCTCAAGCCCATGATAGGCAATGGCACTGATACTCTGGATGCATCCTTGGACATTCTCCCGCACCACCTCTGTGGAATCGACGAACTCACCAAGATGATCGACCGTTACCTGGAATCCCTCCTCGTTCAATTGCGTAATCAATGGAATCGCTTGTACAAAGGTTTCTCCCCCCACAAGCTTGTTAGCCCCAAATTTCGATCCCCACCGTTTAGCCATTTTATCCAATGCCTTATTGTGAGAAAGAAACATGAAAAAACGCTTACTGATTGCTTCCATGATTACAACACCTCCTTATAGTGACTGTTACCTCAAGTGCGAGGTGATTAAACGAAGAAATGTAAATCTTAAGAAAATTATAACGGGAATAGTGGCTCGGAAACAACGTGCTCGGGACACAAATATTTGTGGGTTGAGTTATGGTGGAAACACAAAAGGGGGATTGGCGGAAAGGTAATAATATGTAAAACAACGAGAATGCTCATCATTTTTTTAAATGGATGGTATTTTTTTCAAATAAATTTAGTTGTAAATAAATCCTTAAAGTGTATAATTACACTGTACAGATTTATACAAACTCCTAACAGGTGGTGTGATCGTGACAGAAAAAAGATTTTCTTGGTTAAGCTATTCAGCTATTGGATTAGGAACCTTGTTGATTTTTCACCCTTTGTTAACGAATTTTTTCCCGGACTATTTTGTAGGTTTACAATTCACCGGTATCTCATTAACGCTGCTATTCAGTGTTTTAGCCTTTAAGAAAAAGAATGAAGAGAAACTATTGGCTTTTATAGGGTTATCGCTTGCCATGATTATGTTGGTGTTTGTTGGTGTCCTTCTGTATATACCTTTTCATAAACAGAATCCAGTGTAAGTATTGCTAAACACCTTATTATCGTATGGAGTGACTTTATATGAATAAAAAACGGATCTTCAACATGCTCATGTTACTAATTTTCTCTTTTTTGATTATATTGATCTACTCTATTTTTAAAGGGATCCCTTTCGGTAGTTATATAGCAAAAGCAAAAATCACTGATTATGTGGAGCAAGTCTATGGCTTTAATGAAAGTGTCCCCAAACCACCATTCAACATCGAAGATTCCTCTTATGAAGTGTACCTCCCACAATTAGGAAGCCGATTTTCCTATGATCTTTTACATAATCTAATTGTTGATGAAAAACTAGCAAATGAGGTGAATGATGAATTCCAGGATGATTACAATACGATAAAAGATTCATATAGAGACAATATTGAGTTGCCCGACGCTTTCTTGTTTAGCTCGGTTTTAGCTAATGGTGAATATTCAAAGAATATCCCAGTGTATCAAAAGATTTATCTTCTAGGAATTATCAACCGTAAGAAAATTTCTTCCGAGGAAAGTTCTAAAATGCCTGCCACACTGACAAAAGAAATAATAGAAGGGCTCGGGGAAAATTACAACATTACATCTCTTCAAGTGATATACACTGATTTAAATGGGCAATATGAAATCACGTTAGATAACAAGAAACCTATTTCAATTAAGACATTGAGTAAGAATACATCAAAAATGGATCAAATCGGCGAGGAAGATATAGAATTAATCCGTGAACTAAATGAAAATTAGTTATTCAACGAAACAGCTTTTTCCATAGGCAATAAGATTGTTAGAAGGACCATACAACCGGTGATGCAAGTAGGGAAGAACAGCCGTCACTCGCTTAGAACCTTTTATACTAATTTCAAGTACCTCGGGTTTATTAAAATCAAATACATCCGGATTTGATTCGAAGAGTCGTTGAATATGTTGAATCCGATCAGTCTGATTGATCTTCATTTGTAAGTTCCTCTAACTCATCCATTATGTCTTTCCAGTCATAATATTTCTCGGGATCTTCTAATTCATCTGGATTCTTAACTTGGGCGTAGACTTCATAAAAAGATTTATTCCCGTGGCTCTTTTCATACGTACGTTTTTCTTCTTCCAACTCTTTGATGATATCCAACCGGGTACGGTTACGGATCTTAAATGCCTGAAATATGGCTTGTATACGCGATGACCACAAGCTGTCCTTCCAATAAAATGTCACATGAGCAGGATATCGATTATGTTTATTTGTATCAACCACCTCTAAACCAAGATTTACATAGCGACTTAGAGTAGCCTTAGAAATTTTCAAGCCATTGCAGATCATATTGGAAGAATAAAGATAGTCGTGCTGGTAATCATATTTCAAAGATCCCTTGTCTGAGATAAGTAAGAACAGGGAATCGAGAAAGTATTTCGTGACAGCCAAATTCTCCACAGGAGGCATGGCCATATCCCTCAATGCTTCTGACAGTGACACGAGCAAGTTTTTATATTCATCAAGAGAATTCATTTTCTGTTTAAAAACTGTATCTTCAGTGTGTAGTATTTTCCGTACAAAACGATGATGTTTCATTTCAGTGGCATGCGCTAACATGAGAAACACAAATGCAGGGTCTTTTTCATAATCGATGTTATCTAAAATCAAGGCAGCAGAATTTATTTTCCCTTCTTCAATAATCATCACAAACCCCTCCTTTATCTATATTTTACCACAAAATGAAACAAAAAATACTTTTCGTTTCACCCCACTAGCTAACTTTCATGTTTAGCCATCCTAACATTTATCACGATCTGTGCACTGACAATCACAATCACCACACCAATAAAGACACCTACCGTCAGCTCATCCATAAAGAAACTAAAAACAATGGTCCACATCCCCATGACCATAACGAAAATTCCATTCACTTTTCCAAACGCAGATTCATTCTTGATGCTGCCTTCCTCATATCCTGCCATCAATTTGTAGCAACGTTTTTTCCATACCAACAACCCCATAATAATAGTGAGTACTCCTATTGAAATAAATATTATTTGAGCTACAAACATTTATTCACATCCTTGTTTGTACAGTGCAGTGGAGATTGTAGGAACTTCCATTCTCCTCTTGCCTTAAATCAGACAGTTATATTTTACCAAATATATATATAGTAGAACTCACTGTATTAAATTTGGCCAGTTTGTAAGCGGAGATTTTCCGGTTATACTAAGCTCGGACCTTGTTTTTTGGATAAATAGGCGGACGATTTCCGCTTAAGCACAGAAAAATCCAACCTTTTTTGTATTTTCAAGTAAATAGGCGGAATTCTTCCTTCTATTTAAGCCTTTTTTAATAGTAATGACTAATTAAGCGGAATCTTTCCGTCTATATATCAGCTCTGTTGCTTAGCCTGACCTCCCAACCGATTAGTACTGGAAAATAGCCATGTTTTCACAGAGGATTTCTCTTTAAATTGTTGTTTACTTCTGTAGGCTTTCAAAAAGGTCTCCTGTGTTAAATCCTCTGCTTGTTGATAGTCCCGTACCATTAAAAGTATGTATGTGAGGATCGATCCTCCATATAGAGTAAACCTGTTGATAATTCATCCCAACTTGCACAAGCCGTTCTTCCACAGAGTTTTATTTGATTGGTTTTAGTAAGAAATAGCATAGAGACACCCCATTCAATACAAAGTTTGTCTCTATTTTCTATTCTTGATTGTTGTAAAATATGCAACACTTAACTCACCGATATTCCCCTGATTCCATTCACCTGCTCAATAATTGAATAAGGTCAATAGCTGGATTCATTAGCTGATCTTCAGTTATTGCCCCCGATAGCAGAAGATTAATTAAAACTTTCTTCTGCTTTTTCTTTTGCATATAAAACAGCTTTAACCAAGCCAATACCTATAAGAGATAAAATTGCATTAAACCCAATTGAAAACAAGGCTAAGATTGGTACTTCGAATACGATAGAATATAAATATCCTGCTAGCATACTGATTAGTACAATAAATAAAAAGTGAATTCTTCTAATAAAAAATGCAACAAAACCACTTAACAACATAACTAATGACCCCCATTACTAAAAAATGAAGACTGAAAACCAACAAGAACTCCATATTATCTTTCCTTCCTTTTGCCTTTGATTAATATTGGTAACGTACACCATTAAACTGCCCGATAATTGAAGAAAGGCAATAGCCGGATCAATTTACTGATCTTAAGTTATTGCCTCATTTAGCTGATTAAGTAAGATACTATTTACTTCACTTCGCTACCCATCAGAATATCTTTCACCTGGTCAACTTTATCAACAATAAAAGTGGGGTTACAATGACTTAATTCTTCACATGAACCATACCCATAAGTAACTCCAATAGAGTCAATCCCAGTATTAATTGCCCCAATAATATCGTGCTTTCTATCTCCTATCATAATAAAGTTCCCAAGTGTATATTCAGTATATTTATTTAGTATGTATTGAATGATTTCAGTTTTTGAAGCTCTTGTTCCATCAAGGTTACTTCCTACAATAAGTTCAAAATACTGCTCAATATTAAAATGCTTTAGAATTTCCTCAGCGAAAACAGTAGGCTTAGATGTCGCAACAACTAATGTAAAGCCTTGTTCTTTTAACGATTTTAATAGCAAAGGAATATTTGCATATAACTCATTTTCAAACATTCCTATTTCCTTAAACCTCTCCCTATATAAATCTATTGCTTTTTGGGTGTTTGTCACATCAAAATTGTAATATTCAGCAAATGACACTTGTAATGGAGGTCCAATAAAACATTCAAGTTTATCAAGATCGGGCTCAACAATGTTCATTTTATGTAACGCATATTGAACGGATTTGGTTATTCCTACCTTTGGGTCTGAAAGTGTTCCATCTAAATCAAATAAAATTACTTTATATTTTTCCATATGAAAACTCCCTTCTAATAACAATTAATCAAATTAACCTTATCATTAATAGAAACAAATTCTGATTTCTTTATTAAACGATACTGCCCATTAATTGAAGAAGGGCAGTATCCGGCGATCAATTAGCTGATCTTCAGTTATTGCCACCTATACCGGAACAAGACAGTAAGATTTTATCTGGAAAGGTTGAACCAGATTATTGCCCCCATAGGATGCTCATATGGAATGGGTTCTTCATAAATGTGAGGTTTTTCAAGAACCCAAGCATAAGTCTTTTTATAAGGTAATGCTTGAAAATTCTTACTTTGAACACGGTGAAATTCATTGCTTACTTGGTAATCCTTTAGGGTCAACTCTTTACTATCCCTTAAATTCACTTCACCAGAAACCATACCTGAACCACTCTTTATCAGAGCAATAGTTCCTCGTATTTTTGTATTGGAACCCCTGATTTCCCAAGTCTTTTTGCCTTCCAATATTAGTTCAATCCAAGGGGATTTTACTATTAATCCTTTCATTCTACATCTCCTTTTACAAAGTTTAGAACTTCAATTTCCTTATTCAAAATGTTTTTATTCCACAAACCTCCCTTTAGTAGAACAAGGCAATTAGCTTTATGAATTGAATGATCTTCGTTTCCCTAAATGAAGTGTAAAATCATTTAGTCAAGCCATTTAACTATTTTGTTAAGAAAATGATTGCTAAAAATATTACTTCAAATTTATTATTATATTTTCTTTTTCTACTAATTTTTTGTCTATATTTATTTTGAATTTTAAATGAATCTTTTTTATTATGGTTCTCCATTTCTTACCTCCGAAAAGAATAAGACCTGATACATATCCAATTATTTCAAAATCGAGCATCTTACTCAAGAAAAACTTCAAACGAAAAGAAGCTTATCCATATTCTAGATAAGCTCCCGTTAGTGGAATAAGCACGTTATTCACAACGACTAAATACTCTTTCAAATTCACCATCTGTTTTTTAGTCACTCTTTAAATCTAATACTCTTCACTAAAATCATATTGCTTGACCCAAAATACCCCCCATTTAAACACTCACCAGTTTGTTCATTTTTCTCAGGAGAGCGTAAGGATGCTTATAATATACGAGAATAGTAAGCTACATCGGCAACTCGTCCGTGTAAATGCGATTCAGGCAACACCGCCACCAAAGTAAATCCGAGTTTTTCAATTAACTTTTTTGACGGGATATTTTTATTATCTATAGTAGCAAATAGGCGTTTAAGGTTTAATGTGCTTTTACTATGCTCAATGACCGCGGAAACCGCTTCATACGCAAAACCGCTTCCCCAATGCTCCCTCATGAAGCGATAACCAATTTCCCCAAGATAACCTTCTGCTATTTCTGGAATCATTACATCACCGATGAATTCATCCGTATCTTTTAAGGCGACCGTCCATTTTGTTTCTGTACGATTCCTAACCATTTCTAACATTGAGTGTTCATCACGAGGGGGATTAATTCCAAGAAATTCTTTTACTTCATCATTGTTCAACATTTTCATCATATTGGGAATGTCTTTTTCCGCTCTCGGACGTAAAACCAATCGTTCTGTTTGAATTTTCGGTGCTTCTTTTTTTGCCATGATTTATTCCAGCCTTTTTGCCTCCGCTACTTTAAGAAGCCTTTTTTTTAGAGCCTTACTTACTGCTTCAATTGCATGAATAACTGTTGTATCAATCAATGGAACTTCTACTCTTATTAATTCCGTGTCCCCTGGTTTTCTATCATGAAAAACATGATTTGTGCACGACAAACAGCCAGACTTTAAAGAGATTTATATAAACCTTTTTAAATAGTCCTCAAATATTTTGTTCATCACTTTCGGTGTATTTTCTATATAAACATTGATTTGTTCATTGTTTGATTCGACTTTATCAGAGTTTCGTTCATCTGTTGGAAAATCAGATATGCCTTTAATAATGATGCATTCAACATCATTCTTCCTGCAGATATAAGCGATTGCACCCGCTTCTGTATCGGCTATCGTGATTCCGTTTTCTTTAAGTTCTTCATAGTCCTTCCACATCACTACGGCTTTATCAGCGGTGCCTATGGTTCCGGTATAAAAATCATTTCCGTATTTTGATAGATTAATATCGACGATAAAGGATTGCTTAATAAAAGGCTCGATTTCTTTTACTGTGCAATCATATTGAACCGCTTTATCGGGTACAAAAATATCCAAATTACTGAATTGATCATCTATCCCTGCACAGGTTCCGGCAACGATGACTTTCGTTAAATGAAATCTAGAAATCATATACTGATTACCACCAACACCATTTACTTTTCTCACACCCGTACTGTAAAAAACAAGTTCAGTATCTTGAATGGTTCTGATGAAATACTCGCCGTAAGGATATGCGAAACGCTCATTATCTTTTACGCTGAAGTACTCCAATGTTGCATCAAATTCCCACTTCGTCGCTATACTTATTCCGATCATCGACTTACCCCTCTCCAAAGATCATTATATTTACGTTTCTGAATGCGGGGGCTGAACCCCACTCACTCCCCCAATATCGGCAGAACCGTCGAGTCCTTAATCTCCCTCAACGCCAAACTCGTCTGAATCTTCGTGATCCCCATTTCATTCAACCTTCTGATAAATAGCTCCAGTCCCTTTCGATCCTTGCATGCGACTTTCAGTAGATAATCATATTCCCCGGTCAAGCAATGACATTCCAGGACTTCCTCCATCGATTCCAGGGTCCCTTCCACTGCTTCCAGCTTTTCCGTTCTGTGTTCATTCGTGCTCATGAACACAAAGCATAGTAGATCAAATCCCAGTTTTTCGTGATTCAGAATGGCTACCTGCTTCTTGATATATCCTTCCGTCTCCAACCGCTTGATTCGTGCGTGTACGGCCGGTGCCGATAAATTGACCCGCTTCGATAATTCAAGATTGCTCAGCTGACCGTCCTTTTGCAGCAAATCCAAAAGCTGAAGATCCATTTGATCCAACACCCTGCTTACAACTGATTCCATGATTCTACCACCCTTTTCAATTGTTCCAAAAACCACTGATAAAACGATGTATAAATGAATTTTTATAATCTGATACTCTATCATACTTTCAATTATTTCGATTAATCTTCATTATACAATATGTTCTTTTGCAAATCGGATAAAATGTTAAAATTATTCTTATAGTAAATGTCATTGTGCACAGTGGCTCTTCGAAATGGAGCTGAATGACGTGAAATATCATTATCTACTGTTACTGACCAGCCTTCTATGGGGAGGTAATTTCATCGTGGGGAAAACACTTGTGGAGCATGCATCTCCGGGAACGTTGACGATATTGAGATGGGCGATCGCCATCGTCTGCCTGTTCCCGATGGTCTGGTGGAAGGAAAAGAAGCTCGTTCCACCTGTACGATCGATTCTCCCATTATGTTTGATGGGGCTGACAGGGGTTGCCCTCTTTCAGGCACTTCAATTTATGGCACTTGAGAAAACCTCTGCCACGAATGTTGGCCTGATTTCCACGTTAAATATGTTTTCGATTGCCGGAATCTCTTTTATTTTTCTCAAGGAAAAAATGAACGCCTTTCAACTTGCCTCCATGTTCATGTCCCTCTTTGGCGTGTTGCTTGTCCTGTCCAAAGGGAAAATGGAGATGATCTCTTCCCTGCGATTCAACGAAGGAGATCTATACATGCTCGCTGCCGTTGTGATGTGGGGCTTCTATTCCGTTTGCAGCAAATGGGCGATGAAGAGCGTCACACCGATGATGTCGATTCTTTACTCAGGGATATTCGGACTTCTTATCCTGCTGCCTTTCAATCTTCATAATTTCCGTGTGACCAATGTCGATGCTTCATTCGTGCAATCAATTTTGTATACCGGTGTGATCTCCACGGTGGTTTGCATGGTGCTTTGGAATGTGGGAGTGAATAAGCTGGGGCCAAGTACGTCGGGATTGTTCTTGAACTTTAATCCTATCTTCACGGCTTTGTTGGCGTTTGTCTTTTTGGGAGAAAAGATGAATGGGCTTCAGGCTGTTGGAAGTGTGATTGTTTTGGCGGGTTGTGTGTTGTTTTCGTTGTTGAAGACAAAGCCTCGTATGTTTAAGGAAGTTCCATCAGGCATGCTGTCGAATGAGCCTGTGAAGACTTTATAAAGAAAAAATGCTTGGAGAGAGATGCTCCAAGCATTTTTTCAGCGATTTCTACATACACAATAAGTCTTATAAAAATAAACCTCCAACATAAGCGGAAATATTCCGCTTATCGAGGAATTCTGCGCGAAATATCGAGTAATAGCCGGAAATATTCCGCCTATTTACTCCAAAAGCTTTAAAATGAACCATCCTCCCTTGCCTTAAACGGAAAAACTCCGCTTATTTCCCCCGAACCTAGTCCTCTTTTGCAGGATAACCGGAGAAACTCCGCTTATGAATCAGAGGATACTCAAAAGGAAGGATGAATTCATCTGCCTTCACTGCAATTCAGCTATTTTAATAGAGGTCATTGACTGCCTTCTCACATACAACACCCTATACCCGCCATCATCTTCCTCCTCCATCGAAATGCCGCGCCAGCCTTCTTGCAATAAAGCCTGCTGACCCTCGACATCCCCCATCGGAACTCTGGCAATCTCTGAGATCTCTCCCTCTCGATCCTCTCCATCAAGACGCTTAATGAACACATAGCGCAATTGATCGACGTACTTGATCTTAAGGGCAGCAATCTCCATTCCCTGCTTGAACTTATCTTTTAAACTGGGAATATTAAAGGGAGCGACGGTGCATGCCACATAGGTGAACCCTTGATCCAGCTTCACCTGCTCCTGCATGATCAAATGGGCCAGAGTTTGCTGAAGCCGGTTTCCCCTGTAATCCGGGTGTACATTTGAGATTTCCTGATAGATGACCCTTGGCAGTTCCTCTGCCTCGAGTCCAACATCCAGCCCCAGATGCTCTTCATCGATCGGGGGGATCAACAAGGCGCGGAATGCGATTAATCCCTTCTCTATAAAGGCTCCGATCATCAGCCCGTTTCCGGTTAATATATAGTCCAATTCCTCATACGTCAGGGGCTGTAGATTCTTCTTTTCCGTCAATGTCTCCACGACAAGCTCCTGCAGCTGCTGTACTTGACTTATATCTTCTTTACTTAACAAACGGACAGTGTATGATTCATTGTCAAGAAACCCTTCAAATAGATGATCCATGATCCCATGCTCCTTACTCTACGATACTTTTAAACTCCGTCAACTCTTCCAATATATCTTTATTTACGTTAACACCGAGGCCCGCTTTTTCAGACAGTCGGATATAGGGGACGTCATAATGCAGGTCTCCGATGTCCTTTGAAAACTTAATCGGACCCGTCAATTCTACACTAGTGATGATCTTTTTGGAAAAAGCCACATGGAATCCGGCTGCTGACGCGATCGATGACTCGACCATCGAACCAACCTGGCATTCCATCCCTGCCATCTCAGCCATGTGGGCAAGCTTCACGGCCGGGTAGATTCCTCCGCTTTTCATCAATTTGATATTCACTTTATCCGCTGCCTGCTTCCCGATGATCTCACGCATGTCACGTACGCCTTTCAGCCCTTCATCGATCATGAGGGGGATATCTGTCCTCGATTTGATCCGGACCATGCCATCTATATCATCTGCCAAAACGGGCTGCTCCAGCCAATCGATGTTCAAGTCTTGCAGGTGCCGCAGGGCCTTCATCGTCTGACTGCTGTTCTTCCAGCCCTGGTTCACATCTACCCGGATCGGCACGTCCAACCCGACACGTTCCCTGACTTTCCGTATTCGTTCAATGTCCTGGTCGATATCGGTTCCAACCTTCATTTTAAAGGATTGAAAACCTTTCTCGATCATACTGGCTGCTTCGTCTGCCATCGTATCCGGCTCTGTTATGCTCAGGACATGGGTGATCTGGAATTCGTCATGATAACGGCCGCCGAGGAGCTGATAAACGGGTTGATTCACTTTTTTTCCAATAGCATCATAGCAAGCGATATCGATGGCCGCCTTTGCTGTCGGGGCATTGCAAATGGCTTGATCCATCAGCTCATGGATTTTTTCAATATGAAACGGATTCTCCCCGATCAGTTTCGGGGCGAGGGTATGCTGCAGCACTTGAAATGTGCTTTCCCACGTTTCGCCTGTCACATGTTCATCCGCCACCGCTTCACCATATCCAATGATTCCTTCGTCCGTCTCCATTTCCAAAATGATAGAAGGCATATCATCATAGGTATGGTAACTTATGATAAAAGGCTGTTTCAGTGGTAATCGGATGGCATACAAATTTATTTTTTTTATGATCATATGTTAAACGCCCCTTAAACTAACAAATTTTATTTCCTCTTGGTATAATGTCGTTATATAGTCGTTAATTCAGAAAGGAGATTGTCATGAAAACGAAAATCGCCCTGATCGGGTCGAAAGAATTCATGGAACACGTCCAGACGTCCGTGGCACCAAATCTTTACAATATCGAACTGGTCCCCTATATTTACGATGAACCCCAGGAAGCAAGCATGCTTATGAAAGACCTCACACCTTGTGATGCCGTTTTGTTTTCCGGTGCACTGCCTTACTTTTTTTCAGAACAAGCCTGCCGCACACTATCTGTCCCGGTTCTTTACCTGGAACAGGATGAGACGGCCCTTGTGACATCACTGCTTTATATCCTGCACCATCATGGGATTGAACCAGACCGCGTGTCCATCGATTTAATGGATCTTTCTTTCATCGATCACGTCCAGTCAGACTTACACCTCAAGAACCCGCCCCGATACGTAATGGATTATAAAGAGCGCCTGCCCCACAACTTTCACATCAACGACTATACAGACTTCCACCGGCAGTTATTTCAGGATGGTCAAACCGAGTTGGCCTTAACGAGCATCCATGCGGTTTATGACCGGCTTGTCGAGATGCACATCCCTTGCATGAGAATGATCGACCCTGCCAAGTCGCTGATACGGGCCATCGAAGAAGCTCATTCCCAATCCCTTCTTTCGAAACGAAAAGCAGCCACGATTGCCGCTGCCCGTCTTTCCATTCAAGAATGGGATGGTGAACATGAACGTCTTCATGAGCTCGCCCGCTTGATGAAGGGAACACTCCAAAAAAATGAGGACGATGCTTCCTTCACGATTTACAGCAATAGGGGGAGCATCGAACATTTCCTGGAAAGCACCGACTTCCTTGAACACCCTATTCTTGCAGGCTTCGGATACGGTCCTACGGCAGCGGAAGCAGAAGCCAACGCACAGACCGCGTTGTCATATGCCAGAAAGATTGATCCTGATGGCTGCGCCTTTATTCTGAATGAGGAAAAAGAGTTGTCAGGACCTTACCCTGATAAAAGCAAGAAACAGCATCTGAAAAATGATACTCCCGAAATGCTGTCTCTTGCCAAACAATTAAAATTAAGTCCGTCGAACTTATCCAAAATCATTCAATTCCAGAAATCCCGGTCGTCCCGTGACTTCACAGCTGCAGAGCTTTCTGACTATATGCAAATCACGAGGCGCTCGGCAGAACGAATCTTGAAGAAACTGGTCGACAACGGTTCCGCTAAGATCATTGGAGAAGAAATGACGTATGCTCAAGGAAGGCCGCGCGCCATTTATGAACTGACCTTCCCCATCTATTGACCGGTTCAGGAGGAAAGTGTAGCATCCTCCTGCTCCATTGCCTTCATCTCGGTTTCACTCAGCTTGGTAATGCTGAAGCCCGTGAAGGCATAGATGATGGAAATGATCGGCACGATGAAATTCAGCACCGCATATGGAGCATACTCGAATGCATGGACGCCGAGCGTTCCTAAAATAAAGACGCCGCATGTATTCCATGGGATAAAGACGGATGTCAACGTCCCTCCATCCTCAAGGGCGCGGGACAGATTCTTTGAGTGCAGCCCTTTTTCCTTATAGGCATTCGCATACATCCTTGAAGGCACCACAACGGAAATATACTGTTCAGAGCATGATGCATTCGTGGCAAAACAAGAAACCACAGTGGAAGCCACCAAGCCTTTCGCTGTCTTTGTCACCTTAAGGATCTGGTTTACGATGGCTTGAAGCATACCTGTGTGCTCCAAAATCCCACCGAAGGTCATCGCTACAATCGTCATCGAGACCGTGTACATCATGGAATCGAGCCCTCCCCGGGAAAACAGATCATCGACCATCGTATTTCCCGTCTCGATCACGTATCCGCTTTGAAGAGCCGAAACAGCATCCGCAAACGAATCATGCTGAATGAAGACCTGTGCCCCAAATCCAAGAATGATCCCCACGATCAGAGCCGGTATGGCAGGAACCTTTCGTGCAACAAGCACAATGACAAGCAGTGGTACAATCAGTAAAAATGGTGAAATGACAAAGCTGTCCTGCAGAACCCCGATTGTTTTTTCAATGTCCTCGGTATTGACCCCGCTTTTTCCAAAGTTCCTTCCTAAATAAGCATATACAGCGAGGGCAATCACAAAGCCCGGTATCGTTGTGTAAAGCATATGTCGGATATGTACAAAAAGATCCGTATTGGTCAGTCCCGAAGCCAGGTTCGTTGTATCTGACAGCGGCGACATCTTATCACCGAAATAAGCCCCGGAGATAATGGCACCCGCAATCATCGGAGCCGGAATCCCCATACTAATGCCGATTCCCATGCCCGCAACGCCGATGGTCCCCATTGTTGACCAGGAACTCCCGATCGCAAGCGACACAACTGCACAGATGACAGCGATCGATAAAAGGAAAAGCGAAGGTGTGATCATCTTCAGACCATAATAGATCATCGTCGCCACGACTCCCCCGCCGATCCAAGCACCGATCGTCAATCCCACAAGCATGATGATGACGACGGCAGGTAGTGCAAGACGAATCCCCTTATACATCGCTTCCTCTATATCCTTCCACTTGAACCCCGCAAACCAGGCGACAAGTGCAGCCGTGACCGTCCCGATGATGAGAGGAATGTGCGGCCCCTGCTCCAACACGACAATTGTAATGGCCATTACGGTGATCATGACAAGCAATGGTATGATTGCCAGCCAAAAAGACATTTCTTTCTTCATCCAAATTCCCCCTTGAAATCCCTTTGTTTTTTGACTATTTATAATTGTCGCTAAATAGTCGTTATATGAGTATCATAAGGGCAGAATCTGGAGTCGTCAATCCGTTTTTGGTACCGTTTACAATTAGATTTATGCTTTTTTTAACGTCTCCGCTATTATTTTTGCAGCTTGATTCAACGCTGAAACATTAAATGTCATGTCCGGATGATGCAGCCCGGGAGTCAAATCCGCCCCGACCCCGATCATCGCCGCCTTCACTTCCGGATGCTTGATCGTGTAAAAATGAAAATCATCGCTGCCCGATGTAATGACCGGCGGAGCCAATGCTTCTTCACCCGCGATGGATCGAATCGCTTCCCTCGTGATGCTCTCAGCCTCTTCCGACACTTCCGCCCCGGGTGTATAATCTGCCCATTCATACTCAATCGTGACTCCGTACAGCTTGGCAATGCCATCGACCCCATCCTGGAGCCTGCGCTGTATTTCTTCCAGCACCTCATTCTTCTGGGCACGTACATCGATGGCAAACTCCGCATTTCCAGGAATGATGTTTAGATTCTCCCCTCCTGCAGCGAGCTTTGTCAGTTTGGCAGAATACGATTCAAATGGAGACAAATAGATCGTTTTTAAAAAGGCATGAATGGCCGCCAACACATCGATGCTATTCTTCCCCTGATGAGGTCTCGCACCATGAGCATCAACCCCTCTTATTTTCCCTTCCATGTAAATCCCTGCTCCGTGATGGACTGAAGGCGAAAAGGACCCATGATCCAATTCTTCTTTAGGTCTCAAATGAACGCCGAATAAATAACGGACATCAAGAAGTGCCCCTTTCTCAATCATTGTCAGCGATCCATTTCCCTTCTCCTCTGCAGGTTGAAAAATGAAACGGATCCGCTTATCCTTTGGAGGATCCTGAAGGCAATAAAGAAGCGATCCCAGAACCATCGACATATTGGCATCATGACCACAGGAATGATTCGCTTTCATCCCCCCGTCCACCTCTTGCCACAGGGCATCGATATCCGCGCGTACAGCCGTCACTTCCTTCCCTTCTCCTATCTCAGCGATCAACCCTGTCACATCAGAAAATCTCCTGTAGCTCACATTCAGTTCATCGAGGATCCCTGCAATTGTATTCGTCGTTTCAACTTCCTTCCAGCTCACTTCCGGATGAGCGTGGAAATGGGTGAACCATTCTAGTATCTGTTTTTCAACATTCATGCTTTTTCTCCTTTCATTCCTTTTCACTGTGTATGCTGAGAGTGGAAGGGGAAATCCTGCTTTTGTTCAAAAGCATGGGGCTGCACTGTTACTTACCACCCTTTAATTGTCTATCACTATTTCCCCTTCTCCTTGAGGTATTTCAAAACCATTAAGATATGACGTTAAAAGTTCTTCTGAAATAGGGAAGGAATTGGCATCAAACCGCTGGTTACGTAACGCAAGTCGTTCGCGTAAAACATGTGGTTGAACCTTTAAATAAACAAGTATCCATTTACCTCCGGAATCCTCGATCAGTTTTTTGTATTGGTTCCTTCTTGCGCGGTCCCAAAAACTAAAGTCAATCACCACCTGCTGTTTATCTTGAATGAGCTTTATTAAACGATGGCGCAATTTCTCTTCTGCGTCTTTTTTGTACTCCTCAACCTTTTCCATTGGGAAATCAATCCCCCACCGGCCATTCGTTGCCCAAATTTCTTCATCGATTGAAAGGCGGACAAACCCACCCCGCTCCAATATTTTTGAAAACGTCGTTTTACCGGAACCAGCCACACCACACATCATGACCACCAAAGGAGTTACATCATTTCGTTCACGATAAATGAGGTCAAAATTAAATGTATCAAACATTTACAAGCCTCCTATTTCAACAGGATCTGACTAAACTAAATCGCTTACCAATGCCCTATTCGTCTTCAACAAACGCTCCGGAAGACTTTTCCGAATGCTCTTCAACCCAAAATGAAAGGTCTCCGGTTTATCTTCAAGGAGGCAATCATGAAACGTAATATCTTTATTCGTAAGACTGCCAACTAATTCCTCAACGAATTGAGCCTGTGTCATCATATCGACCGCACCCAGATGAAAAACTCCTTTAAGGTGATGAAGAATGATGTATATCAACTGTTTGGCCAATAGTTCATCCGTGAGATGATTACACTCCAGATTGCTGTAAACATCAATAGAGCCTTCTTCAATCCCACTTTTGATCTGGTCCAGCCTCGGAGAATTCTTCCCCCATATTTGCGGAATACGTATGATAACGGCACGTTCCTTTAAAGTCTCCTGCAGCGCAGTTTCACACTCTACTTTGAACTGCCCATAAGGTGATGCAGCATTAGGTTCGTCTTCTTCTGTATGATGCTTCGTGAAGTCCCCATCGAACACGTTGGCCGTGGAAAAGTAATAGAGTGTGCTTTCCGTGTTTTGAATTTCCAGTGCAAGCTCCTTGTGAAACTCAAGCTGTTGATCGAAGGCACCACGTAGACATGAGATGATGACATCAGGCTTGATGTCTTGGATGACTTCCTTCATTTTTTTCTTATCCCTGATGTCTAATTGAAATTGTTTTTCTTCGGGAAGATCTACCGGTCTGGTTGCATAGGTCCCGTATACCTCAAAGGAACCTTTGCACTCTTTCACCAACGCTTTCCCCACTAATCCGCTTGCGCCCAAGAGGAGCATCTTCTTCATAACGAATCCCTCCAGTTGTTGCTTTCTCCAAGTATATAATGTGAAAACCACATCAAATTCTGCTTCATGATCGCGACATTCATCCCCGGCTGGTCAGGACTATAGGCCATTCCTTTAAAGATAATGAATTCTGTCTCCACGTCCATATCCTTCAACCCCTTGTGAAGCTCATAAGCATTGGAAATGGGAACCCGTGCATCCATGTCGCCGTGCTGGATCAAGGTGGGAGTGCAGGCTGATTGGATATAGTTCATGGGCGAAGTCTTTGCATACACCTCAGGGTCATTCCAAGGCGTATCTCCTAAATGCATACGAATGAAGTAAGGTATATCGGTATTCACGTAATGATGTCTCCAATTTGTAATCGCTCCCCCGACGGAAGCCGCTTTAAAACGATCACTATAAATTGAGCAGAAGGCTGATATAAATCCTCCCTGACTCCATCCCATCACCCCTACTCTTTTCTTATCAGCGATACCCTTTTCAACGAGTGCGTCAACCCCGGATATCACATCCTCACAGTCCCCGAGTCCAACGTTTCGATGGTTTGCTGTTAAGAAGTCATTGCCATAACCGGAACTTCCCCTGTAGTTTGGTTCCAGGACGATAAAGCCTTTTTCCACAAACTGCTCAACAGGATATTTTTCATTGAAACAGCCGGAATGAATGGGGAAAGACGCCCATCCCGGACCGCCGTGGATGAGGACCAGTAATGGGTATGTTTTATTTGGATCAACATCTGCGGGAGTGGTTAAGACCCCTTCTATTTCAAGATCATCCGTGCTTTTCCATGAGATGACTTGCCTGTGACTTTGGCGCTTGTCTTTGAAAAAAGAATTTTCATCCGTAATTTGTTGGTCATTTACATAGATTTCGAAGGTTTCATTTGGTTTGGCCATGGAATAGGTGAGATGATTTCCATCCCTTGTGATCGATGCATCCTTTACAAATCCGTCTTTATTATCACCGACAACGCCATTTTCGGTTACCAATCCAATATGATAGTTCGTTTGATCCTGCCACGTTATAAAAATTCCCTTAGACGTCCACCGTATCGGAATAACGGAACTATCCATATTGGACAGTGGTCGGGTGAACTCCCCCGTTTTCAAATCATAGATTTCCAAAGTATTGTCCTGTATATGGTTTTTGTAGTAATCCTTTTCCCTCATGCTTGCTGTATAACAGATTTGGTTGTTGTCGGAAGAAAAGCAGACACTCCCTCCTAGCAACCTATCGATATTCAACTTTTGCAGCTCGCCTGTTTCAATATCGAGTATGGATAGACTTCTATTAAATATTTCTTCCATGTTTGGACTTGGAGCAGTCAGTAACACAGCCTTTTTTCCATCGCTTGAGATATCAAATTCAAGTATGTGAAATTCCTGACCGTCCGTTAGCGGCTTCTCTTTTCGGCTAGAATCATTGATCTCAAGGTAATGCAGACAGTGATGCCGATATTCCCTGCCTACGTGATGGAAATCTCCATAGGTTTCCCTTCGCTTCTTGATTTCCTCCGATTCTTTGGACAGAGCAATGTAATAAAAACCTTTTCCGGTTGGAGCCCATTTGAAATGGGTTATCCCTTCTTTATGATCCGTCATTTGAACAGTAGGAGAGCCATCTAATGACATTACAAAAATCTGATTTTTCTTTTCAACTGAACGAAGGTAAGCGAGTTGTCTGGAATCTGGAGACCATGATGGGGACGTCCCTTCGTCGATACGGAAACATCGGCCCTTCTTTTTTTCATAGATCCATATATGTTGTTGATATGTATTGGCTTCCCAGTCCGCTGTTTGTTTGACGAAGGCTATATTTTGACCGTCTTCGCTTATAGTGGTATTTGATAAGGTTGGGAGTGAGAGTAGGTCTTTTATGCTTGGATATTTTTCGATATTGCTATTCATTTTTTAACTCCTTAGTGTTATTGGTACTGACTTCAACACAAAGAGCATCAATCCCTGCTTGAATGGATGCTCACGTAGGTCAGCAAATGGGGGACTGACTGTCAGGTTTAAAGTAGTTCCTGATTTCCTCCACAACCGCTTCTCTCTGATCCCAATGCAACATATGAGTAGCATTCTCTACCCATTTGACTCCCATCCTGGAATGGCTCTTCACATCTTCTATTAATTTGTCATTAATCACCTTAAACTCTTGAGGTAACGTAGCCACCAGCAACAACATATTATCCCCTAATTGACTATAAACCTTGTTGATAGGTGAACGGGCCATAGACTTAATCACTGAACCGGCGACTTCTGAATCAGCTATAAGCTTCACTCTTCCATCAACTTCTTTGACGTAATCCTTTGAAGCTATTATTTTATCTTCATTCCAATCGCTGTATGATTTAGCTTCTTCATCGTAAAAAGCTTTATAGCTTGGATATTCAAATGAATCAAAGGACTCTGCCGTGTATTCAATCTCCTTTTCTACACTGTTAATGTTCGGCCATTTCCAATCTGGCTTTGATGCCAGTTCATCTACAATGTGATAAAAATGAGCCTTGGTCGTATAGCCACCATCAAGTAGCAACGTTTTGATGACGTATGATCCATACTTTTTCATGAAATGAAGAGCTATATCTGCACCGTATGAGTGGGCCATAAAGTAAAATTTCCCTACATTCAATCTCTCCAGAGCCCGGTACAACCAAGTCGTCATATTCTCCATTTCATACTCTGCCTCGGTTGCGAACTTATCACTTTTTCCATGTCCGGGAAGGTCGATTGAAATGATTTGATACTCTCCTTTTAATTCTTCAGCTATCTCTATAAAACTCAGACTTGTGTTGCCCAATCCATGTAGACAAATGATGGTTGGGGAATGATTTTCTCCCCAGATGTGGCCTCTTAAATGGTAATGATCAATTGATAAGAATATTTCCTTCAAAATGGCACCTCAAGTCATTTTTATAAATTAATATATGTAACTAGCAGATTCCATAGCGAGTGAGCTATGATTGGAACCCAGATATTATTAAATCTAAGTGCAAGAACGCCTAAGCCCAACCCTAACCAGATAATCTGCAATGGAAATGGGTGTAAGAGGGCGAAAGTGATGGAAGAAAAGAAGAACATGAACACCTTCCAGCGCTTGGAGGGAACGATGATCAAAAGACCTCTATACAAAAGCTCTTCTTGGATGGGAACGATGAGGCAAACATTGAGTAATAGGAAAAACAAATGAAGTGTGGAAAGCTGCGGCAGTCTGATAAGCCCAAATGTATCTTCAAAGCCTATTATGGTCTGCTTTAAGAACGTCACACAGATCAGTGTGACTGTGATCCACATATACATTTTCTTCTCTTTCAGTACATCCAGACTGAATATGTGGATATATTTTTTTCCAAAAAGAAGTATCAGGATCATGAAAAAGATGAGGACCAAGAATCGTTTTCCCAGCTTAAACATTAAGGATCTTGGGATACCTTGGATAAAGTAAAACATATCTGGTAATTTCGCGGTTTCCAATACAAAAGCGGTTACGAATATGGTTAAAAACAATATGGCCTTCTTAAACACCGACAGTTCCTCCCTCATTCCCTCCCCTGAAATAAAGTAATACTATCCTATTGTAAGTTTATCATAACCATTTAGAAAATATTGGATTTAAAAAACACAAAAAAAGCCCATCGCCGTGGATGAGCCCTTTTGTCTATTTAATGAAGAAGTTCTAATTAATGTGACGCTTTTGCCTTTTCCCCGATCATCACTGTCAGACTGATCAATGTAACCAAAATGGTTGCTCCCATATCAGATAAGATGGCAATCCATAATGTCAGTAACCCTGGAATCGTCAGGAGTAATGCGATCAGTTTTAACCCCAATGCAAGGGAAATGTTGATCTTAATGATGTTATTGACCCTTTTCGCAATTTTGATGGCGGAGGGAAGTTTTCCGAGATGATCCTGCATCAGCACGATATCGGCAGTTTCAATGGCGCTGTCGGTTCCTTTCCCCATGGCGATTCCCAGGTCTGCTGTTGCCAGTGCGGGGGCATCGTTGATTCCGTCACCCACCATGGCCACTTTTCCTTTGTTTGTGAGTTCTTTTACTTTAGCGACTTTTTCGTCTGGAAGGAGACCTGCATAGTAATCGGTCAATCCTACTTGCTGTGCCACTTTTTCTGCCGTCTTGTCGTGGTCTCCTGTCAGCATCACCGCTTGTTTGATACCGGCAGCATATAGGTCTTGTATGATTTCCTTGCTTTCTTCCCTGATTTCATCCGTAATGCCGAATAATCCAAGAACTTCTGTATCGCTTGAGACGATCACAAGCGTATACCCATTCTCTTTCATCGTATGGATCTTTTGCTCGACTTCAGACGGAACGGAGCATTCGAGGCTTTTCTCGTTTCCGACTCTGTAGTTTTTCCCTTCGATCATGGCGGATACGCCTTGACCAGAGATAGTGTTGATTTCTTCAGGTTCTGAGAATGCCTGGTTGATGGAATCTTCACTGATTTTTTTCATGACTGCCTTTGCAATCGGATGTGAAGATGATTTTTCAATTGAACCGGCAATCCGGAAAAAGTTTTCTTGATCGTAGACAGCCATTTCTTCTACATACGGATGCCCTTTGGTAAGCGTACCGGTTTTATCAAATGCAACGGTGTCAATTTTACCGAGTTGCTCTAGGAATACGCCACCCTTCACAAGGATTCCGTTTTTCGCATTACGGGCAATCCCGGACACGATGGCAATTGGAGACGAAAGGATCAGTGCACAAGGACAACCGACAATGAGTACCGCGAGCCCTTGATAAAACCACTCTCCCCAATCCCCATTAAACAGGAGGGGGGGAACAAGTATCACCAATGCAGACACGATCATGATAATCGGTGTATAATACCGGGCAAATCGATTGATAAATTGTTCTGTCGGTGTCTTGGTTTCCTGCGCCTCTTCGACTAAGTGCAGGATTTTCGCAAGGGAAGAATCTTTGTATTCTTTCGAAATTCTTACCTTGAGGACCCCTTCGTTGTTGATGCTTCCCCCGAAGACTTTCTCATCCTTTTCCTTTTCAACCGGCATGGCTTCACCGGTTATGGCAGCTTCATTTACGGAACTCTTACCGGATTCGACGATTCCGTCTGACGGGATTTTCTGTCCGGATTTCACAAGGACAAGATCGCCTGCACGCAATGAATTGATCGGTACGACCCTTTCCTTGTCCCCTTCGATCAGAATCGCTTCTTTCGGTGCTACCTTCATTAATTCCTCCATGGACTTCCTTGCCTTTTCCATGCCCATTCCTTCAAGAAGTTCGTTGACACCGAAGAGAATGGCAACAAGTGTCCCTTCTTTCCATTCCCCAATGGAAAATGCGCCTATCAGGGCAATCGTCATCAGCGTATCGATGTTGAACTTGAATTTAAGCAGATTCTTTGCTCCCTTGATGAAGGTTGGATATCCGCTTGTCGCAGCTGCCGTCAAATACATGATGACCGGGACCAGATTATCCAATTGCGAATCTACATAGATCGCTGAGAAAAAAATGATGGCTGACATTCCAAGCAGGATCTTCATTGTGCTGCTGTTCGTATGCTCATGGGAGTGGTCATGGGCATGTTCATCCCCATGGTCCTTTACGAGGACCGCTCCATCAGCGGAGAGGATTTTCTCCACTTTTTGCATATCAACGCCCTTATTCAGGATTAATTTGCTGCTATTATAAAGAATTCTTGAACCTTCTCCATTTTCCAGCTTATTGATTTCCTCTTCCATTTCCCTCGCACAATTCCCGCACGAGAGCCCTTGAAGCTTATATTCGTCCATCTTGAACTCCCCCATTATTTCCTAGTGGTGTCTCGCGTGGTGCATCGTTTGCTGAAGCATGTTCATCACATGATCATCATCGGCAGAATAGTATAATGTTGTGCCTTCCCGCCTATATTTAACCAATCGCAGGTTTTTCAGGAAACGCAGCTGATGAGATACGGTTGTTTGAAGCAGCGACAGCTTTTCAGCAATATCATTAACAGAATGTTCTTTTTGCGCGAGTAGATGAAGAATCTTCACACGAGTCGGCTCGGACAACGCTTTAAACGTTTGAGTGACGATAAATAACGTCTCCTCATCGATCTCCACACAAGCTTCATCTATTTTGTCATCCTGTTTATGCCCATTGGGTTCCACGATATTTTCTTCATGTTTATTATTCTTTCGCATGTCGTCTCTCCTATTCTATTTCAATATATGACAATGTGTTCATGTATTCTTATTTATATGATAAAAAAAGAAAATGGTCCTGTCAAACAGATGAAAACCTTATCTATTTCATTTTTTATCCCCTTATTCCAATCCCTTCTAGCGATAGATGAACGTTATGTGACATTGCCGCTTAGGAATTGTGTTACGACTCACCATCCTGTTAATATATGAACATATATTAATATATGATCTATTCTAACACGAAAGGACTCCTATGAAATGAAAAATAAATTTTCGTTCTTTACGATTATCGTTACCATTGCGGCATTAGTTCTCGGCAACTTGGTAGTTGCGACTCATTCAGGTGATGCATGTGGAAGCGATTGGCCGATATGTAACGGCAAAATCATTCCCGACATCACTAATTATCGGATCGTGATTGAATACTCCCACCGGTTATTTACTACACTCCTCGGGCTTGTCATTCTAATCAATGCCATCATTGCTTGGAGAAAGACCACTGATAAAGCAGTGAAAGGAATAGCGGTTCTTTCCCTGGTTCTCTTATTTACCCAGGCGATGGTTGGTGCGATGAATGTACTATTGGGGACACCGACCGGTTTCACTACACTGGATGTCATGTTCAGCTTATTTCTACTAATCTCCCTCATTTTCCTTCATGAAGGCTTACAAAGAGGAGATGGCATCTTGAAGTTGAATGAAGTGAAAAGGCCTTTGATGATTGGTTTTTCAGCTGTCATGCTGGAGGTATTGGTTGGCGCTTTATTTAAACATTTTCAACTGAGCCAATTACTATTTGAAGTGAGGAACACAGATGTTGCACTTGCCAATGTTACTTACTCGATACACGGGATCCTCGGCATGGTGGCTTTATTCTCCGTTGGCTATGCCGTCTTCCTGGCGTTAAGGTTTAACGTGATGAGAAAATCAGCCTTGCTTCTTATCCTGCTCTCCACTTTGACAACCTTTGGTGGATTTGTGGTTAAAACAGAAGAACTGAGCCCTGTGACGTCATCAGCACACATGATCCTGTCCATTCTGACCGTAGCTTTATTGAGCAGGATGACGGCGTTCAGTTACTTTAATCAAAAGAAGGTCAAATAAAGTCATGAAACAAGACCGGCTCAACTGAGCCGGTCTTGTTCCCGGTTTACATGTGAAAGCAAGATATCCCTTCTGTAAGCTAAGTCTCCTCTAAATTATTCAAACCTTATCCTTCTTAATCCCACCATCAAAAATAGAGCCGCAAACCCAAGCAGAATCCCAACCGGTGCAGCGATGTCCGCAATCCCGCCGCCTCGTACCGTCAACTCAGCAAACCTTTCCAGTGAATGCTTAAGAAAGTCAGTTTCATGGCTTCACCCCGTGTAGAAGATAATCCCTTTAAAACCGTAAATCAATGCTTTGGTAAGAGGAGGATGAAGCGCATTGTCAGGTTTTTCCTTTTCGACAAAGGGTATAGAATGTATATCTCACATACAAAGGAGCGCATTGACATGAGCCATTATATTGGAGGCATGGGCTGGTTTATGATGAGAAAGAAAAGTGTAATGAAGAATTGTTGAAGTTGATTAAATGATTTTTTTATATTCACCAAGAGGCACTGGATTCTAACCGCTTGGTGATTCTTTTGTTCAAAGGCGGGTACATCGTTCTCATTAAAGAAAGCCAGGAGGTGACTGCATGAATCGCTGGTACTCCCCATTTATTGTCGGAATCATTGTGTTCCTGTTCTTATTGCTCATTGGGAAATACGAAGTGACTTTCATCCTGAGCTTAAGTGGAGGCATTACATTGGGCTTTTTTCTGATGTATTGGCTTAATAGGGGAAAAGATAAGAGAGCTGGGGGGAATTAGTTAGCTCTAGTATGGGGTTTGAATCGGAATGTGGTATTATTTGGAATAATACGCAATAATTAAAAAAATGACGCAATTATCGGAAAAATGACGCAATTAGTCTCTTCCCCCTTCTCTCTTAAAGAGAAATACGATAAGAAAAGAGCTCCAACCCGATAAATTGGCTGGAGCTCTTTGGTTTGAAAGCAATCTTGGACGATTTTAGCTGTATTCTTTAAGGGTTTTGATCATTTTTTCGATATAGGGTTTCCCATTAATTCTTCCTACTCTTCATACCAAACCTCCCTCAACGCATCCCTAAACAACATGTCCAATTCCTCCGTTGGGTCAGCTCGCTCTACCTTAATCGTTTTCACATACGTTTCTAAATGCCGGATTTTTTCAGAAACATATTCATTCATCAAATCCGGCCACGTCTCCAGGTTCAGTTCCTCCCCCGCCATTTTCCGTTTTACCAACAGTGCGACCGAATCTTTCATCTCACCCGCCGGCAGCAGGTCTTCAACCAGCTCCTGAAATGCAATCGGCGGGCTCGCATGATATTTCTCGATCCACTGTGCAGCCAGCAAGGGGCGAAGCACATTCAAGTATTTCTTAATCCCTCCTTCTTCAGGATCTCGAAAGTTGCCCTTCGCCATATTTACATAATGGTACAGACTGGGGACAGGTGAAAATAATGTCTGATTCAGTACCTTTATTCGATCAATAACAGTATAAGGTTGGTAATACACAACCGTTGATGTAAGCCATTCGATAATTGACGGGTTTGATTTCCTTAGTAATCTCAGTGCCTTCGTCAGCTCCCACCCGCTCATATCCAATAACGGGTCAATCGGAATGGAGATAGAATCCCTCGCAGGAATTTCAATCACATCCCTTTTTTGATCGATGGATAAATACCAGTCAGATTTGTGGATATAAATGAAGCGGACGTCATAGTCACTGTCCTTAGAGGGAAAGCCCCAAGCCCTGCTGCCTGATTCGCAGGCGAATAAAATTTTCAAGTCGTGATCGATTTCAATTTGTTTAATGACGTCGAGGATGTGATCTTTCATGCGTTCCCCCCCAATTGCACATTGAGATTCTAGCCCTCTTCAAAAAGCGTATACTTTCATGTCATGCGGGATACCCATTCAGTCATTTTTCTGATCGTTCGAATGTGCCTCTTTTTCGGATAATCTTGAATCCTAAACGTTCATATAGTTTGATGGCTCCGGGGTTGTTTTGATTCACGTGCAGGCCGGCCGATTTCATCCCATCTTGTCGGAGCTCTTCTAAGCATTTAGCCGTCAATACAGCCGCAATTCCCTTTCCTCGCCATTCTGGTATGACACCTGCTTGAATAATAAATCCTGTCTTTCCCGAGTCCTGAGCAGCTGTAATAAACCCCACTGCCTGATCTTTGACTTTCGCGATATAAGACTTGTCAGGCAGAAAGTCAGGGTCTCCCGATATCCACTCTACCCATTTTTCTATCGGCCATCCCGGAAAACCAGACCGATCCCTAAAGGATGCGACATACACTTCATAAAATATTTCATTCGATGAAGGTGACCAGCTTTTAAATGACAAAGAATAGGGTGTTTCGATGGTAGGGATGTCGGTTAAGGAATGTTCCATCACATATTCCTGGAAGACCAACTCAAATCCCTGTTGTCGATAGTCTTGAAGAATTTCTTCTGTAATGTTTTCGCATTTTATGTTTGTCATATCATTTCTACTCCATTCATACACAATGTATTAATTTGAAGATATCACGCTCTTTCCATTAGGTCCAGAAAGTGACAACGGCTGCTTATAAATTGCTTTTCGTATATTCATTCGCACCTGAAAATCTAAAAAAATGAGGCTGGGACAAAAGGGTTTCAGCTAAAGAAAAATCCGAACGAGTGATTTGATAAAAATCTAACTCGTTCGGATTTTTGATTTTTAGTGCTAAAGCTTAATCTATGCATTAAGCAGGTTCTAGCTGGTGATTGGAGTGCAAGACGAAGACTCCTGCGGGAAAAGCGGAATAGGTGAGACCCTGCAGGAGCAAAAGCTGTGAGGAGGCTCGCCTTCCGCCCGAGGAAAGCGAAGTCCTGCACGGAAATCAACAGCGATATTACACGTGATCTAATTGTTCGTCTTTAGAGTGTATAGATTTAGTTATGTCCCAGCCTCATTTTTATATCACAAGATAAGCACTGGCTAGACAGTTATTTACTTAAAACACACTACCACAATAATGGAAAAACTCCCTTTATTAAAACGGGCAGAGGACGCTCACAATGAAGGATGACGCTTCATTTATCGGCCACTCGAAATGGGAACCGGTTCAAAAGATTCCTGAGCGTTTTTCATATCATTTTTTCATTAGCTCTTGTAAAGAACCATTTTGCATAAAACCCACTCTGCTCTGCTATAACTTCTTTTCCAAAATGATCTTATGCAAGCCTTTCGGATCTGTATACGTATCGATGACATCAAACCCATTCTTGATATTGAGAATCAGCATACTGCGCCATTTATTCATGGTTTTGGTTTGCACCACCTTAAACCCAAGTTCCTTCAATGTTTGATGCTGCCGTTTCATCAACTCCGCGGCGATGCCCTGTTTTCGATATTCCGGATCCACGCCGCCCAACCAGCTGTAAAAGGTGTGGGAGTCCAGTTCATAGCCTATTTTATATCCAATGACTCTGGAATCTTCCATCGCCACATCTATTAATATTTCAGGCTTATTGGCCATTTTGGTGATCAAATCGTCCGATGTTTCAAATATAGATCCATGTAATGTCACCATTCCATTCATGATATGGTCTTCGGGTAACGAGCGAAACTGATGATAATGAATACGCAAGGCGTTCCCTCCTCATCGAGTGAATTGTTTAGGAGAAAGATAATGTAACAGTTCATCCAACGATTGAATCTCTTCATCTGGCATTATATCAGAATCGTTTTCCATCCCACCTGGATTGAACCATATACCCTTGAGGCCCGCTCCTTTAGGCCCACCCACATCCTTCTCCAGATTATCCCCGACGAATAATGCGTCTTCAGGATGTACTTGAAGCTTATTCAACGCCAATTGGTATATGCGTTGATCGGGCTTCTCCAATCCGACCTCCTCAGAAATCAAAATGACATCAAAACACTCATGTAAACCGGAATTCATGATCTTTGCTTTTTGTCTATGTACGGTTCCGTTTGTGATGATGGCCACTTTCATATGCTCCTGGATCCTCTTCACCAGATTGACGGTATGCTCACTGATTGAAAAACATTGAGGAAAGTGGTGATTCCAGAAATCCTGTATCTGTATTAATCGGTTTATTGGTGGAAATTCACAAAAAAAAGATTCAAATACAGCTGTTTTATCATTGATGCCGTAAGCTCTTTTATCGTATTCCTTGAACGTAAGAAGCATCTCCCGCTTTAATTCATCCTCTACATTCCCATAACACTCCTCCAACAAGATAAGAAATAGGTTATCCACTGCCTGGTTTCGATCGAGTAAGGTATCGTCTAAATCAAATAGCATGGCTTTGTATTCGCTCATATGCAGTCACATCCTTTCTACCAATTATTTCAAATAATAATCATTTACTCAAGACAAATCTCCCCAAAAAAGGGCTCACCCTCGTTTGGGTAAGCCCTTCTTTTCATTACACTTCTACAAAGATCCCTACACGGTCTCCATCCATATCGACGGCCTTCATGTTTTCTCTCTTCTCAAACCTCATGCTCTTGATCAAGAGGCTGCCCTGCAGTAAATCTTCAAATTGCTCTATTACCTCTTTCATGGAATCATCCACATCCAACAAAAGACGCACGCGCTGTTCCACCGGCAGATTCAATTCTTTACGGTATTGCTGGACGGCACGAACCAGCTCACGGGCTTTCCCTTCTTTACGCAGATCCTCTGTGATGGTTGTATCCAGGAATGCGCTGAACTGAGCGTTTGAAGCCATCTCCAAGCCTTGATGGGTTTTTTGATGAACGATCAGGTCATCCTTCTCAACCGAAACCTTTTCCCCGTTAGGAGATTCAAATTCCACATAGCCTTGTTCTACAACCTTCTTTGCTTCTTCAGAAGATAAGGTTTGTAAATGCTTCTGCGCCACGCCTACCAGCTTCCCGAGTTTCGGACCGGCAGTCGGGAAGTTCAGCTTCAGTTCATACTGCACGGAATCTCCTGCGTTGTCCTGCAATTGAACGTTCTTCACATTGATTTCATCTTTTATGATGTATTTATATTTCTGAAGAGGTTCTGTATCTTTTTTGGAACCAACGACCGTAAGCTCTGATAAGGGCTGTTTCGTTTTGATGCTTGTCACATTCCGGGCGGACCGGGCAAGCTCCACGACTTGCAGCACATGATCCATTTCTAGTTCAAGGGCCGGGTTGATCTCATCTTGTTCAGCTTTAGGGAAATCGGCCAGATGCACGCTTTCACCTGTCAGATTCATATGGATATCTTCTGCGATGAACGGCGTGAACGGTGCCAGTAACCGGCTCACACTGATCAATACTCGATGTAACGTGTGATACGCCGCCAGTTTATCTTCATCCAACCCTTCGCTCCAAAAGCGTTCACGTGACCGGCGGATATACCAGTTACTCACTTGATCAACCAGGATGGATAATTCTCTCGCTCCTGCCGTAAAGTCATACCCATCTAAATGTTCCGTTACATTTGTGATGACCGTATTCAATCGTGATACCATCCACTGATCGAGCAGCGAAGGCGTTCCAGCTTCATGCTTTTCAGGATCAAATCCATCAATCACCGCATACAGGGTGTAAAAGGAATGAACGTTATTCAGTGTGTCGACCATCTTTGATTTTGCCTGGCTGACGACGTTTTCCGAGAAGCGTTTATTATTCCATGGAGCACTGTCTGCGAGCAATGCCCATCTGAGAGCATCGGCGCCAAACTTATCGACGAGTTCCATTGGATTCATGACATTCCCTTTACTCTTGGACATTTTTCGTCCGTCTTCATCGAGGATATGTCCGAGTGATAAGACTCGCTTATAAGGAGCTTTGCCTGTGAAGAGGGAAGAAACTGTCAACAGGCTGTAGAACCACCCTCTTGTCTGGTCCACTCCTTCCGCGATCACATCCGCAGGGAATTGTTGTTGGAATAACTTTTCATTCTCGAATGGATAATGGTATTGGGCAAATGGCATCGAACCGCTGTCGAACCAGACATCGATGACTTCTTTCGTCCTCCTCATCTCATGGGAGCAGGACGGACATTCCACGGTCGCTTCGTCGACGTATGGTTTATGAAGCTCAAGACCCTCTCTCCAGCCGCTTTTCGCATGTGCTTTCAGCTCGGCAACGCTTCCCGGGACGAATTGATGGTCA
This sequence comes from Bacillus sp. AFS015802, assembly GCF_002561455.1. Classification (GTDB taxonomy): domain Bacteria; phylum Bacillota; class Bacilli; order Bacillales; family Bacillaceae_B; genus Rossellomorea. The sequence continues at coordinate 105,231 of NZ_NTUP01000004.1, read as the reverse complement.
CAATCCCCGCAAACCCAGACGTTCAGCGGTGTTCCCCAGTAACGGTTCCTGCCCAGATTCCAATCGACCATGTTTTCGAGGAACTTTCCGAATCGTCCCTCTTTCATATGATCCGGATACCACTCGACGGATTTATTGTTCTTGATGATCGTGTCTTTTATAGTTGTTGTCTTGATGAACCAGCCTTCCATTGCGTAGTAGATGAGGGGTGAATCACAGCGCCAGCAGTGCGGATAGCTGTGTTCATATTTCTCTTTGGAAAAAAGAAGGTTGCTGTCTGCCAGCATTTTGATGATTTTCACATCGCTGTCCTTTGTGAACTCCCCTTCAAGAGGCTTGAACTCACTGGTGTAACAGCCCTTTTCATCCACGATATTGACGAAATCCAATCCGCTTTCTTTGATGGCATTGTAATCATCTTCCCCGTGTGCAGGGGCCAGATGAACGATCCCTGTTCCGCTGTCGTCGGTGACAAATCCTGCCGCAATTACTTCATGGCCGCGGTTAAGCTTGAGATTGTTGAAAGGCGGTTGATATGAAACGCCAACGAATTCCCGTCCTTTATGCTCACTGACCACTTCAACGTCTTCTCCCAGCACCTCGTTCACCAGTTTTTTCGCCAGGATGTAGGTCTCTTCTCCACGCCTGGCTTTAACGTAATCCACGTCTTCATGGACGGCAAGGGCGACATTTGACGGAAGCGTCCACGGTGTCGTCGTCCATCCAAGAAAGTATTCATGCTCTTTTCCATCCACCTTGAACTTGGCTGTCGCTGACAGATCTTTTACATCCTTGTATCCTTGGGCTACCTCATGGGAGCTGAGGGACGTTTGACAGCTCGGGCAGTACGGGACGACCCGATGTCCCTGATAGAGCAAACCTTTCTCATGGATCTTAGAAAGGATGTGCCAGACACTCTCGATATAATCATTTTGAAGGGTCACATAAGGATCATCCATATCCACCCAGTATCCGATGGCTTCGGTGAACGTACGCCACTGTCTCTCATAATCGAACACACTTTTTTTACACTCTTCAATGAATCTCTCTACCCCGTATTCCTCGATTTCCTGTTTACCCGAGACGCCGATCTTCTTTTCAACACCGAGTTCCACCGGCAGTCCGTGGGTATCCCATCCTGCCTTCCGTTTCACTTGATACCCCCGCATCGTCTGATACCTGGCGACGAAATCTTTGATCACACGGCCGAGGACATGGCCTGCATGCGGAAGACCGTTGGCCGTCGGGGGACCTTCGTAGAACACGAATGTCTTTTCCCCTTCACGGTTGGCCACTGATTTTTCAAAAATATGATTCGAATTCCAGAAATCCTGGATCCGCTGCTCTCTATCTACCGACTTTTCGTTTACATTTACCTTTTCCATGTCATCACTACTTTCATTTTTTATAAATAAAAAAACCCGCCCCTAACCTTAGTTAGGGACGAGTTAATACCCGCGATACCACCCTGATTCTGTCCATAAACCCGACTTCAAGTTTACGTGACAGCACTCATGCAACGTACAATCATACGCGTTCCTTGTAACGGCGGAAACCCGTCAAAGCTTAAAGTACCTTCAGCTTTGCTTCTCGGAGAGGATATTCAATATGATCTGAACGTTGACTTCCACCAACTCGTCAACTCTCTGTAGAACAGACACCATACCTACTCGTTCTCGTCATGGAATGTAAGTGATCCAATATATGTTATAAACAATCTATACGATACAGGTTAAATTTGTCAATCATTTTATTTTATTATTGGCACTGCTCCATCTATCTATTCACTATTCTTTACTAACGAATGGAGTTATGTATATAATAAGGGTAGTTAAATACACTAAAAAAGGAGCCCTGACGGCAATCAGGACTCCTCCACAACATAAACTGCATCGAAAGTGCAGCGGCTCACTCAGAGTCAATCGAAACAGAAGTAATCATTAATGATCCTCATGAGCGGTGGGGACGATGGTTACTTCTTTTTTTGCGTAACCGCGACAATTGCTACAATCAATGTTCCAAAGGCAATCATGATTTGTAATACATCTCCTACAGCAATCATTAGCGTATCACCTCCCTTCACTTGGGAGTGTGAGCCGCTACCCCATCTTCCGTATTATGTTGTGTCCTTCCATTATATCACAGACGAACGTCCGTTTGCTCCCTCCCGAAAGGACCGGTTTGAAAATTTGATTCGGTTCCGTTTATACATTCTTATAAGAATAATTTATGATGAATTTCAGCGTAGACCTGCGGTTTCATGACAAAACTCAATCTCAATCGCATTTTAGAAAGAAGAAAGAATGTTTTATAGTAAAAAAGTAATGGTAAAATATACTCTGTCTACTGAGAATGGATCGATTTTCTTCAAGGAGAGAAAATGAAATATAACCTCGGCGATATTGTAGAATACGAAGATGAGTTATACACCATATTCTGGATCTATGATTCTGAATATGTGGAATTAAATTCCGATGAGAAGAAATGTGTGTTGGCGAAGGCTGAAGATCTTAGGTTGGTTAGAGCAAAATAAACAAGACTGAAAGAACGTGATATAAACAGAAGTCATCCATCTCAGTGACCCATCTTATGATGGAAAACATTATTTATTCAAGGACTTACAGGCTATCGATCACTGATCAACCTGATAAGTCCTGACACATCAAAAAATGGCTACTAATTAATCACAATTGATAATTTGTAACTGACCAGCTCACTAAGCTTGGTCAGAAAGTCATCGAGTACCTCATTGTTCTGAAATTTACATTCGAGAAGGTAGCAACTTTCCCCGCTGATTTTATAATTGTGAAGAATATGTTCGGAGTTTTCTTTTACAAACGACAAATATGGTTGATGGTTGGCGCTCCTCAAATAGATATGGATCATGGCATGGACCGAGAAGCCCATCTTCAATTGATTCAAACGAATGGTATACCCCTCAATGATTCCCTTGTCTTCCATTTTCGCCACCCTGGCAGAGGCAGCAGGAGCTGTCAAATGAACTTTTTCTCCTAACTCCTTCATTGAAATCCTACTGTTAAGGGACAATTCGTCCAGTATCCTTACATCTGTTTCATCCAGCATCCTGTAAACTCCTTTCAAAAATAAAGTAAAACAGTTAAAACACTTTCGTTATGGTATGTATGCCTTCACTCTTATGCTTTAAACTATACATTGTTAACAGAAATGAATAAAGAATAGGAGCGAATGACTTATGAACATCCAACTGATCAGAAATGCCACGCTTATTGTAGCGTATGCAGGAAAAAAATTCATCATCGACCCATTCCTTGCGGGAAAAGGCAGCTACCCTCCTTTCCCGAATTCACTTCGTCAGGATCAACAGAATCCATTGGTCGAACTACCGGTTTCCCTTGAGGAAATCGTTCAAGACGCGGATGCTGTCATTCTCACGCACCTGCACTTGGACCACTATGACGATGCAGCCAAAGAAGCACTGCCGAAGGATATCACCATCTTCGTACAAAGTGAAGAGGACGCTGCCGCCGTCAGGAAAGACGGTTTCCACCACGTGGAAGTTCTGAAAGAAGATTCCATCTTTGAGGACATCCATCTTGCCAAAACAAAAGGGGAACACGGCCGGGGGGAAATCCTGAAGCTTACAGGACCTGTCTGCGGTGTGGTCTTCTCCCATAAGGACGAGAAAACCCTCTATGTAGCAGGTGACACAGTCTGGTACGAAGGGGTGAGGGAAGAAATCGGCACACATCGCCCTGACATCATCGTCGTCAACGCAGGTGACAATCAATTCCTTGAAGGCGGCTCCCTCGTCATGGGAAAGGAAGACGTGCTCCAAACGGCAGAAGCTGCACCAAGAGCGACCATCATCGCCGTCCATATGGAAGCAGTCAATCACTGGACCCTGTCCAGGGAAGAATTAAAAGAGTATGCTGCTGATAAGGGCATTTCCACTCAACTGCTTGTGCCCAAGGATGGAGAAACTATCCGTTTTTAAAATCATTCCTCTCTTGACTGCTGGGAAGTATAAAGAAAAATATTGAGGTCTGATTCAATATGAGTCAGACCTTATTCATCGACAGGAAACACTCCAATTGAAAGCAAATAAAGTCTTCTCCACGTTTGGCGTCTTATCGTTGGCGATACAAGACTGCTCCGCATTGTGAAGAGAGTTATAATTTAATAAAATAGAAATCACAATAAAACCTAATGCCAATACCGTCAAGTATGATTTTCTCATCACAACATCACCTCAATCATTTTACAAGCGGTCTTCCATACTTCACCAAGACATGCCACAATAGCTTCATTTCCTGCAGCACGTCTTCATATTCACCCCGATCACTCCAGGAATCCCGATCTCGTTTCAAACTCATGACGGCTGACCCGATTGTGTGGGCATCAATCCTATCCTTATAAGCGATCCGCTTTGCCAGGGACGGCATGGACGGTCCCCTGAAATCAGAAGGAACCTCCTGTACTTGAAGGACAAAACCCATATGCCATTTAAGATCGATGGTATACCTGGAACACATTTGTTCCAGGGTTTCACCGACCTTTGTATCCTTGAAGGATGGATCGGCTACCAGCACTTCCACGTCTTCTTTCAGGGAAACCGGTCCGTGAATCTGGGATTCGATATAGTGATTCAGGTTTCGATGGGCCACGCGTTCCTTCCTGCCATGACCAAGGTGATTCAATACGTGTTGAATAAACCTCGTCGGAGTCAACTCCTTCTCTCCCAGTGCAAAATCTCTTAAAAATATCTCTTCCAAAAGACCAGCCAGGATCATATCAAACTCTTGATACGTCCCCTTCTCAAAGGGGTTTTGATGAGAATCCATGTATGTAAAGGTCGATCGGGATGAGACCTTCGGGGATAACAAAAAGTAACAAGAACCGAACCGCGGGGAAGGACCATCCGGGTGTAACATCAGGTTCAATGCCCCGTACTTTGGCCGTTCACTCATTAAGGTCCCTTCCGATTGATAGGCTCCCCCAAACAACTTCTCTTCCCACAGATCCCGGTCACCACCTGGATGGGGAGACACTTTCCCATTTGAAGTGAATGTTTCAAACTGACTCTTATATTCTCCATATTCAAGCATTGATTCCGCCACGTTCTTCATTGTGGAAGTTGGTCGATCCGGATGGAAATGTAATCCGATCTGAGCGTACGTTTTCATATGATGAACGGCCTGTTCGAACACTTCGCCTGAAAGATTGGACATGTTCAGGACATGATGAATGGTCGCCTTCGCTTCTTTTTTATGCTTTAGTGCATAGGCCGTAAAATAATCGATTGCCTGACTCTGTGAGGATGTTAACTCCATATAGATTCCACTCTCCTAACTCTATGGCTCCCACCCATTATTTCTCCCAAAGCTCGATCAGTCTGCCTTCAGGATCTTTAATCCAGATAAACTGACCAAATTCACTCACTTCTTTATCCTTTGCAAGGGGCACTCCGATTTGATTCAGATGCTCGATCGTTTCATTAAAATTATGTACTTGGAAGTTTAACATGACCTGCTGTTCTGACGGGAAGTATGGATCATCTTCGGTAAAGAAAGAAACAACATATTAAATCGCTCCTTTTAAGTCGTATAGAAGAAGGCCGTTCCAAGGATCTTAATTGATTTGTTCTTCTATTTCTCTCATAACCATCCATTTTTCATTCATGAATGTCCAATTCTCGATGGTAAATAATCGTGCTGCTACTTCCTCATCTTTTACAATTAATTGTTCATAGAATACTACAGCATTCTCGCTATCTCGTAATCGAATGACTCTATTTTCGAACCTCTTATTTGCACCCAGAAATTGACTTACGGATTGATTCATGCCATTTACAGCTTCTCTTTTATTAAAAATTGTCGGTCTTTCATTGCCCCTCTTAAAGAAAGCTACGTAGTAATCTTCTGTCATTCTTTCTACCAAAGAGGTGTCACCCGAGCTCATAGCGTGACTCCAGTCCCTGATGAATCCATCATGCATTTTGGTAAAGTCATCTAAGCGTGTTTGTAAGCCCATGATTTAATACACCTTCTTTCAGTTTTTCACTTCAAAGACCAGATACCTTCATCCAATTGAGCTGGGATCATTCGTCTTTATCCGTTTGCTCCGGTGCTTCGAACACTTGACGCAATTCCACCTGACCTTCCCCATAGCCCTGTGGATCCGGCACCCGCATGGCCCACTCGATGGCTTCTTCCCTCGACTTCACGTCGATGAGAAAGAACCCTGCCACTAATTCTTCGACCTCAAAAGGTCCCTCTGTTACCACCGGCTCTCCACCTGGTTCCGGATACGAAACGCGGATACCGTTCGAACTCGGATGAAGTCCTTTCGCCATCACCCGAACTCCTGCTTCTACTAAATCCTCATTGTACTTCGTCATGGCTTCCATGAGTTCAGGACTCGGAAGATTTCCCGCTTCGGAATTTCTGGAGGCTTTGACGATCATCATAAAAAGCATAGAATTTCCCTCCTTAAGGAATTCATCAGATTATAACTTAAGAATACACGGATTCCCACTCTCATCAAATGCATTCTTTAAGTCAAACGCATAAGGTGTAGCTTTATGTTCAAGATAATAATCGTACCTTTTGAAAGCTTCCTCCCATGAGACATACTTCACCTTCTCTGTCCACCAGATGACATATGAAGAATGTTTCCCATCATGAGGCTCCATCCAATTGTTCCTGTTTCGCAGTGCCTGACTGTGCTTCCCCCCATATGTAAAACGGTACAACGTTTGAAGGTTTTTCCACACCGTTAATGTCAGTACCGGATACCCATTCCCTTTCGCCTTTTCAGAAAGGGCGACACCCTCTGAAGAGAACTCCTCAATGAGATGTCCCGAAGCATAAGCCTGACGCATGACTTTATAACCCATGTCATAAAAGCCAAGGGACGCCGGATGGTCGTAAGGATCTCGCAACCTGCCAATCGTGTAAATTGAAATGAATGCCATAAGCTGCCCTCCAATGACAATCTTTGAAAAAGACCTTAATTTAAGCCAACTACCATATTAAAGGTATTCCATTTCCAACAAGAATCTTCCTCTTTTTCGCAAAAAAAGAGGACACAAATTACGGTTGGGTACTAAACAGTAATCCCCAATCCTTTTGTGTCCACCCGACTTTTTCTCTTAATCTGCGAGGCATGAACCTACCCCTTATCCAAGCTGACGCTTAAATATCCTCCCTGCAATAAAATAAGCAATGACCATTATACCGACGCACCAGGCAAGGGAGGTCCAGATATCGCTGCCGACCGTTCCTCCATACAAAAGGGCACGTATGGCATTCACGATGGATGTCACGGGTTGGTTCTCTGCGAACACCCGTACAACGGTTGGCATCGTTTCCGTTGGCACAAAGGCAGAGCTGATAAAGGGGAGGAAGATCAATGGGTATGAGTATGCCGTCGCCCCTTCCATTGAGTATGCCGTCAATCCCGGAATAACCGCAAGCCATGTCAGTGCCAGCGTAAACAGTACCAGCACTCCTGCTACTGCCAGCCAGGCTAAGATATCAGCACCAGAACGAAAGCCCATCAACAGCGCTACGAGAATGACGACCATAACGGCAAGCAAATTGGATACAAGGGAAGTCAGTACGTGTGCCCATAATATCGAGAAGCGCTTGATTGGCATTGTACTAAACCGCGCCATCAGTCCGCTCTTCGCATCCGTAAAGAGCCGGTGCGATGTATAAGCGACACCGGAGGCAATCGTAATCAGCAGAATTCCAGGTAACAAATAATTCACGTAGCTGTCCGTCCCTGTCTCGATGGCACCGCCAAATACATAAACAAACAACAGTAGCATCATAATTGGAGTAACGGCAACCGTGATAATCGTATCAGGACTCCGTAAAATGCCACGCATCAGCCGTCCAAATAATACCCCTGTGTTACTGTTCATTTTCATTTCCTCCTTTTTTGCCAATGATTGAGAGGAAGATTTCCTCTAGCGTCGGCTGCTTCTCGATATACTCCACTTTCGCAGGTGGGAACATTTCCTTCAGTTCAGCAAGGGTACCCGTCGTAATGATTTTCCCTCCATGAAGGATGGCGATACGGTCCGCCAACTGTTCTGCTTCCTCCAGATACTGGGTGGTCAGTAAGATGGTCGTTCCGCCACCCGCAAGCTCCTTAACGGTTTCCCAGACTTCCATTCGGGCCTCAGGGTCCAGGCCTGTCGTTGGCTCATCGAGAAAGATGAGAGGCGGCGCCCCGATCAGGCTCATGGCGATGTCAAGCCTGCGCATCATCCCACCAGAATAAGTATCCGCACGTCTGTCGGCCGCGTCCTTCAGACTGAAACGTGTCAGGAGATCTTCTGCGATTCGTGGCGGATTGGACACTCCCCGTAATTTCGCAATCATAATCAGATTTTCCCTTCCTGTCTGGATACCATCCAGGGCAGCAAATTGTCCTGTCAGACTGATGCTTTGACGAACCTGATCCGGCTGGTACTGCACATCTAAGCTGCACACACTCGCCTTACCGCTATCTGCCTTCAGCAGCGTCGAAAGAATATTGACGATCGTTGTCTTACCCGCCCCATTGGAACCGAGAAGTGCGAATATCTCCCCGCACTTCACCTCAAAATCCACTCCCTTTAAGACTTCCTTGTCTTTGAACGACTTTTTTAATCCTTTTATTGAAATCGCTGCATGACTCATCTTTTTTCCTCCCTCTATCTTAAGAGCTACTTAGTATAACTGGTAATCAGTATTACTTACTACTGTTGCAAAAAAATAACTGAATAGTCGGTTCAGCATTTATAACCAGCTTGCTATTCAGTCGGTATGATCTAATGGATTCACTTTTTTCCACGACCTATCGTATCGTTCAACTTAGCCCGATGCTTGTCACTCCATGTTTCCGATTCCTTCACCAAATCATCACAGAAAGCAGCTACGTCCTCACCCGTGAGGTCAGTGACTTTCCTGCCATCCGCTGCACCCTCTTCGAATAGATCGAGAATGCCATTAAAGATACGGCTCGTGTCCCTCCAGTCAGTGAGGCCCCCGGCAGTCCACATATATTTTTGGATCGCTTTGTACGCATGGAGGTACTCATTTGGCAGTGTCTTCGCACGAGCCTCCATTGCCCGCCATTCACGCTTGTCGGCCATACTTCCGGTAATCTTTTCAATAAACTTCATCTTATCCTCTCCTTATGATTTCTTTCGTTTTGAGTTCGTTCATTTTGCTTGAAATAAAATCCCATTTACCCCAGAAAATCTTGAGCTTCTCCTGCCCCGCTTCATTCAGGGTGTAAAATTTCCTCGGAGGCCCTACAGAGCTTTTCTTCTTTTCAATATTCACCAGATTGTTTTTCTCAAGGCGCATGGTAATGGTGTACACTGTACCTTCCACCACATCCGTGAAACCAAGTTCCCTCAGCTGCTGCGTAATCTCATAGCCATACGTTTCACCACGGCTGATGATCTCAAGTACACACCCTTCAAGGACCCCTTTCAGCATTTCTGTAAAGTTTTCCAAACAGTCACCTCCTCATTTTATATCCTTCCGTATTCAGTAATACTAACTACCACTATATAGTATGACAAAGTAGTGGATGTTGTCAATCCAAATTATAAAAGCTGAAGATTGTGGTTAAATCCTCAGCTTTTATTGTGGTTATAGATATTTTCGGGAAATTTGTTTCTTTTAATCAAGCGAGTTGTGGTTGATTTCCGCTCCAGGTGCTCGCTTTCCCCGGGCCTGAGCGGTGCCCTCATCATTAGCGCTTATCACCTGAAATTATTATTGAAAAGACTCTGCCATTTGAATCAATTGTATTTTACTCACTTCTTTTGGGGTTACCTTAGGATAATAAATAATTTCATAATACATGTCATCTTTCCAGGCAAGGATTCTTCTACCAGAGTTATTCGGGATGAAATCTCCAAAAGTATCATGTCCGATTTTGACCCTTTCGACCTTATCTGCTTCATACTCTGGTTTTGATGACGAAATTCGGATATCCATCATATTTATATCAGCGTTTAACGACATTTCCGCTTCCTGTTGATCTTCTCCAACTGAAAAATCGTTCACCTTCATTTCAGCAAATGGTACCTGTGTAGGTGTCTTGAATTCAAATGTCATTTGGCTTGCCTTTGGAGTGTAATATAGATCGTACATCCTCTCACGGAACTCTGACCAGACCAATATTATGGCTCCTATGGCTGCTAACAGTATTACAGAGAATATTATTTTCCGTTTTGTTACGTTCATCAATCCTCCCCTGTTAATCATTCTCCCACCTTTACTATTTAATTTATGAAAAGTCTACCAGAAGCAAGCTCAGGATGAAAACCGCCTCCAATTCCCCTCAGAAACCACTTCGACTTCTCCATCGATTACCTTAATGGCAGTCTGATCATCAATCGCATATGCAGGTCCATTCATCCCCGAGGCCCATCTTTCTGCATCAGCCATCGTATTTTCCGGCAGCATCTCATGGTCCAAGTGGGGGAATATTGAAAAGTCAACCATACCTAGCGCTGTATCCCCGCCGTTCGGAGGAGTCCAGCCAACAAAGGTTTCCCCGATTTTAGGGGCCATCACCATACTCCCTGCGCTCATTCCCACATAGACTGCGTCAAGCGTCGGCAAAAGATCTGCAAATCCGGATTGTTGCATCCAGTGAGCCAAGTAGAGAGCGTCACCGCCCGATACGAGAAAGACGTCTGTTTCCTTTACCAGCGGCATCCATCGGTCCCTATTGATGCTTGGCAGCGCTGTTAGTTCCAGCACGCCGACAGACTTCCACCCCAGGTCCACCATGGGATTCTCGGAATTCCCGCTGATGAACTCCCAAGTTTTGACGCCGGGACCGACCCAGGGGTGTCCGTACATGGCGGTGGGGATGCACAGGGCGGTGCAATCGGCGATCGGCTTGTCGAGCATCGTAACCAGGGCTTCGTGTATGCTTTTGTTATTGACGCCTGCGGATGTGAGCAGTAATTTCATCATTTCATCTCCCTTGTATAAGATGGCAATTCTTTGATTTTCCCAGTCATTAATATGGAGGTTCTTCTTCCACTAATCCTCATGGTTCAATAAGAAATTCCACAAAAAAGGCCGTTAATCCTCCTTGGATTGACGACCCTACCTGTTCATTTCCTACCAGTGTACTTGAAGCTTATTCCCATTTGGGTCATAAAAGTGGAAAAAGGCGTGACCATTATCTTCTTTTATATCATCGACCTTCACTTGATGATCCATTAAGTGTTGATGAAATTTAGATAACTCCGAACTTGTAAAGGCAATACTAAATTCCTGTTCATTCTCAATTGTAAAATGGGCATATGTCTCATCTGCGGTAGGAATCAAGATAAGCAGGAAAGGCCCTTCATTTACTTTGAAAACCGCAAGTTCGTCATTCAAATTTACTAACTGGAGTCCTAATACATCTTTATACCATTGTGCAGACAGTTCTAAATCTTTCACGGGGATTCTAATATAATGTACTTGTTCAATAAATGATTTGCTCATATCCTTGTCTCCTTTATTCAATTCGGTATCTCATATAGTTCTCTTTCTACCCACCCTTTTCCTTCCAATTATTGAATTAATTATGAGCTTTCATTTACGCATTGCTTTTACAAATATGTTTCTCAATGATTTATTTGTTGTGTCCTCTTATAAATTCCTCTAAATTTGGAGATTGATTATATTTCATTGCTGCTTGTGTATCCTTATTAAAAATGGCCTCTGTTAAATCAATATCATTTATGCTCGCAATGGCCACTGCGTAATGGATAACGTCCACTAACTCTTTTTCTAAAGACGTATTCCCCGAATTTGCTTTTCGACCTTCTAATTGGTTTAGTACCTCTGCAACCTCACCAATTTCTTCTACCAATTTCATAAATAAAGCTGATGAAGTGCGTCCTTCTTTGTATTTTAGTGCCAGGTAGTTCTGTAACTCATGGAATGTTAGTTGCTTCATATGGATCTTCCTTTTTTATGAACTATTATTTAACTGCTTACGAGTGTGCTCTGATCAATAGTTTCCCCTCATACTCACGGCTTTCCATCAAATCATGGGCTTTTGCGGCTTCACTCAAATCAAAAATGCCAGCAATGGGAAGCGTGACTTTTCCTGTGGCAAATAAATCGATGACTTTTTCAGCAGCTGGAGCTAACACTCCCGGCCTACGCTTCCTTGTCGTACCCAGGCTGAATCCTTTTACATTTCGGCAGGAAGAATGAACATCACCCGTTGTAAAGTGACCCGCACTGCCGCTGCTGTTGCCGAATTGAACAAGGGTTCCATAGAGGCCGAGGCAGTCCAGGCTCGAGGTCGTGACTTCACCTGCAACGGAATCAAAAATGATATGAGCCCCTTCTCCCTTGGTGATTTGGAGCACTTCTTCTGAAAACCTGTCGTATGTATAAACAAAATCTGCTCCCAGGTTCTTCACATAGCTTTCCTTCCCCAAATTGCCAACCGTTGCAATGATGGTCTCAACCTCCGCAAGCTTCGCTAATTGAACAAGCATGGAACCCACTCCCCCAGCCCCGCTATGGACAACGATCGTATCGCTTTTCCTCACCTGACCGATTTCGTGTAAGAGAATAAAAGACAGGATCGATACAGTCGGCATGGCAGCCGCCTGTTCAAAGGAGAGGCTCTCAGGAATCTTGAAGGTCAATTGTTTATTGGCTTTCGCATATTCTGCGTATGAGCCGCCCGTAGGAAAAGCAATGACACGGTCCCCGGCCGCATATCCGGAAGATTTCCCTGCTGCCACAACGGTTCCCGCAGTATCAAGTCCCAGGGTGAGAGGGAAATTCCCTTTTCCTTTCCTGCCCTTCCTTGCTTTGATATCCGCATAGTTCACACTGGTAAACGCCGTTCTGATCAGCACTTCATTTTCACTTATGTTCGGAGTCTCCACTTCTGCTAATCGAAGCACAGTGGAATTCCCAAATTCGTTTTGAATTACTGCTTTCATCCTAACACCCCTTTTTTCCAACATCTCCTTTCCATTTTACTGTAATGATGAAAGGTTCGGATAATAGAAAAACTGAAAGAGCGGTCATAATCTGCGCTTATGTTGACAAGCCGTTCCAGGGTGTGTTAATTTGTATATGCAAATGAAAGGGTGTTGGTTTATGAACGAAGAAGAAGACGTTCTGATTCACTGCTTATACTTCACGGCGAGCCGTTTTTCCCGGAGCATCACGAAGCTTGCAGAAAAATACCTGGATGCCGGAGGACTTGCTCCATCGTATTTCTATATGATTATGGTCATCCACTTCAAACCGGGGATCACACAGAAGGAACTGTGCCAGAAACTGGCGATTGCCCCTTCCACCAGTACACGTTTCATCGATAAATTGGAAAAGAAAAATATCGTCCTGCGCAAGATATCCGGTAAGCAGACCTTTATCTCTTTAACAGATGAAGGAGAAGAATTGTACCGGGAATTCCGTGTTTCAATCAAAGAGCTATTCGATGACTATTCCCAAACACTGGGGAAGGAATTCAGCCTGGATTTAAGCCGGATGCTGCATGAAGCGAGCTTGAAGCTTGAAAAAGAGTGATGACGTTTAAGCGCTCTTTTTTTACCTAGTCATTTGCATATACAAATATTAAAATTGGAGGAATACTTTATGAATAAAACCATTATCATCATCGGAGCAGGGAAAGGGATCAGCTATGAGACAGCCAGGAACTTTGGATTAAAAGGATACAATGTGGCAATGATTTCACGGACGCTTACGTCGCTGCAAGAGCTTGAGACGGATTTGGCATCTCAAGGGGTTACAGCTAAAGGGTTTCAAGGAGATGTTTCATCCGCCTCTTCCATGAAGGATGCTCTATCTGCAGTCAGGGCAGAATTCGGGGAAGAAATCGAGGTTCTCCTCTACAATGCCGCGTCTATCAGACCCGGGCAGCCAACCTCGATCACCCCAGAGGATTTCCTATATGACTTTAAAGTGAATGTAGCCGGGGCACTGATAGCCGTTCAGGAAGCCCTTCCTTACATGAAAAAAGAGTCAGGATCCATTCTGTTGACCGGTGGAGGACTTGCTCTGCATCCAAGTGCAGAGGTTGCCTCCTTATCAGTCGGGAAAGCGGCGCTGCGAAGCCTTGCTTACAGTCTTCATCAGGAACTCTCCTCCAAGGGCGTGCACGTCGGGACCCTGACCATTAACGGCTTTGTCCAGGAGGACTCTTATTTCTCAGCAGATAAGATTGCCGGCGCTTTATTCAAAATGCATGAGAATAAAGGAGACGTTGAAGTTGTATACGAAGAGGCATGACAAAGAAAGAGCCATCACCGTGCTTGGGTGATGGCTCTTTCTTTCATTTGTCCCGGGTACCCGGCAATTTGGAAACCGCACGTTCTGCTGACAGGAGCGCCCCTTCAAGATGACCACCATTTTCTGCCGCGGTTTCGGTTCCTGCAAATAGGATTTTCTGTTCCCATATACCAGCATGCCCCGGCGGACCATATTCAGGAAAGCTTGTCAGCGGGTCGGCATCCTCCTCCACGGCAGTATGGGGTTCAACAGACCAATCCTTGTACAACAGTGAAACCGGCTTACTTGCCTGCTCACCGAACAGACGGGTCAGCTGTTCCACGACAAGACGTAATACTTTATCCTCACCAAGCTCCCTGCGAACAGCTGCCGGCATTCCGAAGAATCCAAAAAGAGCACCTGCCCCTTGAACTGGTGACGCGTCATGGATTTCCTGAAGCGGCCCGGCCCAGCTCGTTACCTGGCCCGAAAGCCCTTCATCCCGCCAGAAAGGCCGTTCATAAACGGCCACTGCTTTCGCCTGCCCGGCCATCCACGTGGGCTTTTCGAGCAGACTTTTCATGAGTTCTTCCGGAAGATCCGGGGAAAATTTGATGCGTCGTGCCACGAGCCGTGGCGGCATAGCTAGGATGACCGCATCCGCCTTCCATGCCTTCTTGCCTTCCGGTTGATCTGCTTCCACCGTGATTTCCCCTACATGGTCCATCCGGATGGCCCTTACGGTTGTATTCAAATGAACGGCCCCGGAAGGAAGAGTATCATAGACGGCATCAATGAGTGACTTCACGCCGCCCTGCAGCCTGAAAGATCTCTGTACTGCCCCTTCCGGCAACCTGTGATGTTGCGGTCTGGCGTTTTCTGACTGCTCATATAGAAGGGCTCCGTCCGTATGCTGCAGGAACGTCTGTAAACCGAGTTCCATCACAAGCCTCGTCATGACAGGTTCATAATCCGGCCAGAACCACGTTGGACCGAGGTCGATTCTCGCAAGGTCCGTCCCTCCGATTGACTCGCTTACAACTCTTCCACCGATCCGATCACGGGCTTCAAGTACCAGGAACTCAACACCCTTTGAGTGGAGAAGGGAAGCTGCCCGGAGACCGCTCAATCCTGCCCCGACTATGATGACAGGTTTCTTCATACCGTGACCTCCTATCCTCTTCATATAATAGAGTATTGTAGCAGAAGGGACGGAGCATTTCATGCAAAGAAGCTTCTACCTCCAAAATAAAAAAGCTTAGGGAAACACGACTGTTCCCCCCAAGCTCTTTCCTCTGCCTACTTATCGTACTCTTCGTTCTCATACGTACCGTAATGGCCGTTCTCCGTATCGATGACACCGCTCGTATACGAATCCATGATCTGCTGGCTCACCTGCTGGTTCGCATTCTCATCATACGTGAACTGTTCTTTCGGATCTTTCTTCTTCATGTCGATTCCCCCTTGAAAATAAATAGTCTTTTCCCTGTTATTGTTCGAAAATTGGCTACAGATATGAGTGGAAAAATATAGTATGATGGATGTAAGGAGGAGATCACTATGAGTTTAAAATATCAGAACATATTAGTAGCTGTAGATGGATCTAAAGAAGCAGAATGGGCCTTCAAAAAAGCGATCGCCATCGCAAAACGGAACGATGCCACTCTGTCCCTGATCCACGTCATCGATACCCGCTCTTTCGCAGCAATCGAATCCTATGACCGCACAGTAGGAGAAAGAGCCATCAAGTATGCTGAAGAATTATTAAATGAGTACAAGACAGAAGCTGCCGAAGCCGGATTGACCAAAGTCAAGACCTATGTCGAGTACGGCTCCCCGAAAGTGATCATCCCAAGAGAAGCAACCAAAAACGTCAAGGCAGACCTCGTCATATGCGGAGCAACCGGCCTCAACGCCGTGGAACGCTTCCTCATCGGAAGTGTCTCAGAGCACATCACACGTGCCGCCCACTGCGACGTACTGGTTGTAAGGACGGAAGAAGTGGAAGATTGATTTCCTAAAAAACAAAAGAGAGGATGAGTGGAGTTAGACTCTACATTCATCCTCTCTTTTAAGTATGAGAAAAAATAATACTCTGTATAGTGATTGAAGCGGAAAGCGAGCACCTGGAGCGAAAATCAACCAGCACTCGCTAATGGGTTTTAATTTCATTCTAAACAGATTGAGTAGCCATTGCCCCCAACTGAGCCTTCCCCTTCTCAATCTGCACCTTCACCTGCTCAAACCCCGTGCCACCATACGACTTCCTTCTCTCAACAGCCGAATACGGAGTCAAAATCGAATAGATATCCTCTTCGATCAACGAAGAAAAACCACCATACTCCTGAAGCGTTACATCCTTCAAATAGCAGCCTTTCTCAATGCAATACAGCACAAGCTTCCCGACAATTTCATGGGCCTGTCTGAACGGAATCCCCTTCGTTGCCAAATAATCCGCAAGCTCCGTCGCATTGGAGAAATCATTTCCGACCGCTTCTTCCATCTGTCCTTTATTCACTTTCATCGTAGAAATCATACCCGTGAAAATCTTAAGAGATCCCACCACGGTTTTCACCGTATCAAACATCCCTTCCTTGTCTTCCTGCATATCCTTGTTGTACGCAAGAGGCAACCCTTTTAAAACCGTCAAAAGGGAAATGAGATTCCCATTCACCCTGCCTGTCTTCCCTCTGACAAGCTCCGCCATATCCGGATTCTTCTTCTGGGGCATGATACTGCTTCCAGTCGTGAAGCTGTCATCGAGCTCGATGAATCGGAACTCCTCCGTGGACCAAAGGATCATCTCTTCCGCGAGGCGGGAAAGATGGGTCATCATGATCGAGCTGTTGCTCAGGAATTCCAGGATGAAATCACGGTCACTTACGGCATCCAGACTGTTTTCATAGCAGGAATCGAAGCCAAGAAGTTCAGCTGAATACTCGCGATCGATTGGGAATGTTGTCCCGGCAAGCGCCCCGGCACCCAGTGGAGAAATGTCGATTCTTTTTAACGAGTCGACAAGTCGCTCCTTATCACGGTTCAACATCCAGAAATAACACATCAGATGATGAGCGAACGAAATCGGCTGGGCACGCTGGAGATGAGTATAGCCAGGAATGATCGTTTCCACATTCTCGTCAGCCTGTACGATGATCGCTTCCTGTAAATCTTCAACGAGCTTGACGATTTCCTCCACCCGTCTTTTTAAAAACAGATGCATGTCGGTCGCAATCTGGTCGTTCCGGCTTCTGCCCGTGTGAAGTTTTCCGCCGACTTCACCGATTAAATCAATCAGCTGTTTCTCAAGGTTCAGATGAATATCTTCATATTCCACGGAAAATTCCAGTTCATTTTTTTCTGCCTTAGCGTATAGCACGTGTAATCCATCCAGGATCTGATCGGATTCACTCACCGTCAGAATTCCGCATTTCTTTAACATTTTCACATGAGCGATGCTGCCTTCAATATCTTCTAACACAAGCTCCTGGTCAAATGAGATGGATGCATTGAATTCATCCACCCACTCTTCCGGCTTCTTGGTAAAACGTCCTCCCCATAGCTTACTCATAGAGTGACTTTCTCTTTCTTCTCAGCGTTCACAATAGAAGACACCTTTGTCGGCAGACCCCATAGTTGAATGAATCCAACGGCAGCATCATGATCGAATTCATCCGCTTTTGTATACGTGGCCAGCTTCTCATCATAAAGGGAATTAGGCGATTTTCTTCCTTCCACGATCGCATGTCCCTTGAATAATTTCACTCGGACGACACCATTCACATACACCTGTGTTTGATCAAGGAATGCCTTCAGCGCTTTATTCAATGGAGAGAACCAGAGTCCCTCATAAATTAATTCGGTCATTTTTTTCTCGATCACCGGTTTGAAATGAGCAAGTTCCTTCACCAATGTCAGATCTTCCAGTTCCTTATGCGCTTTTAAAAGAGTCATGGCAGCCGGACATTCATACACTTCACGCGACTTGATCCCGACCAGGCGATTCTCCACATGATCGATGCGTCCGACCCCGTGCTTACCGGCCAGCACATTCAGCTTGGCAATGATTTCATCCAGTGGATAGGAAACATGGTCCAATTCCACAGGTACCCCTTTGGAGAAAGTGATTTCAACCACATCCGCTTCATTCGGTGATTCTTCGATGCTTGATGTCAGGTCGTAAGCATCTTCCGGTGGTGCAGCCCAAGGATTTTCCAGCACACCGCACTCATTGCTTCTGCCCCAAAGGTTCTGGTCGATGCTGTATGGGGAATCCAGATTGATCGGGATAGGAATTCCCTTGTCCTTTGCGTACTCAATTTCTTCCTCACGTGACCATTTCCATTCACGAACCGGCGCGATCACTTCTAAAGAAGGATTCAGTGCTGCGATCGAGACTTCAAATCTCACCTGGTCATTTCCTTTTCCCGTACAACCATGTGCCACAGCCGTTGCATTTTCCTGTTCTGCGATTTCCACAAGCTTCTTGGCAATCAACGGTCTTGATAGAGCGGACACCAGTGGATATTTTCCTTCGTAAAGTGCATGACTTTGCAGGGCAAGAAGGGCGTATTCATTCGCGAACTCTTCTTTCGCATCGATGACATAGCTTTTGGACGCCCCGACCGTCAATGCTTTTTCTTGTACAAAATCAAGATCTTTCCCTTCACCCACATCCAGGCAGCATGCAATGACTTCGTATCCTTTTTCCTTTAACCATTGAACCGCAACCGACGTATCCAAACCACCTGAATAGGCTAATACCACTTTTTTATTCATCCGTATCTCCTCCTGTTGATTTTCTATATAAATGAATATTTATTCTTTAAGATGAATTTATATTAGCAGTTTACAAGAAATACATCAATACTTATTCATAAATTTGTATAATTATTTTATGAACATTAGGTGACATTGCCTTTGCACTGGGCTTACGGGCGAATTTATTGTAGGATGAAAGAAGAATGAAAAGTGAGGAGCATCCAGAAGATGAGGAACGAATTCTTTGCTTATAATCGCAGACTGGGAATCCTTCTTCCCGTGATGTTGAAGGAATGGCCGATGTATTCTCCTGAAGAACAGGAAGAGATCCTTCTTGAGTGGGAGCGCGTCCGTGGAACAATTCCAGACCGTATCGGGGAAATTGATGGGGAGATTGAGCGTCTTCAGGAAGAACTCGCTCAGGAAGATGACTTCGAACAGTCCTGCATGATAAATAATGAAATTTCCGAACGGGCTTCGGAGATCAATGATTTATGGATTTGGTACCGGACCAATCCGGAAAAAACAAAAAGGGGAACGATGCCTTGAACACATCATTCCCCTTTTATTATTGTTCATTTTTCTTATCGCGTAAATATCGATACTGATAATATTTCTCCGCAAAATCCGTGATTTTTCTTGAAAGCTGATAATTGGAGCCCGCTCCGATGGCGATGCTGACAAGGGGCAGGCCGGACCACTTCTTCCCTTTAAACATGGTGATCGCCATCGCTTTCAGTGCCTGCTTCATGGATCCTTCCAGCCAAGTATAATCCGTCAGCTGCTCCGATCCATCATAGAAGTAATTCGAATCCTTCTTGTTCAGGTCCTCCATCAGATCCTCCCACGCAAGGGCACGTAGTCTTGCCGGCAGGGTCGCCGCATGGAACACCTTCAGGGATGTCATCATTTCAAATGGAGTCTGCACATCAAATCCGTACGTGATGGCGATCAGCTGCACGGAACGCAGATTGATGACGAGCATGGCCGGCAGATCCGATCCGAGTGCCACCAGGCCGCCTGTCCCCGTCACCCCTCCTTGTACGAGAGAATAGATGCGATGGCGTCCTGCATGCTGTTCCGCTATGTAATGAAGCTGGTCAATCGTCAAGTAGTGAAGATCCTCGACCGTCTGAATGTCCTGATTGAAGGCCCGTGCCGTCACAAGGATGCGCTCACGTGCGTCGTTTTGCATCTGTGAACCTTGAATCAGGGAGTGCATATGAAACAACCAGCCATCCAGCCGCTGAAAAAATTGATCCTGCACATCTTCAGGAACCGATTCAAACGCGTAATCCAACCACTTCACATATGTATGCTCCAAATCATTCGCTTCATATTCATACAACTCTTCTCTCCACGTCTTGATCGACTGCCATACCTGCTTATCTCGTTCTGACCAGTTCACTTCTCCCCACTCCTTACATTCCTCAATTTACGTTTAGTATATCATATATAGGGTGAGCAATTCTTTCGTTATGAGAAGAGTGTTGGGAATAGTCAGTAAATTTTTCAGGGGCGGGCGTAAAGAAAATTCGACATCTCGGCATGACTAGTTGAAATCTCGCTTGATAAATCAGAATCCCGCATGAAAGATTTCATTTCCCGCATGATTATCTTTCGTCCGGCACGATTCCCGGCATTTCTCGCATGATTCCCCGGCGAGGGCGAGATTCAGACAAAGAATCCCCCACCTCATCCGGCCTAAAACCCTCTTACAGGTCTACATTCCCAGCTGAAACAGACAATCTGAAGCAAAAAACCGGTCAGAATGGAGATCAAATAACCAAAACCCGGTTATTCCAGGAACCGGGTAACCACTTTTTTTGAGCAAATAAAAAACAGGACCGCCAAGGCGACCCCGTTTCATTTATTAGATATTCCCTTTTTCTACAACATCACGGGCAATCATGACTTCTTCATTCGTTGGAATGACCATGACTTTAACCGGTGAATGCGGGTAGTTGACGAATGCTTCTTTTCCGCGTACTTTGTTGCGGGCAGGATCCCAGTATACGCCCATAAATTCCAAGCCTTGAAGAACTTTTTCACGGACCAGTGTACTGTTTTCCCCGATACCTGCTGTAAAGACGATCGCGTCTACACCGTACATGCGTGAAGCATAAGATCCGATGTATTTGTGGATACGATTGGCGAACACTTCAAGGGCAAGTTCCGCACGCTCGTTCCCTTCTGAAGCCTGTTGTTCAATGTCACGAAGGTCACTTGAGAATCCAGAAACACCAAGCATACCGGACTTCTTGTTCAGGATGTTTAATACTTCATCAGCCGTTGATCCTGTTTTCTCCATGATGAACGGGATAAGGGCCGGATCGATATTACCTGAACGAGTTCCCATGGCAACCCCTGCAAGTGGTGTGAAGCCCATTGATGTATCGATTGATTTACCGCCTTCGATCGCTGCGATACTTGCACCGTTCCCTAAGTGACAGGAAATCAGGCGAACTTGCTCTTCCGGACGGCCAAGCATTTCAGCTGCACGCTGAGATACATACTTGTGGGAGGTTCCGTGGAAACCATATTTACGGATTCCGAAATCTTCATAGTACTCGTACGGAAGGCTGTATAAGAATGAGCTTTCCGGCATGGATTGGTGGAACGCTGTATCAAACACGGCAACCGCAGGAACATTCGGCAACACGCTTTGGAATGCTTTGATTCCCGTTAAGTTTGCCGGGTTATGAAGTGGCGCTAAATCAGACAGCTCTTCGATTTTCATTACAACTTCATCTGTGATCAGAACGGAGTCATTGAAGACCTCTCCCCCATGTACGACACGGTGTCCGATACCCTGGATTTCATCAAGTGAATTGATGATGCCATAGCCTGTCAGTTTTTCAAGCAGCATTTTAACCGCTACTTCATGGTTCGGGATATCCGTTACTTCTTCACGTTTCTCATCGTTCACTGTTATATTGAAAACCGCATCGTTCAATCCGATACGTTCAATCAGACCTTTGGTAATAACCGTTTCTTCAGGCATATCAAAAAGCTGAAACTTTAATGAAGAGCTTCCAGCATTAATTGCAATCACTTTTTTTGCCACGTTGTATCGCTCCTTTTGTTTTCGATCTATCGACTCTATCTTTATTCTGTTCATTGAATCGTTTTTTATCTCTCAATTCCCCATTAAATCACTGACTCCACCCTATTTCAAGAAAAAGCTTGAAATGACATCGTTTTCATGTTAAATTAAATATTTTCACAAAAATTAGAATACGAAAAGCGGAGGGGCTTTGCCCAGAGGCGACAAGCATAAGGCGGGAACACCGGAAAGGCGCCTTTTGCCTTTTTGGTGTTCTTGACTTATGACCTCGAGCCTCTAAGCCCCGGAGCTGGACATATCGAAAAGCGGAGAAGGCTTGGTCAGTCCCGACAAGCATAAGATGAATGGGCTGAAAAGGCGTCTTTTGCCTTTTTGCCCATTTAGCTTATGACCTCGAGGGACTAGCCGTCGGAGCTGGACAATAAGAAAAGCGGAGGGGCTTCGCCGATAGCCCACTCTACTAAAATAAGCGGAGAATTTCCTGTTATTGAAGAATGCATCTCAAAATATGGAGGAATAGGGGGAATAATTCCGCCTATTTACTCCGAAAGCATGAAAATGGACCATTCTTCGTTACCTTAACCGGAATAACTCCCCTTATATCCCCCAAAACGGACCCTGCATTGCAGGATAACCGGAAAAACTTCCCTTATTAAAACAACCCTGTATACATCAACAAAAAAAAGCAGTCTCATTCAGTTACGAATAGGACTGCTCATTGGTGTGTTCATTTAGGTTTTGTATTTATTATTTATTCTGTACAAGCCACTGATCGATCTTCGACAGGATGTCCTGAAGGGCTCTCTGGTTCGATAAACTTGGCAGTTGCGCAAGAAGTACCTCTTTTGGAGGCTTGATTCCTGTCTTTTTCTTCTGAAGGATCAGGATACTCTTCGCCGAGTTTTTATTTTTAAATAGGGAAAGCGGCAGCTGAAGGAAGCCCTGGATGTCGGCTTTCTCTTTCAAGTATCCTTGAAGCTGTGCGCTGTGCGGTGATTCAAACAGTCCGTTCGGCACGATGAAGAATAAGTATCCTCCGTCTTTCGTATGCTTCAGACTTTGTTCGATGAACAGATGGTGGGCATAGGAATGGCCCTCATCCGCTTTCAGTTCATAATCCTGGGCGCGCAGGTCATTCGGATAATACCCGATCGGCAGGTCGCAAAGGACAAGATCGACGGGATCGATGAACAACGGCTCTAATGAATCCTGGTTAAAGAGCTGTAACGGATGCTTCTGAAGGTCCGCTCCCACATAGGCGAGTTTGATCAATACTTCATCGATTTCAACCCCGATGGACTGGGTTTCTTTTCCCGGCATTTGGTTCAACACCGTCGTCAATAGGTTCCCTGTTCCGATCGCAGGGTCAAGAACCGTAAGCTTATCCATATCTGCCGTGAATTTATTCACCAGATAGCTGATAAATAAACCGAGTGAGTCCGGCGTCATTTGGTGATTCGGCTGTACGTTTTCTTTCATGCCTTTTAAAATCGCGAATTGAAAGGCTTTACGGATATTTTCATTCTCAAGTTGAGAAAGGTTTACTTCATCGTACTTCTTGTTCAGGCGCTTCTTGGTCAGTTCGCTGACCTCTTCCTGGAGGACATCCCCCTGAAACAGGTTCTCCCCCGTTTCGGCAACGGCTTCTAAGTAACTGCAGGCGAGTTCTTCCTGCAGCAGCGTTGCTGTCTCGTCGATTATTCCAAATAATGATTCGACTGGCGAATTAATCATCGGCATTCATTCCTTTATCTCAATTTCATTCATCTATTTTACCTTTGTCCAGGACGTTTGTAAAAAAAACAATGCTGACCATGGGAAAGTCAGGTCAGCATGTCTTAAAAAATATTCTGGTTGGGATAGGATTACTTCGCGTTTTTCACTGCTTCAACCGCAGCATCATAATCCGGGTGGTCCGTCGCTTCGCTAACATATTCCACATATGTTACTTCATCATTGCTGTTTACAACGAATACAGCACGTGCAAGAAGACGAAGTTCCTGGATGTGAACGCCGAATGCTTCACCGAAAGAAAGGTCGCGGTGATCGGAAAGCGTTTGGACATTTTCGATTCCGTTCGCTCCGCACCAGCGTTTCTGTGCGAATGGAAGGTCCACTGAAATCGTTAATACTTCTACATTATCAAATTTCGTTGCTTCTTCATTGAATTTGCGTGTCTGTGCATCACAAACTCCGGTATCGATGGAAGGAACGACACTGATCAAACGCACCTTGTTTTTGGAATCATTCAGTGTGACTTCTGATAGATCATTAGCTAATACTGTGAAGTTGGGAGCTTTGTCGCCTACTTTTACCTCATTACCTAATAGAGTGACAGGGTTGTTCTTAAACGTGATATTTGCCATTATTTGTTCCTCCTCTATGAATAGTATGTACACTTTTCATAGTACAGAAAAAGGGAGGGGGAAAGCAAATCATAGGGGTCTTTTCCGAAAAAAAAGATGAGCTCACTCATGACGAGTAAGCTCTTTGTCCATTATAGATCCAGCTTATGATTTTGATTGTGCTGCCCGTTGTTATCCTGCTTATTGTCATCCTTTTTCATCATGCCCTGAATTTTTTCAATTGCACCTGGAGCCAGGTCCAGCAGGCGATCGATCAGGTGGGTGCTTTCATCTAAATGAAGCATCTTGATTCCTTTCGAACTGACGATCAGGAACGCGATCGGGGTAATGGAGACACCGCCCCCGCTACCTCCGCCAAACGGCTGCTGCTTAGGGGATGACTTATCACCGCCGCCATCTCCGCCTTTACCGCTGTCGTCCTTGCCCTTACTGTCGATGATGAATTCACTCCCACCTGCAGCAAATCCAAAGCCTACCTTTGAAACGGTGAGGATGACGCTTCCATCGGGTGTTTCAACGGGATCACCGATAATCGTATTCACATCGATCATTTCTTTTAAATTTTCCATTGCCGTGGTCATCAGACCTTCAATCGGATGTTCTGACATGTGAAGACCTCCTAGTTAAACTGAATGTTTTTCTCCAGAAATGATGGAAAGGGGCTTTGTCTTAAACCTGGCTCTGCCGCCTCTCCAGTACCGAAGTATCTTGAAACCTACTAGGATAGCATTCCCTATCCGAAACTGGATAATACATGAAAATTGTGTTTGGATCACCGCATGCTGGAATGTCGGGGTCACCTCGATGACGGGCATCGATTGAAGGCGCATATACCCGCTTAAGATTCCGATGATACTTCCCTTCATCCCCCAGATCGTCCCGGTCAGTGTCCCCGTCGAAGCCGCATCCCCGGTCCCGAACAGGGTCTTCCACTGGACCTCATCCAATTTGACTTTTTTCAGAAAACCCCTGATGATCCGGTGCATGGACTGGACGTGGACGACGACTTCCTTCGTATCATTTAAACTCGCAATGAAATCATTGGGCGTAATTTTCTTTTTGGAGGCCTTCTTCATGGATGGATTGCTTTCGTTCCCCTTCTTCGTTTCCTGCTCAACGACGACATTCGGCCCATCGTCATCGAGCTTTACGAGGGGAATGTCGATCGTATATTTGATCAAACCGAACCAGGCCCTCAGCTTCACCTTGAAATGATCATTGTCATTTCCATGGTACAAGGAAATCGTAACGGTCAGCTTCGTGATAACGATCATGAATAAAAGAAAAATGATAAGTGCCGCAATAATGATTAACGTCCAGATCCACCAGCTCATAAATTCACACCCTTCAACCTCTTATTATGGTCATTGTGGGGGAAAATAAACTTGGGCGGATGGAATTTGCAGTGAAAAATGGCTTATGCGACCTTGCCGGCTGAATGATTGCGTCATTTTAAGTGATTGCGTCGTTTTTGGATTAATTGCGTCATTTTGCCGGGGGATTGCGTCATTAGTTCCTTTATTGCGTCATTTCACCCCGCAATTGCGTCTTTTACCATAAATAGGTAACCCGCCCCTCGCCCACAAAAAAACAAACCCGCCACATCAGCAGGTTTGCCTCTCTCTTCTATATTACACAGCCGGCGTAAACTCCAGCTTCTTCTTTTCCTGAACCACCGTCGTATCGGCAAACAGATCTTGGATCCCCTGCTTCTTATTGGTAAAGGCCACGACCACGTATAAAATAAAGACGGTCGTGGAGATGAACCGGCCGATCAGCTCTCTGAAGAGCACCGTTCCCCATGAGGGTTTCTCCCCTTTCAGCTCAATGACCCGGATACCGAATACCATTTTCCCGATCGTCTGGCTGAAGTATTTCGTCATCAGGATGAAATACCCGTAGAACACGATGCTCGTCAAAATGGAAATCGGTGCGAACATCGAGCCGTCGGATAAAGAAATGTCCAATAGTTTAAAGATTGGATTCACGATCAGCCGCGTGATGCTTCCGATGACGATCAGATCGACCAGATACGCCCAGAATCGTATCCAGAATCCCGCCAGGTAGTATCCGTTGCGGGGGATGGTCCTTGAAAAGTCAGGAGAAGAAGATTGGACTTCGATATGCTCCCGTGTTTCATGTTCTTCATAACGATCACTCACTTCATTCACCTTCCTTATTCAGAATATAGATACATCAATCGTGGAGAGCCCGGGTTTGATAATAGCTTCATCAGTGCCGCAGCTTCCATATCCTGACCCATCATTTTCTTTGCACCCATACTGAAGAATTCGGAGAAAGGATCGCCCGCCGTGTATTCAAATACTTGTGCATCTTTTAATTTATAATCTTTCTTCATCGCTGCGATGGTGTCTTCCACATAGCCGAATTCATCTATCAAATTGACTTCCTTCGCCTGGATCCCATCGTACACCCGGCCGTCCGCGATCTTCTTCACTTCTGCTTCGGACATATCCCGGCCTTTCGCGATGACGTCCACGAAGCCCTCATACGAATTGTCGATCATCGATTGAATGATCTTTCGTTCTTCATCGGTCATTTTACGGGTTGGACTCATGATGTCTTTGTACGGTCCACTTTTGATTGTGACGAAATCCACGCCGTATTTCTCTGCCAGCTCAGAGTAGTTGATGCTGTGCATGATGACGCCGAGTGAACCTGTCAGCGTTTCTTTGCTCGCAAAGATCTTCGTAGCCGGAGCCGATATGTAATAACCACCGGATGCTGCCGTACCGCCCATTGATACATAGATCGGTTTCTTCGTCTTTTCCATAATTTCTACAAGCTTTGAATGGATCTGTGCACTTTCCACGACCCCGCCGCCTGGTGAATTCACTTTCAGAATGATGCCTTTGACGGATTTATCTTTTTCCACGGCATCAAGCTTATCCATAAAGAGTTCATGGTTATATCCGGGACTTTCAAATAAAGAACTTGCCCCGCCTGTATCCTGAATGACACCTTCGACTTCCAGGACCGCAATCCGTTTATTCGCATTTCCTTCATCAATGATGTTTTCGGAAAATGGATTGTCCGTCCCTCCGAACATGTCTTCAAATGCCTTATTAACATCACTTGTCACAGCAGAGGTCGCAAAGTTGACGATTACCGAAACAAAGAATAATGCGCCAGCGATTCCCAATGCCGTCCACCTTTTTGCATTCATCTGTATATTCCTCCCTCGTTTACCCTATCTTATGTAAGGATATGAATATCATTCACATGTGAAAACATGATAGAATATTCACTAAGTTAGATTCTAGCAAAATTTCATGGAAATGGGAAAAATTATCTTATTTTTTAATTTCAGGAGGTACATACGATGAACAACCGACGAAATATCTATTTCTATGCTTTACACGACGAAGGCATGCAGGCGAAGCTCGATCATTTATACGAACTTGCGACCCGCTATGATTTCAATATTGTCGAATCTCCCAAAACGGCGAATATCATCGTCAGTATCGGAGGCGACGGAACCTTCCTGCAGGCCGTCCGCCAAACCGGCTTCAGGGAGGACTGCCTGTATGCAGGTATTTCTACAGGCGGAACCTTGAGTATGTACTGTGACTTCCATATCGATGATACATCCAAGATGATCGAGGCCATGACAACGGAGCAGATCGAAGTGCGAAAGTATCCGACCATCGAAGTGACCGTCGACAACCAGACATCCTTCCACTGCCTGAATGAATTCAGCATCCGCTCCGGCATCATCAAGACCTTCGTCATGGACGTCTTCATCGACGACAATCATTTCGAAACGTTCAGGGGTGACGGCATGATCTTCGCGACTCCGACGGGCAGCACCGCTTATAACAAATCCGTCAACGGCGCCGTCGTCGACCCGATGCTCCCTTGCATCCAGGTGAGTGAAATGGCATCCCTGAATAATAACCGCTACCGTACCCTCGGGTCCTCTTTCATCGTGAGCGGACAGCGCCGCCTGGTACTGAAGATCGTCCAGGACGGAAACGACTACCCTGCCATGGGAATGGACAATGAGGCATTGAGCATTCAGCATGTGGAAAAAGTCGAAGCAAAACTGAGTGATAAAGTCATCAAAACGGTGAAATTAAAGGATAATTCGTTCTGGGAGAAAGTGAAAAGGTCATTTTTGTAGGTTTGAGGATGAGCAGGTTCGAAGTGAAACGGGGCTGATTGCGGCAGTTTCAGAGGTTGTTGCGTCCGTTCAAACTTATACGAAAATCCGAATCCTATAATCACACACAAAAACGCTCCAGTCAAAAAGACTGGAGCGTTTTTCATCATGCCGACAATCTGGCTTCCCGTCTGCGCTTCCTGGCGTATCGCACGCGTGAGGCAGTGAAAATCGTCAGTGCGAGCCAAATGAACATGAACGAAACGAGATGGGTCACGGAGAACTCTTCATGGTACATAAATATACCGAGTATCAACGTGATCGTCGGAGCGATGTATTGCAAGAATCCGACCATATACAGCGGGATCTGCTGTGCGCCTTTAGAGAAAAACAATAAAGGTATCGCCGTGGCTGCCCCGGCTCCCATCAGCAGGAGATCCGTCCCTAAAGAAACGTGGAAGAGGGAAAGGCTTCCTTCATTGAACATGTAGCTGAGATAGATCAGTGATAATGGCGCGATGGTCATCGTTTCGAGTGTGAGGCCGATGGATGATTCCACCTGGATGAGCTTTTTGGCTAATCCGTATAGGCCGAATGAGAACGCGAGACCGATGGCGATCCAGGGAAATTCCCCGTAGGAAATCGTCAGGATGAGAACGCCGACGGCCGCTAATCCGAATGAAACGATTTGAGCTTTCGACAAGCTTTCCTTCAAAATGAACACGCCCAACAGGACGCTGACCAAAGGATTGATATAGTAGCCGAGACTTGCTTCCACCATTTGATTCGTATTCACGGCCCAAATATAAATGAACCAGTTCGTACTGATCAGGAGTGAAGCAAGGAGCAAGGCGAATAACTGCTTCTTTTTGGTCAGGGATGTTTTCAGATAGTCGGCAAAATCTTTCCACCGTTTTGTGACGAACAAGAATAAAAGCATGAACCAGAAGGACCAGAAGATGCGGTTGGCGAGAATTTCATCCGCCGACACATGATTCAGCCATTTCCAGTAGATCGGCAGAATCCCCCAAAGAAAATATGAAAATGCCGTGTAGAGGATCCCGGCTTGATCGTTCTTCATAAAAAACACCCCCAAAAC
This sequence comes from Bacillus sp. AFS015802, assembly GCF_002561455.1. Classification (GTDB taxonomy): domain Bacteria; phylum Bacillota; class Bacilli; order Bacillales; family Bacillaceae_B; genus Rossellomorea. Next base: position 75,560 of record NZ_NTUP01000004.1, on the reverse strand, counting down.
TATTTCTGTTTCCGAAATATCTCCATTATATCGGTGAATAGTTTTGGGGGCAACGATTATTTATTTTTTTTATAAACGATGGTTTCATCCACGATGGTCATATCGACGACTTTGCCAAGTAATTGATCTTCCTCTGTGTTGAATGGGTCGATATCAAGTACCGTGAAGTCCGCCGTGTAACCTTCACGGATCTCTCCCCGATCGTCTTCATGGTGACAGGCATAGGCGCTGCCCTTTGTAAAAAGGGAAATCGCTTCGTACATCGTGAGCTTCTCCTCTGGACGGTACACCGTTCTCTCAGGATCAAGTGGGTTCGTCCGGGTGACCGCCGCATGAATGCCCCACAGCGGGTTGATAGGCTCGATCGGTGCATCGGATCCCCCTGCACACGGAATGCCTTCGTCAAGGAGCGTTTTCCATGCATAGTTATATTTCATGTTTTCCTCACCCAAACGTTCGATCACCCAAGGGAAATCCGACGCCACGAACCTCGGTTGGATATCCAGGATGAGGGGCAGTCCCTTGATTTTCCCGATCAGTTCTTCACGGAGGATCTGGGCATGGATGAGGCGGTCGCGTCTTCCATGCACCGATGGCTCCTCAAGGATTGCATCGACGACATTTTCAAAGGCCTGATCCCCGATCGTATGGACGGCAATCGGCAATTCATACTTCCTTGCCTTCTTCACGAGTTCAAGAAGTCTTTCACTCGTATGGATACTGACCCCTTTTGTACTCGGGTCATCTGCGTATGGATAGCTCAACAGTGCCGTCCTGCCACCTAATGCCCCATCGGCAAAAATTTTCATGGCCCCGAATTCGATGAAGTCATTTCCGCTTAAGAAATGGTGACCATCTTCCTTCCAATCTTCAATCACTTCATGATGGACGAGAAGATGGGCCCTGAATTTCTTTTTGTCTTCATTGATGGCCTTCAGGAAGGCATCGTATGTTTTCTTGAAGTTCCCGTAATAACTCAGATCCTCTGTATGACCGCCGACCAATCCATGCTCCCAACAGCTTTTAATCCCTTTTGTGAGGGCTTCGACGAGATACTCGGACGAAATGGACGGCAGGGCATCGATCATCAGATCCTGTGCCTTATCTTTCAGTAAACCGTTCAGGGTCCCCTCTTCGTCCCTTTCGATCAATCCGCCTGCAGGATTCGTGGTATTTTCATCGATCCCTGCATGTGTCAAAGCGAGTGAGTTGACGACCATCGCATGACGGCAGATCCGTTTCAGGAGTACGGGATGATTCGGGACGACGGCATCTATTTCCCGCTTCGTGAGGACCGCTGCATCACTCCAAAGGTTTTCATTCCACCCTTCCCCGATGATCCATTTTCCTTCTTCCGTTCTATTGGCTTTCTCCCTGATCGCATCCAGTACCTCCCGCTTGCTGTTCATACTGGAAAGGTCGAGTCTCATCAGCGTTTCACCGTGACCGATCAGATGCATATGACTATCGACAAATCCAGGGAACATCACCTTCTGCTCCAGATCGACTTCTGAATCAATCGCAAACTTCTTTTTCAAATCCCCGGATGAGCCCAATCCTTTGATGAGGCCATTTTCCGTAAAAACCGCTTCTACATGATGTCCTTCTTGCTGCATTGTGTAGATGATACCGTTTTTCCATAAAGTACCCATGATGTATTTCCTTCTTTCATAAAAGTCTATTTCTCAAATGTATCATATTATAGAAAAATTCTGAAATGGAAAAACTCCAATAAAATAGAGAGCCCGGTAGGCTCCCTATTCCTGATCAGTTTTTCACTGAACTCAATTCTTTTTGTCTCAGTTCGATTCGTCTGATTTTACCGGACGTTGTCTTTGGAAGTTCATCGACAAATTCGATCTTGCGCGGGTATTTATAAGGTGCTGTCAAGTCTTTGACATGCTGTTGAAGGGCAGGGATCAATTCGGGATCCTGCTGGTCCACGCCTTCCCTCAATACGACAAAGGCCTTTACGATCAGCCCCCTGACTTCATCAGGGCTTCCGACAACGGCACATTCCTGAACCGACGGGTGCTTGACCAGGGCATCCTCCACCTCGAACGGCCCGATCGTGTAGCCGGAGCTGATGATGATGTCGTCGCCGCGTCCTTCAAACCAAAAGTAGCCGTCTTCATCCTTCTTCGCTTTGTCTCCCGTAATATAGTAATCTCCCCTGAACTGCATGGCCGTGCGTTCAGGATCTTTATAATAGTTCTTGAACAGGGCAGGCGTTTCCACGTGAACCGCGATGTCCCCCACTTCGCCTACTTCACAAGGATAGCCTTCCTCATTGATGATTTCGACACGGTTTCCAGGGGTCGGTTTCCCCATGGAGCCCGGTTTCAGTTCCATTCCCTTCATGATCCCGACGAGGAGGGTGTTCTCCGTTTGGCCATAGCCGTCACGGACTTCGATTTCGAAGTGTCTCTTGAACGCATCGATGACCTCCCTGTTCAACGGTTCCCCTGCGGACACGGCACTGTGCAGGTGATCGAGATTATACGTTCCCAGATCATCCACCTTGGCCATCAGGCGGTACTCTGTCGGCGTACAGCACAGAACGTTGACGTGATTGTCCTGGAGCATCTGGAGATACTTGTTCGGATCGAATTTCCCTTGGTATACAAGGCCGGTTGCCCCAGAACCAAGAACAGACAGGAACGGACTCCAGATCCATTTTTGCCAGCCGGGACCTGCCGTAGCCCAAACCGTGTCCCCTTCTTCGATGCACAGCCATTCACGGGCCGCTGTCTTCAGGTGGGCGTATGCCCAGCCATGTGTATGGACAACCCCTTTCGGATTCCCCGTCGTACCTGATGTGTAGGAAAGGAAAGCCATATCATCCCTTTTTGTATCGGCGAATGCTAATTGTTCAGAGGAGGATTTCATTTCTTCTTCTATGGCCATCCAGCCGTCCCGTTTTTCCCCGACTACGAACTTTTTAAGATTCTCCATGCCCCTCACATGTTCAAACTGCTCGACAAATGGAGAATAAGCTACGATCCCCTTCACATCCCCGTGATCGATACGGTATTCCAGATCCTTCGTGCGCAGCATTTCAGAGCTCGGTATCACCACGAGTCCGGATTTCAGGGCTGCAAGATATACGGCGTACGCTTCGATCAGGCGGGGAACCATGACAAGGATGACATCCCCTTTTTCAAGACCCTGCCCCAAGAAAACGTTTCCAATTTTATTTACATCCTTCAATAATTGCGTGTATGTAATGTCTTCTTTTTTTCCTTCTTCATTCTCCCACTTGATTGCAAGCTTGTCCTGATCACTTGCAAACTTCTCTACTTCTTCCACCAGATTGTACTTCTCCGGTGCGATCAATTCTTCCCTCTTCATTCTGACTCCCCCTTGTTTGTCGATTCCCTTCTATTATACAAAATAATTTAAATTTTTTAAATTATTTGGTTATATTCTATCATCGTCAATATGTGAGGCTATTCGACAAACACGACTAAATCCGATCAATCCTATAAAATAATTTTTAGGATCACTTGTAAACCGCTATTGATTTCCGTGCAAGACTTCGCTTTCCTCGGGCGTTCGGCTAGCCTACTCGTCAAAAGCCCGAGGAGGCTCAACNNCCGCGGAAAGCGAGCACCTGCAACGGAAATCAACCAGCACTCGCTTCTTGAATTTTGAAAAACAGCCTTCTTTTTTATACAAATAGAAAAGGAGCGGGGAATCCCGCTCCTTTGTAGCCATTGTATTTAATTATTTTGAATATCCGCCACCGATTTGTTGTTCAGCCATTTGAACTAAACGTTTAGTGATTTCACCACCTACAGAACCGTTAGCGCGTGCTGTTGCATCTGGACCAAGTTGAACTCCGAATTCAGAAGCGATTTCGTATTTCATTTGGTCGATTGCTTGTTGAGCTCCTGGAGCTACTAATTGATTTGAACTGTTGTTTGCCATGTGTTTTCACCTCCTTGTTGAATATAGATTGTGTCAAAACACATGGCTTCATACAGTTAATTTCGTTGGTAAATTATCCTAAATTTTTAGAGTAATTCGTCAAAGGATTTTTCGATATTCGATCCTGTCGATCCGTCGATTGTCATCGTTTCTGTCCCGTCTACAGCCTCTTTTAGAAGGGTTTCGAAATCAACGAAGCTTTCGTAAAACTCCACTTTTTCTTTTTTAGGACGCGTTTTCGGTGCAGGCGGTGTGAAGATGGTACAGCAATCCTCATAAGGAAGGATGGAAATGTCATGGGTATCGATCTTCTGGGCGATATCGATGATTTCCAGCTTGTCCATGGCGATGAGCGGTCTCAGCACCGGAGTATTCGTGACAGCGTTGATCGCCTGCATGCTCTCCAACGTCTGACTTGCCACCTGGCCGAGGCTTTCCCCGGTTATGAGTGCGAGGCCTTCATTCTTCTCACGGATTTGATCGGCGATCCTGAGCATCATTCGCCGCGTTGACGTCATGGTGTAATTTTCAGGCACCTGATCATGGATCGTTTGCTGGACCTTCGTAAATGGGACGATATGCAATTTCACTTTTCCGCTGAAAGCAGACAGCTTCTTCGAAAGATCGATTACCTTTTGCTTTGCCCGTTCACTCGTAAACGGCGGGCTGTGAAAATGGACCGCCTCGATCTCAACGCCCCGTTTCATCGTCAGATAACCGGCTACCGGGCTGTCGATGCCTCCTGAAAGCATGAGCATCGCTTTCCCGCTTGCCCCGACCGGCATACCGGTGGACCCTTGATAAATTTCAGAGGAAAGATACACTCCCTCTTTTCTCACTTCCACGTTCAGTTGAATATCGGGTTTTTTTACATCCACCTTTAATCCGTCCATATTGCGGAGGATATAGGATCCCACCTCATAATTCAGTTCATTCGTATCCATTTCAAATTTCTTATCCGCTCTACGTGCAGATACTTTGAACGTTTTCCCGGGGGAAAAGCTCTTCTGGACGAGAGCCAGTCCTGCTTTCGTGATTTCCCCGATATCTTGAGGGACTTTCACGACAGGGCTGAATGATTGGATCCCGAATATTTTCTCGAGTCGTGGAATGATTTCCTCCCCGTTTTCGTCCCCCAATTGAATGTGGAGACGATCCCTGCCTGCTGCCACCGATATCGTCGGAAAGTCTTTCAGTGCCTGCAGAATATTCTCCCGGAGCTTGGCTGTAAACATCTTGCGGTTTCTTCCTTTGGTTGAAATTTCACCGTACCTTACTAGTATGCGATTATATTTCATCGTGATCTCCTCATTGTGTATTGTAATAAATCGATTTCTCTTTTCAATAACTGTATGAACTGTTTGCATTCTTCCATTGTATTATGGAAAGACAGGCTGATCCGGATCGAATTGGCAGCCAGGCTATCCGGTACACCCATCGATAAGAGGGTTTCACTCGGCTTGCTTTGCTTGGATGAACAGGCGCTTGTCGTCGATACGTATACCTCATGCCGGTCGAGGGCATGGATAAGCACTTCCCCTTTAAAGTCCTTCACGGAAAAATTCAGGATGTGAGGAGAGTGATTCCGGCTTGGTGTATGAACGGTCACACCTTCGATCGTCTCTAATTCTCCCCTGAGGAATTGTTGGTTTTCTTCCATTATAACCAACTTCTGTTTGCTTTCTTCCACATGCATTCGAAGTGCTTTCGCAAAGGATACGATCCCGCCTGTGTTCTCCGTTCCGCTCCGCAGGTTTCCTTCCTGCTCTCCACCGGACAGGATAGGGGAAAGCTTAAGGCCGTCCCTCACATACAGCATGCCGGTTCCTTTGATGCCATGAATTTTATGAGCGGAAATGCTGCATAAATCGATGAGCTTTTCGTCGAGAATAAGGGGGACCTTCCCGCATGCCTGTACAGCATCGACATGAAAGAGGATCTTCGGATAGTCCTGCAAGATCTTCCCGATTTCCCTGATCGGCTGAATGCTCCCGACTTCATTATTGACCTGCATCACAGAAACCAGGATCGTATCCTCCTGGATCGCTGCCTTCAATTCAGAGGGACGGACCTTGCCCTCATGATCGACGTCGAGATATGTCGCGGTATAGCCGAACTCTTCCAATTGATGAAAGGCGTTTTTGACGGAGGGGTGCTCTATATTGGTCGTGATGATGTGTTTCCCTCTATGACCATACTCGAGAGCGGTCCCTTTTATCGCCAGGTTATTGGATTCGGTGCCTCCTGAAGTGAAGAATACCTCTTTTGTATTTATACCTAATAGGGAAGCGATCTGTTCCCTTGATTGCTGAATCAACTTTTCCACCCGGCCGCCGAATGAATGAATGGACGATGGATTGGCAAAGTAGCCTTCATTGACTTTCAGGAATGTATCGAGAACTTCCTTATATGGTTTGGTTGTTGCGCTATTATCAAAATAGATCATCGTATACACCTTCTTTAGAAATGACACTGACTTTTATACTCAATCACTAATCTTACCATAAATCATCGCTATCCCAAATGAAATTCATTTTGGACCGGGAATAAATTATAGTAGAAACATAATTACCGGAAGTTTTCCTTATATTTTTTTCATTTTCCAAAAATTATTATTGAAAAATGACAGAATTTTTGCGAGAATCTAAAAGGAACTTGTCATCTAAGTTATTCAAATATACTAAATTGTAAGACTATTTAGTTTTTCGACACTTTTCAACAAAGTTATGATAAGATAATTTCTGCTCATGATAACGATTACAGACGGAGGGGTATATATGGACAAGAAAGCGCTATCATTCAGTGGGATCTTAACGATCGGGTTAATGCTGTTCGCTCTTTTCCTTGGAGCTGGAAATATGATATTTCCGCCATTTCTTGGTCAGCAGGCGGGAGAGCATGTTTGGACCGGGATCATCGGCTTTCTTATAACGGGAGTGGGGCTTCCTTTACTGGGCGTCATCGCCATCGCTAAGTCGGGAGGCGATCTTCAGACCCTTGCAAGCCGGGTTCATCCTCTTTTCGGACTTATCTTTACCATTGTTATGTACCTGGCAATCGGACCGTTCTTCGGAATACCGCGGACCGGAACAGTCGCTTACGAAATCGGGGTCATCCCATTCCTTTCGGAAGAGACTGCGAAATACGGAATTCCTTTAGTCATTTATACCATCATCTTCTTTGGCTTGACGGCGTGGCTTGCCATGAACCCATCAAAGCTCGTGGACAGGATCGGGAAAATCTTGACACCATCCCTGATTGTCATCCTGACGATCCTGGTGGTCAAAAGCATCATCAGTCCGATGGGAGATTTCGGTACGCCGAACGAAGCGTATCAGGATGGTCCATTGTTCAAAGGATTCATTGAAGGGTATCTTACGATGGATACGATCGCAGCCCTTGTGTTCGGGATTGTGGTCATCAATTCCATCAAAGATCGCGGCATCACCGATAAATCAAGTCTGACGCGCATCACGATCATCGCAGGATTCATCGCGGCGATTGGACTCGCACTTGTGTATTTATCACTAAGCTATATCGGTGCAAGCAGTACGGATTCCATCGGTGTACAGGCAAACGGTGGTGCGATCCTTTCAGCAGCAGCGAGCCAATTATTCGGGTCGATGGGAACGATCATCCTTGGACTCGCGATTACGTTTGCATGTATTACGACGTCAGTCGGACTTGTTTCTGCATGCTCACAATTTTTCGCGAAGATCCTTCCCGTATCGTATCCGAAATTAGTGATCATCGTATCTCTGTTCAGTATGATCATCGCCAATATCGGATTGACTCAGTTGATCGCCGTATCTTTACCGGTTCTGATATTCATCTATCCATTGGCCATCGTCCTGATTCTTCTGTCGTTCATGCACAATGGATTCAACGGCTACTCCCTCGTTTATGTAGGGGCGTTGATACCAACGGGCCTTATCAGCTTGATCGATGGAATCAAAACGGCTGGTGTTGACGTAACGGCTATCAGTCAATCACTTGAATTCCTTCCCTTGTACACGCAAGGAATCGGCTGGATCGTCCCTGCCATGATCGGGGCCATCATCGGATTCGTCATTGCCGCCCTTGCAGGACAGACGAAACGGATCATCGAAGCAAGATAATGCCAAGTGCTCCGGGGGGGGACTCCCCCTCAAAGCCCATAGAAAAAGGACCGGTTCAGAGGTTTCTGAACCGGTCCTTTTCTTTATGGCATGGATGATTATCTTCCTTCTAGATCCATCATCTTCTCAATTTTCTTCAGTGCGCCCGGCTCCACCTTTTCAATGGTGGTCGCGGCTTCTTCCAACGCTTTCCGGTAATCATATTGGCGAAAGGCTTCTTCAGCTGTCTGCAGTCCGTCCCGTACGGAGCTGTATTTGCTGCGGTAGCGATTTCCGTATTGAATGATCTTCTCGGATAGGATGACATTCTCGATCAAATCTCCCGTTTTCGTATAGAAATGATCGACCGTATCTTCTGCCCCCATCAGCGTTTCCTGGATAAACTTCATGTTCAATGGTTTTTCCGTCAAGCTTGCATTCACCTGCTCGATCTTTCGGTGAACTTCATCCAGAAGATCTTTGTAATCTGCTGGTAGTCCGGGTACATTGCTTTTGGAAATCATCCGGCTTGCTTCAGAAACTTTTTTCTTCAGCTCCTGGATCTTTTCCCTTGTGGCCAATTCATCTTTACGGAGGTTCTGCAGATAGACGGAGAACTCACTCTGCTGCTGATTCAGTTCTTCCAGTCCATTTCTGATTTCCTTCAGCTCATCACTTAAGTTAGAAAAAGCCGTCGCATTCGTTTCTTCCTTGTGCATCAGCATTTCGTGACGTTTTGAGAGCTGGATGATTTTCTTTTCAATCTCGTTTGGGGTACTAAGGTCGGCATCCTGAAGATGGTAGCCTTGTTTCACGATGCTCACTTCCGATTGAATATCATCATTGTCTTCCTTTGCCTTGATCAGCCCTTCAGTCGTTTGATCTCGATACTGCTGGACAAAATGTTTGGCGTGGACTTCTTTTTCCAATAAATCGTAAAGGTTCTCCACCTTCACCTTGATTTCCTGTATGCCTTCTTCGACTTCTGCGACCTGAAGCTCTTCAAGATTCTTGTTGAAGTGAAGGAGGGTTTCCTTTAAAGAGGCCACCTCTTTATCCACATCAATATGATCAAGGGTATATCCCTGATCCTTCATCTCGATGTATCCAGCCTCAAGATCGGATAATTGGGAAGGAAGAAGGTTTTCACAATCGGTGATCAGCTTCGGTACCGTCTCCATTTTGTAGGAAACCTCTTTCATTTCCTCTGCAAGGCTAAGCACGATTTCCCGTGCATCAAGATAATTCCCCTGTTCAGTCAGTTCATTGAATTGATTGATTTGTTCAGAAAGCTTATCAAGGACATTTTCTATGTGCTTAGCGGTTTGACCGTATGTATGACGATAGGCGAGGAGCTGCTTCTTGCTGTTACGGAAGTCTTCTTGAAGTCCCAGGATTTCTTCGCGGTTCTTCTCTTCACTGCCGACCAGTTCATTTAATTCTTTCAGGATCTCTTCGATCTTCTCTTCGGTTTCAGTCAGGATATGCTGAATTTTCGACAGGATCTCTTTGGTTTTATTGAATCGGAATTTATCGGTGTACTCTTCTGCATCGAATAGTAGTTCTTCAACATCAGGAAGCTGCACCGCAACAATCTCATCCCATTTCTGTCTCCAGCCGTCAAACAATTCTTCTGTCTGACCCGTCATATTCAGTTGCTTCACCCTGGAAAGTTCGTCTGAAACCGGTTTGTTCATAATATCGATTTTCCAGGCTTCATACCGATCAATTTCAGCGTAATATTTTTTTCTAGAGATATATCCGATTAGGAATACGATTAAGATAAGTATTATTCCAGCGATGACGTATTGCATCTTAAGCCCCCTGTTCAACTATTCAGTAGACATCTATATGAATGTGAATGTTTCATTACTATTTTGTCATTGTTATAATGATACCATGTTAACGACATTTTTTGACTATTAATTTCTGATTTTTTAGTGATAAAAGTCAATTTTAGCAAATTTGAGGGGAAATGGACATGATTATTGGGTTTGGTGGCGATTGGGCAAGATTTTAATGACTTATATACAAGCAAGTGCTGGTTGATTTCCGTTCCAGGTGCTCGCTTTCCGCGGGGCTGGCGGTGAGCCTCCTCGGCTGCGCCTGCGGGGTCTCACCTGTCCAGCTATTCCCGCAGGAGTCGAGCACCTTCCACTCCAATCAACTTATTGAGTTTCAATTTTTATTTGATCGAGACTAATCATCTAAAAGCGTTTATTACCCCTCCTAAAATTTACTTGATTGCTGTTCAATTCTTTTAATAGCACAAATTATTTATTATAGAACAAGGAAGTGATACATCATGCCAAAGATCGATGGACATGTTCATAGTCCTTTTTGTCCTCATGGTAGTAGGGATTCGTTTGAGTTGTATGTGGAGAGGGCGATGGCTCTTGGTTATAGTGCTATAACGTTTACGGAGCATGCGCCGCTGCCTGAGGGGTTTGTTGATACGACGCCTGATCGGGATAGTGGGATGGATGCGGCTCTTCTTTCAGACTATTTCAGGACGATTGATATTCTTAAGGAGAAATATGAAGAGAAGATCACAATCCGCTCAGGGCTCGAGGTTGATTATATTGAGGGGTTTGAAAAAGAAACGAAGAAATTCCTCACAACATATGGACCGCGGATGGATGACAGCATTCTTTCGGTTCATTTTTTGAAGTACGGGGATCAGTGGGATTGTCTTGACTTCAGTCCGGATACGTTTCGATCCATGATCGGTTATTATGGATCGGTTGATGAGATCTATAAACGATACTATGAGACGGTACTGAAATCGATCCAAGCCGACTTGGGGCCCTATAAGCCGAAGAGAATCGGGCACATGACCCTGGTGAAAAAATTTCAGCAGCTGTATCCTGCTTCCCATGCGTTCTCCGAGGATATTTCGAGTATCCTGCAGGAAGTGGCCTCAAGGGATCTCGAACTTGATTATAACGGTGCAGGATTCGTGAAACCTCATTGTGGAGAGTCCTACCCTCCCCTGGATATCGTGAAAGAAGCCCGTGCATTAGGAATCAAGACCGTCTATGGTTCTGATGCCCATACGGCAAAAGGGCTTGATCAGGGACGGACCTTGATGGACATATAAAAGGAAAAGAACTNNAGTTCTTTTCCTTTTATATGATCAGCTCTTTCTTCATGACTTCCTTCGCTTCCGAAACGAGGAGAAGATCAATCCATTGATCGATGTTTTTATAGTACTGATCGATAAAGTAATATTCCTGGGGAAACATCTGCCATACTTCCCTTAACTGCTGGCTGTGGAGGAACGGCATGGTGAGCATCGATTTAAGCTGGATGACGAGAAAGCTGACAGGCTGTTTTTTCAAGGCATGATCCTTCATCCCCTGTTCAAATAAGCGTTTCATATAATGTCTTTCTTTCATTAAATAGGAAGAAATGATTTCACGGACCACCTGTGAATCGATGGACACTTCCCTCCAGATAAAGCGGGACAGTTGATGATTGTCACTTTGGAATTTCAATATTTTATAAACGGCCCGCTTCAGGCAGAGATCGGCACTGACATAATTCAGCGCTTCCACCTCTTCCTGGAGAAAGCGTAAATACGGTTCAAAGAAATGGGTGAAGCACGCTTCCAATACTCCCTGCTTGCCTTTAAAGTAATAGGAAATCGTAGCCGGATTCACGTTCGCCCGCTTTGCTATATCCCTGACGGATGTCCCATCAAATCCATGATCATAAAATAAGTACACAGCTGCTTTAAAAATGGACTCTTTCGTCGATTTGGAGGTATCTAGTTTTTTCATATTACCCCTTCTTTCATCTTTAATAGGCGAATGAAAAAAACAGTGGCGAGGATCAATGTATAAAAAACTTCATCAGGAAAAATTTAAATCATTGAAGGTTATGAAGAAATATGCTAAAAATGGTTCAATAGATGTTTCTATTATAGTTTGTTTACTCAAAGAATTCGTGTTTTCGTATGGATTTCCTTTAAGTATTTCTCGACAGGATTTGTTGTTACGGGAGCCTTACGGGAACATTCGGACATGAAATAACGCATATTATGTAGAATTGGGGGAGTTATTGATGTTTCAAGTAGAAAAATATCAAGGTACAAAAGAGCAGGGCTTTGGTCTTGTCACAAAACAATTGAAGGCTTTGTTAGAAGGCGAGCCGAATCCGATCGCGAATCTGAGCAACGCTTCCGCCCTCCTGAACCAATTTATGGACCGGATTAACTGGGTGGGCTTTTATTTATATGAAGAAGAAAGCAACCAACTTGTACTGGGGCCGTTCCAGGGGCTGCCGGCATGCGTGAGGATCCCTCTTGGAAGAGGGGTTTGCGGTACTTCCGCCAGTGAACAAAAGACCCTTCGCGTTGAGGATGTCCATCAATTCCCGGGACACATCGCCTGCGACGCTGCCTCCCAATCCGAAATCGTCATCCCTCTGGTGAAAGAAGGGAAACTGATCGGGGTCCTGGATATCGACAGCCCGGAAAAAGCCAGATTCGACGAAGAAGACCAGAAGTATCTCGAAATCTTTACAGAAGAGCTTGTAAAACACCTCTAAACTCAAATCACAAAACCTGCCGGCGAAGTGACTATTCCGGCAGGTTTTTTTGCGATGGAAGAAATTCGGTAACTTGTTAAAAAGTTCACGTTTCCCTGCCCGCTTTAAAGGGAAAAGAGTAACAAACACGTGAACGTAACACAGTAATATCCCATACAATATCCAGAATGAACTACAGGTAAGAAGAGGTGAAATATGAGAGCAAAGAAAAAAGACTTACCCTATTTATTATGTTTGCTGGTGATGCCGGCGTTAGGTTTTTTATATACACTATTGAATACGGATACCCGTGAAGCCGTGATCCTCTCTACAACCATCGATGGGTGGATCCCATTCGTGCCGGTGTTCATTGTGCCTTATATTTTATGGTACGCCTTTATCCTGGGATACCTTTTTTATTTTTGGTATAAAGACGTCTCTACCTTTCTTAAAACCCTTAGTATCATCGTCATCGGTGAGTTGATTTGTTTCGTTATCTACTTTTATTTCCAGACCACGGTACCACGCCCGGATGTTGCAGGGGACGGCCTGTTTGTGGACCTTGTCCGGATGATCTATAATCACGACCAGCCGTATAATGCTTTCCCGAGCATTCACGTCTTAACGACTTTCGCCATTATTCTCGGCAATTTCAATATAAAAAATAAACACTCGTTCCACTCTGTCTTTGTCCCGATCATGGGATCATTGATCATCGTATCGACCCTATTTGTAAAGCAACATTTCATTCTCGATATGATCAGCTCGATCTTTTTGACGGCGTTCATTTATGGCATCATCTTTGAGCTGTACGGTGTTGGTACGGAAAAATCAACCCAGGCTTATATGAAAGACTGATACATTCCCTGCATAAAAACAGGAAGGAACCGGCATTCCGGTCCCTTCCTGTTTTTTTATGCTCTATCCAGTGCCTGCGATAGATCACTCCAAATGTCTTCCGGGGCTTCTAGTCCCACAGAGAGCCGTAGAAGTGAATCATTGATTCCCATGCTCTTTCTCGACTCTTCAGGCACGACGGCATGAGTCATGGTAGCAGGATGCTGGATCAATGTTTCAGCATCGCCAAGACTGACAGCGATCTTGATCATGTCAAGATCATCCATGAACTTCTGCGCTTCTTCCTTTGAGCCTTTCAGGGTAAAGGAAATCATTCCGCCCGGTTTTTTCATTTGTTTCTTCATGACCCCGTGCTGAGGGTGATTCTCATGTCCAGGGTATATGACCGTTTCTACGGCGGGATGCCCGGCTAATAGATCGGCAATCTTTTCAGCACTGTCACAGTGACGGTCCATTCGCACAGCCAGTGTCTTTAACCCCCTCAGTAATAACCACGCATCGAATGGAGAAATGATGCCGCCGATATCCTTTTGTGTCGTCATCCTGATTTCGGCCATTTTCTCCTGTGTACCGACGACGAGGCCGGCAACGACATCTCCGTGCCCGCCGATGTATTTCGTTGCGCTGTGGATGACAATGTCGCATCCAAGTTCCAACGGACGTTGAAGATATGGAGAACAGAAGGTGTTATCCACTACGACAGGGATCCCCTTTTCCTTCGCAACCTTCACAACGAGCTCCAGGTCTATGAGCTGCATGGTAGGATTGATCGGGGTTTCCACATAAATGCAGCTTGTATTTTCCAAAATCTTACCACGGATCTCTTCTTCTGAATTCATAGATGAAAAGTCATGTCCGATGGCAAATTTCTCTTGAAGCAGCTCAAGGAGACCGAACGTACACCCGTATACCCCTTGAGAGCACAGGATATGATCCCCGGATTTCGTCAGTGAGAACAGGACCGCGCTGACAGCCGCCATCCCGGAACCGAAGGCAAGGGCCGCTTCCCCGCCTTCCAATGAAGCCATCCGTTCTTCCAATATGGATACTGTCGGATTTCCCAGTCTTGAATATATATATCCTTCTTCTTCACCTGCAAATCGATTTTCCCCTTGTTTCGCATTTGCAAAGGTATAAGTAGAGGTTTGGTATAAAGGGGGCGCTAAACTATCAAAATGCTGAGACGATTGATACCCCTCGTGAATCACCCTTGTTTCAAAACGTTTCTCATCTTTCATACAGTATTCCTCCCAGTATTCCCTTTAATTCTAAGTAACTACTATTCTAGAATATGATAATCGAGGTGAAAAAGAAAGCGTTTACACTAAAGCGGTAAAGGAAATGCACGGATTCTAAAACAAAAAACAGGAAGAACCAAGGATGGCTCATTCCTGTTCCGATCTTATTTTTTACTAGCTCAATCACAGTCTTTCACAACCTGGTTCTTTCCATTATTCTTGGCAAGATAGAGTGCTTCGTCTGCTTTTTTGACTAATTCTTTCACTGACTTGGGACATGTGTCATCACTTGCTGTCCATATGGATAATCCGCATGAGAGTGTGACGGAAGGGTTGGTCTTCAATGGGACGTCTTTTATGATGCGTTCCGCGATTTCCAAGCCTTTTTCACGACCGAGGGATGGCAGGTAGACGGCTAACTCTTCTCCTCCCCATCTGGCAACGAATCCATGGTGGCTGACGATTCCCTTGATGAGATTCGACACTTCTATGATGACCTCATCCCCGATTTGATGACCGTAGTTGTCGTTGATGGATTTGAAGTCGTCGATATCGATCAGGAGCAGGGTCCCCAGTTCATCCTTATTCATGGAGGATTCCATTTCATCATCGAGATAATTCCGTGCAAACAGCTTGGTCATGTGATCGGTGATGACCATATGCTCGAGCTTTTCACGAAGGGTCGCATTGGTGATGGCAAGGGTGGAATGATGGATGAACGACTGCAGGAGCTTGTACATATCAAATGAGAACATATACGGTTCCTTATGCAGCACGACACAGAATCCAATCAGGACTTCATTTTGAATCATGGGAGCGGCCATGATCGAAGGAAAGGCCGCTGCTTTTTCAAATCGATCGCTGACATCCCCTAAAAAGATCGCATCCCTTTCCTTTTCGATGCGCGTCTTGACGTATGAAATATAATTCCTGCCTGTTTCTTCAAAAAAGACTGGGGAGCTTTCTTCCAAAATGATGTATTCCCCTTTTTGAAGGAGCACGAATCCGATGGCGGATGCTTGGAAAGACCGCTTGATTTGTTTTTTCAAGAAAAGGACGGTTTCGGTCAATCGTAAATTCAAGTTCAATTGATGGGATGTTTCATTGATGAGCTGAAGATCGGTGATGAGCCTTTTCGACTGCTCATAAAGCTTGGCGTTCTCCAGGGCACTCCCCGCCGTATAGGCAAGCAGGCGGATGAACTCGATCTTCTGATCCGTAAAGGTGGCATGGGACATGGACTTCACCTCGAGGACCCCATAGATCCCCTGTTTCCCTTTTAGCGGGGCATACAGGACATCCTCTTCCCCTGATTCAATGCTTCCATTTACAAAGGCCTGCATGGCGGATTCGTTGGCACGGTCGAAGTCGAAGTTCTTTATGGGGAGTTCACCGAATTCATGCCGGTCATGTGACAACAGCAAATGGAATTCATCGACCGGGAATACCTGCTTCAGCGTCTCGATGATCTGGACGAGTAGCGTATGAACGTCCCTCGTCGAATGGAAGATCTCTGTCACTTTGAATAATTCCCTGTATCTTCTTTCGTCTTCGAGGACGGTCTGAATGCCGCCTGTATGCTGTAAAAACTGATTGCTCGCCTTCCAAAAGGAATGCAGCCAGCTTTCATCTGCCCATCCATGATCGTCCTCTTTCTTCACTAAAAGGATTGCCAAAGGACTTCCATCCTCCTTCGTGAAGTGAAACTTAACAGATGAGCGTTCTTCCTTTTCAATCAAGATGGGACGGAGGATATACTCCTCCTTGGCTTCAGCCAGTATGAGGGGAGCATCCACATTCTGATGGGGAGGATAAAGATCATACGCTGTATCATTATAAAAATATAAAAATGCCTGCTCGACCCCCAGGCAATCTTTCACAACCGTCAGCCACTTTTGCAATTGAACAGAAGGATCTGCCTCCGCTGACATTTCTTCATAGATTAAATCGAATAGCTTTGATTTGTATTCATGCAATACATATTGAATTACGTACATTTTTCTCACCCACACCTGAAAGGTTTGTGACACTATTTACATCATTGACTCCTGGCCAGTACCAATTCCTTCCCGAAGACAACCAGCCATAATGAATCGTCTTCGGATAAAGAATGAATTTCTTCCGGTTTCCCGTTTCTGTCTGAAAGATCCAGCAGGACCGGATCCTCTTCATCCCCCTTGGGAATGCTGATGAATCGGGTCTTTTCCTGAATCTGAAAGGGATGACCGCTTGTTATAATAGAAGAAGGAGCACTCTTCCTCTCCTCTAGCACCTCTAAAGAATCCGAAAATAATACCCACTTCTTCTTTTCCAATTGGGCCCAAACCCCGTTTATTTCCTTGGTGATCCCAAGTTTTTTCGCTGGATGATGCAACGACACACTATGTAATACCTTAAAGTAATATTGGTTTTCCCGTTGGATTTCATATATGACAAGGACCGGCTGTTTTTCTACTATCTTAGCCACTGCGATGACCGGGTTATGACGTTCGTCTCCCCCAGCCAACACCTGAGCATGGACGGATGGGTCCGTCTCATCGACTACTTCCGATGAGGTGGAGGTATACAGGAATCCTCCCAAAACGACCAGCAGACACAGACCAATCAATATATATCGAAGAAATTTCTCTCTCTTTGATTCTTGCAAATCTGCTCACCTAATTAACATAATTTTCTACTTCATTATATCACATCAAATGACTTATGGACTATTTTGTTTGGGTAATCATGATTGTTCTTTTGAGGAATCTTAAAATACTTCCTTGACTTCTATTCTCGCACGTCATATAATATTCTTTGTGTAAAATAATGCAGCTTCAGTGAAGTCCTTTATGTTCGTATTTTGTTCCTCTACATATTTGAGGTGTATCTTGTAACCCTCTGCTGCTAGGGCGAAGGTACATGAAAACAAAATGCACATAATTGTTTATTCACAGGTGTTTTTATTTTACAACAAAATAAAAACAATAAAGGAGGAGTCATTCATGGCTCGATATACTGGCCCAAGCTGGAAATTATCCCGTCGTCTTGGAATCTCTCTAAGCGGTACGGGTAAAGAATTAGAAAAGCGTCCTTACGCTCCAGGACAACACGGTCCTAACCAACGTAAAAAAATCTCTGAGTACGGTTTACAACTTCAAGAGAAGCAAAAACTTCGTCACATGTACGGAGTAACTGAGCGTCAATTCCGTAACCTATTTGACCAAGCTGGCAAATTACAAGGTAAACACGGTGAAAACTTCATGGCGCTACTTGAGTGCCGCCTGGATAACGTTGTTTATCGTTTAGGTCTTGCTCGTACTCGCCGTCAAGCACGTCAACTTGTTAACCACGGTCACGTTACAGTGAACGGATCTCGCGTAGACATCCCTTCATTCCGCGTTCTTCCTGGTCAAACAATCTCAGTTCGTGAAAAATCACGTAACCTTGACATCATCAAAGAAGCGATGGAAGTGAACAGCTTTGTTCCTGAATTCCTAACTTTCGATGCTGACAAATTAGAAGGTACATTCACACGCGTTCCTGAACGTTCTGAATTACCAGCTGAAATTAACGAAGCTCTTATCGTTGAGTTCTACTCTCGTTAATCTTTGTGAAAGAGACACTGTCCATTTTGTGGGCAGTGTTTTTTTGTGCTTAAAATACTGAAATTCCCATAATAAAAAGCACGGTACCCGCTCCTAATGAGAGAAACGGATACCGTGCTGATAGATTCTATATCCTATTATACGTACTGAATTCTGAAATATTTCTTCTTTCCGCGGCGGATGATCGTAAATTGTCCTTCGATCTTGTCTCCTTCGCCCATCACATGCTGGAGATCCGTGACCCGTTCGCCGTTGAGGTAGATTGCACCGTTTCCGACATCTTCACGTGCCTGACGCTTGGAAGGCGAGATTTTCGCATTGACGAGGAGATCGATCAATCCGATTTCTTCTCCTTTTGCCTGTTCGAAAGAAGGAACATCTTTGAATCCTTCCAGTATTTCAGAAGCAGATAATGACTTGATCTCACCGCTGAATAAGGCTTGAGTAATGCGGATGGCCTGATCAAGGGCTTCTTCTCCGTGGATCATCTTTGTCATTTCTTCCGCAAGCGTCTTTTGTGCTTTACGCAGATGAGGCTCGGTTTCAACAGAAGCAGCAAGCGCATCGATTTCTTCATGGGAAAGGAAGGTAAAGTATTTCAAATATTTCACAACATCCGCATCAGCCGCGTTGATCCAGAACTGGTAGAACTCGTAAGGAGACGTCTTCTTCGGATCGAGCCACACCGCTCCGCTTTCCGTTTTCCCGAATTTCGTTCCGTCCGCTTTCGTGACAAGGGGGATCGTGAAGCCGAATGCCTTCGTTTCTTCTTCATGTGTGCGTCTGATCAGTTCAAGGCCCGTCGTGATGTTCCCCCACTGGTCACTTCCACCGATCTGCAGCTTACAGTTGTAGTTGTCATATAAGTGATTGAAGTCCATCGCCTGAAGGATCGTGTATGTGAATTCCGTGAATGAAATACCCGATTCCAGACGGGACGAGATCGTATCCTTCGCCAGCATGTAATTCACACCCACATGCTTACCGAAGTCACGCAGGAATGTGACAACATCCATCGCTCCGATCCAGTCATAGTTATTCACCATCACCGCACCATTTTCTCCTTCGAAATCAAAAATGCTCTGGAGCTGCCCTTTAATGCTCTCTACATTTCCCTGAATGGCTTCAATGGTCTGCAGTTTACGCTCTTCATTTTTCCCACTCGGGTCACCGATCAATCCGGTGGCCCCCCCAACCAGGACAAGGGGACGATGCCCTTGATTCTGGAAGCGGCGAAGCGTCAGGAATGGAAGCAGATGTCCGATATGCATACTGTCCGCTGTCGGATCGATCCCGCAATAAATGGAAATGCTTTCTTTATTCAAAAGGTCCTTCAAACCTTCCGCATCCGTTTGCTGATACGTGATCCCACGCCATTCCAAGTCTTTTAATAAATCCATCCTTTTTTCCTCCTTTTGATAAACAAGCTGACGACAAAAAAGTCCCTGCATATATGCAGGGACGCTGTCGCGCGGTACCACCCAAATTAAGGAATAACATCCTTCACTCATTAGAGATAACGGCTCTCACCGTTTGCCGCTACTAATGTTCACGGCAAAAGCTCCAGGATGTAATTCATCGGCCATTTGTGTCAGTTCACAGCAACCACTGACTCTCTTTGTAACAGGGAAGGCAGACTACTTATTCCTCTCATTGCATGTATTATTGTTCAGAAATCCGATCATATGCCGGATCATCATTCATATCACTATATTAGGTTTTTACCATATTCCAAAATAATAGTCAACTAAACGCATGATAAAAGACCATTTTATTTGACTTTTTACGACAGCCTTCCTGGAATTATGCTATAATGGGAATGTTCTGGGGGGAATGATATATGAAGGAAAAATGGAACAAATTTCTCGAAAAAATAGACCCTGCAATCAGGTTCTTTTCAAATACCAGAGTTCAAAAACGAGCAAGAATTACATACGGAGTATTCTGGAACCTGTCATTGATCCTGGTCGTGATTTTCGTACTGGGATTTGCCTTTGCAGGAGGAGTCGGAGCGGGTTATTTCGCTTCACTCGTCAAGGAAGAACCGATCCGTCCTTATGACCAAATGAAAAAGGACATCTACAACTATGAAGAAACCTCACGTCTTTACTTCTCGGATGACGTCTATCTCGGGAAACTCCGGACAGACCTGGAACGGGAAGAAGTAAAGCTTGAAGATATCTCGGTAGATTTGCAAAATGCCGTCATTGCCACGGAAGATGAATATTTCAAGGATCATAACGGTGTCGTGCCAAAAGCGATCATGCGTGCCGTACTCCAGGAATTCACGAATTCATCCACTCAATCGGGCGGAAGTACACTTACTCAGCAGCTGATCAAAAACCAGATCCTCACCAATGAAGTGTCTTTTGAAAGAAAAGCGAAAGAAATCCTTCTCGCTCTTCGCCTGGAAAGATTTTTTGAAAAAGATGAAATACTGGAAGCCTATCTGAATGTAGCGACTCTTGGACGGAACTCTTCCGGTCAAAACATCGCGGGCGTCCAATCGGCTGCCAAAGGGATCTTCGGAGTGGATGCAAAGGATCTGTCCCTGCCTCAGTCAGCCTTCATCGCCGGACTTCCACAGGCTCCCTTCTCTTACACGCCATTCAAGAATAATGGGGAAATCAAAGAGAATCTTGAAGCCGGGATGAGCCGGAAAAACACGGTCCTCTACCGGATGCACCGGGAAGGCTACATCACGAAAAAGCAATATGACGATGCCGTTGCCTATGACATCACGAAGGACTTCGTTAAACCTAAGCCATCACCTAGAGAACAATATCCATGGCTCACTGCCGAACTTGAAAGCCGGGCAGTGGAAATCATGAAAAATGTGCTTGCCAAGAAAGATGGATATTCTGAACAGGATCTGAAAAATAATGACGAACTTGAAGATAAGTACCAGACGCTTGCTGACCGCAATGTCCGTCAAAGCGGGTATCAAATTCATTCGACCATCAACAAGAAGATCTATGATCAAATGCAGAAAACAAAAGATGCATATGATATGTACGGTCCTACCAAGACCGTCACGGTAACGGACCCTGATACTGGGAAAGAAGTTGAAGTAGAACAACCGGTTCAGGTCGGTGCCGTCATGATCGAGAATAAATCGGGACGGATCATCAGCTTCATCGGCGGACGTGATTTCAAATTGGAACAAATCAACCATGCCACTCAGTCACACAGATCAAACGGATCTACGATGAAGCCATTGCTCGCCTACGCACCAGCCCTGGAATACGGATACATTTCACCGGGATCACCGATTCCTGATGTTGCCGTGGATATCAATGGCTGGACCCCGGAAAACTATTCGCTTAGAGAGCGTGGGTTATATCCTGCAAGATTTGCCCTTGCAGAGTCTTTGAATCTCCCTGCTGTCAGAACGTATGCGAATATTTATAACCGGAATCCATTTAAAGAGTTCCTGCTGAAAATGGGCTTTAACTCCCTATCCAGCAGATATGACAATAACCTGTCGTTAACACTTGGAGCAACCACCGAGGGTGTGACCGTCGAGGAAAATGTGAATGCCTATACGACCTTCGCCAACGGCGGGAAATTCATAGATGCCTACATGATCGATAAGATCGTGGACAAAGATGGCACGGTCGTTTATGAACATAAATCAGAACCTGTGGATGTGTTCAGTCCGCAAACAGCTTATTTAACAATTGATATGATGAGAGATACACTGGATCATTCCCTTGGTACCGGGCGTTATGCGAAAACCTTCTTGAACTTTAATTCGGACTGGGCCGGTAAATCCGGGACGAGTCAGGACTATAAAGATCATTGGTTTGTGGCAACGAATCCAAGTATCACCTTTGGGACCTGGTTCGGCTATGACACACCTTCGTCACTGAACACTGCCGGATCCCGTGCCCGGTACGGACATTACGGATTGCGTAACATCCGCTTATGGTCTTATCTGTTGAATGATGTCAGAGATCTGGCTCCCGAGCTGATCGACCCTGATGCATCGTTCCAACAGCCGGAAGGGATTGTCAGAAGATCTTTCTGTTCCATCTCCGGACTGCTTCCATCTGAGGCATGCAGCCAGGCGGGACTTGTAAAAAGTGACTTATTCAATGCCAAATACGTACCAACCAAAACGGATGACAGCTTACTCATGAGCCGATACGTGATGGTAAACGGAAAGAAATACCTCGCATTACCGAATACACCGGCAGAATTTTCACAGCCGGGTGTCATCTTGAACCCTGACTTTGTGAAAAATATCTTCGGGGCTGTACCTGGAAATCCGGATAAGCTCATTCCGGATGGTGACGAACGTTTCAAGAATGTCCTCATCGCGGAAAACAAGATTTCCGATGACGGAGCAGCTCCTGGAACCGTCAATGCGAGCGGAAGCGGGAACACCATTACCTGGACCCCTTCAGCAAGCGGCGACGTAGTCGGATACCGCGTATACAGCACGTCAGGCGGCAAGGTCGGAAGCGTCAAGTCCGGGTCAAGTTTAGCAGTATCCGTTGGAAACGGTGATTTCTATGTGGTTGCCGTCGATGTTGCCGGCAAAGAATCTGCCCGTTCCAACACTGTGCAAATCGGAAAGCCGGAACCGAAACCTGCTGAGCCTAAAGCTGAAAAACCGGCTACGGATCCGAAACCGCCAGGTGACAAACCGGCCGATCCTCCGCCAAAACCGGATAAACCGGACAAACCGGAGCCACCGCCGCCAGAGGATGATGGCGGCGGCACTGGAGGCGGAGACGGGGGAGGTGTCGGTGGAACCGAACCACCTACAGAACCGGATCCACCACCAGCGCAGAACTGATGATTGATTGGAAAGAGGGAAACGTCGTTGTGACGTCTCCCTCTTTTTTAGAAGTCTTATCCTTAATGGAGTAACCAGTTATAGTGAAAATAAGCGGAGTTTTTCCGGTTAAGACTGCAGAATAGAGCTTTGTCCGGGATTTAAGCGGAAATATTCCGGTTAAGCAAAGCAGAATAAGCTATTTTTATCGTTTTTCGAGCAAATAGGCGGAATATTTCCGGCTATTTAAGGTAATTTCAGTTCTTTTTGATCAATAGTCGGAATTTCTCCGCTTATTTACCAAACTGGTTCTCCCCTCCTTTATCGAAAACGGACAATAGAGAAACCGAAAAAACCTTAGAGATCTTTGAATCTCTAAGGTTTTTTGAGTGTGAACTATGCCGTGTTAAATCAGGTGACTTGCTATTTGATTAACCGATTTGCACCTCACAAGTAGACCCCCACTCACAAAGAGCGGGGGTCCATCCAACACATCTATCAGTCTTCCATCGTACTCAAGTCACCCGTAGGCAGGTCCAGTTCCCATGCCTTCAAGACGCGGCGCATGATTTTTCCGCTTCGTGTCTTCGGCAGCTTATCACGGAATTCGATTTCTCTCGGTGCCGCATGGGCAGCAAGCCCTTTTTTCACGAACTGACGGATCTCTTCCTTCAGTTCATCTGTCACTTCGTATCCGTCACGAAGGGCGATGAATGCTTTGATGACTTCACCACGGACAGGATCGGGCTTCCCGATGACACCTGCTTCGGCAACAGCCGGATGTTCCACAAGCTTACTTTCCACTTCGAAAGGACCTACCCGTTCACCTGACGTCATGATGACATCATCGATACGTCCCTGGAACCAGAAGTACCCGTCCTCATCCATATAGGCAGAATCCCCGGATACGTACCAGTCACCCGGCATAAAGTAGGATTCATACTTCTGTGGATTATTCCAGATCTGGTTCATCATCGATGGCCAGCCTTTTTTGATGGCAAGGTTCCCCATCCGGTATGGAGGTACTTCATTTCCTTGATCATCGACGATTGCGGCTTTGATGCCCGGGAACGGTTTCCCCATGGAGCCCGGTTTGATCTCCATGCTTGGATAGTTACAGATCAGCTGACCGCCTGTTTCGGTCATCCACCACGTATCATGGATGCGCAGGTTGAATACCTTCATTCCCCAGCGGACGACTTCCGGATTCAACGGTTCCCCGACGCTCAGGATGTGGCGAAGGGAGCCGAGGTCGAATTGTTTTACGACTTCATCCCCTGCACCCATCAGCATCCTGAAGGCAGTCGGTGCACTGTACCAGACCGTCACGCCATAATCTTCGATCGTCTTATACCAGTTCTCCGGCTTGAAGCGACCCCCTACGATGACATTGGACGCCCCTGTCAGCCACGGTCCGAAGATTCCATAGGAAGTCCCCGTCACCCAGCCTGGATCTGCTGTACACCAGTACACGTCCTCTTCCTGTAGATCAAGGACCCATTTAGACGTTTGATAATGCTGGATCATCGCATTATGGACGTGGAGGACCCCTTTAGGCTTCCCTGTGGACCCCGACGTATAATGAAGGATCAGACCATCGTTCCGGTCCACCCACTCCACTTGAAGCTTATCGCTTGCTTCAGCAAATTTAGCCATAAAGTCCACATGGACATCATCTTCCTCCACATCATCCCCGACAAGGAATACATGCTTCAGATTCGGCAGTTCACTTACCGGAACCCTCTTCAACAGCTCCGGAGTGGTGACGAGCACCTTCGCTTCGCTGTCCTCCAGACGATCCCGTACGGCACCTTCCATGAAAGCTTCAAACAGCGGCCCCACGATGGCACCCAGCTTGATCGCCCCGAGTACGGAGAAATACAATTCAGGTGATCTTGGCATGAAGATGAAGACGCGGTCTCCCTTTTCAACGTCCCCGAAACGCTTAAATACATTCCCTGCCTTGTTCGACATTTTCTTCATATCAGAGTACGTATATTTTTCATCACGTTCTGCATCTCGGTAATAAAGAGCGACTTTATTCTTCCTGAATGACGCTGCATGCCGGTCGATCGCTTCATGTGCGAGATTGACACGACCTGTTTCCGCCCATGAAAATTCCTTCTCGACATCTTTCCAGTCGAATGTTTCATACGTATTTTCATAGCTTTCAAGATTATAGTTTCCCTTTGTCACTGGTAGCGCTTCCACTTTCATATACCGCATCCCCCTTATGTAAGAAATTACAATCTTATTATAGTATAAATCGAATATTTTCTCAATTTTTTAAAAAATCTGCCAGGAGTGAATTCTCCAGATCACAGGGAGAAATCCCATCAAAACGCGCTCTCCCATAGATATTTCAGAATAATATCCTTCATCGAAACGTCTGAATTTTTTGTGAAAGCGCTCTCTTATTTTCAATTTCATGTATAATGGTCTTGAGGAATATCTTTAGGTGGTGTCCAGATGAAATTGAAAAAAACCTATAATGCAACAGAATTAAAGACAGCAAAAGGAAACATCATTATTGAAGGTCCGATTTCTGCAGAGGAATTGGCACGCCTTGACTTTCACGAGGACCTGGTCGCTTTCAGGCCCCCTGCACAGCAGCACAAAGCCCTTGTTGAAATTGCCGGACTACCGGAAGGACGCATCCTGATTGCACGGGACAATCATACAATCGTCGGGTATGTTACATATTTATATCCTGATCCCCTTGAACGGTGGTCCCAGGGAAAGATGAAGAACTTGATCGAGCTCGGTGCCATCGAGGTCATTCCTAAATTCCGCGGTGCAGCCGTCGGAAAGAATCTATTGAAGGTATCGATGATGGACGACTATATGGAGGACTACATCGTCATTACAACGGAATATTATTGGCATTGGGACCTAAAAGGAACCGGCCTGAACGTATGGGAGTACCGGAAAGTGATGGAGAAAATGATGAACGCCGGCGGTTTGGAGTATTACGCGACGGATGACCCTGAAATCAGCTCCCATCCGGCCAATTGTTTAATGGCGAGAATCGGGAAAAGAGTGGATTCGGATTCCATCCAACGATTTGACCAACTTCGATTTATGAATCGTTTTATGTATTAACGTGACAGCTTTCTAAAAGGGGTGGAGAACGTGATTGTAGAAGAGATCATGAAAACGAAAGTGGAAACGCTGAAAGCCGACGATACCATTGAATCGGCTATCAAATTAATGAGGGAAAAGAAAATCAAGCATATCCCGATTACGAATGACGCGATGGAAGTCGTCGGAATCGTCAGTGACCGTGATGTAAAGGATGGAACACCTTCCATATTTCATGATGGGCCAAGTACTTCCGAGTTACAAAATCCTCTTAAATTCATCATGAAAACGGAAGTGATCACGGGTCATCCTCTTGATTTTGTCGAAGAGGTCGCGGCCCTTTTTTACGAACATCACATCAGCTGCCTTCCAATCCTGAAGGAAAAGAAGCTCGTCGGGATCATTACGGAAACGGACCTGTTGTATACCCTCATTCAACTGACCGGTGCCCATCAGCCCGGCTCTCAAATTGAAGTGAAGGTCCCTCATAAAGCGGGCATCCTCTATGAGGTCGCGGGTATCATCAGAAGGAACAACTCCAATATCCAAAGTGTCCTCGTCTATCCGGATAAAAAGGACGAAAACTTTAAAATCCTTGTATTCCGCGTCCGGACGATGAATCCGATGAATGTGATCAGTGATCTTAAGAAAGAAGGATATGACGTGTTATGGCCAAACATGCCGGGAATCTCATCATGAAAAAGGATGCCGTCTTTATCTATTCGGATGAACTGCTGGGGTATCGGTTCTCTGATGAGCATCCTTTCAATCAGACCCGGATCACCCTGACGATGGACTTACTAAAAGAAGTGAATGCCCTAGAGGGGGATGAAATCGTCCCACCGCGGATGGCGACAGACGAAGAGTTATTCCTGAATCATGATCCCAACTATGTAAACGCTGTCAGGCAGGCGAGTAATGGCCAGCTTTCTCAGGACCGGGCAGAAGGATTCGGGATCGGAACGGAAGATACCCCGATGTTCAAAGGCATGCACGAAGCAAGTGCCTATTTAGTGGGCGGGACGTTAACGGCCGTCGATTATGTCATGACCGGTAAAGCGAAGCATGCCCTGCATCTCGGTGGCGGACTGCATCACGGGTTCAAGGGAAAGGCTTCGGGCTTCTGCATTTATAATGACAGTTCCGTTGCCATCCGTTATTTACAGGAAAAGTACGGGGCACGGGTTCTGTATGTCGATACAGATGCCCATCATGGGGACGGGGTTCAGTGGTCCTTCTACGATGATCCGGGGGTTTGCACGCTGTCGATCCATGAAACGGGACGGTATCTCTTCCCGGGGACGGGCAATATCAATGAGCGCGGTCACGGGAAAGGGTATGGATATTCATTCAATATCCCCCTTGATGCCTTCACAGAGGATGAATCATGGCTCGAGGCGTATGAAACGTCCTTCCGGGAAGTGATCGAATTCTTTAAACCCGACGTCATCCTGACCCAAAACGGAGCGGATGCCCATTACTACGATCCCCTCACCCATCTCTCGGCGACCATGAACATCTATCGGGAAATCCCACGCATCGCCCACGAGCTTGCCCATGAGTACTGCGATGGGAAATGGATTGCCGTTGGAGGCGGCGGCTATGACATATGGAGAGTCGTGCCAAGAGCCTGGAGCATGATCTGGATGGAGATGACCGGGCGGATGGACCTCTCCTCTTCCTTCCCTTCCAAATGGGCCGAACGGTGGCAGAGTAAAGCTGGTGTCACCTTACCGATTGAATGGATGGATGCTCCCGACATCTACAAGCCGATCCCGAGAAAAGGGGAAATCACGGAAAAGAACAAACAAACCGTTGAAAAAGCCCTTTATTCCATTCGGCAGCAGCTGAAACAAAAACCGTCGATCTAATGCAAGGCTTATAAATGTACAATAGAGTTGATAGAATGATAGGATAAGTGCCAAGCCCGCCCGAGCGCCGGGGGCTTGGCGCTTTTCTGATTAAATCTTTCTATCAATTTGTTTACATAGCTTTCTTGTAAAGGAAAATGTGTTAAACTCCTCCATAATCTTCTAAGAAAAAGGATGTGTGAGGCAATGAATAAATATTTGCCGCTAATGTTAACCGTTTCACTTGCACTGGGAGCCTGTTCCTCCCCCACTGCAACAAAAGAACATGAAGAAAAGAAAGAAGCCACTTCGGAACAAGGCAAGGCAGAAAAGAAACCGAAAGAAGACAAGGTGGCAGAAAAGAAGGAAGAGAGTCAGCCACCTTTCAAACCGCTGGAACCTTCTGAAGGTGCTGTGTCCCTGAAGGAAAACCTGGCTGAAGAAACACCGGCCGAAGAAACAGAGACCGATCAGGAGGGGCAGAAGGAGAAACCTCAGCGGACAGTGCCTTTGGGTGAGACCCTTGCAAACGGTGTGGAAGACCCATCGGACGGACCATTGAAGAATCATCGTCTCGTGACCTACTATGGCACTCCGGCGTCGAAACATATGGGGATTCTCGGAAAATACGAACCTGAAGAATACATAAAGAAACTGAAAGAACAAACCCAGGTCTATTCCGATCTCGACCCGGATCGTCCCGCTGTCCCGACGATTGAATTGATTACCACCATGGCCCAGAATGCACCCGGTCCAGATGGTGATTATGTGCAGATGACGTCTGAGGAGAATATCGAAACGTATGTGAAGCTTGCCGAGAAGCATGATGCTCTCGTACTGCTCGATATTCAACTCGGAACGGATACGGTGATGAATCAGGTGAAAATGGTTGAAAAGTGGCTTAAGCGCCCGAACGTTCACCTCGCCATCGATACGGAATTCCACGTAGCCGAAGGGGAAAAGCCCGGAGAGGATCTCGGTGAAGTCGACGGCCGCGACATCCAGGAGGCCATCGAGTATATAGGGGCGATGGCGGAAAAAAATAATCTCCCCGATAAACTGGTCCTTGTCCACCAATTCACCGGTCCCGTGCTGACGAACAAAGATGCGATCAAACCGACTGAAAACGTCGAAGTCGCCATCAACTTCGACGGCTGGGGAGCGGCTGCGGACAAGCAGGCATTGTACGGCAGATACATCCGGGAGGAACCGACTCAGTATGGCGCCTTCAAAGTCTTCTATGAGAAGGATTTCCCGGTCCTGACGCCTGAAGAGGTATTGAAACTGGACCCGAGTCCTGCCGTCATCAACTATCAATGATGGGAACTACAAAAAAAGCAAGGACTTCTCTTAGACGGGAAGTCCTTGCTTTTTCAGTTCATTATCCCCCAATATAGGACATCTCAATTTTTCGGGAAGCCTGGCTTTCTTCCGTTCTCACTTCGGAATAGCGGTCATCCCGCTTTTCCCATACGCTTCTGATCGCTTCCTTCAGTTCATCATCCGAGGCATTGCCACGTATCATTGCCTTCAAGTCGAATCCACTTTGGGCAAATAGACAAGTGAAAAGCTTCCCGTCCGTGGACACCCGTGCCCGGTTGCAGCTCGTACAAAAGCTTTCTGTCACGGAGGAAATGAATCCTACCTCCGTATTGGTCCCGCTATACCGATACCTTTTTGCCACCTCTCCAACGTAACCGGGCTCGACGGGTTCCAATGGATAATGACTGTTTATGAGATCGTGTATTTCCTTCTTGCTGATGACATCTTTATAATTCCATCCATTTGTGGTTCCGACATCCATAAACTCGATGAACCTGAGAGTGATCCCTTCTTGTTTAAAATAGTGGACCATTGGCATGATTTCATCGTCACTAAGCCCTTTTTTCACGACCATATTCACTTTTACTTCAAGGCCTTCCTTTTGCGCAGCGCGGATTCCATTTAATACAGGCTTCACTCCCCTGCCCACATCATTGATTTTCATAAATACCTCATCATTCAGGGAATCCAGACTCACGTTCACTCTTGAAAGCCCGGCTTGTTTCAATGCCTTCGCATACTTCGGGAGGAATACCCCGTTTGTCGTCAAGGCGATATCCTTTATCCCTGACACTTTATATAAACTTTCAATCAGGACCGGCAGATTTCTTCTAAGCAGGGGTTCTCCGCCCGTGAGCCGGATTTTTTCCACACCGAACTCTGAAAAAATGCCGGCTAAACGTGTGATTTCCTCAAATGAAAGAATCTCTTCTCTTTCTAAAAATGGATAATCTGCACCAAAAATTTCTTTCGGCATGCAGTACCTGCACCGGAAATTGCATCGATCCGTTACAGAAATCCTCAAATCACGAAGGGTTCGCGTTCGCTTGTCTATGATATGTTCCATGCAGGGCTCACTCCAGTTACATATTTCAACCATTCATTTAATATAAGTATCGTAATCTTGCTTCGTATTGATATTATGAAAGGCTTCCCTTTCTACTATTTCCTCTTCTGTCAGATATAGGACAGAGACGCCTTTAAGTATAGTACCCATTTTGTAGTCTTCACTAACGAGTTGATCATAGATCCTTTCCTTGAGGGAATACCGATACACGGCCAATAAAGGTTGTAGCTTACCGCCAATGATCGGAACAATCGCATCATACCTTTCATCTATTTGACTTACCAGCCGCTCAACCAGGCTTCTGGTCACGAGAGGTACATCGACAGGCAGTACCGCATACCATTCTGCCCGGCATTCACTCATGGCAGTATAGATTCCCCCCAGAGGCCCGCAGTCTTTGAATTCTTTCAAGTCCTCTACCACCTGTACATTTGGAATAGCATTGAACCGTGGGAATAACGCTGCGCTCGTTACAATCATCACCTCATCGGCCAATGAAGCAACGGCCTTCATAGAGTGCTGAAAGAAAGGCTTTCCCTTATATAATGAAAAAGCTTTGTCACTTCCGAACCGCCTGGATTGTCCACCTGCCACAATGACTCCGGCTAATTTAACATCACGCATGTTCATCCCCCTTCCTTTCTTTTGCAAGAGATGTCTGCACCCAGGAAAAAAACCATTTTTCAAATTCCTTCATCCTGTCATTTGAAAAATAAGCGATCGTTTCCTTTTGATCTTCAATGGGGTAAGGGGCTATCACCGCCATCACATTCTCCATTTCCTGTAGGATCCGATGGTCACTCTCGCTCCGAAGAAGGACGATCTTAGGATATCGTTCCCTTTTGTATCCTTCTACGATGATCAATTCCGTTTTCATATAGGAATAGAAAGAGAGAATGTCATCAAGCTGCCATTCCGGTTTTGAAATGGATACCTGAAGCATTCCATCTCCTTCTACACCTGATATCCTCGCTCCTGCCTGCTGATGAAGGGCACTGTCCGTATGTTCAACCGTATCCGGCTTTCCCCCATGACCATGATGCTTACAGGAGGAGACGGAAATCCCCAAAGAAGTGGCCCATTGAATCATCTTGCAAACCAGGGAAGTCTTCCCGCTATTTTTAAACCCGACAACCTGTACAACCGGAATATCCTTGAACAAAATCCAACACCCCTCTTCCATTAAAAAAATTATAATGATTCCAATCCCACATCTTATTAACGGGATCTTCAAAAACAGTGAATGTCAGGATGTTTTACTTTCAATCAAAATACGATTAGACTAAAACTGAGGTGAACATAATGTCTAACTTTACTCATTTTAATGAAGAAGGAAGAGCGAAAATGGTGGATATATCCAATAAGGAAGAAACCGTCCGAACGGCAAAAGCCCACTCTTCCGTTCAAGTCAATCAGGAAATCCATCAAAAAATCGTCCATCATGATTTCAAAAAAGGCGATGTCCTTGGAGTGGCCCAGGTTGCCGGTATCATGGCGGCAAAACAAACATCCTCCATAATTCCGATGTGCCATCCCATTCCAATCAGCGGGATCAATATTTCTTTTTCATGGAAAGAAATGAATGAAGCCTATGAGTTACATATAACGGCAGAAGTCAAAACGAAAGGGAGCACAGGGGTGGAAATGGAAGCGTTGACTGCCGCCACGGCAACGGCCCTTTGTGTGTATGATATGTGCAAGTCAGTCGACAAAGGCATGATCATTGGACCCACATACCTATTGCAGAAATCGGGCGGGAAAAATGGCGATTTCCAGCGTGATCCCCTCTGACATACTAGCAGCTTACGAATCTACCGGCCTTCGAGCTTTAGGGCCGGTCGTTGATTCGATTGACCAATAGCAGGAAGAGGAAGGAAAGCGCAATGCTTATCCCGACATATTTCCACGCAAGACCGTCTTCCCCGGATTCAATGGCCACGTATATGGCCGTGGAGATGGTCTGGGTTTTCCCCGGGATGTTACCCGCAAACAGTAAAGTGGCCCCGAATTCCCCCAATGCCCTCGTGAAACTGAGTACGGTTCCCGTCAGCAGGGATCTGCTTGCCAGTGGGATTGAAACATACAGGAGCGTCTTCATCTCTGAAGCCCCATCTACCCGTGAAGCAGCCTCAATATCTCCATCAATGCCCAGAAACCCTGCCTTGG
This sequence comes from Bacillus sp. AFS015802, assembly GCF_002561455.1. GTDB lineage: Bacteria > Bacillota > Bacilli > Bacillales > Bacillaceae_B > Rossellomorea. The sequence continues at coordinate 43,051 of NZ_NTUP01000004.1, read as the reverse complement.
CTGATTGATACATCAATGGAAACGCCACCACGACAGCGGCCACGATGGCTGCGTATGGTGTAAACAAAATCGTTTCTCCCATTACTTTTTCTATAGCTCTCCCTATTGGACTATTGATCCCAAACACTATGAGAAGGATAAATCCAACGACGGACGGGGGTAACACCAGCGGCAGCATGAACAGGGTTTCTAACAGTGTCTTTCCCCGAAAGTCGATCCGGGAGAACGTATGTGAAAGTGCCACAGAAACAATGAACGTAAAAACAGTTGCCGATGCTGCGACCAAAAGGGAAAGCTTGATAGGGAACCAAAATGATTCCATTTGAATGTCCACCTACTTTTTTACGTATTACCCTTTCGTAAATCCAAATTTTTCAAACGTCTCTTTTCTTTTATCACTGATGACAAACTTGTAAAAAAGAGCGGCTTCTTTAGGATGCTTGCTTTTTTTTAACACTCCGGCGTAGTAACCGATTTTTGAATGCAACGAAGGATTGATATCCTGTATGGGTTCCACCTTTTCGCTTGCGGTCAAATCACTGGCATAGACAATCCCTAACGAAACAGACTGATTTTCCACCAGTGTAAGCACTCCTCTTACATCCTTGGCCATGACCAGCTGATCCTTGACCATATCCCATTTACCCATCCCCATCAGTGCCTGTTTCGCATAATTCCCCGCCGGTACAAATGCCGGGTTTCCTATGGCGAGCTTGTCACCTGAATGGGAAAGAGCATCAAGACTTGGATCATTGCTTGATTCAGGGGCGATAATCACTAACCGATTGGATAAGAACGCCCCTCCAAGGCTGGAGTCAATCAATCCCCGGTCTACCAATCTTTCGTAATCCTTTTTTGATGCAGAAAGAAACACATCACTGGGAGCTCCTTGTTCCACCTGTTTTCTTAACGCCCCGGTGCCTCCAAAGTTAAAGACGATGTGAATGGCGGGATGCTGTTTTTCAAATTCCTTTTTCACTTCCATCATACTATCTTTCAGACTGGCTGCAGCCGATATGGTCAGGGTGACCTTATCCCGGTCTTTTGGAGCACATCCCGTTACGAGCAGTATAATGAAGATGACGATCCATATCCTTTTTCTCATCATGTTTTCCTTCTACCTCGAATCCTTTGTCAATTCATTGGCCATATGACCTATTTCGGGGATGATCAATTGTTCCATCGCAAGTTTCACGGCTCCCGATGAACCGGGCATGGAGAAAATGATCGTGTCACCCGATACCCCTGCAATCGCCCTTGATAGAATGGCAGCGGAGCCAATATCATCACGGTAGCTCAGGAATCGGAACAGTTCACCAAAGCCCACTAATTCCTTATCCAATAATGATTTTACCGCTTCTATCGTTACATCCCTTTTGCTTATGCCGGTTCCGCCATTTAATAGAACCGCCTGTATCTCTTGATTATGTATCGCTTTTTCAAGTGAAGCCGTGATAAGGGTGATGTCATCTTTTACAATGTCGTATTCAGCGACGGCATGTCCCGATTGATGGAGAAGTTCCATCAGCAGCTTTCCACTTTTGTCTGTTTCTTTTGTTCTTGTATCGCTTACTGTCACCACTTTACATGTCACTTCTTTAGTCGATGCTTTCCTATGCTCCTTTAGCAATGGATCGTCTCCTTTCCTATTTTCAAAGATGATAAGTCAATTATCCCCCGCTGACCGGAGGAATGAGTGCAACAACGTCTCCTGAAGAAATCACTTCGTCTTCCAGGGAGTATTGTTCATTGACAGCAACCATGACGCCATCTAAAGAGGGAAGCTGATACTCGTCCATCAGCCGTTCCTTTAACTCTTTCACGGTGAGTTCCCCCTTATCGATCGTCACTTCCTGTCGACCTGCTCTTTCCTGCAGATGGGCAAAAAGGAATACTTTAATCATCCGCTCCACTCCCTTTCATTGGTTTCCCGTCAGGATATTCCACCTGCTGAAGTTGATCTCCTATCCACTTTTCTCCATCTTCCCAGTGCTCTTTCTTCCAGATAGGGACGATTTTCTTTATCTGTTCAATCACATATTCATTGGCTTCATAGGCCGCTTTCCTATGGGGGGATGATACGGCAATGACCACTGCCACATCGGATATTTCGAGCCTTCCCACCCTGTGGGTGATCGCTACCTTGGCTTCCGGCCACTTTTTTTGCACCTGCTCCCCGATTTCTGCAAGTTTCTTCACAGCCATCGATTCATAAGCCTGATACTCTAAAAAGAGTGTCTTTCTCCCTTTTGTCCATTCTCTGACGGTGCCGCAAAAAATGGTTACGGCGCCGGCGTCCCTGCTTTCCACTTTCGAAGAAACTTCTTCTGGATGAATGGGGGCTTCCGTTATCACAAATAAATCATCGTTCACTGAGCTGCATCCTTTCTTCACTTGATTCAACCTTCTGAAAACTGCTTCCAATCTGATCACTTCCCTGCTGGTCTTCCAACAGTAGGACGTGAACCGGCATTCCCTGTTTGTATCCCCTTGTTCCACTCGGAAGGACAATAAGGACATTGGCAGAAGCCAATGAGGAAACGACACCTGATTTATCCAGACCTGTAGGCTCGGCATACACTCTTCCACCTGAATACGTCATCTTCCCCCTCACAAACCGGGTAAATGGATTCGGTTTTGGAAAATCTTTACCGAGAACGGCTTCTTCACTTCTGACATAGAAATGAGGGCAATGTAAAAAATATCGAATGACGGGTCGAACGAATAATTCAAAACCTACATAACAGGCAGATGGATTTCCGGATAATCCGAATAGCAGCTTTCCGTCCTTCTCGGCAACGGTTGTGACACTTCCTGGCCGCATTCCCACTTTATTGAACAGCACATTGGCTCCAAGCTTACGATAAATATCCGGAAGATAGTCATAATCCCCGACTGATACACCACCTGTCGTGATCAGGAAATCCACCTGTTGAAGGGCCTTTTCCACGTGCCCGAAGCACAGGTCGAAATCATCGCTCAACTGTCCAAGAAATACCCCCTCGCCTCCTGCCCGTTCAATCTGGGAGAGAACCATGTATGAATTACTATTCCTGATCTTGCCGGGTACGAGGGGTTCATCTATTTCAAGCAATTCACTTCCGGTCGCAAGGACCCCCACTTTCGGTTTCCTGCTGACGGGTACTTCTTTATATCCGAATGTCGCCAGGAGTGCAGCGATCCCGGGATTGATGTACATTCCTTTTTCAGCAAGGATCGTTCCCTTTTTCGTATCCTCTCCCCGGCAGGAAATATTGTCGCCCTCAAGGTAGGGACGGTTTATGGTGATGAATGCTCTTCCATCTTCCTCACCGTTCTTCACCAACTCAAGCATGACCACTGCGCTTGCCCCCTCGGGAATCGGTGCGCCTGTCATGATCCTGATGGCCTGGTTCTCTTTTATTGATCGATTGTATACACTTCCTGCCCCTATTTCAGACACCACTTCCATCGTAACCGGGTTTTCCCTCGACGCATTGGCCGTATCTTCGGCTCTTATCGCAAACCCATCATACGGGGAGCGGTCAAATAGAGGGACATCGTGATCGGCAACTAGATCTTCCCCAAGGAATCTGCCGGATGCCTTGTCTATTTCCACGGTTTCGATTGCGCCTCCCTTTTTATACTCCATGAGAGATTTTATCGCTTCTTCTACATTAATGGGCGTTCGACGTTCCAACATCCCTTCACTCCCTTTCTATCCGATTAAGCGATGGTAAATCGTTTTCGCTTCGTTCATATCATTGGTGCCATGGATGAATGTCCGGCCATCATGAAAGAACACGATCCTATAAGGATCATATTGAAATGAAAGCAAATAAGGATTCCGCTTCATTTCCCCTAACCCCTCCAGGTTTCGTTCCAGTTCATTTAAGGAGCGTCGGGTGTGGGGCGACCGGATCTGCACTGTATCCCTTCCACAAAGAACCGTTGTCTTGGTCCGGTTTTCAAATTGTAAATAGGGATATACAGGATTTTCACCACAGGAGGGGCACCCGTCTCTTTTGGCCTTTGATACATTCATCGTAGAGGATTGATTCCCCCACAGGTCGAAGGTGATGACCCCGCCTCTCAATGCTTCTTGATCTTCCACTAAAAGCTTCAATGCTTCTATCGATTGATAAGCCGCCACCATTTGCACCACAGGGGCTATGATTCCGGAAGAATCACACGTCCCCCCAGACATCGGGAAGGTTCCGGTGAGACAATTCAGGCAGGGCGTCTTCCCGGGAAGAATCGTATAGCTCATCCCCGTGCTGCCGACACAGGATCCATATATCCAGGGAACGTGATATTTAAGAGAGATGTCATTAATGATAAAACGAATATCAAAGTTATCCGTGCAATCCAACAACAGATCAGCATCGGTGGCGAGCTCTGACAGCAGTTCTATGTCTGCTTCTGCTACGAAGGGTGTAATATGTACTCCTGAATTGATCTCATTCAATCTGTTTTTGGCAGCGACCGCTTTAGGTAAACCCTCCATGGCGTCGTTCTCTGTATATAACTGCTGACGATGAAGATTGCTTATTTCCACATAATCACGGTCAATGATCGTCAGTCTTCCTACTCCCGCCCTGACCAGGGTTTCTGCATTGGAAGATCCGAGCGCCCCCGCCCCGATGACGATGACATGCTTTTCTGCTATTTTTTCCTGCCCGGCTTTTCCAATTGGTTTAAACAACTGTTGACGGGAATATCTATCACTCATTCCGCATCCGCCCCTTTTCATGTCTAGTATGATTAGTGCATCAAGTGGGATAGTGGGAATATCAATCTCCATCTTGTACACGATTATTTTTCAGAGTTTTTCAAAGAATCATAGAAACATTATCTTTTACCCTTAAGAGTCCGTTTGTATTCCTCTATCCCTTCATAACTTTCTATCATTTTCCCGTCATATGCCTTTTTCATAGACCCACGAGGATTCCATCAGGGTAGAGATGCCCGATAACACGCGGTTTTCACGGTTTATATTAAAATATGTAACTATTTTTTCATTTTTTAAACATTTTATGTTTTCCTTTCTTACTTTATAGGGAAAACACGATGTGATGATATTTTTACAAAGGGGAGGGTGTGCTGTTGGAGAATAAAAGTATTCTGACCCGTACAATCCGCAAATATGAAAATGGAGCCTTGTTTGATGAAGTCGATGAGGTGGCAGCTGAATTCCCCCTTACCGTTCATTTAAATGGGGAGGAGTGGGCGACGATGGTCTGCTCCCCTTCCAACCTGGAGGAATTGGTGGTGGGATTCCTGGCTTCAGAGGGGATCATCCGCCGCGTCAACGAAATCACTCGTCTTTCCATCGATCAGGATAAGGGGTTCGCCTATGTCCAAGTCGACAAGCTTCCTGAAGACAGAGCTAGGAATACTTCGAAACGATTTATCGGTTCCTGCTGCGGGAAAAGCAGACAATTTTATTTTACGAACGATATGCTGACGGCGAAAACGGTTACGGCCAAAACAGAGCTTACCGCCCTTCAAGCCATCAACCGCATGGAAGAGCTCCAGAACCATTCCCGGGAATTTCACAGAACGGGCGGGATGCACAATGCAGCGATCTGCAGCAGTACCGGCATCATCCAATGCTATCAGGACATCGGAAGACATAACGCACTCGATAAGCTGTATGGATACTGCCTCATGAATCACATTTCAGTCAAGGATAAGGTCATTGCATTCAGTGGACGGATCTCTTCTGAGGTGCTGCTGAAAGTTTCCAAGATGGGGATCGGCATCCTTCTATCCAAGTCCGCCCCGACCAGTCTTGCATTGGAACTCGCAGATGACTTGGGGATCACAGCCATTGGGTTTATCAGAGGGGACAGGATGAACATCTATTCGCATCCTGAAAGAATAACCGATGCAGTCCTACATATTTCGGAAACCAATTAAATCTGTAAAGAGGGGAAGATTTTTAAATGGAAGGAAAGTTATCCGTATTTATTAATGATATTCAATATGAAGCAGAGCGGGGTTTGTCTGTCCTGGAATTCCTTAATAGCATGAAGGTTGAAATCCCACAGGTTTGTTATCAGGAAAGTCTCGGTGCCATCGAAACCTGTGATACGTGTATTGTCTCTGTTAATGGAGAACTCAAGAGAGCCTGTGGGACACCCCTTCAAGAAGCAATGGATATCCAGACAGAGCTTTCCCATGTGAAAGAGGCAAGATTCAAAGCGATGGATAACATTCTCGAAAACCACGAGCTTTACTGTACGGTCTGCGAGAAAAACAATGGAGATTGCACCCTTCATAATACCGTGGCGATGATGGGACTCGAACACCAGATGAAACCGTTTGAACCAAAGCCATATGAAAAAGATTTCTCCGGACAGTTCTATCGATATGATCCGGATCAATGCATCCTTTGCGGAAAATGTGTGGAAGCCTGTCAGGATATCGAGGTCAATGAAACACTGTCCATTGACTGGGAGCGTAAAAATCCCCGTGTCATCTGGGATAACGATGTACCGATTGATCAATCCTCCTGCGTCAGCTGTGGTCAATGTGTGACTGTGTGCCCATGCAACGCCCTCATGGAAAACGATATGCTCGGGAAAGCGGGATATATGACCGGCTATAATACGAGTCTCCTCCGATCCATGATTGATATTACGAAAAATGTGGAAACTGGCTACGGTCCCCTTTTCGCCGTTTCCGATTCAGAAGCCCAGATGAGGGATGATCAAATCAAGAAAACCAAAACCGTGTGTACGTATTGCGGGGTGGGCTGCAGCTTCAATGTCTGGACAAAAGGAAGGGATATATTAAAAATGTCCCCGACCGACGAAGCCCCGGCCAATGGGATCGCTTCCTGTGTGAAAGGAAAATTCGGCTACGGACACGTGAACAGCGACAAGCGTCTCACCCGTCCATTGATCCGCGAGGGCGATCATTTTAAAGAAGTGGAATGGGAAGAAGCCCTTCACTATGTGGCAGAGAAATTCAAGGAAATCAAAGAAAAGAATGGACCGGACGCACTCGGATTCATCGCCTCATCCAAAGCCACCAATGAAGAGTCGTATCTCCTGCAAAAGTTGGCCAGACAAGTGATTGGAACGAATAACGTGGATAATTGTTCCCGCTATTGCCAGTCTCCCGCGACCAAAGGATTATTCCGGACAGTCGGATACGGAGGGGACGCAGGTTCCATGAAGGATATCGAGCATGCCGAACTGGTGATGCTGATCGGTACAAACACAGCCGATGCCCATCCTGTGCTCGCTTCCAAAATCAAACGATCCCACAAACTCTTCGGACAAAAATTGATTGTGGCTGACTTAAGAAAGCATGAAATGGCCCAGAGAGCCGATCTTTTCTTACATCCCAATCCAGGGACCGATCTCGTATGGTTATCTGCCATCACCAAATTCATCATCGACCAGGACTGGCATGACAAAGATTTCATCGATGAAAAGGTGAATGATTTCGATGAGTATTATCAAAGCCTAGCTCCTTTCACGATGGAATACGCAGAGGAAAGAACGGGTATTTCTGGGGAACATCTTAAAACCGTCGCAGAGAATATCCACCGGGCAGGTTCAACAGTCATTTGCTGGGCGATGGGTGTTACCCAGCATCAAATCGGGTCTGATACATCCACTGCCATCTCCAATCTCCTGTTAGTCACCGGAAATTATGGAAAACCCGGGGCAGGAGCTTACCCTCTCCGTGGTCATAATAACGTTCAGGGAGCAAGCGATTTCGGAAGTATGCCGAATACCTTCCCCGGCTACCAGAGTGTGGAGGATGAAGAAATCCGTGCAAAATTCGAAAAGGCCTGGAATGTCGAGCTTCCTAAAGATATCGGTATGAACAACCACGAAATGGTGGAGGAAATCCATGAAGGAAATCTGAAAGGATTGTATGTCACCGGTGAGGATATGGGAATCGTCGACTCGAACATCAACTATGTGACAGACGCATTTGAAAAGCTTGAGTTCTTCGTCGTACAGGATCTGTTCCTGACGAAAACCGCCGAATATGCCGATGTGGTGCTTCCTGCCGTACCAAGTGTCGAAAAGGAAGGGACCTTCACGAATACCGAGCGTCGCATTCAGCGCATTTATCAAGCACTCGAGCCCTTAGGGGAAGCAAGACCCGACTGGGAAATTTATTCAGGCATAGCGGAAAAACTTGGATTCAACTGGGACTATCATTCTCCGGCAGACATCATGGATGAAGCCGCTTCACTGACTCCATTGATTGCCGGCGTTTCCTACGATAGGCTCGAAGGATTCGATAGTCTTCAATGGCCCGTACAGGAGGATGGAACGGATACACCTCTCCTTTACACGGACGGATTCCACTTTGATGACGGGAAAGCACGATTGTACCCCCTTGAATTTGAATACAACTATCCTGCACAAAAAGGATACGATTATCATGTGAATAATGGGCGGGTGCTTGAACATTTCCATGAAGGAAACATGACATCCCATACGAGAGGCATCCGAAACAAAGTTCCCGAACCATTCTTTGAAGTATCCGAGAAAATGGCTCAAGAACTTGAAATTGAAGAAGGTGCGCTCATCAAGCTTTCTAACGATAATGGTGAGAGTACTGGAAGGGTGCATGTGACGAAGGAAGTGTTTGATAAGGAATTGTTCATCACCCTGAACAGTGACGGTAAAAATGCGGTGAACTATTTGACCAGCAGCAATGTAGATAAAGATACCGATACACCGGCCTATAAAGAAGTTCCTGCCAAAGTGGAGGTCCTCGAGAAAAAAGGGAAATCGCCCATCCCTCATAACAATCACCGCTGGGCAACACGCAATCCACAAATGGGCCCTGAGGTAGAAAGGAAATGGGATCGAAAAGATTACGTCTTCCCGGGAAACGAGGTTGATACAAATGGCTAAATCCATCGATAAGGTTGTTCGCCTGGAAATTCCGAAAGAAAAAATTCAGGAGCAGAACTTGAATGAACTGGTTGAAGCCCTTGCTGATAATAAAGATTCCCTTTTAAAGGTCATCGGGATCATTAAGCACATGGATGAAAATCAAAATCTGGATACCATCAGCGCCATGGTAAACCATCAGGAGGATATCCTCCATAATTTTTCAAAGGAAGCCAATAAAGATCAGAACGCGGCCATCCTGAATAATCTGGCCCGTATGACTGAATTGCTCGGAAGTTTGAATCTGGAAGGGATTGAAACATTGAGTGTCCGGAATACCCGAAATCTGAATATAGGAAAAGAAAGGCCCCCTACCAAGAGAACCGGGATTTTCGGACTATTCCGTGCCCTTAGGGACCCGGCCGTCCAGCGTACCATTACGATCATCATCTATATTTTAAGAGGGATCGGGAAAAACCGTGTGAAAAATGATAAGAAATAAACTACAAAAAAAACAGGATGACGACCTCTTAAGGTTGGCATCCTGTTTTCTATTTTTCCAGACATTCTATTGTTCCTCATACGCTGGATCGGTGATGATCACTTCGACCCGCCTGTTTTTCTGGAGATTTTCGTCGGTGTCATTAGGGGCAACCGGGCGTGTATCTCCATATCCGACGGCAATGAACCGTTTGGGATCGAGGTTTTCGGTCGTGATCAAGTAACGGATCACACTGCTTGCCCTTGCAGAGGACAGCTCCCAGTTCGAAGGGAACCGGTATGTATCAATGGGGCGATTATCCGTATGTCCTTCCACCTTCACAAAGTTTGGGATGCCCGCTAAGAGGTCACCTACTTTATTCAGGAATGGATAGGCATCGGGAAGGACCGTCGCTTCGCCTGAAGCAAACAGCGCCTGTTCCTGAAGTACCAGGACGACTCCGCGTTCGGTTCTGGTCGCAACAATCACATCACTCAATTTATTTTCTTTTAGATAGCTTTGAATATTGGCCAATAACGAGTTCAGGTCCTGTTCACCCTCACTCCCCTTTGGCTCTGTGTCCTTCGATTCCATTTCCGGTTCTGCCGATGGATCATCGAACGGAATGACAGAAGGATAAAACTCGAGGATCTGCCGCTGCTGAAAGGAATCAGCGATGGTCCTGAATTTCACGATATCAATTTGGGACATAGAGAATAATAGAATGAAGAATACGAGAATGAGTGTAATGAGATCGGAAAATGTGACCATCCATCTCGGAGCCCCTGGAGGCTCTTGTGACAGTCTTTTTCTACGCTTCATCTCGTAATGCCCCTTCTCTTGCTGCCGCGTGCAATTCCTCATGGGATAAGAAAACTCTTAACTTCTCTTCTACTATTTTCGGATTCTGACCGGACTGTACGCCGATGACACCCTCGATCACGATTTGCTTCATAAACACTTCTTTCTCTGTTTTCATCGCGAGCTTGGAGGCCATTGGCAGGAAGACAAGATTGGCAAGTAAGGATCCATACAGTGTCGTAAGGAGCGCGATGGCCATATTGGGACCCAGAGATGCCGGATCATTTAAATTTTTCAACATGAGGACGAGTCCGATCAACGTACCGATCATCCCCCAGGCAGGTGCGTATTCCCCCGCCTTATCGAGTAAACTCTTATTTTTGCGGTGCCGCTCTTCTAACGCGATGATTTCAGCATTCATGATATCGACGATCACGTCCTGTTCGACCCCATCAATGGCGAGCAGCACCCCTTTCCGGATAAAGGGATCCTCGACCGCTTCCACTTCCGCCTCCAGTGAAAGGAGACCTTCACGCCTTGCCTTTTCTGATAGTGTGACAAACGTCCGGATCAGATTGTGAAGATCATATTCCACATCACGAAAGGATTCTCTCATCACTTTCCCCAGCTGCTTCAATTCCCTGATCGAAAAACTGACCAGCATTGCCGCAATCAATCCGCCGATGACAACAAGCATGGACGGAAGATCGATGAAGGAGCTGAAGCCGGTCACTCCTGCATTCGAAATGATGGCGAACGCAACGAATAGAAACCCTACTACAACCCCGATTGGTGTAAGAACATCAAGCTTTTTCATTTTGACTCTCCCTACAAAAATAAGTTCTGTTTGTCTTTATCTTTATATCGACAAACTTCTTATTTTGTTGAGTTGCGGTATTCAAGTCGATGAGGGAGAACAACCGTCGATTCTTCAACCGTTTCCTTGTTCATGTATTTCGTAAGTAATCTCATGGCAACCGCCCCGATATCATAAAGAGGCTGTACGACGGACGTTAACTGAGGTCTCACCATCAGGGCAAGTCTCGTATTGTCGAAGCTGATGACTTCCACTTCTTCAGGAATCGAGACATTCTGATCCTGTGCACCGTGTACGACACCAAGCGCCGTTTCATCGTTTCCAACGAAGATGGCTGTCGGCTTGTCCGAAAGCTCAGAGAACTTCTGCCATGCTTCAAGACCTGAATCATACGTGTATTCGCCTTCCACCACGAGATCATCGCTGTACTCGACACCAGCTTTGGCAAGAGCCTCCCTGTATCCTTCCAGCTTGAACTTCATGTTGATCGTATCGTGGAAAGGACCGCTGACAAAACCGATGCGTTTGTGTCCCTTCTCGAGCAGTTCAGACACTGCGTCAAAGGATGCCGCCTTGTAATCGATATTCACAGAAGGGATCTTGTTACTATCTTCGACTGCCCCGGCCAGTACAATCGGAACTGGAGAACGTTCAAACTCCTGGACATGCTCTTCTGAAATGTGACCGCCGAGGAACAGGATCCCATCCACTTGTTTCCCAAGCATCGTGTTCAGAAGATGAAGTTCCTTCTCGGCATTCTGATCTGAGTTGCTCAGGATGATATTGTATTTATACATCGTGGCGATATCCTCAATCCCACGTGCGAGTTCTGCATAGAAAATGTTTGAAATATCTGGGATGATGACCCCGACCGTCGTCGTTTTCTTACTGGCAAGCCCTCTTGCCACCGCATTCGGACGATACCCGAGGCGATCAATGACCTCCAATACCTTCTTTCTTGTCGCCGGTTTTACATTCGGATTTCCGTTTACAACACGGGAAACCGTCGCCATCGATACATTGGCTTCTCTTGCTACGTCATATATTGTCACGTTCATAGCTTACACTCCTTTACTCTTCTTCTCATTTACCTTATTTTACACCAAATAAACCTAAAGAAAAAAGCGATTACAATAGTTTGTTAAAAAATGCACATATTTATGTTCACATTAGAGTTTATATAGGTTATTTATCTGCAATTACAGAGATAATCATACGATAGTCTTTATATTCCTGCAACGACTCCCGCTTTTATTTGTGCAAAAAGATTATTATAGCATATTGGAGGAGAGTTTGGTGGGTTTTTTTGGGGGTGGAAAAGCAGGTGAAGTCGTGTTTCGCTGAATTTTTTCGGATTACGCTGATGTCCGTATCAGCCGGCACTGCCCGCCGCACCATATTTCAACAATCAAAAGGGCTGAATCCCATAAAAAGGATCCAGCCCTTCACCCATCATACTTCGATTGTTCTGCCTTTTAACAATTCTTTGTAGAAATGATCGAATTGATCAAGATCCATTTGCTGAGCGGAGTCGGATAAGGCAACGGCTGGGTCCGGATGAACCTCGGCCATGACTCCGTCGGCTCCGATGGCAAGTGCTGCTTTTGCCGTCGGAAGGAGTAAATCTCTCCGTCCAGTGGAGTGTGTCACGTCCACGAATACAGGAAGATGCGTCTCCTGCTTAAGGATTGGGACAGCTGAAATGTCGAGTGTGTTTCGTGTTGCTTTTTCGTACGTACGGATCCCACGCTCACAAAGGATGATGTCTCCATTCCCTTGTGAAATGATGTACTCGGCGGCATTGATGAATTCATCAATCGTTGCAGCTAATCCGCGCTTCAGGAGTACGGGCTTTTTCACGGCACCTGCTGCTTTTAACAGCTCGAAGTTTTGCATATTCCGGGCACCGATCTGAATCACATCAATGTATTCTAACGCAGGTTCGATATCGGCTGGATTGACGATTTCACTCACGACAGCCAAATCATATTCGTCCGCCACTTTTTTAAGAATCTTCAAGCCTTCGATCCCGAGGCCCTGGAAGTCATAAGGTGACGTTCTAGGTTTGAATGCTCCGCCACGCAGCAATTTAAGTCCTTTTGCTTTAACGGCTTTCGCCACTGCCGCCACTTGTTCATATGACTCTACGGCACATGGACCGAAGACAAAATGAGGCTTCCCGTCACCGATGGCTTCTCCATTAATATTGACGATGGTGTCCTCCGGTTTCTTTTTGCGTGAAACCAGGAGTGCTTTCCGGTGATCGTCTTTTTGCAGCTCCAAACCAGCCTTGAAAATCTCTTTGAAAATATGTTCAATGGTCGAATGTTCAAATGGACCATCATTGTTCTCCTTGATCAGATCAAGCATCCCTCTTTCACGAACAGGATCATAGCGGTATACTCCTTGAGTCTCCTTGACACGACCGATTTCCTGAACTAGTTTAGCACGTTCATTAATGGTGTCTAACAGTTTTAAGTTCATCTCGTCGACTTGTTTTCGTAATTGATCGAGTTCTTGATTACTCACAATACAGCACCCTTTCTTTTTTTATCCTGTTCATACGTAAAAACTGTTATAGTTTTAAGAAAGTATGATACATTTTTGATATTGAAACTTATTATAATGGAACATATCCAAATTGTCACGATAAAATTCTTTATTAATTAGACGCTTTTAAGCGCTAAAGTATTCTGTATTGTATGATAACAGGCTAAAGTGGGTGAATACGAATTGAAAAAAACGCAAAAAATCTTTGCATTAGACATCGGTACCAGATCCGTTGTCGGTCTCATTTTGGAAGAAATAGACGGAATATTTCAAGTTTCAGACATTTTGATGGAAGAACATAAGAAGAGAGCCATGCTGGATGGGCAGATTCATGATGTCCCTGCCGTTGCCGAGGTCATCTCATCCATTAAAGGAAAGCTTGAAACGAAACACGGTCCCCTTTATAAAGTGTGCGTTGCAGCGGCCGGGCGTGCCCTTAAGACGGAGACGTCCCTTTCCACCTTGAATATTAAAGGAAAACCCCTTCTGCAGAAAAATGATATTCTCCACCTGGAATTGAGTGCGGTTCAACAGGCTCAGGCGTTAGCTGCAGAAAATGAACAGAATGCGAAAGGATATCATTATTACTGTGTCGGTTATTCGGTTCTCTTTTACCGCTTGGATGGTGAGGAGATCGGCAGTCTTGTCGATCAACAGGGGGATGAAGCAAGCGTCGAGATCATCGCCACCTTCCTGCCCCGCGTGGTGGTAGAATCCCTGATTGCGGCGCTTACCCGTGCCGGACTTGAGATGGAGGCCCTGACACTCGAGCCCATCGCAGCGATTAACGTGCTGATCCCTGAATCCATGAGGCGCCTGAATGTGGCCCTCGTGGATATCGGGGCGGGGACATCCGACATCGCGATCACCAATATGGGGACGGTCATTGCATATGGGATGGTGCCGACAGCGGGAGACGAAATAACAGAAGCCATCAGCAATGAATTATTGCTGGACTTCCCATTGGCTGAAAAGGCGAAGCGGGAACTTCAATCCTCAGGAGAGATCACGGTTACCGACATTCTTGGGTTCGAAACGATCTTCCCATCTCTTGAAGTGGTCGAGAAAATCGCACCTGCCGTTAACCGGCTTGCGGGGGAGATTTCAAAGGAGATCCTGCGTTTGAATAACGGGAAGCCGCCCCAGGCCGTCATGCTCGTTGGGGGAGGGAGCTTGACCCCGGGACTCCCTGTTCAATTGGCTTCCTCCCTACAGCTTCCGCCCAATCGAGTCGCCGTTAGGGGTGTGGACGCCATTCAGAATGTCACTCTATCGGAGGAAGTGACGAAGGGACCCGAGCTCGTCACGCCGATCGGTATCGCGATTGCAGCGAAGCAGGCCCCTGTTCAATACGTCACCGCCTATGTCAATGATCAGCCCGTCCGATTATTTGAAGTGAAAGACCTGACGATCGGGGACTGTATCCTTGCTGCAGGGTTAAAGGTAAGCAAATGGCACGGGACTCCGGGGAATGGTTTCTTTGTGAGCGTCAACGGTCAGGACATCACTTTACCCGGCGGGCACGGTCAACCGCCACTCATTGAAAAAAACGGCCAACCGTGCGAACTGGATGAAACAATTCAGAATCATGACCGGATCACGGTACAAAAAGGGAAGAATGGCTCTTCCCCGCAGGTGACGATTGGCGATCTAGTGGATACCTCTTCTTCTAAACAGATTGAGATAGACGGGAATAGGTATCAGCTCACTCCCCTCGTCTACAGAAACAATCAGCCTGTACCATTGGAAGAAGTCATTCATGACCGGGATGAAATTCGCATCGTGCTGGTCGACACCCTTCTCGACGTATTAACTCAATTCGGCTACACCGAATGGTTGGAGGCTGCCAAGCCTTACCGCATTTCCATCAATGGGGTGGACACCTTCTTCCCGGCCTATTGTGGAAGGTTGTTCATCCATGATGTCGAAGCCAAGCCCTCTGCTAAAATCAAGAATGGGGATGTCATTTCATTCAAACCGGGTGGTACACCTACCGTGAAGGACATTCTCATGAAAAAAAAGTTTACCCCGGACTCCGCTATCCGCATTACGTTTAACGGGGAAGAAGTGTACCTTAAGAAAGAAAGCAGCCGAATCACGAGGAACGGAGTCAAACTCGGGATGGACGACCGTTTAGTAACAGGGGATTCAATTCACATAGAAGAACAGCCCATGAGCTCATTTATCTTCCAGGATTTATTCAATTCCGTGGAAATCAACATGCCCGCTCATTCGAACGGGAGCTTCGTCCTTTTGAAGAATGGCGAGGAAACGACTTTTTTTGAAGAAATCCAAGAGGGAGACGAACTCGAAATCGTCTGGCCCCAAGCATCCCGCTAACGTTTCATGGACAACAAAAAAACTGGCTTTTACGCCAGTTTTTTTGTATTATGATCCAACTTGACCAGGAATGCTGCTCGTGCGGTTGGTTGGATGAACATTGTTTTCCTGTGTGGAAGTGGAGCTTGTCGCAGTCGGTGATGAAGTAGAATCGCCGGTCACTTCTTCTCCCGCTTCTTTCACCTTGCCGCCAATATCCTTTAATTCTTCTGCCGCTTCTTTCGTCGTAGCGATCATTTCGGTTGAATCTTCCTTTATTTGATTGACTTGATCAATCACATCATCATTCACCTTTTCATACAGGCTCTGAGCGTCTGTGATGGCTTCCTTCAAGACGCTTGACGCTGTCTTCAGGCGGTCCTGCCAGTCATTCACGATTCCAGAAGGATTTTCTCTCACCTTGGCTACCATACCCATAGTCGAGTCTTTCATATCTGATGTTCTGGTAGATACGTTTTTTCGCGTCGTTTTATCCAGCATGGCAAGGGCTCCGCCTACAACGGCTCCTACCACCATTCCCTTTACTAACTTGCCGCTTCTTTTCGCTTGTGTATTATTTTTTGTCCCAGTTTGATAAGGTACAGGCTGTGTCATAAATCGTTCCTCCATTTAATTGTTTTTTAGTCTTATTAGTTAACTTCCCTGTAAGAAGATAAATAAACGTATAGGAGGGAATTACCAAATATTATCTAAAACAAAAAAACGAGGCTGGGACATAACTAAATCTATACATTCTAAAGACGAACAATTTGATCACGTGTAATACCGCTGTTGATTTCCGTGCAAGACTTCGCTTTCCTCGGGCGGAAGGCGAGCCTCCTCACAGCTAACGCTCCTGCGGGGTCTCACCTATTCCGCTTTTCCCGCAGGAGTCTTCGTCTTGCACTCCAATCAACAGCTAGAACCTGCTTAATGCATAGATTAAGCTTTAGCACTAAAAATTAAAAACCGAACGAGTTAGATTTTTATCAAATCACTCGTTCGGATTTTTTTAAGCTGAAACCCATTTGTCCCAGTCACATTCCTTATAGCTTGTTCAATTCATCTTCAGTGATTTTCCAATGAGAGGCGTTCCAGCCCGGTTTTCCATCGATGAACAGGAAAGCCTGTGGTGATTCATGTTTGATGCCAAACTTTTCGGCGATGTGTGCGGAAAGCTCCCTTGATTCCTGCACGGCTAAATAGTAGCCTTGCTCTTCTTCATGTTTGTTCAGAAATGCCTGATATTCATTGAAGGCATTCGAGCTTACCGGGCAAGTAAGGCTGTGCTTCATAAAGAAGAAACGCGGGTTTGTTTCCGAAAGCTGTTCAAACTCTTGAACGGTATCAATCTTTTTCATGTGATCCATACTTCCTTTCTTGTGCTTTATTCCCGGCCAGAGGGATCCTCCGGCCGTTTTCATTGCATTAAAAAAACGGTGAAGTCATCATATCACTTCACCGTCCTTTGAATCAATGATTATTGATTGTATGTCTTCTCAGTTTCATCGAAAGCTTTTTTTGTTTCCTCTAGCTTTTGATTCACATCTTCTGTATCCTCGACCGGTGTTGGTTCAGCCACTGAAACAGCTTGGAGCTCATCATTTGTTTCCTGAAGCTCCTTGTTGTTTGAACGGTATGTCTTCAACTTGCCGACAACATTATTGGATTGCTCCTGTACAGACTTCGTAAGGGCAGATGATTTTTCTTTTGCCACTGCAGCAAGCTCATTGCTCTTCTCTACAGCCGTATCTTTCCACTGGCCTGTCTTTTCTTTAATGACACCAGCCTGCTCGTTCAGATCATTACGAAGGTCTTTACCGGATTTAGGAGCCAGTAGAAGAGCTGCTGCAGCCCCCACGAATCCTCCGATCAGTGTCCCGATCATGAAGTCCTTTGAGTTGATGTTGTTGCTGTCGTTCGTTTGGTTCTGATTTTGATTCTGGTTTTGATTGTACTGTTGAGTCATGTAAAAATTCCCCTCTCTAATTGTTATAAGATCTTGCTCTTTTAACTAATTTTTCTCGAGATCGAACTTCTTTGGATGCTTGGTTTGGAACAGCTGCATCAGCAACATCAGGTTGTGTTGGCTGTTTTTCCTGTCTTTGTTTCCATTTGTCCTTTAACTCAATGAATGCATTTCCCCATTGAACCACCTGTGAAATCTTCCCCTGGTTGCGCTCCAGTTCAGTTGAAATGGATGTACTTACCTTTTTCACCGAGTTGTTAAGGTTCTGGATGGAATGCCCTACATCTCTTACCGCATAAACAACCGTGTTCAGATCCTCAGACTTCTTCTGGATATCCTCAGCCAATAGATTCGTTTTATGTAGTAATTCTGTAGACTCCCTTGTTACTCCCTGAAGCTGGCTCTCAAGGCCCGTCAATGTCGTCGACACACTGTCCAGGGTGGAACCAAGCGACTTCAAGGTCTTCATGACACTCATAACCAAAATAAAAAATGCAACTGCTATGACAGCTACGCTCAGATAAAGAATGATTTCCATATGCAACACCTCCATGTATAGAAATTCTTTACCCTTATGATAAACAATTAAACATTATACTAGTATTTCTCCTTACACAGGCATTTTCCTGCATGAAAAATAAATATTTTTTTCTTGTTTTAGCATTTCACATTCTATTCCTCTCATCCTCTTACATTTTAGGGTACAATAAAACAGACTACATACAAGGGGGAAGATCGAATGAAAGATCCACGTATAGAAAAACTGGCAAAAAATTTAATTCAATATTCTGTTCAATTACAGCCTGGTGAAAAAGTATTGATCGAAAACTTCGGATTGCAGAAAGAGCTGGTGACGGCTCTCGTGAAAGAAGCGTATGCAGCCGGAGGACATCCTTTCGTTTCCATCAAAGATCACGCAGTCGACCGCGCCTTATTGATGGGAGCGCAGGAAGAGCAGTATGATATGATCGCAAGCTTTGAAGCGAATGTCATGGAGCAGATGGATGCCTATATCGGTTTACGTGCAGGCGATAACATCAGCGAACAATCCGATGTGCCGGACGAAAAAATGAAGATCCACGGCAATACGATCGGGAAAAAAGTACATAGAGAAATCCGCGTCCCTAAGAAGAAATGGGTCGTACTGCGTTATCCGACTTCGTCCATGGCGCAGCTTGCCAACATGAGCACAGAAGGCTTCGAAGACTTCTACTTCGATGTCTGCAACCTGGACTACAGCAAAATGGATAAAGCCATGGATAACCTCGTCGAACTCATGAACAATACGGACAAAGTCCGCCTTGTCGGGGAAGGGACGGACCTCACATTCTCCATCAAGGACATCCCGGCAGTGAAATGTGCGGGACGCCTGAACATCCCTGATGGCGAAGTGTACAGCGCACCTGTGAAGGATTCGGTCAATGGAGTCATCTCCTACAATACACCGTCTCCTTACAATGGATTCACGTTCGAAAATGTGAAATTGACATTCAAGGAAGGTAAAATTGTGGAGGCTACGGCAAACGATACAGACCGTATCAACAAAATCTTTGATACGGATGAAGGGGCTCGATATGTAGGGGAATTCGCCATCGGTGTGAATCCATTCATCCAGCATCCGATGCAGGACATCCTCTTTGATGAGAAAATCGACGGCAGCTTCCACTTTACACCGGGTGAATGCTACGAAGAGGCCTATAACGGAAACCACTCGAACATCCACTGGGACATGGTGATGATCCAGCGTCCTGAGTATGGCGGCGGAGAAATCTATTTCGACGATGTATTGATTCGAAAAGATGGAAGGTTCGTCATTGAGGAGCTTGAAGTGTTGAATCCGGAGAATTTGAAATAAGAGAGTTGGGGGCCTCCGTCAAATTAGGACGGTGGCCTTTTTTGTGTGGTGATATGGATTGGATGTTGAGTGAGTTAGTGTATTTGCCTGTTGAATGTCTGTCTGATTTTAACAGGTGATTTCAGTGGGGAATTTGCCTGTTGAAAAAATGCAAGAATTCAGCAGGTGAATACTAGCCACTATTCACCTGCTGAATGACACGCCATTTTCTCCTGCTGAATTCCCCTCTAGTTTTAACAGGCAAAAACCCACCAATATTCTCCTGTCAAACGAACCAAAGCACAAAAAAACCGGCTCCCAATAGGAACCGGTTTTTATCCATTATTTCTCTTCTTTCACTTGTTCCTCAAGCTTCTGTTCATAAGCCTGCTGGAACTTTTGTACGTCCCCTGCCCCCATGAAAATGAGGACGGCGTTTTCGTGTTTGAGTAAGGCTGTTGTATCTTGTTCGTCTATGATTTCGCATCCTTCGATTTTGTTCTCAAGATCGTGGATGGACAGTTTCCCGTGGTTTTCCCGTGCGGAACCGAAAATTTCACAAAGGTACACTTTGTCCGCAAGACTCAGCGTTTCGGCAAACTCTGTAAGGAAGGTTTGCGTACGTGTGAATGTGTGCGGCTGGAAGACAGCGATGATCTCTTTTTCAGGATACTTCTGTCTTGCCGAGTCGACGGTTGCCTTGATTTCAGTCGGGTGATGGGCGTAGTCATCGATCAGGATTTGAGTGCCGACTTCTTTTTCGGAGAAACGGCGTTTGACTCCCTTAAAGGTGCTTAATCGTTCTTGAACGATGGCTGTGTCCAGCTCTTCGTAATGACAAATGGCAATGACGGATAAGGCATTCATGATGTTATGGTCACCGAATGTCGGGATTTTGAATGCGGCATAAAATTCATTGCGCACAAACACATCGAATGAAGTACCTGTCCGGTCACGTGTTACGTTTCTCGCCTGGAAGTCATTCTCCTCGGCGAATCCGTAAAAGACCACCGGTACCTGAGCCTGGATTTTTTGAAGCTGCTCGTCATCCCCGCATGCGATGATTCCCTTTTTGACCTGCATGGCCATCTCCTGGAACGCTGAGAAGACGTCATCCACATTGGCAAAATAGTCGGGATGATCGAAATCGATGTTCGTCATGATGGCGTAATCAGGGAAGTAGGACAGGAAGTGACGGCGGTACTCACATGCTTCGAATACGAAGTAATTTGCGTCTACTTCGCCTTTCCCTGTTCCATCCCCGATCAGGAAGGAAGTCGGCTTTGCGCCGCTGATCACATGTGCCAATAAACCGGTGGTGGACGTTTTCCCGTGCGCCCCGGTTACCGCTACGCTTGTGAATTCCTGCATGAAATCACCGAGGAATTTATGGTACCGGGTAACAGGCAATCCCTGTTCCACTGCCGCTTCAATTTCTTCGTGGGTATCAGGGAACGCATTTCCTGCGATCACATGCATATCCCCTCCGATGTTTTCTTTTTGGAAAGGGAGTATTTTTATATTTGAATCATCCAGAGCCTTCTGAGTAAAGAAATATTTATCTACGTCAGATCCTTGGACCTCGTAGTCCATATCGTGGAGTATTTGGGCTAACGCACTCATGCCCGACCCCTTAATTCCTACGAAATGATATATCGTCATAATAGAACCTCCAACAATCGTCTATCTAAAAGCATTATATGAAATGTATATTTTTTTGCCATCGGTCTTTAGCTTTTGATATTGAGTATAGAAGAAAGCGAACTTTCTTCAACTTGAAACATTATATCATTTTTTGAAATTCCTGACCATGACGAAGCTATGAAAGACCGGGCAGAATGAAGTTTGGCGCTTCTTCTTTTAAGAATGTTCTCCATAATACCCCAGTTTTTTGATTCATTTGACCATATTGTGTTTTCAGATTTGCTACCGTATCCATTGATTTCACGGGAAAAACAGGACCTAAGATCCACTGATGGATCACCAGCGGGACTTTCCTCACGAAATACGCTTCCCCTTCAATCATTTCCTTTTTTATACAATCAAGGTTCACTTTAACAAAAATTTCTTCGCTCTGCATGATGGTTTGACAGCGTACGGTCTCCCCTTCCATTTCCCTCACTATGACGGGTTCCCAGGCCGCTGTCAATACAACCGCACCAAGGAGTTTGGTTGATTCGTGAAGTGGATGTGTCTGGAGGTATTGAAAAAATAAGGTCTGTCCCTTGATGGTTTTATAATCGAACAGAAACCATTCTTGAAACAATGCCTCCATCCTTTGGGATAACCGTGCCTCGACGGGCTGAAGGAAACGCTTGGAGAATATCATTTTGGCCCGTACTTTTTCTCTAATATTGGTTTCCTTCAGTGCGTATTCATGCGCTTTCCTGTAGAGGTCCCCGATATGTTCCTCGGCGATCTTCTGCTTTTTTCTCCTGTATTGTCCGAGATCCAACGCGTTTTCCTGCTCTTGCATGTTCTCACCTATTCGAATTCTACTTTTTCCAGACGGGGGTTGGGACGAAGCTTTCTCCCTGCCTTCGCTTCAGGAGAACCGTCGATGACGACATTGTCACCTGTAAACCCGACATGGATCTTCAATAGACTGCTCCCGACCCCGTACATATCGACTGGTACCTGATTTTCCTCAAACCGGCGGATGCGGTCTTCATTGAAACCGCCCGATACGACAATCTTGACGTGATGGTATCCTTCTTCATCCAGTGCGAGCCTTAATGCATTGATAAGCTGCATATTGACCCCGCGCGGATCAAAGGTTCCCAGTACGTGTTGATTACGGAGGAAATATTTATCGATCATCATTCTTGATGTATCTACCCTTACCCCTTTTAATTCCGGACCAAACTCCCTTGCGACCTTCAGGGAGTCGGTGATGACATCATTATTGTAATCGACAAGGGCGATGAGCTCATCTTCCGGGAATGTCTCCTGATATGCTTTCGCCGCTTCGACGATATCGCCATTGAACAGTTGGATGAGGGCATGAGGCATCGTCCCCATCCCTTTCTTTCCCCACCATTCGTTCATGGCATGTGTGGCCTGGGCAGTGGATCCCCCGATGAAAGCGGCATAGCCGTCGCCTGCCTGCTGGGTGAAATGATCATCCCTGTCACCCATGAAGATGACCGGTTTCTGTTTCCCTGATATGGAAGCGGCTTTCATGACATTATAAACACTCGTCGCTACAGAGGTTCTTCTGGCAAGGATACCGTCGATGATGCCTTCTAAATATCCAAAGTCCTGATAACGGCCCTTGATGGTCAGCACCGTTTCAAACGGCGAGATCTGGTCCCCATCCTTCAGTGAATGGATCTCAAGATTCTCCGGGTTATCGGCGAACGTATGCAGAAGGGCGATGACTTCATCCGTTCCACAAATGACCGCTTGGGTCTTTTGGAAGAATTGCATGGTGACGACCGCTTCCGGTTTGAGTCGCTTGGCGATTTCCTTCGTTTTTAAAAAATAAACGGCTGAAAACCAGCCATCCTTGATTCTTTCATCAAACTTAAATGTATGATTGGTCAACCTGTTGAGTTTTCCTTGAAGTTTCAATTCGATTTCTTTCATCATTAAAGCTCCTTATGGCTTTTCCTACACAAAAAGAATAGGTATTCTGTTTACTGAGTCCTTTAGCCGGACAGATATAAACAGAATACCATGTATTAAATATTTGTACTAGTCTAGGCAAGTGTCTCCAATTCACTCTCGGAAATGAGGACATCCCTTGGTTTACTGCCTCTTGACTCGGAGATGATTCCATTACTCTCCATCATTTCCATCAATCTTGCCGCCCGGTTATAGCCGATACGGAACCTCCGCTGCAGGCTTGAGGCGGATGCCCCGCCCTGGTCGACGACAAACTCACATGCTTCTAAAAACAGATCATCTTCTTCCTCGGTCACCTGAGCCTTCTTGATCAGTTCATCCTGTTGGAAGAGATAATCCGGTTCCCGTTGCTCCCTTACATGACGGATGATGTCATCGATTTCGTCATCGGATACGAATGTACCCTGCAATCGGACCGGTTTGGATGAACCATTCTCAAGGAATAGCATATCCCCTTTACCGAGCAGGCGCTCTGCTCCGCTGCCATCGATGATCGTTCTTGAGTCGACGCTTGATGAAACGGAAAAGGCGACCCTTGTCGGCACATTCGCCTTGATCAAGCCGGTAATGACATCGACGGAAGGACGTTGAGTGGCGATGATCAAATGGATTCCGCAGGCACGTGCCTTCTGGGCGATCCGGCAGATCGCTTCTTCCACGTCTGCAGGCGACATCATCATCAGGTCCGCCAGCTCGTCAATGACGATCACGAGATACGGCAGCATATCGCTATATTGTTTGTTCCGCTTGGCCAGTTCATTGAAGCGCTTAATATCCCTTACTCCCGTGTGGGCAAATAATTCGTACCGTCTTTCCATTTCCTCCACGGCCCATTTAAGGGCGGCAGTCGCTGCTTTCACATCCGTGATCACCGGACTAACAAGGTGAGGTATGCGGTTATAAGGTGCAAGCTCGACCATCTTCGGATCGATGAGGAGCATCTTCAGTTCATCCGGTGATGCCTTGTACAGGAGACTGACGAGAATCGAGTTGATGCACACACTTTTCCCGGATCCGGTGGCTCCCGCAATGAGACCATGGGGCATCTTGCTCAAGTCGGTCACGATGGGCTGGCCGGAAATATCGAGTCCAAGCGCCGCCGTCAAAGGGGACGTCGGCTCTTGAAACGCCGGACTTGCAATGACTTCACTGATGCATACCGGCCGGCTCTCCCTGTTCGGCACCTCGATACCGATCGTGTGCTTACCGGGAATCGGCGCTTCCATCCGGATGTCCTTGGCAGCGAGACTGAGCTTTATATCATCTGTCAGATTCGTAATTTTATTGACTTTCACCCCTGGCTCCGGCTGCACCTCGAACCGTGTGACGGACGGTCCCTGTGTGACATTCACCACTTTGGCCCTGACGTTAAAGTTATGCAGCGTCTCGTCAAGTAATAGTCTTTGAGAATCCAGCCACTCTTCACTCATTTCCTTTGAAACAGGCGGCATCAGATAATCCATTTCCGGGAAGGCATAGTCCCTCGTCCTCTTCGATGATGCGCTCAATTCGCTATAGCTCTTGACCGCTTCCTCCCCCTGGACCGTGCTCCCTTCAGAGTGCTTCTCTTCTGAAACACCCGGGGCTTCAGCCGGTTCTTCCCGGCGTGCCTCCTGGACAGGCGGTTGCGGTGCCGTTTGTCCCACCGCACCCTCTCTTTCCTTTGAAGGAGATCTTTCCGGACGCTGGGCTGATTTACGGCTGTCCATCTGGCGCTTATCCTGTTTCAGCATTAAAACGTTAAAAGGAAGATGAGATCTCTTCCGTCTCTGTGGCTCCTCCTTCGCCGGTTCAACTGCTTTCGGTTCTTCTTCGACACGACTCACCTCTGCAACCGGCTCTTCTTCTGCAACAGATCCTTCTACTACAACCGATTCCTGAATTTCCGTTTCCAGTTGGGGCTGCACAGCCTCCACTGAAGGGACTTCCTGTACAGGATCAGCTGATTCATTTTCGAGGGACGGACCTTCATCTTGAAGCGGTTCTAGAGGCTCAAGACTTTCCGGCTCATCTTTTTGCGGTTCCGTTTCCGTTATAAGGGAGATACGTTCACTTGATTCAGGTTGAGCGTCATCTGTAAATCCTTGCTCTTGTTCCTCTTGTGCATCTGCAGCATGAATCGGTGGCTCCACAGGAAGTTCAAGTGAAGGGCTGCTGCTTGTTTCTTCTTCCACTTCTCCTGTTCCCGCGTCTTCAACCTCACCCACTTTTCCTGCCAAAGGAAGGGATTCTTCCACTATCGATATGGCTTTATGATCGATGACTGTTTCTTTTTTCTCTTCTTCGTTATGTAAAAATTTCTTCAGCTCATATTCGACACTTTCTTCTTTTTTGACCGGTCTTCCTTTAAACCCGTAAATGGGCGATGGTATTTCCGTCGGAGTAAACGGTCTGCTGTTTCCTTTTTCCACTTTGGACGTTTTCTTTGTTTTGACAGGAGCAGAATGGTTCTCTTCTTTCCATTTCCGACTGCTCGGGGATTGGGTGGGTTTCTTCACCGCTTGTTCCTTGACCGACTCTTCCTGTTCTTGATTTCGTCGGACTCTCCGCGGACGTTCTCTCGTCTCCCCGTCTGATATGAGGGGAAATCGGAAGTTCCCTTTTGGGTATTGATAGGTCATCCTTGCTTCTACATCACGGGAATGATTGGGCCCTGCTATATGTTTACGTTCAGCTTTTTTCGGTTCGATTTTCTGAACATCGTCATGGTTTTCATCATAATATTCTTCAAATTGTTCGTCATTATCTGATAATTTACCAAATATTTTTTTAATCCAGCTCACAAACATCACTCTTTCTTTCATACTTACTATTTATTTTATCAGTTAAAGAGAAAAATTCGAGTCATTTCGATAGAATAAGAGAATTGTTAAAGGATTGTGTCGAAATAAACATAGGTGTAAAGAGATTGTAATGCGTAAGTTTTCAACTATTCTCATTTACACTGACTTTAATATTGAAAACAAAAATACCTGAGCCCACTCTCCGGACCCAGGTATTGATTTTTATGCTGTGAATGGTTGGCCAACTTGGTAGGTATCTTCCAGGACCAGGATGCCTTTTTCCTGCGGAGCATCCGGGAGGGCGAGTTCTTTGGCAGAGCAGATCATGCCTGATGAGGCGACTCCGCGGAGTTCTGCATCTTTGATGACCATCCCGCTTGGCATGACTGCGCCGACTTTGGCCACAACGACTTTTTGTCCTTTGTCAACGTTCGGTGCACCGCAAACGATCTGAAGGGTTTCTTCTCCAACGTCCACTGTGCAGATGTTGAGCTTGTCAGCATTTGGGTGTTTTTCTTTTTCAGAAACATACCCTACCACGAACTTTGGTGAGAAGTCTGCTTCCAATACTTCCTCGAAACCGTTTTTCTTGATGGCATCATTGATCCATTGGAGCTTCTCGTCATTCATCTCGACAGGCCCCACTTCAGTCATTTTCATATACTTTGAGGCATTGAATAGGTTATAGCCAAGTGTTTTCCCTGTTTTCTCGTCATATAAACGTGCAGCATCTTCTTTTCTTTCGTGCAGCACTTCTCCTTCAAACCCCGGATTCAATGTTACGATCAGAGTATCACCAATACCTTCCAAATTGTAAAATACGTTCATTATTTCTTCTCCCTTTCCTTCTTGCGATTTTTTGCCAAAATAAAGATCGGCTCCAGTTCCCCTTCTTCATATACAAAGGATAAAGCCGTAATCGGAACATTTCCTGTGGTAAAGAAGCTCATGGTCATCTGTGCCAGGACGTCGTATCCTGTTTCATTACGAATATCCCCGATGATCAAAACATCCTGATGGGGCACTGATACCGTCATTTCACCTTTAATATCCTTGCTCACCTGTTTCAGGAACGCCTCATTCAGGATGCGGCTTGCATCGTACCCGTCATTATTGTTGAGGAAATAGAAGAGGTTTCCGGCTACTTCGTCCTTCTTCATGTTTGTCGGTAAGCTCCTTACATTGAAGAGGGCGGTTTCCTTCATTTGCCCGTGGGTCCATCCTTCAGCCTTCAGCATGTTTTCATCCAATAGTCGGTAGGTTTTCCCCAAGTCAACAGCATAGTAAATACGCGTTTCAGCAGTATGGTCATCTGTGACGAGGCTGACGCCCTCATTGGACTCCGTTGCAAAAGAGGTGGAGCGGATGACAGGGAAGACTTTTTTCTGTTTGCCGCCAAGATCCGCTTCGGTTCCCATCACGTTCAGCGCTTCTTCCACGTAGTAAACCACTTCGTCGATGATGGATTTATTATTTTCTTTCCATTTGGATACAATCGGCGGCAGGGCGACGGTGATGCCTTTTTTCGTATCAGTGTTTTCGATTCTGAGGGAGTCTTTGTCCCGGTCATATGTAAATGTACGATTCGGCTTTTGTAATCGTTCCTGAAGTATACCTTTCAGCTTTTTTATGTCCAAAACTGATCCTCCTTTACTCTTACTTTTATAATAGAAAGTAATGGTATCCTACTTTCGAATTTAATTATTCACTTATAACATTTTACATCAAACTGACGAGAATACAAAAGGAACCTCTTCATTTCAGGCAAAAAGAAAAGGAATCACACACATAAGGTGATCCCTTTTCCTGTTGTTTATGAAGCGAATGAATTCATAAAGTCTTCGATTTGTTCTTTTGTTTTCCGGTCCTTGCTCACGAAGCGTCCGAGCTCGCGGCCATCTCCGTATGCTAAGAAGCTCGGGATCCCGAAGATATCCAGCTCGATGCACAGGTCGATGAATTGATCTCTATCCACATATAGGAATGTGTATTCCGGATACTCGCTTTCGATTTCCGGAAGGATCGGCTCAATGATCCGGCAATCCGGACACCAGTCGGCTGAAAACATGAATACATGTTTCCCGCTTTCTTTCAGCTGATGGAATTCTTCCACTGATTCAAGTTTACGCATTTTACTTGCCCCCTGTTTCGATCGTCATTTGGTTGGGTTTGATCCAACCTAGTTTACGCATATATTCAGATATTAACAGGCTTATGAAGGCAGGTCCAACAAAATGCAACAAGAGGATTTTCATCGTGACATCCCAGCTGAATCCCATTGTCTTGAAGGTCATGATCTGACCGACGAAGCCGCTTGTCCCCATCCCTGCTCCGGCTGCATTGTTTTCCATCACCCAGATGGTCGTACCGATCGGGGCCAGGATCATGCCTGCTATGGTCGGGGGAATGAGGATAAGGGGGTTGCGGACAATGTTTGGAACTTGAAGCATCGAGGTACCGATACCCTGGGCGAACAATCCACCCACCCGATTTTCCCGGTAACTGATACAAGCGAATCCCACCATTTGAGCGGCACAGCCGATTGTGGCGGCTCCAGCCGCAACACCGCTTAAATCAAGCATCAATGCGATGGCCGCACTTGAGATCGGGGCTGTCAGCGCAAGACCCATGAGGGCCGCAACCAAAATCCCCATCACGATCGGCCTCTGCTCCGTCGCCCAGCTGATCCAGCTTCCGAACATGCTCATGAAATCAGCGATTCCCGGCCCGATGAAGTAGGCAATCGTGAATCCGGCAAAGATCGTGATAAATGGTGTAACGATGATATCAATTTTTGTTGTCTTACTAACGAGCTTGCCGATTTCAGTTGATATAACAGCCGCTGCATAGGCTCCAGCCGGTCCTCCGAGGCTCGCCCCGGCAGCCCCGGTCACGACAGCCGCGAATATGACAAGGGGCGGTGCACCCAGACCAAAGGCAATCGCCACCCCAATGGCCGGTCCCATCAGGCTGATGGCAAGAGTTCCCATCTCTATGAAAAATTCACTTAAGCCTGCAGGGATGGGAAGCTGTTCCCCGATCGTCTTGATGATCAGTCCGATGATCAACGAACTGAACAAGCCCAATGCCATATAACTTAATGCATCTATAAAATACGTCTTTGCCGACAACGTAATGCCTTTTTTCTCCAAATATGCTTTCATGTTTCTCTCTCCTCCACTGTAACCACTTCCTTTTACTAGTGTAAAGACACATGTTGCATTTGTCTATCCTTTTTCCCCTTTCAATATGGTCTGATTTCTTATATTTTCTTTTTCAATCGATTAGCTATTCTACATACATAAAAAAAACCGGCACCCTCCTGCTTTTGCAGAAAGGAACCGGTCTGTATCTATCTAGTTGTGTTTCACTGATGCTGCCATTTTCATCATCATTTCAGCGTTATCCGATAAGTCCTCTAAGGCAGATTGCGTCGTTACTTTCGTGCCGCCCACTCCCACAGTCAGTTCGTATTCTTCTGTATCTGGTAATTCCTTAATGACATAGTATCCTAAGCGGTCGTCTTCTTTGAAAGTCCCATGCTTCACGAGACTTTTTTTGTCATTAATGGCCATTTTATATAGAAGTTCACTATCCTGATCCTCTTGAGGGTTCGTGAAAAGGATAAACGTATCAGAGCTTTTTGAAATAATGATATTATAAGGAGATTCTTTTTCTATCTCGGCACCAAACGGGAGATAAAAGCTGATGTTCCCAGCCTCTTCGCCGGCTGCTTCATCTGAGTCCAAAGCACCCTCCACCACGTTTGCTGTCTCCTCTTTTTGTTGATCGATGGTTGTATTGCATCCTGCTAAAATAAGGATAAGAATAAAGAAAATGATCGATGCTATCGTCTTCATTTTACCTCCCTTTCATGCCTAGGACCTACGCCTATGATACCCTCACAAAGTCCCACTGACAACCCTTCCAATAAGAAATTCTGCCTTTTTCATGGGAAAGATGGTTTATTTACCTTCGAGAGGGTATTTATGATAAGATGACTAAAAACAGGAAGGTGATCAGAGTGGAATTTACCGTTTATTTAGCAGGAGAGATTCACAGCTCCTGGAGGGACGAATTAAAGGATAAAGCGAAAGCGCTGCGACTCCCCCTTCATTTTGTCGGCCCCATGGAAAATCATGATCGTTCCGACTCGATTGGAGAAGAAATCCTCGGAGAACAGCCAAACAAGATTCTTCGTGACGAGGCTGCATCGGCTGTTAACAATTTCCGGACAGAGCTGCTTATGAAGAAATCCGATGTGGTGGTTGCGTTATTCGGGGAAGAATACAAGCAATGGAACACAGCGATGGATGCAAGCACGGCCATTGTCCTGGAAAAGCCCCTTATCCTCATCCGCCCCGAAAAACTGCATCATCCATTGAAAGAGCTTTCAAATAAGGCAAATGTCACCGTTACATCCATTGATCAGGCACTAAAGACCCTGTCTTACGTGTTTGAAGTTGAATAAGCATATCGTACACGAAGCCTGCAGGAATCATTCCTGCACGCTTTTTTCATGCGAATAATCAAACTTACGAAAGACCTATAAATTTTCACTATTTAAAAATAATAAAATATTGGCAATCTAAAGATAGATTATGTTATTATTAACCATTTGCAAACTTTTTTTGACTTTAAGAAAATAATAAAATATTATAGTAAAAGAATAAGGGAGGTTGTAACAACATGTCATCAATGAATAAACAGAAAATTGTGGATAGTGTCCCTCAAAAAGGTTTCTTTGGACATCCAAAGGGATTATTCACTTTATTCTTCACAGAGTTTTGGGAGCGCTTTTCCTACTATGGAATGCGTGCCATCCTTGTCTTCTACATGTACTATGAAGTGTCAAAAGGTGGACTGGGCCTTGAGCAAAACACCGCTTTAGCCATCATGTCCATTTATGGTTCACTTGTGTACATGTCAGGTGTCATCGGAGGCTGGCTGGCTGATAGGGTATTCGGGACTTCGAAAGCCGTCTTCTACGGTGGAATATTCATCATGTTTGGTCACATTGCTTTATCATTTCCAGGGAGCTTATCTCTGTTCTTTGTCTCAATGGTATTGATTGTTATCGGAACAGGTTTATTAAAGCCGAACGTTTCCACGGTTGTCGGGGAAATGTACAGTGAAAATGATACCCGCCGTGACGCTGCTTTCAGTATTTTCTACATGGGAATCAACTTAGGTGCCTTCATAGCTCCACTGATCGTAGGTAGCCTTATGGAATCAAAAGGTTTCCACTGGGGATTCGCAGCTGCCGCCGTCGGTATGTTCTTAGGTCTTGTCGTATTCATGTTAACGAAGAAAAAGAACCTGGGTCTTGCGGGGACATATGTTCCAAATCCGCTTAATGCCCGTGAAAAGAAGAAATACGGATTAATCGTAGGTGCAGTCGCAGTAGGTCTTGCCATTTTATTAGGTATCACGATTCCTGCAGGTTTATTCACATTGGACGTATTCATCAATATCGTCGGGATTTTCGGAATCGTCGTGCCGACCATCTACTTCATTGTGATGTACTATAGTCCAAAAACAACAAAAACGGAACGTTCAAGAGTACTTGCATACATTCCATTATTTATCTCAGCGGTTATGTTCTGGTCGATCCAGGAACAAGGCTCTACTATTCTTGCCGCTTATGCAGACAAGCGTACACAGCTTGATTTCATGGGGATTTCCATCTCTCCTGCATGGTTCCAATCACTGAATCCACTATTCATCATCCTGTTAGCTCCAGTGTTTGCCTGGATGTGGGTGAAACTTGGTGACCGTCAGCCATCCATTCCGAAGAAATTTTCATTCGGTCTATTGTTTGCCGGTTTATCTTTCTTAGTGATTCTGTTACCTGCACAAATGGGAGGAGAAGACTCTCTTGTAAACCCATTATGGCTTGTGCTGAGCTACTTCATCGTCGTGCTTGGTGAATTATGCTTATCACCGGTCGGTCTTTCGGCTACAACAAAGCTTGCACCTGAAGCGTTCTCTGCTCAGACGATGAGTCTTTGGTTCCTGGCTTCTGCCGGTGCGCAGGCTCTGAACGCACAGCTTGTCCGTTTCTATTCACCAGAAAATGAAACACTTTATTTTGGTTCAATCGGTGGGATGGCCATCGCGTTAGCGGTCATTTTATTCCTCATTTCACCAATGATCCAACGGGCGATGAAAGGTGTAAAATAATTTCCCTAACCCCCTGTACACAACGTTCAGGGGGTTTTTTTGAATAAAAAAAGAACCCCATTTTACAGGGGTTCCAATGCTATTACCAGAAAAATCCGAAGCCACAACCGCAGCGCTTATGTCTTCTACATCCGCATCTTCCACGATTGTCTTCATCGCCTCTTCTGCCTCTGCATCCTCTGTTACGGTCTTCTGCACCTCTGACGTTGTCTCTATCACATCCACATTTTCTGTGATCATCATTCGTCCCAAATAAGTTGCATCTTCTTCTGTTCCCAAACAGGAATTTATCCCAGTCACAACAGAAGCGATCGTCATGGCGATCGTCACGTCGATCATCATCACGGCGTCCGCCAACTCGGTCATTACAATAGTTGCATCCCATAAATTCTAACCTCCTTAGAAAGAATTTATCAGATTAAATTAAGTCTGATATACTCC
This sequence comes from Bacillus sp. AFS015802, assembly GCF_002561455.1. GTDB lineage: Bacteria > Bacillota > Bacilli > Bacillales > Bacillaceae_B > Rossellomorea. The sequence continues at coordinate 10,394 of NZ_NTUP01000004.1, read as the reverse complement.
ATCCTATGAAGGTCCGGGTGATTTGGTATGGGCCAAGTACCCCTTAATGATAAATGTACCGCATATTATTTTCCTGAAAGATTCGTTTTGTATTGCCACTGACCGATCAATAGCTCCACGACGTGAAGGAACATTGCTTCCCTTGTAATGAGACCATTGGTAAAAACGCCTATGGCCCCTTCTTTTTTTCTGATTCCCGTTCTCTGGGTGTATTCATCCATCAAGGGACCGAGCTCTTTCCCGGCTTTCAATTCCATACTGATTTCTTTCGGGAGGGAGATCCTTGCCCCTCCACCGATGATTTCGTTTCCTTGCCGATCAACAAGCGCGCCCCAGTTACAGACGAACATTCCGTACAGGGCCTCGGATACCCCACCTTCAAGTCCGATCCCTATGTCACTATCCGTGACTTTGAGGACATTCTTGGCACGGTTTATTGCGCCTTCTATCGTCTCCTGGTCGGATAGGGGCTGTTCGCTCACATAGGATTCGGTTTTCATACACTGGAATTGCACTTCCCCGTATTGTTCCTGAAAGGCTTTTTGGATTGCTTGTACCTTTGCGGGATTTGTTGTTCCGATTGCTACTTTTAACAAAATAATACCTCATTTCTAACAGGGTAAACCCTTTTTTCTCTCTATAAAAAAGCTGCCTCAATGCTACATAATGAGACAGCCTTTTCCTATTCTTTATTCGTGATCATCCATTGGATTTAATGGTCTCGATGGTCGAGCGATCACACTCTTTGACTAATTTGACGATCAGCTCTTTGGCTGCCGCATAGTCATCTACATGGATCATGGATGCATGGGTATGGATATACCTTGAACAGATTCCCACCACTGCACTTGGGACCCCTTCATTGGACATATGGACTCTTCCGGCGTCTGTCCCACCCTGGGAAACAAAGTACTGGTATGGAATATCATTAGACTCAGCTGTATCAAGGACAAATTCCCTTATGCCCCTGTGCGTGACCATGGAACGATCAAGAATGCGGAGAAGAGCCCCTTTCCCTAACTGACCAAATTCGTTCTTATCCCCTGACATATCATTCGCAGGACTCGCATCCAGTGCAAAGAAGATATCCGGATTGATCATATTGGCTGCGGTCTGGGCACCGCGCAATCCCACTTCCTCTTGGACAGTGGCCCCGGAGTAAAGGGTGTTCGGAAGGGATACGCCCTCAAGCTCTTTTAATAATTCAATGGACAATCCGCATCCATAGCGGTTATCCCACGCTTTGGCAAGGATCTTTTTCTCATTGGCCATCGGCGTGAACGGACAGATCGGTACAATCTGCTGACCCGGCTTGATTCCGATTTCACGTGCATTTTCCCGGTCATCCGCACCGATATCGATGAGCATATTTTTGATATCCATCGGCTTTCTCCGCTGTTCTTCCCCAAGCAGGTGAGGCGGGATGCTTCCGATCACGCCTGTAACAGGACCGTTATCGGTCATGATCTGAACCCGCTGGGCGAGAAGCACCTGGCTCCACCAGCCGCCAAGTGTCTGGAAGCGGATCATGCCGTTATCCGTGATTGACGTAACCATGAAGCCCACTTCGTCCATGTGCCCGGCCACCATGACAACAGGATCCTGATCACTGCCTTTTCTTACACCGAATATGCCGCCTAACCGATCCTGTACGATTTCATCGGAGTGTCGGGATAATTGTTCCCTCATAAATTTACGGACCGCATGCTCATTACCGGGCGCTCCCGGCAATTCCGTCAATGTTTTAAATAATTCCAACGTATCTTGTTTCATGTCGTATGCCCCTTTTTATTTAAAATCTAGTTTATGTATAATCTTATTTTACAGAACTTTCGCACCTCTTACCACCAATTGAGAGTAAAACCAGTTCTCTTTTTTATGTTTTCTTTGATAGAATGTACGTATGGATGGAAAATTATCGATCATTGCCGGGAAGTTTGACAAGGTCCGATTGGGACTTTCTTTCATGCCCGCATGCAAGATCAGCCTGTGGAGGGAATAAAGATGAACTGGAAATTTTTCGTAGTTGGACTCGGAATCGGAGCAGTGGGCGGATACTTCCTGAAAGAACAGCTTGATGATTCGCGCCTCATATCTGCTGAAAAAGTATTAAAGGACGTCAAACTGTCATTTAAAAAAGAAGGCAGTATCGATGGTTCATGGATCGGTATGAAGCCTGAAGACTATCAGAAGCACTCCGTCAAAACAAAAGTGTATAAAGGCGGCATCTCTAGACGAATGGACGGCGAACTGCAGCAGTACGAGTTCGTTGCCGATGCTTATACCGGAACGGTTGTGGATGTATATCCATTGGTTTGAATGTGATAAAAAGAGGCTGGGACATAACTAAATCTATACATTCTAAAGACGAACAATTAGATCACGTGTAATACCGCTGTTGATTTCCGTGCAAGACTTCGCTTTCCTCGGGCGGAAGGCGAGCCTCCTCGTCGCTGACGCTCCTGCGGGGTCTCACCTATTCCGCTTTTCCCGCAGGAGTCTTCGTCTTGCACTCCAATCAACAGCTAGAACCTGCTTAATGCTAGATTAAGCTTTAGCACTAAAAATCAAAAATCCGAACGAGTTAGATTTTCATCAAATCACTCGTTCGGATTTTTCTTTAGCTGAAACCCTTTTGTCCCAGTCTCTTTTCCTTATTTTTCCCGTTCGACCTTTTGGACGATTTCCCCGTCCCGATTCCATTTGATGCCTCTGTACACCGCATCATGATAGAAAAGGAACCAGTACCCTTCTTCGATCGCCTTACTGATCCATTTTTCCTTTGCTCCGATGGACGTCATCGGATAGTCGTCATAAGCGAGTACCCACAGCGGATTTTTGTGTGCATGGGTCGGCATGATGTCCGCCATATGGATGAACTTCTCCCCACCATGCTCCAAGAGGATGATCGAATGGCCGTCGCTATGTCCGCCTGTGTGGACCATCTTGATCCCTGGAAGGACCTCCGTCTCGTCTTTGAACGTTTTTACCTGAGACTGGATGCTTTCCCAATTCTCCTTCCAATATGTATTCCGGGAGCGTACGTTGGGATTTCTCATCTCATCCCATTCCACCTGTGAGGTGTAGATGACGGCGTTCGGAAAGACCGAAACCATTTCATCTCCCTCATAGGCCGTCAATCCACATGCGTGATCGAAATGCATATGAGTCATCAGGACCACATCGATATCTTTAGGCGTAAGCCCAAGGGACGCAAGGGATGCTTCGATATCCGATTCTTCGTGCACCCCGTAATTGCGCTTTTGTTTGTCATTCAGTTTTCCCTTTCCGATCCCGGATTCGATTAATACATTTTTTCCTTCCCACTGAAAGAAAAGGGGATCGGTCCGCAATTCGATCTGATTCAACTCATTCACGGCATATTTTTTTGACCAGAGAGGCTTTGGCACCACACCGAACATCGCTCCCCCATCCATATGGGTCACTCCGCCGTTCAGCCAGTGTATTGTTAGATCTCCAACCTTCAACGTTTCCATCCTGACTCCTCCTTTGTTCATACTCCTTCATTTTATCAGAATACATGGACAACTTGTAGGAGGAGGCCCTGGCAATGAAAACAGCCCCGCGAAATCAATCGCAGGGCTGCTTTCATTCATCCATTTTGGAATTGTGCTTCGACGCGGTAAATCCTTTGACCTTTAGCAGAGAATTTCTCTTCGTATTCGGTCATGATATTGCCTTCGAACTCACTGTTGTGAAGATCAAGGCTTAAGAAATTCAAATGAAGACCGTACCACGAGAAACTCTTCAAAGAGTACTCGAATAATCCCTGGTTATCTGTCTTGAAGTGGATTTCTCCAGCCTTGACCAGGATTTGTTCATACATCGATAAAAAGTCCTTATACGTCAGGCGGCGCTTTTCATGGCGATTTTTCGGCCATGGATCTGAGAAGTTCAGGTATACCCTGTCCACTTCTCCCGCTTCGAAATACTCCGTCAGATTCCTTGCATCGACATTCAACAGCTTCACGTTCGGAAGCTCTGCTTCGATCAGGCGATCAAGGGCGGTCACAATGACACTTTCGTATAACTCGATTCCAATATAGTTAACGTCCGGATTGGCCCTTGCCATTTCCGTGACGAATTGACCTTTTCCTGTCCCAACCTCAATATGGATGGGATTGTCGTTGCCAAACTCTTTGTTCCATTGACCTTTTTTCTCCTGGGGTTCTGCCACCACATACTGTGGATGATCACTGATTTTCTCAGAAGCCCAAGGTTTATGACGTAAACGCATGTAGACACCTCATTTTTTATTATCGAAAAAAACATACCATGACTAACAGTCCTATGCAAGAGCCAAAATGGAACCAGACTCAGCTTGGAGGTCCGTCCCTCAAAAAAGGGCGCATAATTGAAAAAGGAATTCACACACTAGTAGTGAATTCCTTTTTTCGGGTCCGTTCATTTAAAGGGCTCTTAGAAAGTACGTGTTTCAGTCAAACTTATGAAAATGAAAGGGTGTACTCGATGCCTTTAAATTCACAGAATCAAATACAGTTATTGTCCGATATTTTAAGCAATCATTCGTCTGACTGCTGCGGTTCGGTTTCAGAATGTGAGCAGGTTGAACGTTTAGTGAAGTCATTGATGGTCAATGCCGATATCCATGAAAACGTCAAACCCGTCTTACAGGAAATTTATCAATACAGTCAAAGCGGCATTTCCTCGCCTGACTTGACGAACCATATTACGACCAATAAACAGAACCTGTCCCAGTGGGTCACGGATATGAACAGCTACTCTTGAATTTATATGACCTTGTGTAAATATTCAATCCAGTGATTCATTTCGTGGAAACGGGCTTTCCCCTTATGCCACTGGATGGATAAAATCGTTTGGGCCACGACGTACCATTTCATGCGCAGCTTCAGGTTATCGGTCAGCTCGAGCCCGTATTGAGTCAGCCAGTTTTCCCACTGATCCTCAGGGATATACCAGTATAACAATAAGCCTACATCAAAGGCGGGATCTGCAATCATTGCTCCATCCCAGTCGATTAAATACAACTGGTTGTAATCAGACAGCAGCCAGTTGTTGTGATTGACGTCTCCGTGACAGACCACATATTCTTCCTGTTGAACGCTCATGAGCTCTTTTTGAAGAAACAAAAGCGCCTCTCTGATCACAGGCAAAGAAAGAAGATCGAACTCCAGGCCCGTTTCCACTTCCGTCAGCATATGCTCCGGTTGAAACGGCTCTTTCCCCAGCCTCTCGAGCATGGTGGAAAGGGGCTTTGAGGAATGGATCTTGTTCAACAGCCTTGCCACACGTTCATCCTTCATCTCTTCGGGCTTTAATTCTCTCCCATTTAACCAGTGTTGTGCCGTGATGACGTCCCCGTTTTCCATTCGTTTTGTCCAGACAAGCTTGGGGACGATCCCTTCTGCTGACAATACAGCAACAAAAGGGGAAGAATTACGCTTCAGAAATAACCTTTGCTCCTGATACTGAGCAAAGAACGCTTCTCCGGTCGCACCGCCTGCGGGGACGATTTCCCAATCTTGGTCAAATAAGTGTTCCAATATATTCACCTTCTATTGGTCCTTTGTCATGTTTATATTTCATTCATATATGTCATGTTTAAAAGTCTTATAAAATAAAAAAGACAGCTATTGGGCAATACAAATCAATAGCCATCTGTTTAGATTTTATCGTCATCTTGCATTTTCGTCAAGCACTGGAATGAACGGTCACCTTACAAACACATAGGATGAGACCGGCTCGAGATTGATGGAAGGCGCCTTCACATCGTACAGACCGCTTACACTCGCCTGATTGCCATCTGATAGACAGATCCATTGTTTTCCTTCAGGGAGGGAATACTGACAGGGCTTAGTATCAGAATGAAAGACCATGAGGATCTCATCCCAAGGCCCGTATGGATGGACATTCCGATACGTGACATCCACCAGGTTCGCCTGACTGTGGGACACCTTTACATGTTCCCGGATCATGTCACTCTTTTGAAACCGGAAGGCCCCGTGACTTTTCCGGATTTGGATCAAGGCTTTTACGTATTGAACCACGTCATCGTATTCTTCTCTTCTCACCCAGTCCAGCTGATTGATTTCTACGGGTGAGTTATAGCTGTTCTCGATCCCCTTTTTCGTCCTGAAAAATTCCTGCCCCGCATGGAGAAACGGGATCCCTTGGGATAACAGCACCATCGTAGTCGCTAATTTATGGCGAGCCTTCAGTGTTTCTTCGTCTTCATTCAGGCACGCCTTCATTTTATCCCACAGCGTATGATTATCATGGGACTCCACATAGTTGACCGATTGAACCGGCTCTTTGAATAGTCCACGTTCCCCGCTCCTCATCCCGATGCTGCCGGTGAGGACAAGCTCCACCTTCTGTTCTAGATGTCCGTGACCGAGGGCGAAGCCTTTATCGTATAAATTGAATGTACTCCCCTTGATGGTGTCCCTGAACCAGTCATTGAATTGCCCGATTCCCTGAAGCTGATGGGCATTGCGAAGATTCGCCTTTTGGTGGGGAGGGAGTGGCGTATTCAAGTCCCAGCCTTCTCCAATTAATATCGCCCCCGGTAACACCTTATCCACTTCTTCACGGATCACGGTCATGGTCTTCACATCGAGGATCCCCATCAAATCAAAGCGAAAGCCGTCGACACCGTATTCTTTCATCCAGTAAAGGATCGAATCGACAATGAACTTCCTCGCCATCAGCCGTTCAGAGGCAAAATCATTTCCCACCCCCGTCCCGTTCGACGGTAAGCCATTTTCATCGTGACGGAAAAAATAGCCGGGCACGAGCTTTTCGAAAGATGAATTCTCCCGGATGAACACGTGGTTGTACACCACATCCTGGATGACCCGGATATTCTCATCGTGAAGACTTTGAATCAGCGTCTTTAATTCCCTGATCCGTTCAGAGGGATCTTCGGGCTTTAAGCTGTAACTCCCTTCAGGAGCATTGAAGAACAGGGGATTGTATCCCCAATTATAGCTTGTGTCTGAAGGGTTGTCGGTCACACCATCGAAATCGTTCACAGGGAGCAGCTCGACGTGGGTGACCCCGAGCTCCTTTACGTACTGGATCCCGCTTGAGAATCCTTTAGGGGTGGTCGTTCCCTTTTCCGAAAAGGCACGGTATTTCCCCTTGAACTTCATCCCGCTTTCCTCTTGTGCAGAAAAATCCCTGATGTTCAGCTCATAAATCACAGCATCTGTCGGAGAGGGTAATGGTGACAGGGGAACATTCTTCTTGCCCGGATCGATGACACAGCCCCATTCACTATTCAAAGAGACTGCTTTCGCATAAGGGTCGACAAGCTCATCCCAAACGAGATTGATACACGGAAGGATACTGTAAAAATACCCCTCTACATCGGTATCCACCCTGCATGCCCACACGCCGCTATCCATTCGTGTATACGGGTATTGGATTTCTTCCTCATCGGGTGATTTGAGCTTCAAACGGACCTCTGTCGCAGTCGGTGCCCACACCTTGAAAACGGTGCACCCATCCAGGTATGTAATACCCAGGTCATCGCCATCATAGTAGTACCTTTGATCAAACTCCCCGGTCCGGATGACGGCCCCGATCTGAAGGTCTGTCTTTGTACCATGTTCATCGACGATTTCATAGAGCTCCCCTAAAACAATCTTCTCACTTTGAATGGTCGTCACATACTTCATGGCATCGTTCAGGGGGATCTTGTCTTCGATATGAAGGGCGATTTTCTCCTCTCCCCTGATAAGGGTGAAGTGATTCGAATTGCCCTCATGATAATCGTATGGAAGGATCATGGTGATCGTATTGAACGTATCTAGAAACGCATCATATTGCCTGCTAATGACTAACACTTCTGCCACCCACTTCTGTTTAACATTTTCCGAGATAACAAATTTCTGCTTGTGCTCTGTCAATCAGTAACTGCTGGATGGTGCGGGAAAATGCTTCGCTTTCCGCGGACGTTCGGCCGAGCCTCCTCAGCTTCGCTTCCGGGGTCTCGTCACGATCGTTTTTCCGCAGGAGTCTACGCATTTCCCCTCACCATCTCAAGAGTCAACTTGCCAGAGCACAAAAGTTTCCAAAAGAAAAGAACCAGAAAAAAGGGTCAAAGTTCAATGAACCTTAAATGAAGTTGTTTCTCAAAGACTTATGTTCACGTAACTACTTGTAAAGGAAACATTCTTAGAAAGTTGATTGGAGCGGAAGGATGCTCGACTCCTGCGGGAATAGCTGGACAGCTCGAAAAGCGGAGACGGCTTGCTCAGCCCCGACAAGCATAAGGTAGATGGACCTAGAAGGCGCTTTTTGCCTTCTTGGACCATTTATCTTATGACCTCGAGGGGCTAGCCGTCGGAGCTGGACAGGTGAGACCCCACAGGCGCAGCCGAGGAGGCTCACCGCCAGCCCCGCGGAAAGCGAGCATCCTGGAGCGGAAATCAACTACCCCTCTCTTATCTAAAGTAGCAATAAACTCATAAAATAAGCTTAAAGAAAAAACATGATGAGCACATTTAACCTATCTTATAGTATTCACTGAACGCCCATTTGGTCCGCTGTTTATGGTTGGATATCTCATGACGCTTTATTAAGGTATATGCTTGTACTTTATGAATAAGTCAATCAACTGCATGTTGATTGAATATACCCTGTAAGCATCCTCTTAAAACCGCCGGCTACTCTTCTAGTGCAGCTTGCCCATCTTCCCATTGAAGTCTCTTGAAGGAGGTGGTCTGACAATAGTCCATGATGGCCTGAGCGGCTTTCAGCTGCACACTCTTAATCGGTGAAGAGCTTGACCTCTGCTGAAGGAACCATTCATTGTGGATTCGCTTGTCCAGGAACCGGATCCCTGCAGGGGACTGCGGATAGTCTATGTAACCATTCCTGCTGATGACAGCTTGATGAATAGGGAGTTCCACTCCGGCGTATTGTATGATCTGATGGATGATACGCTCCATCCGTTTCAACCCAATGAGCGGATTCAACACCTTGGTCTCGGCATCTCCCCACTTTTTCAACCAGAATCGCTCCCCCGAGCCGATATAGGCCGTTCCCTCCTCGAACTCGAGAAAGGTCAGGCACCATATGCCCGTCGGAGTGATCAGGATCGTCTCCAGCTCGACCGGTGCATTCTTGATTTTCAGGACGGGGTTGTACATGACGAATATATTATCCGGGAAACGCTGGAGGAGATGGCGTAATCGCTCGTCATAATGGTAGCTGTTGTCCACATAGGATTTCTCCGTGATCGTAGAGCTTGCCCATCTCAGCTGAAAATCAAACACAAGGTTCAAAAAGGACATCTTCAACTCTTCTTCTGAATGGATATCCTGACCTGCATCCATCTCAAAATGCAGTTCTTCATCACTCGGCTGAAGGGGAAGGGGCTCTTCCTCAGCCTCTTTCTTTTTAAAAAGGGAAAAGAGCTTTTCCTTCATGGAGTTCTTCTCATCGTCCGCTTCTTCCTTTACGGGAGCTGATGCAGAGGGCAGATTCCCATTCTCCCAATGTTGTTTCATTTTTTCCCATTGCTGCTTTTTTAATCGGACAAATTGGGAAGGATATCTATATAAATCCGTTTCGTATCGTGAAACGTAATCTTGAAGCTTAATGAGCTGTGCCATATGAATCGGTCCTTTCGTGACGGTCAATTTGCCTGTAGCGGTATGGTGTGTATGGCTTCATACTTAGGCAGCCGGTCATGGTGAGTCTGATATAAAACCATTTTCGTTGCTGTAAACGCATGGCTTTCAGTTGGCTGGAATTCGTTCAGCCACCCGGGTGTAAAGGCGAATCCTTCATCCCATTTCCGGCCCACTGTAATATGCGGGGAAAAAGGCCTCTTATCCAATTGAAAGCCCGCTTCTTCGCACGAACCGTACACAAGATCCCGGAGTCGGTGCAACGCGTCCGAATGCTCCACCCCCATCCACAGGATTCTCGGGGAGTCGCTTTTACCGAACGTGCCGAACCTGCCTAGCGTCAAGGGAAAAGAAGGATATACCAAATCCCCCACCTTATCCATGACAGGCCCAAGATCCTCTGCACTCCCTAAAAAGGCAAGGGTCAGATGATAATCTGCGGGATGGACCCATTTCTTAAACGAATCCTGCTCCTTCATCGGCTCAATCCACCCATCAATATAACGTTTTGTTTCCTCTGGAAGCGAAAGTGCAAAAAAATAATGGGATGTCAACATATCACTCGTCCTGTCTTTTAGGATTTTTTAAGCATTTTGGTTGGTCATATAATTAAGAAATGTCTATATTCTAAATTTTCATAGCGCTTGAAATTAATTGGAGCAAGAAACTGATTCTCAGTAAGTTGATTGGAGCGGAAGGTGCTCGACTCCTGCGGGAATGGCGGGAAAGCTGAGACCCCACAGGGCTTTA
>NZ_NTUP01000003.1 GCF_002561455.1 Bacillus sp. AFS015802 | reverse complement strand
ATTAATTTAGGTTAGTCTAAAGTGCCATGAGTTCTCTTGTTGTTTATTTAAGCAATCGAAAGACTGTCGGGATGTGGTAATGTTCGCCTTCGTAGGCTTTTACGGCACCGAGGATGGTGAAGATAAGTGCCAGGAGACCTACGATCGGAGCCAATACGAACCCGATTAATACCACCATCAGAATCGAGCTTACCAAGCCGTAAACGGCATATGAAATGAGAAAATTGAAGTATTCCTTCCCATGAAAATCCACAAACTCCGATTCGTCCTTTTTAACGAGCCAGATGACCAATGGCCCGATGAATACTGTGAAGAAGCTTAAGATATAGATAAGAGCAGCCATCATTCTTTCATCTTTTGTCGGCATGTCAATTCCTCCCTGTTCATTCTCTATACAGAGATACGGGTGTATCCCCTTCTATATTTACGTATTTACCCTCATAAAGTTTCATCCATTCCTATGATTTTCCTGATAAGATCTTTTTGATTCTTCCGGACATCCCTCATGAAACAGAAAGGTATGGAATATATGTATATGAAAGGAGTTTGTCCCTAGACGCACAGAAAGGTAGTGATGAAGATGAATAAATTTGAAGCTTTCATTCTGGGAATCATCCAAGGCTTAACAGAGTTCCTCCCCATATCGAGCACAGGGCACCTGTATCTCGGAAGACTGACGTTCGGTCTTGAGGAAGCGGGGCTATTCCTGGATACGATGCTTCATATCGGCACATTGATCGCTGTTTTGGTTGTATATCAAAAGGAACTTCTCTATATGGTAAGACACCCTTTCAGCAAATTATCATGGATTCTCATAATCGGGACGATACCGGCTGTGATTGTCGGCTTTTTGTTCGAAGACTTCTTTGACTCAATCTCAAAGACCGGATCAACGATCGGGTGGGAATTCCTTGCGACGGGATGCATTATGTATGTGGCCGATGGTGTAAAAAACGGCTACAAAAAGCTTGATGACCTTTCCTATACAGACGCACTGGTGATCGGGAGCTTTCAGGCAGCCGCCATATTCCCTGCCCTTTCAAGGTCCGGCTTAACGATAGCCGCAGGATTATTCCGGAAACTGGACCGGGAAACAGCCGCCTATTTCTCGTTTCTACTCTCCACCCCTGCCATTTTAGGAGGCATTGTGCTGCAAGGGAAAGAAATGATGGGAGGCAGAGTGGAAACAATCCCCTTCTCAAGTTTAGCCATCGGAACGGTCAGCGCGGCTGTGTTCGGCTATTTTGCCATTGTGACGATGGTGAATTTCTTGAAAAAGCATTCTCTGAAAATATTCTCCTATTACGTTTGGGCTTTGGGCCTCTTGATTCTCATTCTTCAATATTCAGGATTTATGTAGGAGGAAAACGATGAGCCATGAATGGGTTATACACATCCTTACACTTCTGACCGATTTGGGATATATAGGGATTTCACTTGCTCTGATGATTGAAGTCATCCCCAGTGAGCTCGTCCTGAGCTATGCGGGCTTTATGGTAAGTGGCGGCAAGCTTACTTTCATAGGAGCTTTCTTGAGCGGAGTCATCGGGGGGACTGTTGCTCAAATATTTCTTTACTGGCTTGGTTATTATGGAGGCAGACCGTTCTTTGAAAAATACGGCAAATACTTACTGATTCATCCGAAACATATTCTTGCGGCTGAGAAATGGTTCGAGAAGCATGGGACCATTGTGATTTTCACGGCTCGATTTATTCCGATCGTACGCCATGCCATCAGCATCCCCGCCGGTATCAGCCGCATGCCTCTTTCTATATTTTGTCTATATACCTTTGCTGCCATGCTTCCCTGGACCCTGTTGTTTATGATTATCGGGATGGAGCTCGGTACACACTGGGAGCATATAGAAGTCATCGGAATGCGCTACATTAAACCACTCAGTCTCATAGCTGTCATTACAACGCTTTTATACCTGATTTATTCCAAGAGAAGAAATAAAAGGGTGGATTGACTTCTTTTTTCGCTTAAAATTGTTTAAAATAAGAAGGAAACAAGCCTCACGAAAGGATTAACTATGAATTCCATACTTTTAAAAAATGTAACCATCTACCCCATTACATCAAAGCCCATCCAAAACGGCTCTTTACTTATAATAGACGGAAAAATCCAAAAGATCTTCCCGCATGAAGTGGATGGATATCCCCATGCTTCCGTATATGATTGTCAGGGGAAATTTCTTTTTCCTGGTTTCATTGACGCCCACACTCATTTAGGTCTTTATGACGAAGGCACAGGCTGGGCTGGGAATGACGCCAATGAAACCATCGAACCGATGACTCCCCACATCCGGGCCTTTGACGGGGTATATCCATTGGACCCCGGCTTTAAAGATGCCCTAAAATACGGTGTCACCACCGTGAATGTCATGCCAGGGAGCGCAAACGTGATCGGCGGCACCACTGCGGTAATCAAAACCCATGGCTCTAACATCAGATCCATGCTGATCAAAGAAACCTCCGGATTGAAGATTGCCTTGGGTGAGAACCCCAAACGGATCCATAGTAATGGAAACAACGATTCCATTACGAGAATGGGTATTATGGGAATGCTCAGGGAAGCCTTTTTCTCCGCTAAATATTGTGATCAGCCCGAGGAACTAAGAGTAGCACCGCTCGTATCCGCTCTAAAACGTGAAATCCCGGTTCGGATCCACGCTCACCGTGCGGATGATATATTATCGGCGGTCCGTTTTGCAGAAGAATTCAACCTCGACCTGCGGATTGAACATTGTACGGAAGGCCACCTTATCTCAGAAGAACTTCACGGGAGAAACTTAAAGGTTTCTGTCGGACCCACCTTCACAAGACGGTCAAAGGTCGAGCTCAAGAATAAGAGCTGGATCACCTATCAGAAATTGACGGAAGCCGGTGTCGAAGTATCCATTACCACCGATCACCCGTACACTCCGATTCAGTATTTAAATATGTGTGCAGCGATTGCTGTGCGGGAAGGGATGGATGAACATAAAGCATTGGAAGGAATCACGATCCTGCCTGCGAGAAACCTTGGTGTATCAGACCGGGTCGGAAGTATCGAGGAGAATAAAGATGCGGATTTAGTCCTTTGGAGCCATCACCCATTCCACTTTATGGCCAAGCCCATGCTGACATTTGTGAATGGGGAAATCGCTTATCAAAACGTGTAGAAAATTTGTTAAAAATTTTCTTCAAAAATCAGCATTTTAGCTATTTCCTTTTTGAGATATTTCGTATATGATACAGATGGATAATATATTTCCGGTTACAATGACGCGATCTATTCATATATTTTAGCGACTGTAATGAAGGGAAGGCAAAAGGTGCGCCACCAGTTTCTTGACTGGTCTTAGTGGGTTCGATTCCCACCCCGAAATTTTTTAGTTACCATTTAAAAATTTCGAGGGTGGGATCGTACGCAAGTAGACTGCCCTCAAGGAGGGTCTACTATGATCAAGAAACGTGAATTACATGAGTGTCATGAACTCTATGACCTGATGGTGCACCCGGATGTCTTCCCTTTTGTGCGCCAAAAGGCACAGTCCTATGAGGAACTTCTTTTCTTGACGAAACAAACCATTGAAGCAGAAGAACGCGGTGAGCTTATTTCCCGCACGATTTTGGACGAGTGGGGCAACCCTATCGGTACCATCAATCTGTTTGACATCCAGGAAAATGCAGGTTTCCTAGGAACGTGGATCGGCAAGCCCTTCCACGGCAAAGGATATAACCAGCCTGCGAAGGATGCATTCTTTTCTGAGTTGTTTTTTGAACTGGGGATGGAGACCATCTTCATGAGAATCAGAAAAGTGAATACCCGCTCACAAAAGGCCGCAGAAAAGCTTCCTTATGTCGTAAAAGCCAATGAATCCAGGAAATCTCTTTATGATCAATTGAATGCACAAGAAGAGGTTTATGACTTATATGAAATCCCTAAAGATTTGTACACACTCTATTTATATCAGCTTCAGCAGTCTCCGGATGAAGAGCAGGCCCTTGAAGCATAGAATACAGAAGAAAAGGTTATCGCAAGTGTTTGCGATAACCTTTTTGTCTTGTCAGATCAAAATGATGCGTGAATCATAAACAATACGGTAAAAGTGATGGCAAGCTTTAAATGCCATGATCGGTCCTTCCTTTTAAATCGCTTAAAGCCCATAACCACCAGGAACAAAAGAACAACACTCGATAAGATGCCCGTCATATTTGTAAAATCCCAATGAAAATCCCTGTTGATTGCCAGAACCCCATGTAACATGATACCTGCCGTTGCCAAAAGCGCCAGTGGCACATGCCACTTCCTTAAGTACCTGCCAGCAAATTGAATTAGGGGTTTTATTTCAATATCCCGCCACTTCACCCCTTTTAAGCCCTTCCATTTCATTAATAAAAATACCGGAAAGATACTGAGGACGACAAAATAAATGATTCTTGCAACAGACCCGAATTGTTTGAGGAATTCTTTGTAGGTGTCCTTATCCATCCTCATGAGCATCCCATTATAAACGAAAATGAGGAGGAGACCTGCACCGGCTAAGCAAAGGCATAAAGTGAGAGAAACGGCCACGGTCTTTCGTTCTTTAGGATTAGGGATCGTACTAGATAAAAAAGATGGTTGTTTACTGTTTTTTGGTTTAGATTTCATTGTTTTTACTCCTAATGAGATGGTGAAATATATCCTCAGTCTAAATGGTATAAATGAAAATCCCGTGAAAATCAGATGAATTTTTTTAAAAAGAATGGAATTATATCAATTCCTCCATACTTCAATCGTACCCCTTTGATGAAAATAACCATTCTTTATACATAAAATTGTATCCTTCACGGGAAAACTTTCATACATGAAGGTCTATTAGGAGGACTCATAAAATGCCAATTCGTATACTGTTAATCATAGGTTCATGGATCAGCCTGCTGTTTCTAAGAAAAGAATCATTCATTCGATTTTCTCCCGCAGCGGTTTTGGTCAGCTTTATTTTAACCACCGTCACACTATGTAATTCAGTGCTGAAGTTTTGGGAGATACGCGGAAGTAAGCAGGAAAAATTGATCGGTGATTTAATGTTTATTCTGGGACCCTTTTTTTCAGCCACTCTATGGGTTTTCAAATTAACCTACCGATCTTTTCCACTTTATATGGTTTTAAACCTTGTAATAAATTATCTATTTGCTTACCCACTCACTTCCTTTTTCGAAAAAAAGGTGTATATAAACTAAAGCGGATGAATAATCATTACATGTACATGCTTACGATTACTTATTCCATCATCATTTATTGGTATCAATCGCTGATCGAAAAGACGTTCATGACGAATGAAACAGACTTATCCTCGCACAGATTCAGCGGGAAGACGAACGAAATCATAGCCGGGAAATCATTATAGAAAAAGGAGCTGTCCGGGATGCCTTAAAGGATTCAGCATCTACCAACAGCTCCTTTTTTTATATTTACTTGGATACTTTCTGGAAATACAGGTTCCTCACCACAAAGGTTTTGTAATTTTCCAGTTTTCTCTTTTCCAATGGGTGATGTGTGATCCCCATCTTTTTAAGCTCTTGAAGGTACCATCCCTTTGAATATTGATAAGCCATTCCACTTCTCCCCTTCAACCATTTGTATACTGTATGCTTAAAGGGGAATCCAATGACTTCTTATCGGGCCATTGATGAAAGTTCCTCATACATATCCTGGATTGTATACGCTTTTTCTCCTTTTTCCATAGAACGGATCATGTTGCCGCTGTTTGACTTAAGCTCCTTGACACCCGCTAAAAAGCTCTCTTCGTTCAGGTTCTCTTCCTCCAACTTTATGGCATAACCATGTTTCACGAAGCTATTGGCATTAAGGATTTGATCCCCGCGGCTCGCTTCCCTTGAAAGGGGGATCAATAACATGGGTTTCTTCAATGCAAGAAATTCAAAGATCGAATTCGATCCGGCACGTGAGATCACGAAATCGGTCATTGCCAGATAGTGTGGAAGTTCACCCTTAATGAACTCATATTGTCGATATCCCTTTTGTGAGAGGGTTTCATCAATATTCCCTTTCCCACAAATATGAATGATTTGAAAGGTTGAAAGCAGTTCTTCCAGATTCCCTCTTACCGCTTCATTAATTTTTCTCGCACCAAGGCTCCCTCCCATGATCATCAAAACAGGCTTATCTTCATAATAGCCCGATAACCTCTTCCCTTCACGGGCATCACCCGTAAACAATTCTTCACGGATAATGGCTCCTGCACATAATGATTTATCACTTGGAAGCGATTGAACCGTTTCCGGAAAAGTAGTGAAGATTTTAGTAGCGAACGGGACCGCTAATTTATTCGCCAGTCCCGGAGTAACGTCGGACTCATGGATCGCTACAGGAACTTTGGCAATTTTGGCGGCCATCACGACCGGTACGGATACAAATCCGCCTTTTGAGAAGATGATGTCGGGTTTCGTCTTCCGGATGACGGACAGGGCGTCAAACACCCCTTTCATCACTCGAAACGGGTCTGAAAAGTTTTTCCAGGAGAAATATCTCCGAAGCTTTCCGCTTGAGATGCTTTCGTAAGGGATATGGGGAAATTGTTCCGTGATGATTTCCTTTTCAATCCCGTCTTCCGACCCTATATAGGTAATATCCCAGCCTTCTTTTTCAAAGTGGGGGATCAATGCTGTATTGACCGTGACGTGGCCCGCAGACCCGCCGCCCGTAAATAAAATATGCTTCTTCATATGTATTAACTCCTAACTCCATTTTCTACTATTCTTCTCTCTAACCATTATACACTTTACCAAAAATACAGGTGGGATAGAACCACGAAAATTTGACAAAAGAAAAGAATCCTACATTCAAGGACCCTTTTCATTCATGACCAACAGTGTGAAGAGCGTATTAGACCTTATCCCTATTGAGAATATAGCTGGCTACATTCCTTCCGCTGATCGTCACCATAGGGGACCCTCCCCCGGGGTGCGTCGTTCCACCGACGTAGAATAGGTGTTCAATATCCCTGCTGACGTTGGATGGACGGACAAATGCTTCGGTCATACCATGGGAGGCCAGACCATAGAGTGAGCCTTTATAGGCTGAGAATTTATGCTTAATGGTGTCCGGTGTGTAGATCTTCTCCACTTCCAATGCATCCCTGATGGGTATCCCCTTTTCTTCTAATGTATGATAAATCTTATCTTTATACTTTTGGACTTGTTCATCGGTCAATTCTATGGCAGGGGCATTGACAAGAATAAATAAATTGCTCCCCTTTGTGATCGATGGGTCTGTCGCTGCCGAATGGCTGATATAGATCGTCGGATCACTTGGGAGGGATTTTTCAGAGAAAATTTCCCTGAATTCCTTTTGATAATCCTCCGAAAAATAGACGTGATGATGATGGATCCCATCCTGGAAGGTTCGGAGTCCTGCCAGGATCACGAAGGCCGAAATGGACGGTTCATAGGAATCAAGCTTCTTGTCGGGATGACTCGGTCGATTCTTCTCATTGATCAGGTGCTTCGTAGCCGTGATAAAATCTCCATTTACAATCACATCTTCGGCAGGAATCATCTCGCCCTCTTCGGTTCTCACACCGACTGCTTTTCTTCCCTTTACAACGATCTCTTTAATGCGTGTTCCGAGACGGACTACTCCCCCCAGTTCTTGAAAGAATGTATAGAACCCTTGTGCAATCTTTGGATTTCCACCTTTCGTGTAATACACCCCTTCATTCATCTCAAGATGCCCGATCAACGAGAAGGTGGCAGGACACCCGTAAGGCGATGAGCCGATATACGTTGCATACCGATTGAACACCTTCAACACGTCTTCATCCTGAAAGAAACGCCTGTGAAAGTGATCCATCTTCTCAAAGGGACGGACCTTCATAAAGTTATAGGATAGACCCGGTGAAAGATAATCTCTCCATGAACCGAACACCCTGTAAAAAAATCCTCTCTCAGCCAAGGTAAATAGCTTCTCTACTTCCTTTAAATACATTTTATAATGAGCTGCCCCATAAGGGTCGATCCCTTCAAGCTCTCTTATCATTTCATCCGGGTCCGCTGATTGATATAGGACCTTGCCTCCTGGAAAAACATTTTTCGTATGCTTCACCAGTCTTTCAAACTCGAAATATCGGGAAGAGTCCCCTCCTGCATCATTGATGACAGATTGAAAGACACGGGGCATCGTGATCGTGTTGGGGCCGAAATCAAAGGAGTAGCCATCGATTTCAACGGGCATCATTTTGCCCCCTGGGTGAAGATTCTCTTCGACTATCGTCACGGAATACCCTTTACTTTGAAGGGATATAGCTGCAGATAATCCACCTAATCCTCCTCCGATGATGATGATATTCTTCATAGGTAGGTCCTTCCTTTCCACGTGTATCCTTGTTTTTTCAGTCCTCTCAGCATCGAAGCCCACATAATGACAATAAAGCAGGCGGAAGCGAATGGGATCAATAGAAAGTGCCACTTCGATTGATTGGATGCGATGTCAATGATGAGGGTTTGCAGCCAGATCCCCCCTAAAGGGAGACAGCAGCTCCACTGCCCTGAAATTAAACCATATACAGCTAAGGGCAAAGGGAGGATATAGAAAACGGAGTAAAACAGGGAAAAAAGGACGACGGATATGGGGCTTCTTCCTGTGCCGATATATATATTCTTCAAAAAGCCTTCCCATACTTCCTTATCCGTATCATACATATGACAGGTGACGTCGTGACTATTATTGACAAGTGTCACCTTCCACCCCTTTTCCTTTACCTTCCTCGTGATATGAACATCTTCGAGTAGTGACGATTTAACAGATTCATGCCCACCGCAATCGTCATATGCTTCCTTCCTGAAAAACATAAAAGCTCCATGGGCAGCGGTGAATGCTTTTCTCGTCGTATGATTTGCCACGGCGATAGGTAGGTGAAAATAAACGAGAAAATGCTGAAACGGGACCAGCATTTTACTAAGGAGTGTCGGTATAGGAAATTGAGGAAACCCTGTAACAAGGCCCGCATCGTACCGGTTCATTTGAAATAACACTTTTTCAATGATGGATGGAGATACCCTGACATCTGCGTCCAAGTATAGATAATATGCCCCCGAGGCATGACGACTCAGCTCTTTGCAGGCATGGACCTTCCCTACCCACCCTTTTGGAAGAGGGGTTCCATCGATGACCTTGAAACGGGGATCGTCACTTGTAAGGCGGGTCAGAAGTTCCCTGGTTCGGTCCGTCGATCCATCATCAAGGAGGATAAATTCCACAGGGGAATACGTGATCTTCCTGATGCTTCCAATGAGCCCTTCTACGTTTTTTTCCTCGTTTCTCATCGGGACAAGGACGGACACCAATTCAATTGCAGCTGAGCGACAGGATAGCTTTGGTAAAAAAAGCAGATTGATACAAGTAGCAAGAACAAACAGGAAAGTCACCACTATTAAATAATTCATTCTTTCTACACCTCTACTTTCTCCTCTTCCAAAAACTCAACCACTCACTATTGGTGGGAAACCCTTTAAGCAATTGATCAAAGTTGGAAATATCCTCATTGACAATATCTTGCTTCACACCATCGAGCCTGGCTTCCAAGCTGTTTCTTAAATGATCTGTAAGTTCTGCCCTTGATGGAAAGTCCCCATGATTCAGTTCCTCATTGAAGATCCTGATGAATAATTCCGGTCTTTGGTCGTGACGGAAGGTATAATAGAATGTCACCATCGTGATGGTGATCCCGGGGTTCCGTTCGTATAGATAACCCGGGCCGCTCATAAAGGACAGGGGTCTCTTTTCAAGATGTTCTTCTTTTCCTTGAGGAAAGATCCAAACCGTTTTCTGATCCTGTAGGCACTTTTCTGCAAATTTCAAGGATGTGACCAAGTCTTTGGGAGAATCGGGATTAACAGAAAACGCCCCGATTTTGCGAAAGAAGGAAAAATCCTCCATCCCTTTCTGGCTCATCATGGCGTAGCTGTCTTCCTTAATGACTTTATGATTTAAGTAAAAGACCATCAATCCGTCCCACCAGCTGGAATGATTTGCAAGGACCAGGTGACCTGAACCGGGTTGAAAGGAAGCCCGCAGGTCATCGATCCATACCCGGTAAAAGTGCCTTTTGAGCTGATAGGTAAGATAGCCGGCGAGGAGTCGCTGAAAGCTTTTACTTTTTTCCGCTTCTATCATGCTACCGTCTCCAATCGTTTTCTGAGAATGAGGGATGCACCGTAAAATACAGAAGTGACGAAAACAGAGAGCCACAGCCCTTCCACCAAGGCTGTCACCATGAACATCAGGATCACTAGAAAATATAAACGTCTCATCCGCCTGCTCCACTTCGAGGAAAAAGTTTCTTGTTTAATAAAATAATACAGGATGAATTGAATGGAAAACGAAACAAAAAACCACCCCATAAAATTTTGCGTGGGAATATCATAGTACGGTCCCCCTTGATCCCAGATCCAATATTCACGTCCTTTAAACGCGACGGGGTCGATGATCAAATCCATGGTTACAGCCAGAAGTGAGGTGACGGAACCATAGATGCAAGCCCCCACGACGGTCTTCGCTTTGTTCAGGAGAAGCTCATAATAGGCCATACTGGTGAATATCACCATCACCCAGGCGAAGCCTATAGTAACAGGCACGCCGAATAGTTGAAATCCGAAGTCTTTTTCATAATGATAAGAACCGAATATCCAGCCATAATGAACCCCCAGACTCTCGGCGATAACCGTAAGGAGCATAATGCAGATGGATACGATAAGCCCACTGCTGCCCCTGAATCGCTTCATTGCATAAAGAATAGCCAAAAAACCGGCTATGTATAAGAAGACGGCATTTGCCCAATTCAGGGCAGGAGGAAGCCAATCCAGAGACACAAGGATGATCCCCACTCCGTACCATATTAAAAATACAATCCAGATCCAATCCTGCCATTGCTTGTTCATTCTTTTCCTCCACTTGGTTCATTCATATCCATCTATAAAAAGAGTCCTTAGACATCAGGCATCTTTCACTCTCTATCCCTACGGAAATATGGTACAGTATGATAGTGAAATCTTCATGCACTTTTTAGAAGTCATTCAGAAGGAGTACGTCTTATGAGAAAAACCCATACAACCAAGGATAAAATGAAACAACTTTCAATCATACTGATCCCGATCCTTGTCACCCAGCTCGGGATGTTTGCCATGAATTTCTTTGACACGATCATGTCAGGGAAGTATTCTCCCATCGACCTTGCCGGTGTCGCCATCGGTTCTTCCCTTTGGGTACCGGTCTTCACGGGATTAAGCGGGATCCTTTTGGCCGTGACACCCATCGTCGCACAATTGATCGGGGGAGGAAATAAGGAAGCTGTCCCCCATACCGTCCTTCAGGGTGTTTATGCAGCCATTGCATTGTCCCTTACCGTCATGGTGGTCGGCGGTTTCGCCCTGAACCCGATCCTGAATGGGATGAACATAGAACAAGAGGTCCGTATTGTGGCTAAGGAGTATTTGATTGCCCTGTCATTCGGTATGGTTCCTTTATTCATCTATAATGTGTTGAGATCATTCATCGATGCACTGGGGATGACAAGGGTCACCATGTTCATTACTCTCCTCTCCCTGCCGACCAATGTGATATTCAATTATCTTCTCATTTTCGGCAAGCTCGGATTTCCTGCATTGGGAGGGGTAGGTGCAGGTTACGCATCTGCCATCACTTATTGGGTCATTACCTTCATTGCCTTTTGGGTCGTCCATACGAAAAGACCCTTTAGTCAATACTTCATCTTCCGAATTTTCCATAAGCCTGATCTTTCAAAATGGAAAGAGCTTTTTCTTATCGGAGTGCCCATTGGTTTATCGATATTCTTTGAAGTCAGCATTTTTTCGGCTGTTACCCTATTAATGAGCCACTATGACACAGTCGTCATTGCAGCTCACCAGGCTGCCATCAACTTTGCTTCTTTCCTTTATATGATTCCCCTGAGCATCTCCATGGCTCTGACCATCGTTGTAGGGTTCGAGGTTGGTTCGAAGAGGCTCAGGGATGCGAAGATTTACAGCTGGATGGGCGTCGGTTTCGCGTTGCTCATGGCCGGAATATGCGGTGTGATTTTACTCGTCTTCCGTTCTGAAATTGCTTATCTTTATTCCGATGATTCCTATGTATTGGAGTTAACGTCTCATTTCTTATTATATGCTGTGTTTTTCCAGCTATCGGATGCGATACAGGCTCCTGTCCAAGGCGCACTTAGAGGATATAAGGACGTCAATATCACCTTTATGATGGCCCTTGTATCTTACTGGGTGATCGGATTGCCACTAGGATATTTCCTTGCTAACCACACGGATTTCGGCCCCTATGGGTACTGGCTTGGACTTACCTCAGGCTTAACTGCGGGAGCCATTACGTTGTCCGGGAGGCTTCTCTATATACAGAAAAAGTACAGAAAGCAATATCATCTGTCAAAATAAAAGAATTGGACTGAAAGAGCCACGGCCGTTTCCACTGCCGTGGCTCTTTATTGATGAAAGATCTTCCCCAGGACATCCTTACCACCCGTTACCGGAATGATGGAACCGGTAATGAAATCAGATTCATCCTGACATAAAAACGAAATGACCCTTGCCAGATCCTCACCTGTTCCCGGTCGTCCCACCGGTGTCTTTGGGTCATGTTGTTCTTTTGCACTAAGGACATCTTTTTCCTTCCATTCACCTACGATGTCACCGGGACAGACCATATTGGCGGTTATCCCATTCTTTGCTTCTTCGATGGAAATCGTCTTGGTAAAAGAAGCAAGCCCTGCTTTAGCCGCCGCGAAAGCCGAACGATAAATCCAGCCTGGTGCTGATTCGACCCGGTCATATCCAAAGGTGATGATTCTACCCCACTGTTTTTCCCGCATCTTAGGGATCATCAATCTTGTTAAGTAAAATACGCTATTCAAATTCCCGTTCACGATATAGTTCCATTCTTCAGGAGAATAATTGGCAAATGACTTTCGTTCTTTCACGTAAGGACCGGCATTGTGGATTAAAATATCCACGCTCTCCACCTTACTCCATATTTCTGCTGCCATCTTCTCACATTCTTCAGGCACAGAGATATCTCCTTTGACCGGGATGATGGTGTTTCTGTATTGACGTTTCAAATCCGACACCAGATCTTTGACAAATTGTTCGTTGCTTCTATAATTAAGGATCACTGTGTACCCCTGTTTGGAGAATTCTTCGACCGTCTGCCTTCCAATCCCCTTTGATCCTCCCGTTATCAGTACAACTTTATCTTTCATCAAGCTCACTCCACGTTCTCGTTATATTTCAATAGTAAGAATGATTATGCGGAAATGCAAATCTAAACCCTCAAATTGTGTGCTTATAATCGGAAACTGAAGAATATACTTTTTCAAATGGTGACAGAATAAAAAAAACAGCCTCTCAAAGGAGAGACTGTCTTTCATTACCTGCATAAGATTACTTACCGATGAATTGTTGAGTCCAGTAGTTACCGTTTTCTACATACCCTACACCAATGTGAGTGTAATTAGGGCTCATGATGTTCTTGCGGTGACCTTCACTGTTCATCCAGGCTTGTACTACTTCTTCTGGAGTCTGTTGACCCATTGCGATGTTTTCACCTGCAGAGCTGTACTCGATACCAAACTGCTTCATCATGTCGAATGGTGAACCATACGTAGGGCTAGTGTGTGAGAAGTAGTTGTTCGCTTGCATATCACGGGACTTCTCGCGTGCTACCTTGCTTAGTTCTGCATCTACTTTAAGAGCTGGAAGTCCTTGTTTAGCACGCTCTTGGTTTGTTAGCTCTACTACTTGTTGTTCGAACTGGCTTAATTGACCGGATTGTTCCGTTGCCTGTTCTGATTGTTGCTTCTGCTCATTTGCAGCTGGGGCTTGCGCTGGTGCTGGTGCTTCAGCCTTAGGTGCTGCTTGTGGAGCGGGAGCTTCTGACTTAGGCGCATCCGCTTTAGGTGCTGCTTGTGGAGCGGGAGCAGCCGCTTCTGCTTTTGGAGCCTGGCCTTTTAATAAATCTTGTACATTAATATTCTGACCGTTGATTTGGTATTTTGATAGAACATCTTGAACAAATTTATTAAGGTCTTCTTGATTTCCATTATATTTAAATGCGTTCACTTGTTGAACGGCCTTATCTGGTGTTGGACACGGTGCTGCAGCATCAGCTTTACCTGCTGCGAATGGAGTTGCTAATAATGTTAATGCTGTTGCTGCTGAAACCATCATTTTCTTATTCATAAAAATGAATTCCTCCTTAGTGAATGTGTTTTTCTTGCTGCACATTCATCATACCACCCTGTTTTTGTTACATTTACGGGAGAACTTGGTAACTGGGAATCAATTGTTCTATTTTGAAAGACAATTTTCTATAGTACTATAGTAACCACTGATTCTATCAGGGAGAAAAGCATTTTTATAAGATTTACTTACATTTCCAACAGCAGAATGAAATGGATTCAGTAACTAATTATTACCGGTATATGATTCTTGACATGTTTTGAACAGCACTTGTAATGTAACTTATGTTACAGTAACGTTTCAAAGAAGCTTGAATCTCATCCTAAAGTAAGGTATTCGTTGCATTTTTTTCCATCGTCTATGATCAGATACCCTTCTACACTGAAGCCCAGGCGTTTTAATTGCCTGACACCGACATTACACTCTATAAGATTGCTTCCCATGACGACCAAGGGACCTGAAGGGATGTCACTGAAATACCTCCGAATGTATCCGCAAGGTAAGGCTACGACCTCTTCACAATCTCCTTTGGAAGAGTCCTGATAATCCCTTACGTCCACCACTACATGTCCAGACGTGACCTCATGAGAAAACCATTGCTTAGTACTTACCGGAAAATATCGATAATACAACATATATGAAAATACGCTGACCACTAATAAGCTAATTACTAGCATACTGGCATCATCCTTTTTAATAAACTAACGATCATTATATACCTATGTAGGTATGTGAGAAAGGATTTTGTTCATTTTACTCAATCTTTTTCTTGTACGACTTTCTTCAATTGTGAAACCATATCTATATGTAACTGAATGAGTGCAACCTTATCAACACTCGGCAAGTGGGATTCCGTGATCCTCTTAGTCGCGGTAAAAAACTTATATTCAATGGATTTACGGACCCTCGGATGGCTATTTGCATCTTCCAGCTCACGTGTGATGGCATCTTTCAACACGTTTTCAGGTGATTCGTCATCGCTGATTAACGTTCGGTTCTTCCATATTTGTCTGTAGGATTTGAGCAATTCTGCCGACATATTCATACACCCTTTACATATTAAGTTTGATCTTTAAGCATACTAGTAAAAAAACAAAGAAAGGGCGATATCAATGACTACACCTTATCGTTGCCCCGGCTGTAAAACGAATCGTACCCGATTTAATATTATACAACAAGTCCCACAGAGTGTGAAACTTGATCCTGCTTCCGGAGAAGTTGTGCAAAGTTATGAACAGGGTCAACTCGATCCATTTCACCTTGCCTATAACGGACCCGATTTAAAGGTTCAATGTGCCGCTTGCGGCTTGGTTGAGGATGAAACGACATTTAAGAAATTCGGGGAAAGTACAATGTAAAATGGAAAAAGGGTAACCGGCATGTGCAAATCCGGTTACCCTTTTCTATCTATGGACTATTAATGATTGGATGCTTCTTTAAGCTTCGTTTCCTTTTCTTCCTCTGTGACATCTTTGTTTGACATTCTCAGAGGGATTTCCTTCATAAAGAACGTTAGGACGAATCCGACCAGAAGGATGATGGCTCCAATGAAAAAGACATTGGTTAAGGCAAAACTCAATGATTCCCTGACCCCTTCCAAAATGGATGCATAAATTCCTTGGAATTCCCGAGGTAAGGTTGATTGAAGTTCTTTCAATTTCCCGCCGTTCATAATGTTCTGTGGATCTTGAAGCTGCTTCATCACTCCAGCCGTTTTAGGATCTGTAAGTAACGGGGAGTCTTTCACAGAAGACATTTTCTCCGTCATCTTTGAAGTCATGGAAGAGTTCATCACGGTACCCATGATGGCTACCCCGATTGTTCCGCCTATTTGTCTGAACAACTGAGTGGCTGCTGTGGCAACACCCAGAAACTTATGCTGTACAGCATTTTGAACTGTCAGGGTAAATACAGGAAAGCTCAGTCCAAGACCAGTCCCTACTATAATGATATTCATCAGCGCCCTGGCATTGGTTGTCTCCGTATCCATAAACGATAAAAGAATCATACCCGTACTCATGACAAACAAACCGATAAGTGCGAGGAACTTATATTTGCCTGTTTTCGTAATGATTTGTCCCCCGATCGTACTTGCAAATACCATACTCAATGTCATAGGCATCATCACCAGGCCGGATTTAGTCGCAGATGTACCCATGACGCCTTGAATAAAGAACGGCATATACATGATGGCCCCGAACATCCCTGCTCCGAGAATGAATCCGATGATATTTGAAAGGGTGAAGATCTTATTTTTAAACAATTGAAGTGGAAGTACAGGATTACTTGCTCTTCTTTCAGTGATGATGAATAGCACTAAGGCTAAGACCGAGCCAGTCAGTAATCCGATGATTTGAACGGATATCCACTCATAATCGTTTCCACCCCACGTAAAGGCGAGTAACAATGGAATGATCGTTAACGTTAACATAATGGACCCTAAGTAATCCACTTTCAATCCTCTATTAGGTTCCTGGGAAGGGAACATTTTATAAATCATTCCAAAGGCGATGAATCCTACCGGAAGGAATACCCAGAATACCCAGTGCCAATCTGCATTATCCACAATCCAGCCTCCTAGTGTCGGACCGAATACACTGGCTAAACCAAACACACTGCTCATCAATCCCTGCCATTTTCCCCTTTCACGGGGAGAGAATAAGTCTCCGACGGCTGTAAAGGCAGTAGACATGATCATCCCGGCCCCGAATCCTTGAATTCCCCTGAAAATGATTAACTGAAAGATTGTAGAGGAAAGTCCGTTTAAAAACGAACCAACCATGAAGACTCCGATCCCCAGTAAGATGAAAGGCTTCCTTCCATACATATCAGATAATTTACCCACTAATATGGCGGTTACTGAGCTGGTTAACATGAAGATGGTGAATACCCAGCTATAATAATCCATGCCACCAATCTCTGAAATGATTTTAGGTAATGCGGTCCCGACAATCGTTTGATTCAATGCAGCGAATAACATGGCTGACATGATGGCAATCATGATCAATACTTTTTTGCGATGTTCTAAATGCTCCATATTTTCTGTCTCCCTCAATATTTATAGTATTAATAATTAACCAACTTAAGTAAATGAGCATAATAGAAGGGATGACCACTTTCAGGTCAACCCTTTTTACTACCTGTATGCTTACAGGACATCTTCCATTCACTTGCGGACCGATGAACTCAACAGCTTCTCAAACAGCTCGATCAAGTGACTGATTTCCTCTTTATCGAAAGTTTGAAATAATTGCTGAAAATAATGTGACTTTTTCTCCTCACACTGTGCCAGCACTTCCACGCCCTGGGGTGTGAGAGTCAATTCTACAACTCTACGATCTTCACTGGAACGCTGTCTTGTAATATAGCCTTTCTCAACTAAAGCATCCGTAATGGACGTAATATGACTTGCGGATACTTCCATACGCTTTGAAATTTCCGAGGATTTCAATGCACCATTTTCCCTGATGAGTTGCAGCACACGGAATTCCCCATTCGAAATGAACTCTCCAAAGATGGTTCGAATATCTGATTTCATCATTCTAAACACGGATCTAAATAATCCTTCTAGCTCGAACAATTCTTTACCCACAAAAAATCGACCTTTCTAACGCTCAATAAATACTTCACTAAGTTAACTATTAAATAATAAACATTTTATTCGATATTGTCAATGCTTTAAACTTGTTAACATCATAATGATGCTTACTCCCCATTTTGAACAAAAAACGATTCCGATCGCTAAACCGACACCGCAAAGGACTCCCGTTACCAACCTGAGCACATTCGTACTCCCTCTAACGTTCCATTTCTGAGTGAATCCATCAGCTAAAAGAGGGACGATGAATATGCCGGCCATCAATAGATGAATGAGCGTTAAGGAAGGGAGCAAGAGCCATGCAGAGGGAATTCCCATAATGATTCCCATCAGTATCCCCATGCATCTGAAGCATAATGGGAATTGCCTTCCATTCACGATCAGTGAACGTTCCGGTATCCTATGGCACGGCATAAAAGAGAACATTCCCCATTCCTTCACTTCCATTCCCCTCCTAAGGACTGCAATCCGGGGTACAGTCACAGTCCGGTGAATCACAGTCGAATTTATTTCCCCTGGGAGCTGGCAGACAGTCCGGTGAGTAAATGGCACAATCCCAACAGTCATTCGTTCTTTGTCTCTTTTGTTGTTTTCTCTGATAGGATACAACCGTCCAGATAAACAACAATACACTGATTCCGATTAACCCGGAGAAGATAAGCAACTGCAGCTTGGTTTCATACATACTCAAACCGTATACCCCGGTAATGAAAAATATGAGTTCGACACTAAACAATAGAAACACCATATATGGAATTCCCCCACCCCTGGATTATTCCGTCACGTCAATTTCCTGTAAGGAGTCTATGATTACTTGTTTATGTAAATCTTCTCCGATTATGACGAAATTGGTGGGATAATTCATTTCCCCAGGCATAAAAAGCGGCATGCCGTATGAATATTGAAATAAGGTCGGATAGGACCTTCCCTGAAGCGGGACATATCCTTTCATTCTGTAGATGGTATCAGGTTGAGCCCTCACCCATTCTTCAAAGACTTCTCCCTTTACCTTCCCCCTGAATGTATAGACTACCGCCTGCAGTGTCAAATGACCCCCAAGGGAGGCATGGTCATGGGCTTCCCTTTTTTGATCGTACCTTAAAGCTAAGATATCTTTCATTGAGACTTGAGAATAGTTCGTTAAATACACCTTGGCATTCGGATTGATTTGCTGTAATTCATATGAGAAGGTCCCCTGCTCCATTTCAGTAAGCAAGTCCATTTTATTCGCTACGATATATTGTGAATGGCGGATTTGTTCTCTCATCAAATGGAGAACGGCCGGACTGAAGTCCCCCCTGTTACGCCACTGCAGGCCATCGACGACTGTGACGATCCCCCTGAACTCAAATCGATCGGCAAACAACGGGGACAGGATGGAATCGACGACCTCCACCGGATGTGCAGCACCCGTCGTTTCGATAACCAATGCATCAAAGTCTTCGTTCAACAGAAGCTCCTGAAGCTGTGACTCCAACTTTTCTGATATCGTGCAGCATATGCACCCATCAAGAAGTTCCCGTAACGTCGTGTCATCATCAACCGCGTCACTGTCGATCGATACACTTCCTAATTCATTCATCAATACAGCCGGTTTAATATCCTTTTCCTTTAAGGACTTCAGAAATTCTTTCAGCAGCGTCGTTTTTCCGCTGCCAAGAAATCCGGATAAGATATATACATCCTTTTTCATGTCATCTTCCTCTCCATGTATTCCTAAACATATTCTATTAGAAAGTCGATGGGAACACAACGGACATTGAACAAACGGAAGAAGAAGAATTATTCATGTAAGAAGCGTTATCCACTTCATTTCACGCATAGAATGAAGTAAGTGACTGACAGTAGGTTACTGCACTATTTTATTTTGGTGATGAATCATTTAAAGGTGGGAGTGTTCATGTATTATGAGAAGATTGTTCCGCTCAAGTTAAGAGACTTTTTGAAGAATCCTTCTCATGAAACATTGAAGGATCTGTTGCTTCATAATACCGGCGAAACAGATTATGTGGACTTTAAATCCGATTGGATCGAATTTACCAAGATGGCGAAACATATCCTGGCGATATCCAACACAGGAGGTGGATGCATCATCGTCGGGGTGATGCAGTTCGATGACGGGTCGGTGGATTTAAAGGGATTGACCGACGAAGAATTTTTGGATAAAGCAGATGTCGATAATAAGCTGCAACATCTGCTGCCAAAATATTTGCGATATAGAACGGAGGACTTCATCTTTCCTGAAAGCACGCATCCGCTGAGCCTTAAACGATTCCAGGTTCTTATCATTGATTATGATCCAAGGTACGTTCCTTACACTTCCATCGTTACACGGGGGGAATTGCGATACGGAGCCATCTACGCCCGGCAAGGTACAAAGACCGTTGAAGCCACTCACGATAAATTAGTGGATGTCATCCTCCGTAAAGTTCAGTCAGGTGGGTCTGACAGCGATGAACGAACATTAAAGGAGCACCTAGAGCATGTAAAGATCCTCCATCTTGAACACGACACGGCTGAAGATCAGAAGTACAAGAACTATCTGCACGACTTGATCCTGAGAAAAATGAAGAAGATTGAAACGTTCCTGGACCTTGATTCTTCTGAATTTCATTCATGGTGATTTACACTTAGGAACTCCTTAATGGCTTCTCGATTCTTCTGTTCATCCATATCCAGAACCAGCCCTGCATGCGCCGTCGGGAGATCGGCAAAGCTTCCTTCCACCGGTACGCGAAGGGTTTCCACTTTGTCGATTGGATTTAGCAAGACAGTCATCCCGTATTTCATGATCTCGCTTATGGGAGCGGAGGTTTTAACGTTCTTCATTCCCTCTCTGATGATGGAGATGAGAGTCGACATCCCTTCACCCGTTTGCATTTTTTCCATCAGGCTCTTTTCTGCTAATAGCATGATTTCCTGCTGTCTTTCAACGCGTCCAAAATCACTGTTTATATCCCCTCTAAACCTCACATATTGCAGGATTTCTTCCCCTTTTAACACCTCTTCCCCAGGCTTCTTCGACCATTTCCAGTGATTGATCATCGGCTCGGTTATCGTAACCTTGACCCCTGCAGGAAACACGAGATCCATCATACTGATGAAATCATTGAAGTCAATCTTCACGGTATGATGTATGTCCAGATTGAAGTTTTTCTGTATTGTTTCAGTAAGCAGTTCCTCACCACCCCATGAATAGGCATGATTGATTTTGCTCTTCTCATGTCCGGGAATGTCCACGAAGGTATCCCTCATGATGGAGACGATTTTTATGCTTGATGATTGAGGGGTGTATTGGGCCACCATCATCACGTCAGCACGAGCAGGCTCACTCAGGCGTTGATCAGAGCCAATCAGAAGAAAATTGACCGGATCCTCATTTTCATGAAGGACAAGCGGAAACACGGATTTATCCCTCACATTTAATACATTAGCGGGGGACAGACCTTCATCTGCGGCAGGTACCCTTTTATCACCCCAAAAAGGGGAACAGCTTACCACGATCAAGGCAGAAAGCAGTATAGACAGGATTAACATCATTTTTTTCATTGGATCACCTCATATATACTTTCATTGTTGGTAAGCAAAGAACATTCTATACGAGGGATCAGGAACCAATAACTCCTTGTCAAAAAAAAAACGATCCCAGATGACATCATCTGAGATCGTTGGTTTAGCTCTCTTTATTTAGAATTTCTATCGCTTTTTTCAATTGTGGGTCGTTTTCTTTCAGCTTCTCCCTAAGGTCGTTCATAAGCTTCAAGATGGTCTCCCCGTTCAGTGTACCCGTCACTTCCAGGTCATTATCCCCTTGGAACTCCTTAACGGCTGTGGTGGTATCTTTATCGTAATAACCATCCACTTTACCAGGATTCAATTCCAATGCCTTCAGCATCTGCTCTGCTGTTTTCACCCCATCAGATAGATCTTCCTGCTTCAATTCCTTATCAGGGTTGATATAAGGCAGCTGGGCATAGTCAGGCATTTTCACTTCGACATCCGGTTTGATCCCTTTTTCATGTATCCAATTCCCTTTAGGTGTCAGCCATTTCGCCGTCGTGAACTTCATATTCGATCCGTCTTTGAACGTTTCTGCCGTCTGGACGGTCCCCTTACCGAAAGTCTTCGTTCCGATCAGAGGAATATCATTTGATTCGCTGACCGCAGCAGACAAGATCTCGGCCGCACTTGCACTACCTTCATCCACGAGAACGGCTGTAGGAACGTCTACCTTCTGACCTGATTCCGAGACGTACTTCTCCACTTTACCGTTGCTGTCTTTCACCTGGAATAAGACTTCCCCTTCCGGCACGAACAGATTCGATATCTTGACCGCTTGATCCAGTAAACCACCCGGATTCTGTCTAAGATCAAGGACAAGTTTCTTCATTCCTTTATCGTCCATTTCATTCAACGCTTCTGTCAGTTCTTTATACGTATTCTCAGAGAAACTTGTGATTTGGATTACAGCGACACCGTTGTCTTTCATCTCTGCATAAACCGTTTCAATCGGTATCTCATCTCTTGTAATGGTTACTTCCATTGGTTTGTCCTGACCCGGACGTTGAATAGTCAAGGTTACCTTCGTCCCTTTTTCACCCCGGATCAAAAGGACGGCATCTGTCACTGACATTCCCTGAATGCTCTTGTCGTCTACCTTCGTGATGATATCATTCGGCTGCAGACCGGCTTTTTCTGCAGGAGAACCTTTAATAGGGGAGACGATTGATATATAACCTTCCTTCTCCTGGATTTCTGCACCGATTCCTTCAAATGAAGACGAGATGCTCTCCTCGAACTTCTTCGCTTCTTCCTCGTTCATGTAATCGGAATAAGGATCGCCGACGCTATCAATCATCCCGTTGATCGCACCGTTCACAAGTGTGTCCTGATCAAGATCCTTATAATAGTTCTGGTTTAACTTATCATAGGCTTCATATAGTTTCTGAAACTCTGAACGTTCTGTAACCCCTACGTTCACCGCTTTTTCATCTCCAAAGGCCAAGGCAAACGTTGTGATCCCTGCCGTCAGGAATACAAGGAAAAAGAGAAGCATGACAAATTTGAATTTTTTCATTTTTATAAAACTTGAATGGGTTTCTTGTTGCGACTGTTCTGTATGATCTTGTTCCAAAGCTTCCACCACTTTCGTTGCTATGTATCTTGTGTGAATTTTCGTTTAGAATATCATGAACCTTTCATCTTTAGCAATCTTAAGCTCATAACTTCTTCATTCTATCAGCTTTTCCATGATAGCGAAAGGAAAATTCATCTTAGTGATTATGATGTGTCAAAATCGTTGTAAAAAACCCTACCGTGCTGACAGCCAATAAGGAATATAAAAATGATTCCGTTCCTATCACGGACCATCCAGCCAAAAGAACAATACTGTCAAAGAGAAAGATCAGTTTCCCTACATTCCATCCGAAACTCTTCCCGATCAACTGTGCCATTAAATCAGACCCGCCTGTAGCGGAATTCCCCCTCAGCATGAGACCGATCCCGATTCCCACAAACGCACCTCCCAAAAAAGCACTCACAAGGGGAGAAAGACGGAAAATCGTATGCCATTGATAAAAAAAATCAATCATCAAAGAAGATAACCAAAGACCATGGATACTATTATAAAATAAGCTGCGGTCTTTAAAGAAAGCAAGCACATACAGAGGTACACTGAGGAGAATCATGGTAAGTCCCGGTTTGAAACCGAACCAATAATGAGCAATCAAACCAATCCCGATCATGCCACCATCCAGAAAATGATGAGGGACAAAAAACAGGTTGATGCCTAATCCGACAAAAACGCTCCCTATAACGATGATGCCAAATACCCTCATCATACAATCCACCCACCCATTCCCAAATTGGACAGCCCTATTACTGTTGTATGTGGGATGAAAGGGAAACAGAACAAGAGCGGTGGCAGGTGTGCCCCAGGAAAGAAGAAACTTACTGAACACACAATCAAAAAAGGTCAGGAACCTTCGTCCCCAACCTTTTATCATCTTTATATTTTCTTTACATTTTCAAAATATTCTTCAAGTGTCCAATCGTTTTCATGAATCACTTTGGCGGCTTCCATCCCGACATATCTAAAATGCCAAGGCTCATATTGATATTGAGTAATGGAAACCTTATCTTCCGGATATCTAAGAATGAACCCATATTTATATGCGTTCTCAGCCAGCCATTTTCCTTCTTTCGTTTGGGCAAATTCAATGTTCACCTGAAATTGATTGCTTTCACTGGAAATATCCATGGCTAATCCTGATTGATGTTCACTTTGTCCCGGAGGCGCAACGGCCATGACGGCTTTTTCTTTACCGAATTGGGCAATTTCCCTATCCAGGAGCATTTTTTGGTATTCATATGAACGGTATCCTGAAATGGCTGTCAGGAATACCCCCTGACTTTTTGCATCTGCAAACATTTTTTCAAGCTGTTCTGCCGCTTCTTTTCTGAGATGCGCTTTTTCAAGGTCCTGATTCCCAAATACGAAAGGAACGTTCGGACGGACGAGATCAGCCGGTTTGTATTCATCTAATGCATACTCCTTATTTACAAGTGCCAGTAGATTGGATGGATTCTGAATGACTTGTTTTCCGTCCACAACCTTTACATCATTGAAAAATTGGGACTCTAATTGCAGTTCTTCAGGAACCTCTTCTTCAGCAGGCTGTTCCGGCATTGCTTGTTCATCCTGCCCTTTGTCAGGCGTTTGCACCTTTGGTTTTTTTTCCTGAGTCTCTTGCTGTTTTTGGCCAAATAATTCTTCTGACCAATCTTGTACTTGCGAACATCCTGATAGCATCACCAAGGAGGCAGCAGTGACGAAGATGATCTTTTTCATACTTTCACCTAGTTTCTCTATAATGGTTCCATCCTCCATCTTACCATGAGAGAGGAATTATGTAAGCAGGAGAAACTTCACAAAAGGAAAAACTGCCTATAAACCCCCGGTCGGGAATGATAAGCAGTTTTTTTCGTATTTGTGTATAAGATTACTCCTGGATGGCCGCCTCTAGAGCCACTTCAATCATTTCGTTGAAAGTCGTTTGACGCTCTTCCGAAGTGGTTTCTTCTCCTGTCAGGATATGATCACTGACAGTTAGAACGGATAGTGCATTCCGGCCATACTTGGCTGCTAATGTGTAGAGGGCCGATGTTTCCATTTCGATGGCAAGAATGCCGTATTGAGCCCATTTCTCATGTTCTGCATTGTCATTGTAGAACATGTCGGCTGTGAACACGTTTCCAACCTTCAGATTAAGTCCTTTTTCCACTCCCGCATCATAGGCGCGTTTCAGCAGATCAAAGTTCGCTGTTGGGGCATAATCGATTCCATTGAATGTTAATTTGTTCATTTGAGAGTCAGTTGATGACGTCATCGCCAGGATGACATCACGAACTTTTACATCCTTCTGGATCGCACCGCATGTACCGACCCGGATCAAGTTTTGGACGTTATAGCTTTGCATCAATTCATTAATATAAATCGAAATGGATGGTACGCCCATTCCGGTTCCCTGCACAGATATTCTTTTCCCTTTGTACGTTCCTGTGTACCCAAACATGTTGCGCACTTCGTTATAGCACGTCACATCTTCCAAGAACGTTTCTGCTATGTACTTCGCTCTAAGGGGATCACCAGGTAATAAAACCGTTTCTGCAATTTCGTTTTCTTTGGCATTAATATGTATACTCACTGAACGTTTCCTCCTATCAAGACTGCCTGAAACACCATTGTAATCCTTTTTCATATCATATGCAACGCTAGTAAATGGAAGGATAGAAAGCTGAATGAGGGTCAAAATAAAGGTAGAAGGAGTGATGACCATGGCAAAAGAAAAAATGAGCAAGAAACTGAAGCAAGCCGTGCAGCATGCAAATGAAACCAACCCTTCTACACGGTCCGGGACACAACCGAACTCATCAAGAACAGAAAAACTCAAGTCATAGCAAGGGGGAAACACTTGGATGGGAAAAAAGCACCGAAATAGAATCAATGCCCCTAAGAAAAATAATCATATCCCAAAAGAAGCATTAGATGCCGAGCATAATGCACATGGGAAAGAAAATACGGGTCAAAATAGAAAAAACGGTCCCGGACATAATATGTAAGGACCTATAAAGAGGGAAAGAATCATGCTTAAGGCAGATTCTTTCCTTTTCCTATTGATATTCTTTATCTAATGAATGACGATCCTGTTCACTCTCTTCCAGCCATTTGGCTGCAGACGGTAATAGTGATGGCCTCTCCGTCCCTCGTCTATGAATACAATGTCCCCTGTTGCAATATATCTCCCTTGATAGTCCTTAGGAACCAAGTCAGGAACATTAAACGTTCGGAACGTCTGATACAGGGCTTCTTCATGATTATTTGCTTCCAGTGAGATTCGATATACCCTTTCGTAGCCTTTATCCTCTCCATAACGCGGAGTTTGGAAGATGGTCATGTCATAAGTCGATCTCAAAAGCTTTGGACGAATGATTTTTTCAAGTAAAGGCATGAGTACCCCTCCGTCAATTTGTCGTACTCATACTATTACACAAAGGGCGTGTCGAATCCTTCACAGAATCATAGGAATCTTTGTCGAATGGGATATTTACGCAAATTTGTCGATGGCTGCTTGAAGTTTTAATGCCAATTGGGAAACATCGGACGATCGGATTGTCATTTTCACGATGGATTCGTCCATCTCAAGGGCTTCTGCCAGGAATCCACCCAAGCCTCTCGCCCGTCTGTCCACTTCCAGAAGCAATTCAACCTGATCTTCGGTTTGATTAAGGAACATGACTTCCAGTTCATCTAATTTACGTTGATATTGGCCATTCACCGGCACGAATTCAAATTCCTGTATAAAGGGATATCTTCCCCTGTAGCGGCGCGGGGCCTGTTCGCATTCAACCTTGCGAATCCTGAACCCAAGCTCCTGAATAGAAGTCAGGATGGAGTTCGTCAACTGATTCGGTACGATTTCAATGTAATCTTTGTCCTTTGGATCTACTGCGTTTTTAATATCCACCCCTGTGCCTACCCACACCCTTGTGTTCCCATATGTAATCGGCGTTTCAAATGGCAATGTAAAGGTGAAAGGGAATTCTTTTGTTTCATTTTCAAGAACCGTGAATGGATCTGAAATTTGAACCTTTTGAATCGGAGCATAATCTGTATATTTCTTATCATCCGATTCACGAATATAGGTAGTGAAAAGCGTTAAATAGATCGCATCAACACTCTGTTCCGTACTGCCTCCCTTAATTTCCACCACACCGTTCACCGTTTCTCCCGCAACGTAGCTTGACTTCTCCAATTTCGTATCCACTGTCGCCGCTCCAATCCCTATCGAAGCAAACACTTTATTAAAAATTGACATAATTCCATTCCTCCTGGTTTATCGTTCCTGTATTGTGCTGATCACCATTGTTAAATCGTCCATCAGCTCCGAAGCATGATGGTATTCTCCCTCGATTTGCAGCAGTCTCCTTAAAATCGATTGGGTATCCCCATGGATGGAAAGCTCCTCTTCCCAGCTTTTTTCCCTTTTACTTATTGGCTCATAGGAAGAATACAGTAGAAATAATAAAAAGTGACCAATTGCATAAAAATCACTTTTCTTCGACTTATCCCTCATGTGATCCTTATGTGCTTCAAGAAGATTCGATTCATGCCGTATTTTACACGCAAGACCAAAATCGATGATATGGATGCCCCCTTCGTCAAAAAGGATATTCGGTATCCTCAAATCCCGGTGTACATACCCTTTTTCATGAATGAAATCCACTAATTTCACTACCTGCAAACCTATCTTTAAGGATTCTTCCTCGGAATACTTTTTTCCTTCCTGAAAGATCAATTCCTCAAAGGTACGACCATTCTTTTTTTCCATCAGGAAATAAGGGGTCCCTTTATACCCGCCCGCCATACGGAATTCAGGAAAGCACGGGTGCGATAAAGTTTCCAGTGCATTCCTTTCATTCCGGACATATTGGACGTGATTGGAAAATAACTTTTTGTAAGGGCGTATTCGTTTCAGGATGGCCTCTTCCCCACTCTCGAGCAGGACAGAATAGGTCGTACCATAGCTTCCCTTACCGACTAAACGGATGATTTGGAAACCATCGATCTTATCCCCTGGTTTCCAGGAATGTTCGAATGCATTGACGAGTCTGCGAAAAAGCATGTGTATCATCTATACTTCCTCATCTCATCAACTGCTGAAGAAACTTGAAAAAAAGCTTTTGCTCTTATGCTTTTTATAATGATGATGGCCGAAATGTTTATGTTTTGGTGATTTATATTTTTTCCAGGCGTCACTGGAGCTGTAGTGATGATGATGCTTAGAGCCTAATAAACTTTTAATGATTCTTTTCAACATAGTTAAACCTCCCAAAATTGTTTGAATTTTATTCGTATTAATATATACGAATCATTTGGGAATTGGTTTCAATCATGAGAAACCATTTTTCACATCATATTGAGAGGCGGGATCACTTGGTATATTCACCGTTTCTAAAGATCATAAACCTTTTCAAATCAGGTAAAGATGACCATATATCACCTCTTCTCGACTTAAAAACGATTACTCAGCTATACGACCTAATGAAGCGGGAAAGTGTTCCTGACATTTACTTCCCCGAAGATCTTGCCTTGTATACAGAGATTTTGGGAAAGGTCCAAAGGGGGAATGTAAATAATCTGACAAGAACTTCTTCCTATCTTAATCTTTTCAGTAAACACCCTGAACTGCACTGGTCTTTTCTTGCCCACATGGTTTCGAGAAATGCCGGTTATCATATGACCGATATCCGGAGTAACCTCCTCTCCCATGTATTGGATGACAGCGAACAACGAACCCTTTTTTCGTTTCTTGAACGTTGTAATGCTGCCATTTTTGAAGACGCCTACCCTCAATTATTACTCTATGAAGAGTGGAAATTGAGGGGCCGTTCACCCTTTCACCTTCTGAAAAAATTCAATGTATCAACATTCATGCGGATCATGTGGGAGGATTATCTCAAGACTTTTGATCGACGCGTATTGACGCTTGCACTCATTATGAATGAGCAGCACATGATTCAAAAGCGAATATTATCCGATCCCGATTTGAATATCGGAATCGAAAAATGGAAGTTCTTCCTGCAGGATCGATTGGAATTCACTTCCATCCTCTTTCCTTACGGTAAACACTCCCCTTTCTCTCTTGCAGGGCAATTTGTCAGTCACTTTGAAAAGGTGAACCGCAGAATTCTTTTGGGTAAAAAGTTATATAGTGTTTTATTTCACCCTACCGTCTTCCCAACTGCATTGTCCTTCTCGGCCCATCATCCCCATACCGGGTCAAGGGAGGATTATTGGCCGCATTTGTATTCAAAAGAGGAGAAAAAAAATCGACTGTTCTCACCCTCTTTGGGATCTGTCTGGGAGAACATGCCTCCTGACAATCATTCTACAGCTGACTGGTTCAGGAATCAGAGGGTAGAAGTGATGGAGCCCCTCCTGACGACGACGGTGCCCAACCGGTTCTCTATGACACGGAGATGGAAAGCCAGAACCTCCATCCTTATCCATTTAAAAAGGGATTAACTCAAAACAAAATGCCTCCATGCTTCATGAAGAAGGCATGAGAGACACTTAAGAGTTAATCCCCGTTATATGAATGGTCGTTCCATGCTAAGTGAAATCCATATAGATGGTCGAAAAGATTCTATACATCATCTTCCCATTCTTCATCAATGATACATTTGGCAATCAGATACTCGAATGTGATATCCGCTATTTCTTCCAGCTCATCTTCTGACGGTACATACCCTCTTTGAACGAGTTCTTTCATGAAGAACTCTGCAATTTCCTCGGTGTCGATAAAGACTTCTATCTCCCGCATGTGATCGCCCCCTTTGATTCTCAATTTATGACAATACCACCCCGGTTATGCCAGGTGAAAAAAGTTTTCATAAGACTTTAAAGACAAGCATAGACTTTATCATCAAAGGTAGAGGAGCGATACTATGTTACATACATTCACCCAAAAAACGAAATCGATGTTCAAGGATCTGGAAAAAGGGGAAGGGATGATCGTTTCAGGCATGCAATGGATCCTTCGTGTCATCCTGCTGTCATTCTTAGTCATTAGCGTTCCCGTTTTCCTGTATATCATGTGGCTTATTCCTTCTCTTTAACGATAGATTGTGAGTTTGTATGATTTCTCAACTGTTCCAGCACGTAGTCCATTTTGTTCTTGTATTTACTATCCTGGAATAAGAGGTACAGTGTTTTATAGTCATTGTAATGATCAAGAAGTTGATCAATCCAGGTTGGCTTCGGGGAAGCAGGTGAATGGAGCGATTTTGATTTCCCCTCTTTTTTTTGCGGGAATACGAATCCATATTTCTTTATGAATGCCTCTGCCTGCTCTTCATCTGCAACCAGGGTGATTTCATCTTCATCCGCCTCCAGCCACTCCCCATCTGTGATCCTCATTAATTCATAGATTACATCTTCCCAGGCATCATCTTTATACCGCCAGATTTCCGTCCTGAAACCCACCACTTTAAAGAGATCCTCTTCGTATCCCTTCACAATGACAAGGTCCCCGAACAAAAATTTATATTCAATATCGATCTGTTCCTGTTCAAAAATATATCCATCATAAGAATCAAGCAGTTCCAATGCTTTCTCCTTGAATAGCCCTTCACTTTCGTTGACTTCGTATAAAAACTCCCCGTCAAGCTTTTTGATATCGGTGATTTTCCCGACTGTACCATAGATTGTAACGACTACCGTTTCCCCAACTCTGAATCTAGGCTCTTTTCGTTTCTTCATTCTCCCCTCACCCTTAATCGCCTTTTTTATATGATATGCAATAACAATCATATCGGTATACACGAAATCCCTGACTATCTTTTCATTAGGGTAAGAAATGTTGTGAAGGATGGCATATCAATGAAGCAAACAACTAAAGAAAGCATTTTAAAAAAGGACCGACGTTTGTGAAGAACAAATGTCAGTCCGGTGGCTAAGGTTAATCTTTTTCTTCTAATTGATAATGATCCCAGGCCCTGTCGAAAATGGACATGCTGTCAAGATAGTGTCCATTCATTTCGAGGTAGGAGCTGATTTCATGGTACTGTTGTGATTGTTTTGGAAAGCTGTGATCATCATAAGCCGAATTGGCAAATCGTGTGATATCATCCTTCGCAGCAGGTTGCCTGTATTTCATTAAATAATGATAAAAGGACTTTCTCATCTTTTCCACCTACCCTTATTTCTTTTCTAAAAGGATAGCGGAAGAAGACGGATCCGTAAAGTGTTTGCCACTGATAACGCATATTCAGGCTGCTGACTCACACCTTCTAGAATCGGAAGTAATTTTTCTTAAGTAACCGGGGAAGGTCCATCAGGTCTTTATAAGATATCACTTTATCGATCAACCTCGTATCGATCAGCATCAGCTGGTCTTCAATCTCATTGATGATCGACTCCTCCTGGTATTCCATGCCGCAATGACTGCAGCAGAGGCCGGGGACCTTCGCAATCTGGATGGCCCTCGAGCCGTCGGGCAGCTCCCAGTATACATTGGTTTGATGAGGGTGGGCCGTTTTCTCTTCACACCATTCGCATGCTTTATTTTTATCCATCGAGGGTTCCTTCCTTATCTTCATTTTTTTCCTGCTTCATCTTTGAGAGCATGGCTTTATGCTTCTTCTCCTTCAGCTGATCCCTTTTTCCCCTGAAATCCTTGAGCGAATTGTGATCCGGATTTTCCTGATACTCCTTGCGACGCTCCAGGCGCTTGAGACCGGCGGGTGTGAGGGAAGAGTGAGTCTGATTCATCAATCCGGCAATTCCTATGGTCGGTTCCTTGAACTCCTGATCATGATAGACTTCTTTAAAGTAATCATCGGCCCTGCCTGCCACATATTCCTCCGGTTCCGGATAGGTGGAGATGACTCCCTCAAAGTTGCGTACAACGACCTTTGATGCACTTTGTGAAATCAAATAATTTGGTTGCAGGGATATCTTCCCTCCGCCACCAGGGGCATCCAATACAAAGGTTGGGACTGCGTAACCGGATGTGTGACCCCTCAATCCTTCGATGATTTCCAGCCCCTTGCTGACCGGTGCACGGAAATGGCCGATTCCTTCAGATAAATCACATTGATAAATATAATACGGACGAACGCGAATTTTCACCAGATCGTGCATAAGCTTCTTCATGATGGGCACGCTGTCGTTGATGCCTGCCAGGATCACCGCCTGGTTTCCAACCGGGACCCCTGCATCCGTAAGCATCTCACATGCTTTTTTGGACTCTTCGGTAATTTCAATGCTTGTATTAAAGTGAGTATTCAACCACACCGGATGATATTTCTTTAAGATATTACACAGGTTTTCTGTGATTCGTTGCGGAAACACGACAGGTGCCCTCGTTCCAATCCGGATGATCTCAACGTGGGGGATGTCCCTTAGATTTTTTAAGATGTATTCGAGGATTTGATCATTGATCAGAAGACCATCCCCTCCAGAAAGCAGTACGTCCCTTACGCTCTCGGTTTCACGGATATAGTGGATCGCTGCATCAAGCTGCTTCTTCGGCACACCCATCCCGATCTGTCCTGAAAACCTCCTTCTCGTGCAGTAACGACAGTACATGGAACACTGATTGGTGACAAGAAACAACACCCTGTCCGGGTATCTGTGAGTCAATCCGGGAACGGGGGAATCCTCATCTTCATGTAAAGGGTCTTCGAGGTCATACTTCGTTTTATGGATTTCCCGGCCTATGGGAACGGATTGCATCCGGATCGGACAGCGGGGGTCATCCTCATTCATTAGCCATGCGTAGTATGGGGTGATATTTAACGGTATCGTCTTGGTTGAAATCCTGACACCTTCTTCTTCCTCGGGGGTCAAGTTCACCACTTTCTTCAAGTCATCAAGGGTTCTGATCGTGTTGGTCAGCTGCCATAACCAGTTATTCCATTGTTCATCCGTCACATCTTTCCAGAGCTCAATATCCTTCCAATCCCTCTTTGGTTTATAGAGATTCATTTTCATCTACTCCACCAACTTTCCAAAAGTTTCTTTCCGTTAGACTCTCATACCGTTACATCGTCCACGAAGAAAAAACAGCCCGCCTATCAACCAGCTATCATTCTATCTTTCACTCAAATCTCTTTCCCATATGTTCATATCTTCCATTTTGTCAAAGATGATGCAGTTATTCGCCAATCTCCCTCCATACCGGTAGCCAAGCTGATGAAAGACTGCATTCATGCCAAATGAAAGAGCCCTTGCAATCGTATAGGCACAGAAGATATTTTGTTTCACCAACTCATCTTCCAACCTCCGCAAAAGATGCTTCATATACCCGCCCTGTCTATGGGAAGACCTCGTGGCGCAGTCTGTGAGTTCAGCGTTCTTGTTTGACAATGATATTTCAGCAGAAGCCGCGCTGATGATCTTCCCATCCTCCTCGATGTACACAAAGATTGTCCCATTTTTAATGGATTGTTTAACATAGTCAGGATCATGTAATGGTACAGGATAAAGCTTGAAGACTTCCTGATAAAGGTCCGTTAATTTCCCTGCGTCCCCCCCGGTGGCAACTGAAATCATTCCCGATTCCGCCCTCTCTTGCCTTTCAAGCTGTTGGACCGCTTGGAGAATGTCGTCCTCTTTCCTCCAATAGGCACTGTTCCTTCGGTCATCCGTCAGAAATTTACTCATAAAGAATGCCCGATCCCCATTAAAGTAACCGTTTACTCCCCCTTCCAAAACAAAACCCTTTTCCAAAAAATAGGGCACATGGGCTGACCTTGCTTTTACGATGACTTTTTCGAACGAGTGAGATTGCACCTCATTCATCACATACTCCCATACGCTTCCCGCGTTCCCCCTGAACTCATCCACCCGGAGCCGTCGATTGTAGTCGTCTTTATATATGACCGCTTCCAGTTTCGGTAGTTTTATATATTCGTATGTTTGCATTCTTATAAGCCCC
This sequence comes from Bacillus sp. AFS015802, assembly GCF_002561455.1. GTDB lineage: Bacteria > Bacillota > Bacilli > Bacillales > Bacillaceae_B > Rossellomorea. The sequence goes on along the minus strand of NZ_NTUP01000003.1, from coordinate 124,977 downwards.
TTTTTAACAAACATATGAGAAGAAGGGATAAGTTATGAAACAATCCACCATAAAAAGGGAACAACCCGGTCCCTGACAAGTTGTTCCTTCCCGTTGGATAGATCAAGAGTGTTTATTACACCAATCAATGATAAAAAGGGCAATAATTTCTGAGGATTGATAAATCCTTTCTAATTCGATGTATTCGTTTGCGTCATGGGCCACTTCGGTTGTGCCAGGCCCAAAGACCACCACTGGGATATTGCCCCCCTGGGACAAAATCCCGCCATCCGTTCCCCATGGAGATGCTTCGATGATCGGGTCCGTTTCCATCACGGCTCTTGCATGGTTAGACAGAGTCTTCACCAGTTCATGGTCACTTGGAAGGTTGCCGGGCTGCCAACGCCCCCCAAACCATTCCACCTCAACCGGGTGCTCTTCAAACCATGAATCCATTGATTTCAGGTTGATGATCTCCGTTATGAATTCCTGCTCCACCTCATGAAGTGTTTCCCACGGACCGACTCCAATCCTTCCTTCAATGACAGCCGAATCGGGTACGGAAGAAGGCCATTTACCGCTTTCAATCCTTCCGATGTTAATGGGAAGGGGTATCGGTATATTTTTATATAATGGATCATTCACCTTATCGTTACGTGCCTTTTCCAATTGTTGAAGAGCATGAATGACTGTATACGCTTTGTCAATTGCATTCACCCCTTCATACCTGGTCCCTCCATGTGCCGATTTCCCCTTCACAGTCAGACGGAACCACATGGACCCTTGCTGTTTTGGGAAGATCTTCATATTTGTAGGCTCAGGAATGATGGCCGCATCCGCTTTGTACCCTCTAAGTAATGCAGCTAACGTACCCGTTCCACCGCTTTCCTCCTCTATGACACTCTGAAAGATGACATCCCCTTTCAGGGGGATTTCCAACTCCCTTATCACTTCAATGGCTAGCAGCAGAGCAACGGAACCCCCTTTCATATCCGTTGCCCCCCTCCCGTAGAGCTTCCCGTCCTCGATGACTCCGCTATAGGGATCATGGGACCAATCCTTCCTGTCCCCTTCAGGCACAACATCGATATGTCCATTTAAGAGAAGGCTTTTGCCCCCGCCCTTCCCTTTAAGGACCCCAACTACATTGGGATTTCCTTTGAAATTTTGTCGGTCACATCGATAAAAAGGATGGAATTTCAGATGATTTTCGTCTATTTCCCATATGTCCAATTCCAAGCCAAGCTTCCTGCACTTTTCGATCACAATCGCCTGTGCCTTGGATTCGTTCCCCCTGACACTATCCTCCTGGACCAATCTTTGCAGAAGCTTAATCGTACTTTTCTTTTTTTCTTCTATTATTTCTCTGATGCGGCGATGCGTTTCCATATGGTTTCCCCCCCTACCCTATATAATTGATCACGGGGCTTAAGATGTAACGGGCATCTGTCGTCTCTTTAATATCTTTAAGCGTGTAGGGATTGAAAATCTCCCGCAGGATCAGTTGATCGTTTTCAATAAAGAATACAGCTCTGTCCGTGATGATCATCGACACACACCGGCTCGCTGTTAATGGGAGGGTACATTCCTTCACGATTTTACTCCCGCCGTTTTTATCTAAATGTGTCATCAGTACAATGACTTTCCTTGCTTTTGAGGCAAGTTCCGTTGCTCCCCCCATCCCGGGAACCTTTTTACCGGGGATGATCCAGTTGGCAAGATCCCCCTTTTCGCTTACCTGCAGGGAACCGAGAATCGTTAAATCGATTTTGCCGCGGCGGATCATGGCAAAGGCGATGGAGCTATCTGTATAACACCCTCCATTCATCAGGGAAACGGGGAATCCTCCTGCATTACACAAATGTTCATCTTCATATCCTTCCCCTGGTGCAGGACCGATGCCAATAATCCCATTTTCAGATTGAAAAACGACCGGAAACCCCGGAGGAAGGTGATCCGGGACGAGGGATGGGATGCCGATCCCCAAATTGACGATCATATTTTCTTTCACCTCGAGCGCCGCACGTTTTGCCATCTTTACCTTCAGTTCGCTTCCCAAGCCCATTTCCAATCGACTCCTTTAGACAACACGATATGATCAACAAATACACCTGACGTGACGATCTCCTCTGGATCCAGTTCACCATACCCCACCACTTCCTCCGCCTCCACGATCGTTATATCCGCAGCCATCGCGATAAGTGGATTCGTATTCCTTGCGCTCTTATCATAAATGAGATTTCCGAACGTATCGGCTTTTTTCGCAAAGACGATGCCCACTTCTGCCACCAATGCACTCTCATATAAATAACGATTCCCGTCCATTTCAAGAAAGGTCTTCCCTTTATTCAAATAAGGATCATCCACCCCTATTTCGGTTACGACCCCTTTTAACCCGACTCCACCAGCCCTGATTCTTTCAGCCAAAATTCCCTGTGGAGAGAATTCGACCTCAAGCTTCCCTTCACTCATTAACCGGCCTGCGATCGGATTAGAACCTATGTGTGAGGCAATCACTTTCTTCACCCTATTCTGAGCCACCAATTGTCCGATGCCGATATGAGGAAATCCTGTGTCGTTTCCAATGATGGTCAGATCCTTTACACCCCACTTCAATAGATGGTTTAAAATGGTAGGAGGGGATCCCACCCCTCCAAATCCCCCGAACATCATGGTCATTTCATCATGAAAGAAATGCTTGATTTCTTCATAATCACTCATTTTGTTGTGATGATTGGACATCTACTTCACCTTCCAATTCTCTGCAGCCGTTTGAAAGGTTCTTCTCAGCCTTTTTACCATTTCCTCAAGTTCCCTTTTCGTACTGTTCAATGGTGGTGCAACCATGATTGCAGAGCCTTTCCTGCCATCGATCCCTGCGGCTGCGGGGTATAATAATATTCCATTATCCACCCCGGCCTGAACGATGAAAGAAGTATATCCCGCACCACGCTCATCAAATTCAATCCCCCACATAAGGCCTCTTCCCCTGATATCCTGAATAACGGAAAATTCATTCTTACATTTCTCCAGTAGATTCTTCAGATAGACGCCTTTTCCATCGACTCCTTCAATGATATTTTCCGAATCGATCAGTTTTAGAACGGCTAATGCCGCAGTTGCAGACATCGGATTTCCACTGAACGTATGGCCGCTCATGACCACTTTGCTTCCATTTAAAATCGGCTCCATGATTTTCTCTGAAATGAGGGTGGCCGCAATGGGAGCGTATCCAGCACTCAGACCTTTACCGATTGCTACAATGTCCGCCTTGACGCCCCATTGCTCCAGAGCCAAAAAGGTCCCCGTCCGCCCGCACCCGGTCATCACCTCATCTGAAATGAATAAAATATCATGCTTTTCGCAGATATCCTTGATCCGCCCATAATATCCCTTTGGAGGTGTGATGGCCCCCCCTGCCGCACCAATGATCGGTTCTGCAATAAATGCAGCGATATTTTCAGCACCTATCCTGGATATCATCGTATCCAATTGGGAAGCACAGGCAATGTCGCATGATGGATATGTCTTACCAAATGGACAGTGAGCACAATAAGGCGGTTCGATGGTCGGCCAGTCCCCTAAAAACGAATCGAAACGTTCCCTTCTCGAGGGATGTCCCGAAGCCGATAAAGCCCCAAAGGTGATACCATGATAACTGAGCCACCTTGATAATATCTTCCTTTTCATTGGCTTCCCCTGTTCCTGCCAATGTTGAATGGCGATCTTGATGGCTGTCTCCACAGCCTCAGATCCACTATTCACGAAAAAGGTCCAGGGATAACCCGTTTTGTCATTCAAAAAGGACGCTAAATCCTCTGCAGGCTGATTACTGAACTGAGATCGATACACGAATGCCACTCTGTTTCCCTGATTCACGATTGATTGAAGAATATCCTCCATACCATGTCCAACATTTGCCGTCACTGCCCCTGAACAGGCGTCTATATATTCTTGTCCTTCGGTGTCATATAAAAAAACACCCTTCCCATAATCGATTGTCGGATAATGTTCCCCGATCAACGGTTTTATTAAATGCGAATGAGGCATTGTTCCCCCTCCTGAAAGAATCAGATTCGTACTCTCTTTCGATTCGCTCATCTGGATGCTCATCAAGATTTCCCTTATTTTATTCATATGTATGAAAAACCGAATCTTTCTTTTTTTATTAAAAAAGCATTCATTAGTTGAGCTTTTTCAAATATTGTTTTTGTTTTCATCTGAAAATCAGTAACAATAGTTCCCCTGTTTTCTATGATTGAAATATACTAAAATTCTCAAAAATTCGACAAAATTTCTTTAAATACACTAGATATATTAGGTCGATATGTATAAAATAATGGTAAGTTCATCCTATGATGCTACTTTTTGCTTATCTTCAGGAGGGGGAAACGGTGAAAAAGACTAGAGAAAAACTACTAAAAGCACCAATAAGAAAGAAAATGAAAAAAGAAGGATCTAAAAAGACATTTGGTATCTTTTCTTATTTTCGTACGATAAGGGGAAAAGTAGTCCTGTCCTTCGGGTTATTGACCATTGTCCTGTTAGTCCTCGCAACTACTTCATACCTCAATATGATGAAGCTGGAAAAAGAGATCGACACGTTGATCACGTATGATATGAAGGTCGATACGAAGGTCAAGGATCTTTCAAAGGTTTTAAATGAAATCGAAATAGGGGAACAAGGGTTCGTCATTACCGGCGCAACTGGTTTTCTGGCACCCTACCAAAATGGTAAGGGTGAAGTGGAAGCAAATATCGAGAACTTGAATGCTCTATTGAAAGACGACCCGGAACAGCTTGATAAAATGGATAAAATCGAAGCTCAATACGGTTTTTGGATCCAGTTTGTCGACCGGGTGATTGAAACCAGGAAAGATAAAGGCCTTGAACAGGCAGCAACACTCGTAGAATCAGGCACAGGGAAAAAGTATCTGGATGGAATCCGCTCGTATGTAGATATGATCGTTGTCGACCAACAGAAAGATCTCGATAACCGGATCGAATCCCTTACCCGGCAAGTGCAACTGTCTCAGATCGCCACCATCGGCTTATCGGCATTCGCCGTTCTTTTAGCGGTTTTCTTTGGAATCATTTTATCTCATACGATTAAAACCAATACCAGGAAAATTAGTCGTTCGATTTTAGAAATTGCCAACGCGGGCGGGGATTTAACGAAACGGATCCATGTGAAATCGAAAGATGAGCTGGCCGGCCTTGCCTCTGATACGAATCAGCTTATCGGCGGGATTGCCACCCTTGTCAAGCAGGTTTCTGAAATGGCCGAAAACGTCTCCGCAAGCAGTCAGGAGCTTCTTGCTTCCGCAGAGGAAACTTCACGTACAATCACTTCCATTGCAGAAACCAGCAGTGAAATTGCCGCGGGTAGTGAGCAGACCACCCATCGCATGTCATCGTCCTTAGAGAAAATGAATAGCCTTGAGGAAGCAGCACGCTTTTTATTCAATCAGGCGGAACTCGTAAGACAAACCGCACGTGATATGAGAGTCGTGGCGGAGAAAGGCGGAAAAACCGTCCAAGCTTCTTCATCTAAAATGATGAGTATCGAAGAAACCATGTCCAATACCAGTGAAACTGTTGAAGCCTTGGGAGAAAGATCTTTACAGATCACCACAATCATCGGCACGATCACAGATATAGCAGAACAAACCAACCTCCTGGCATTGAATGCTGCCATCGAAGCAGCCCGGGCAGGGGAACACGGCAGGGGATTTGCCGTCGTAGCCGATGAAGTCAGGAAGCTTGCTGAACAATCCAGACAGGCTGCCAAGGGAGTGACGGAAATCGTACACAGCATCCAGGAAGAAGTCAATATCATCATCAAGCAAAACTCAGAAGGCGTAAACGAAGTCATTGCAGGTGTTGAGATCACCAATGAAACCAACGCATCCCTTGAAGATATCTTAAGTCAAACGACGAAAACAACGGTGGTCGTTGATGAAATGGTAGATCATATCCAACAGACCCTTAATCTCAGCCAGGAAGTGGCCACTTCATTTGCCCATGTAAATGAAATTGCGGAATCCACTGCTTCCAACACAGAAACCACCGCCGCTGCCTCGGAAGAAGGATCTGCTGCCATGGAGCAAGTCACGGCAAGTGCGTCAGAGCTTTCCCAGCAGGCCGAAAAATTGAAAGAACTCATATCAAGCTTTAAAATCTAAGACAAAAAGAGCTGTCGACGCGACAGCTCTTTTTTCTTCTTCATTTTCAAGTATCATCAAAAACGGATTAATGTCCGCAGTAACAAACGGCTCCAATAATAATCAACAGGATGAATAATACAACGATCAACGCAAAACCATTCCCGCCACAGCCGGCAACCGGATAAGCATACCCACCTTGATAACATGGATCACAACAACCGTAACCATAGTTCATACCTATCACTCCTCAAAAAATTATTTATTTACCTTATACTCTATGTCATACACCTAGAAAGGGTTTGTGCATTTGCCCATTTAATTTCCGGGTACACCTTTTCGGGATCGAATTCTTTCTATATAATAAGGGGAGTTTCTAGAAAAGACGGGAGATATGACGGTATGAAATGGTTTTTCAAGTCATTTATTAATGGTGTGCTTACGATTGTTCCGATCGCCCTTGTGGCATACGTTGTATATAAAATGTTCCTATTTTTCGATGGGTTATTAGGGAACGTGTTAAAGCCTTACCTGGATGAAAACTACCTCCCCGGTATCGGGCTGCTCGCCACCATCGTTCTCTTGACGGTCCTCGGATGGCTTTCCACCAAATTCTTCACAGGTACCATCATCCGGATCGTGGATGTCATCTTACAAAAGATCCCTTTCATCAAAACGATTTACTCGGTGATCAAGGATACGATCCATTCCTTCCTGGGAGAAAAGAAGTCATTTTCAAGAGTGGCCCTCGTCACGATGCCCGGTACCACCATGAAATGTCTTGGATTCATTACGACAGAGGACCTGGAAGATCTGCATGATGATCTTCGCGCTCACGTGGCCGTATACATTCCCCAAACCTTTCAGGTCGCGGGCGTGACCTTTTTGATTCCGAAGAGTGATGTTGAAATCCTTGATATTAAATCGGAGGAAGCGATGAAATTCATTCTTTCAGGAGGGATGACGACGAAGAAGGAAACATAACGGAGATAGTGGATGGATTTTGATAAGGGTGAAGGTTGTGTCGTAGTCTACCAGCCCTTTCCATTTAAACAGTTTAACCCATAAAAAAAGACCGGCAACTTTCACCGGTCTTTTCGCTCTTCATTATTTTGAAGAAATCTCCAATACTTCTTCCTGTCCTGCTGTCACGCTTGCCACGTCTTTTTTCACGACATCGCCCATATCATCACCATTTGTGATGATGATCGGTGTGATCGTGCTTTTAGCCTTTTCTTTTACAAGCTCAAGGTCATACGTAATCAATGGATCTCCGACGCTGACTTTTGAACCTTCTGAAATATGGGCTTCAAAGCCTTCACCGTTCATCGAAACGGTTTCAAGTCCGATATGAATCAAAATTTCAGCACCGTTCTTCGCCTTGATGCCGACTGCGTGTTTTGTCGGGAAGAGCTGCATGATCTCCCCGTCTACTGGTGAAACGACCTTTCCCACCGTCGGATCGATGGCGATACCATCTCCCATCATCTTTTGGGAAAACACTGGATCCGGAACCTCTTCAAGAGATTTCACGGTACCCGTTAAGGGTGCTACGGCATTGATTGTTTTAGGTGCCTCTTCTTTTTTGCCAAAAAGCTTTTTAAGCATCTTCATTCACCTTCCTAATCATATTTTTTAAATACACATATGTAACTCAATGTAAACATGAGAGATTCATTGTAGCACATATGTGAATGTTTTCACAGCAATTCATTATGTTAAAATAACTTCTTATAACTTCCGTACCCTTCTTCTTCAAGCTTCTCTGCAGGAATGAATCTGAGAGCGGCGGAATTGATGCAGTAACGAAGTTTTGTCGGTCCAGGACCGTCATTGAACACGTGACCCAGGTGAGAATCCGCATCCTTGCTTCTCACTTCCGTCCTTACCATAAAGTGACTTCTATCTTCTTTTTCTGATATTTCCTCTTCATCAATCGGTTTGGTGAAGCTTGGCCAACCACAACCGGCATCGTATTTGTCCTTGGAGCTGAAGAGAGGTTTTCCTGAAACGACATCAACATAGATGCCTTCTTCGAACGTATTCCAATATTCGTTTCTAAACGGAGGCTCCGTCCCATTATTCTGGGTGACATCATATTGTTCGGGTGTTAACTTTTTCTTAAGATCCTCTTTACTCATTTCTTTTCCCCCCAATGATTTTCAATAAACGCAACTCTTCCTGATCCCCTGCTGTATCGATTATAATGACCGGGATTCTTCTTATAATAATCCTGATGATAGTCTTCTGCAGGATAAAATTCCTTAGCTGGCAAGATCTCTGTAGCGATGGGCTTTGAAAAAATCCCTGACTGTCCCAGCCTCTTCTTGGACTCTTCTGCCAACCGTTTCTGCTCTTCATCATGGTAGAAGATGACCGTCTTATACGATTGTCCGCGATCAAAGAACTGTCCACCGGGATCTGTCGGGTCGATTTGCTGCCAGTACACTTCTAATAACTTCTCATAAGGAAAAATAGACGGGTCATATTCAATTTGGACCGCCTCATAATGACCAGTCGTTTCACTGCACACTTCCTTATAGGACGGATTGGGAACGTGGCCCCCTGTGTATCCTGATATGACACTGCCTATTCCGGGCTGTTCATCAAACGGTTTCACCATGCACCAGAAACACCCGCCGGCAAAGGTGGCTTTTTCATACGTTGAAGCCTCTGACATGTTCATCATCCTTTCCATCTCATTCTCTTTCACTATTCCCTTTGTATGAGATTTTAACGCATTCCCTTTAAAAAGGGAAAGTATTAAGCTTGCTGAAACGGTTTAGTCTACGGTTTGAAAATCCCTTCCCTTTGTTCATTAAAAAAAGAGTGCCCTCCATTAAAGGGTCACTCTTCTGTTCAATATTTAAGTTTCCTCTGTTTTCCGATACTTTTCCACTTCTTCCGTTCCAATGACTCGAGCCGCTTATTCCCGCGTCTCTCCATATAAGCGATCTCCCGTTGGAGCTTCTGGTAGTGTTCGAACCTTTCCACGGACAGGCTGCCTTCTTCAATCGCCATCTGAATCCCGCAGCCGGGCTCATCTTCATGACGGCAATCACTGAATCGGCAATGAAGGGCGTATTCCTCAACGTCCTTATAGTGGGTTGATAACCCTTCCTGCCCCTGCCATAGTTGGATTTCCCTCATCCCGGGTGTATCGATGATCGAAGCACCATTTTCCAATAAAAACAACTCCCGGTGGGTTGTTGTATGCCGGCCTTTATCATCGGATTCCCTTATTTCCTTCGTCTTCTGGACGTCATAACCTACAAGGAGGTTGGTTAACGTGGATTTTCCCACACCCGAGGAACCGACGAGGGCAACTGTCTTCCCCTTATCCAGGTATGGGAGCAGTTCTTCGATTCCCTCTTGATTCACGGCGCTGATGGTAATGACCTTCACCCCAAGCAGCGTGTCTTCCACTTCCCTTTTTTTCTCTTCTATTTCAGTACATGTATCGGCCTTCGTCAGGACGATGACTGGGTTTGCCCCGCTTTCCCAGCAGAGAAGCAGATAGCGCTCCATCCGTTTATGGTTCAAGTCATCATTTAATGAAGAAAGGATGAATACAGTGTCGATATTCGTTGCAATAATCTGCTCTTCTGCTTCATTTCCTGCTTTTTTTCTTGAAAATTTACTGGTACGCGGCAATACTTTTTCAATGATGGCCCCTTCCCCGCTTAGGTGGACCCAGTCCCCTACGGCGGGAAGATCTTCTCGCTGGACGGTTTCAAATCTGAGCTTTCCGGAAATCTTACTCAGTACTTCGCCTGTTTTTGTCATGACCATAAAGGCACCCCTTTGCTCGGTCACGACCCTTCCCAATATATGGCCATCTTCTGTCAGGTGGTTCATCATTTCAAAAACTGTTTCTCTATTATTCACCTTGTTTCCTCCCAAAAATAAAAAATCCATTGCGTGGTTCCCCACATCAACGGATTTTTCATTGTAGAAGAAATAAAAATGAAAAATTAAATCATCCCGTATAAAGTGAGTTGACGTGAAGAACCAATATGCTGCGTATTTACATTAGACGTTAGCTCCATTAATGATAGGTTCATATGACATCACCCACTTTCTCAATTAGTACCTTCATTATCCAATATTTTCATCTCGATTGCAAGGCATATTTTTGATTTTTGAAAAAATAGGTCCTTTCACCATTTTTCCTTTCCGGCATATTCTATTGTGTTAATACAGAAAAGGGAGAGATACGGATGAGCCAACATGATTATTTAACGAAAGCGGCGATGTATGACTTATTATCCGGTTATTATAAATATACTGATCCATCCATGCACGTGCATTATTATCAGAAGCATCTTAAGTATATGAGGCTTGCCATGCAGGCGCAGCGGGCTGACATGACAACCTCCACCCAGCCATCTTATGTACGCGTGTTACACGCCGTCCCTGATGCACCGAATGTTGATGTATATGTAAATGGTAATCGTGTACTGCGGGATGTAGCCTTCAAAGATGTAAGCGACTACTTAACACTACCTGCCGGTAAGTATCATATTGATGTATATCCAGCAGGAACAAGTGTGACGACTGTCATTAGTAAAAAAGTAAAAATCGATCCAGGAAAAATATATACCCTTGCAGCAGTAGGGACACTGAATAAAATGCAATTGCTTCCATATCTCGACGACCCGACTGTCCCTACGGGAGAAACAAAGGTGAAATTCATTCACCTTTCTCCTGACGCCCCGGCCGTTGATATCGCAGTAAAAGGCGGGGATGTCATATTCCCGGATATCTCCTTCAAACAAGCGACCGATTATCTCGGATTAACCCCGATGACCGTTAATCTCGAGGCCCGGGTCGCCGGAAGTAAAAACAGTGTGTTAAGCGTTCCGAATGTGAAACTGAGCCCTAATCAAGCCTATACGATCGTAGCCGTCGGATTGGCAAACGGAACCCCTGAACTGGAAGCACTCCTACTAAAAGGGTAATTTCTTCGACCAAAAAAGAGCTGTTCCAAAGAAAAAGGTGACTTCTCCATGGAAGTCACCTTTTCTTTATTGGGCACGGTCCACAGGAACCAGCAATCTGAATGAAATATCATCTTCCTTCAGGTTGAATTCATTTGCCCGTACTTTAATATCGCTTTTCAACTTCATGTCCTGCAGTGAAACGTAAATCAATTCATCATTGGGTTGGATTTTCACCCAGTCAGGGAAATTATACGAATCCCTGATCACCTTTAGGACATAGGAAACCGGAAGATTCAGTGAACCTACTGAGATGGATTTCTGCTTCAAGAGAATGTCACCATTTTCAAGCGCCTTCGGTTCGAAATCCAGCTTAAAGTCCAGGTTTGAAGTGAAGACTGGGACGGAGCCGAGAAGTTCAACATCATCCTTGAGCTGAACGTCGTAATCCACCGGTCCCTTCATTCCTTCTTCTTCAATATAGTGTTCAATAATGAGATTTAAGTCCTTTTTGTTGGTCTCTACATTGAACCCTACTTGTTGATTGGTATTTTGATTGTCCTTAGGCAGGGCATCATCCTTTACAGGCATAAAGATCATGGACACGATGATGACGAATCCCAGGATGATCATACCTAAAAGGACAAAAAATCCTACCTTCCATTTGTTCTTCATGACGGCTGCTCCTCTTCCTCACCAGTATCTCTTTTATCTGTCAATACAGCTAATGTTTTCCCGTTTGCCAAATCCGTAAACATTCGATCTGCGATCAATTTGTACCCCTCATCGTTAGGATGAAAGTAATCTTCATATAATAAGGTATCTCCTGCATCAATGAATAAATCCTCGATCTTCACAAATAGTGTCTTATCATACCCCGACAGTACCTGCCTGCTTGCTTCGTTCCATGTCTGGATCACTTGATTGACCTCATCGATATCTGAAAACCAAGTGTTAAATGGATTGTACAAACCTACCAGCACGATGCCGGCTTCCGGGTTATATTGTCTGATCGTTTCAATGATTTCTTGTAACCGGAGTTCATATTGCCGTTTTTCCTCCTGAAATACCTCTAACTTCAAGTGTGATAAATTTTCACGGAAAATTTTCATCACATCGTTTCCACCGATGGTGATCATCACTAAATCTGACTCCTGGATGGATGCTTTCACATCTTCCTTCTTCAGTCTTTTTAATAATTGATCTGTACGGTTTCCCCTGACTCCATAGTTATGAAACTGGGCATCCTTAATCCCGTCCAATGACTCCAGGCTTTTTTCCAAATATGGGACATACCCGCCATTTTTTGTACTGTCACCCACACCTTGAGTCAGTGAATCCCCTATTGAAACCACCTTTAAGTTCTTCGGCAGAAATGTTTCATTGGGCATTTCTTTATCCCAGTTGGATACTTCCCTTGTAATATGATCAGCAGCATCTTCTAACGAACATCCCGACAGAAAAAAAACAAAAGCGAGCATGAGAACGGTTATTTTTTTCATATACGTCACCTCGCTTACTCTTTACATAGTATTATATCACGGTTATACCCTGGTAAAACATCCATACACTCATCAAGCGGTCAACCTTGTTTAGGAATGATCCCTATCTGCTCGGACCTGATTGCAAGGTCGCAAATACTTCAGTAATGAATTCACCATAATGGAATTGTTTCGCGATTTTATGAACGGGCCACGGTGCTTTCTCTGAAGACTTCCTAAAATCCCCGATGCTTTGGCCAAAAGTGCAGCCAGTATTGACGGCCACACGGATCGGCACTTCCTCGAACACCATTTTGTCCCCATCGGCCAGGGCCCACATAGCGAGCAAATCATGTAGGGGGCTTCCAGATATATCAGGGTAAGTCTTCTTGTAAAACTCATAGTAATAATCCACCATCGGTTTGATGATCATTCCGACCTTATCACCTGATTTCACATAGAATTCATGCAGCTGATCGATCATGAGAGGGGTAATGAGTGCATACATTGTAACATCCAGCGGGATGAGGTGTATTTTCTTCGGTGCAAGCTGAATCAAGATATTGGCAGCGTAAGGATCTCCATAGAAATTGGCTTCTGCCGACGGGGTAACATTTCCCGGAACGTTGAATGCCCCGCCCATCACATAAAACTCTTTCACTTTTTTCATCGTTTCGGGATATAAAACAAAGGCCGTGGCCAAAGAGGTTAATCGACCTGCAGAGTATATATATATTTCTCCGGCATATTGGTCAATGAGTTGCTTGACCTCATAGAAATTCTCACTGATGTCAGAAGGATTAAATTCAATCCCTTCAGGAGTGATCGGCCCGAGACCTGCCACCCCATGAACCTCGGGATAGAATAGTGGCTGTGTGCCGGTCAACCCTGAAACCGCTCCACCGATCACCGGGATATTCGTTATCCCGGTTATGCTTTGCAGGTATTTCACATTTTTCAGTGCATCTTCTCTGGAAACATTTCCATAATCCGATACAATCCCGACGATTTCGATCGTATCGCTATAATAAGCATACAGGACCGCAACGATATCATCGATTCCAAAATCTGAAAACACCAATACTTTTTTCTTGGCAGACAATGACAGACACTCCCTTTCGCCTATGATCATGCATATGGATAATAAGGAAGCTTCCGGTTACCGTTTCATGAGTAAGCACTTCTTATCTATTATATTTCTATGATATGATGGATGCGGTTATGAGGTCGCAACAATATTCATAAAATCATCAAGAATTGGTACAAACCCGCATACACTTAATTGGTACAATGACTATACAGCCAAAACGAAAGGTGAATGATATGAAGAAAAATCTTTTATTGTATTTCACGCTTGTGATCAGTTTACTAGGGATCCTTGCCGGTTGTTCGAGTGAACAAAAGGAAGAAGCCCAACATGATCATAATCATACTGCGGCAAATGGGGATATCCGAGAGGAAACGGATTCTGTTGAAATCCTTCCCTCTTTTCTTGACGGTAAGGATGATAATATGAAACTCATCTATTCATCCGCCGCTAAAAATCCCGACCTGCTAAAATATATTCCCTGCTACTGTGGATGCGGAGATTCTGCCGGACACGAAAGCAACCTTAATTGCTTCGTTTATAAAACCGAGGGAGATAAGGTCGTTTGGGATGACCACGGAACCAGATGTGAACTTTGCTTAAAAATTGCAGCGGAATCCATCGTGAAATATAAAAATGGTGAATCCATCAAACAAATCAGGACTTTTATCGATGAGCAATATAAAGAAGGTTATGCAAAGCCAACACCTACACCGATGCCTTCATAAGACAGCAGGCTTGTCCTGCTGTCTATTTTTTATGAAGGCAAAAAAGACGAAAAGGATTTATTCCCTTTCGTCTTTCTGTCATCAATCTGTATAGTACATAAAACCGATCGCACCGATACCCGTGTGCGTGCTGATAATCGGTGTCGTCGGAGCGATTTCGATTTGATCGTACCCCGTTTTTTCTATGATTTTGGCTTTCAGGTTCTGCGCAAGATTCAGTCCATCGGCGTGTACGAGCCCTACTCCGCGGACGGTCTTTCCTTTCACGTCATCCACGAACTGTGAAGTTAAGTACTTCACTACCTGTGAATGGCTTCGAACTTTCGCAACAGGAGTATACTCTGCTCCTTCTAATGAGGCGATCGGCTTGATATTGAGCAGGGAACCAATCATGGCACGGCCTTTTCCGATCCTCCCGCCTTTCACAAGATTTTCAAGTGTGTCCACGACGACAAACAGCTTTGTGTTTGAACGGATCTCTTCGATGGATGCAAGGATTTCTTCCATGGACTTTCCTTCTTTAGCGAGCTTTGCCGCTTCAATCACCTGAAAACCCAATCCCTTGGAGATAAAACGCGAATCCACAACGGTCACATCTGCTGTCGACATGTCTGCAGCAGACTCTGCCGAGCGAACGGTCCCGCTCATATTACCTGTCATATGTATGGATAAAACGTTAGAACCGTCTTTCCCTAATTCATCATAAAGTTCAACAAACGACCCTGCCGGAGGTTGAGAACTTTTCGGCAATTCCCTCGAAGCCTTCATTTTCTCAATAAAGCTTAAAGGCGAAAGATCTACTCTATCTAAGTATGTTTCTCCATCAATGGAAATGGACAGAGGAACCACATGAATATCCAATTCTTTTACAATGTCATCCGATAAATCTACTGTCGAGTCTGTTACAATCTTAATTTTGGTCAATTTTGCCACATCCTATCTACCATATCATAAGTATTATATCGTTAAATGCCGGGGATTTAAATAGATAGTCAGCATTTAACCCCAACTGAATCCTTGTGTAAATGAGGGAGACCCACATTCTTCATAAGGGAACTCATATAAAAAGGGCTGATCCTGCGCAACCTTCACGCGAAAGGACCAGAACCCCGAAAATAATTATGCATTATTCTTCAATTCTGCTGATTGATAGATTTCTTCGTACTCTGACCATTTCGTCGTTCTCTTTAAATGTTCTCTAAAGCTGAAGATGGTCCTAGGCTCATTTTGATTGATGACTTTAGTGATGAATTGATTCAGCCTAAGATTTACCCTTAGGAAGAGCGGGCTATCTTTCTGCAATACAGGAACTTCTGAGATTTTGACCTTCCGTCCATACTTTGATTTGAACTCGATGGTTTTTGTCAGCAAAGTATCAATCCTCTTTTTCACCCGTTTATGCTTATATTATACCCTATTTACGTGCGCGTAAAATGTCAAATCGTGCAAAAGTGCGAATATTTTTTTACATTTCTTATTAAACGGGGACAATGCATTCCGATGTATCATGCTTAGGAGAGTTTACGATGGACGAAACTTGATATCCTTTCATTCTTTCAGGCGTAAGTGGCTTTAAAATGGAAGCAGCCTGTTCAAAGGAATATTCCTCAGTATTAAGCCACTTTTCGATATCTTCACGGTTTGTGAGCATCACCGGCATTCTTTCATGGACGTCTCCTACCAGAGAATTGGCTTCTGTGGTAAGGATTGTCGACGTGGTGACCTCCCCGTTCCTGTCCCATAGTCCCGCAAATACAAATGGCGCTTCATTTTTTAATTGAAATCTTACCGGAACCTTAGCGGAGTTCTCCTTCTTCCACTCATAAAAGCCATCGGCAAAGATCACCATTCTCCTTGAGTGTACAAGGGATTTAAAACTCGGTTTGTCAAGGAGCGTTTCACTTCGCGCATTAATCAATGGTTTCCACTTCGAGAGCTCTGCCCAATGAGGGACAAGTCCCCACGTTATGGTCCCTGCCCTCCGCTTACCATTGTGGGAAATAAGGGAAAGGATACTCTGAGAAGGAGCAATATTGTATCTCGGCTGCCACTCTTCCACAAATTCATCAATCAAGTATTGTTTCACCAATTCTTCTAAAGGGGTCGTCAAGGAAAATCTACCGCACATATCTGCCACCTCTTCGTCGTTTCTTTTATTAGAAATATACACCATTCTATACGCGAATCCAAACGTAATACGTCAGCCCTTTACTACGTTAATGATTGCACAATACCGGAAAGAGGATTATCATGAATATATACTAATCACTCGTTACGCAGTCAATGAGATGATCTTAGAAAGGATGAGATTTCTTTGACATATGATTTCGATTTTTCCAATTGGAAAGAAGAAGTTGCAAACGCCATTACTCATGGCATCGGATTGATTTTGAGCATACCGGCATTAGTGATGTTGATCATTTTCGCCGTTCATGAAGGCTCCGCTTGGCATATTGTCAGCTTTTCTATATTTGGGGCTTCCATGATTCTCCTATACCTTTTTTCTACCCTCCTGCACAGTTTTAAGCCATCAAAGGTGAAAAATCTTTTTGCGGTATTGGATCATTCGGCTATTTATGTCCTGATTGCAGGAACCTATACACCCTTTATGCTTGTCAGTGTAAGAGGAGCGCTCGGATGGACCTTGTTCGGAATCGTGTGGGGTCTTGCCATTGTGGGAATTGTATTCAAGTGTTACTTTGTTCAACGCTATCAGGTGGTATCCACCCTTTTCTACCTTGTGATGGGCTGGCTTGTGATCATTGCGATTAAACCACTGTATGCGAGTTTGACCGCTGCCGGATTCGGACTTCTCTTGACGGGGGGGATCATGTATTCCATCGGCGCCATCTTCTACGTGTGGAACAAGCTCCCATACAATCACGCAATCTGGCACCTTTTCGTTCTTGCCGGAAGCAGCTTTATGTATTTCTGTATCCTGTTCTATGTCTAAGATCCCGATAAAAAAGGTCCAGCCAATGGCTGGACCTTTTTATTAGGATGCATTTTTCATTTGATCCAATGAACCCTGAATGATTCCTTGAACCTCCATAGATAACTCTTTTACGTCCCTATCGGCCACATACGCGGAAGAAAGTGACGGAAGGATCTCGACATATATGTCGCAGGGTTTGATTCCGCGGCGTTGATTCTCAAACATATCTGCCGTCCCCTTTATGACAACCGGCACAATCGGAACACCTGCCTCCTTCGCCATTCGGATGCCGCCGGTCTTGAATTCCTTCATCGCTTGCCCTTTGTTTCTGGTCCCTTCAGGAAATATAAGCAGGGAGTGCCCTTTTTTCAACACCATTCCCCCCTCACGAATCGACTGCACTGCCTGTCTCCGGTTTTTACGATCAATGAAGACACATGAAATCATCTCCATCCAATCACTTATGATAGGCAGTTTCTTCACTTCCATCTTGGAGATGAATCCAAAAGGTTTTGGAATGGAACCCAGCAGGACAGGGACGTCAAAATCCCCTGCATGATTCGAGACGAACAGGACCGGCCCTTCTGGAATGTACTCCTGACCCTTGGTATGAACATGACTTCCGGTTCGTTTCATGATCCCCCTCGACCATCTTTTAGGCAGAGCATGAACTATTTTGTCCCGTTCTTCAACAGGCATGTGACCGCCCAGTTTCTTCACCTTGCGAAGAGTCGGGATACTATAAAGAAGGTAGATCCCCATATAACTCAATACATATATCATTCTAAACACTGTCTTATCCTCCTTGAAACTCCTTTTCTTATTATACAGGACCCCTTTGGGATGGACTATAAAAAAATCAGGGCGATGCCGCTCATTCTCTAAGCAGCATCCCCCTGAATTTATCGTCTATTTCTCGCATAGATTTTAAATTCATAATCGTAAGGATTCTTCTCATCCTTTACACCCTTTTCAGAGGAAATGCAGGTGAATTCCTCCCATGGGATGGAGGGCATGGTCGTGTCCCCTTCAAATTCATGATGTATATGAGTGACATAAAGCTTCTCAACGTGGGGAATGAACTGCTTATAGATTTCTCTTCCCCCCATGACAAAAACTTCGGACTGTCTTGCTTCCGACCATTCAAGGACCTCATCCACCGAGTGGAGAACGAGACATCCTTCCGGCTGAAAACCTGTATTTCGGGTCAAAATCACATTTTCCCGATTCGGAAGCGGCTTGCCGATGGAGTCGAACGTCTTTCTTCCCATGACGACCCCATGCCCATTCGTCGTCTTCTTGAAAAATTTCAAATCCTCCGGCAACCTCCATGGAAGTCCATTATCTTTCCCGATCAGATGATTCCGATCCATTGCCCATATAAACGAAATCATACACTCACGACTCCTTTGATATGTGGATGGGGTTCATAGCCTTCCAGTTTGAAGTCTTCAAAGCTGAAACCGAAGATGTCTTTGACTTCAGGATTGATGGTCAGCTTCGGCAGCGCTTTAGGTTCCCTTGAAAGCTGCAAGTTTACTTGATCAAGGTGGTTCTGATAGATATGCACGTCACCGAATGTATGGACAAACTCACCGGCTTCTAAATCACAAGCCTGGGCCACCATCATGGTTAACAGCGCATAAGAAGCTATATTGAATGGTACCCCAAGGAATACATCGGCAGAGCGTTGGTATAATTGACAGGATAACTTCCCATCCGCTACGTAGAATTGGAACAGGCAGTGACAGGGAGGCAGCGCCATATGATCGACATCGGCAACATTCCATGCGCTGACGATCATCCGTCTTGAGTCGGGATTGTGTTTAATTGTATCGATGAGATTCGTGATCTGGTCGATGGTTTCACCGTTCGCACCTGACCATGACCTCCATTGATGTCCGTATACGGGGCCCAATTCACCATTTTCATCCGCCCATTCATTCCAGATGCGGACGCCATTTTCCTGAAGATAGGCAACGTTGGTATCTCCTTTTAAGAACCAGAGAAGTTCATGGATGATGGATTTCACATGAAGTTTTTTCGTGGTTAGAAGGGGAAAGCCTTCCTGTAAATCAAATCGCATCTGATAACCGAACGTGCTGATTGTTCCCGTACCCGTCCGATCTTCCTTCTTTGTCCCATTTTCCAGTACGTGTTTGCACAAATCCAGATACTGTTTCACATTGACCACACCTTTTTATAAGTTTATAGTTCGTTAAAAAATCGATATGTTGCCGGTGCCTTTTGCTTTAGTAGATTCCTAGTTTCGGAATTCAGGTAATACATAGCAAATGTTTCAGCAAAATATTCTTCTTTGTAATGAAGGAAATAAGGTTCCCCCGGGAATAACCGTGGTGCTTCCCTTTTCCAAAGGGGTAAGAATTCCAAATCATAATATAGATCCGTTAAGACATAGCGGTCGATGCTGTGGGCGAGCTCATGAAGCTCTAAATTGTATGAATTATGCCCCTTCCCTTTTTCACTTTGACCGATCTTAACTAATACAAGCTTTGAACCACCTATTCCAGGGACATCATCCCATGTGATACTTTTATTAGTGTACCCTCTGGGGGTGACTCCTTTCAAGTGACTTGTTGTAGAAAAATCGGTTAATTTTTTTTGGAATAATCGTATTTTAATTTCCTTCGCTTCAGTGGATTTGAGGAGAGGTGTAGGAATATGGTCCAATCGCTTAATCATTTCCATGGCCTCTTCCTGATCAAACGTTGATTCGGGTAATAGAATCATATTTTCCAATTCATTTCCTGATTGAAGGTCCAAGTGGGTTTTAAGGGGAGAATGCTTTAAGAGGGTTCCATTGTAGTCAGCTTGTGTGTGAGTCCATAAGATGAAGAGAGTGATCGAAATCCCAAGGATGATGAAGGTGCGCTTCACTCCTATTTCCTCCTTTCCACTAGAAGATTAACGTATAATACTATTTTACCATAATGATAGGTGTCGTTTTTAGGAGAGATTATTTCCAATAACTAAAGCGGAGGCGGCTCGCTCTGACCCGACAAGCATAAGGCAGGATTGCTCTAAAGGCGGTTTTTGCCTTTTTGGTGTTCAAGGCTTATGACCTCGAGGGACTAGCCGCCGGAGCTGGATGACACTAAAGCGGAGGCGGCTTGGTCAGGCCCGACACAAAAAAACAAGCACGCTCATCCACGTACTTGCTTTGTTTGATTATATTTATGTTAGCTCAGGATACGCTCATCCATTGCGGAGGAGTGTTTTTATCCCAATAAATGCTTCCAAGTTCATGGTGAGCTTGGAATCGGTCATGCACCGTATGATAGTGAAAATTGAAATAATAGCCATCCATTGGCGGATGATCCTTTCTTACATGAAAACGGATGACATCTTCACCGGATCGCTCGTCATAGATATGAAAGATCTTTTCAGTTTTGGCATATTGAGGTACTTCTGAGATGGTCAGTGACGTTAAATCTTCTTCTGGAAACTCTGCCGCTGTATCAGCGATCGCTTTTTCGATTTTTGGAAGGATCAACGATTTGAATTCATCTTCTATGACGGGCTTTATCCTGGTCCCGAATTTTTCGTAGGCATTTTTCTCGGCTTGTGCCAGCATCGTTTCTATAAATACATCATGGGATATGACAGTCTCTTCTTCCCGTGCTTCCTCGGGAGTTGATTCCACGGACGAGGGCTTGCCATTATTCTTTGCAAGGGCATGATTATCTTCATTCAGAAAGGCTTGCGATGGAGAAACAAGTCCAAAAGTCAGGATGGATAATAGTATAAAAAACGATTTCTTGAGCCAGATCGACATAGATAACGTCCTTTCCTATGTAATACGTCTATTATTATACTACTTCTTACGAATAAAAAGTGAAAAAGGTTTCATTTTTTTGTAGGATATAAAAATCTTTATGTGGTAGTATATTAATGAGGATAATTTGTAAGGAGGATAACTAAATGGATACTGGAATTATGATCAATATCGGATACATACTTCTATTGGGTTATTTTATTGTACTGGGATTCACCGATTAATAAGAAAAAAACCGGACAGGCTGAAGATGCCTGTCTATTTTTATTCCGTCCTTTTATAACCGGATCACCCCGAAATGAAATTTGGCCGATGGTCTTTTCACTGCGTCGAAGCCCATTTCTTCAAATAGGGATGATTGATAGTGTTCTTTTAAAACGACCCGCCTTTTGGCCACTCTTTTCGCTTCATTTATTCCTTCTTTGGTGACCCCTGTATAACTTGCCCACTGCCTGATTGGATTGATTCCATGAGAATCATTCAATGCCTCTTCAAACATTGGATCGATGTAAACGACATCAAATGCATCATCTTCTATCTTCTTTAATTCTTCCTGAAATTCTCCATTGATGAGGGTGATCCGTTTCATTGCATTATTTAATTCTGGTAGTGGGGACACCCAATCCTGAAGTCCATGAAGAAGGATATGGGCAATATATTTATTCGCTTCGATACCCGTTACTCTCCCGTTGTCACCCACAATATGACTCGCGATGATGCTATCTGAGGCAAGCCCGAGGGTGCAGTCCAGAAAGCTCATCCCTTCCTTTAGGTCTGCCGCTTCTATGAGCGGATCTTTCTCTCCCCGCATGAGCCTTTTTATTCTAAAGGAGGCTGAATTGGGGTGAAAAAAGAACGGCTCGCTATTCTCTTCCCTGGTATGAAGTTCAAGTCGTTCTTTACCGATGACCAGGCAGTCCTGATCAACGCTTTCCATATGATGGCGAATCGATCGTTTTTTCCTCGGAATGTATGGAATAGAGAGGACATCGGCTGCCTGTTGCGCTTTTGCTATTACATTCTGATTTGCTCTCCCACAGGTCGTGACAAACACGTTCATGATTCTCCTTTGACTGTTCATTTTTCTATCATTTCATTATCCTACCACAAAAAAGGAACGGATGATCTCACCCGTCCCTTTTTCCGTATATCTAGCAGTTCTCGTTAAATGCTGTCACCAGGTTCGAAATGATGGAGGAAATGTCGTGATCTTCGATTTCTTCTCTAGGGATGAAGTGAACGACTTCCTTCCCTTTAAGCAAAGCCATGGATGGGGAAGAAGGTTCATATCCTTGGAAATACTCCCTCATTTTGGCCGTCGCTTCCTTATCCTGTCCTGCAAATACCGTTACAAGATGGTCAGGGGTTTTTTCATTATTCATGACGGATTGAGTGGCCGCAGGTCTTGCAAGACCCGCAGCACACCCGCATACGGAGTTCACGACAACCAGGGTCGTTCCTTCGCTGTTCTCCATGAAATTCACGACTTCCTCTTCTGTACCCAGCTCTTTAAAACCTGCTTGTGTCAATTCCTGTCTCATCGGAGTAACCAACTGTCTCATATATTCTTCATATGCCATAGACATCTTTCATCAATCCTTTCATTTATTATTGGTGGCGCGCTTCTGTCATCTGTTTCCAAACCGATCCTTTCGCTTCTTCGCCGCCTTCTATCCGTTCAATGGCCATTTTCACCTGTAGCTTCACTTCGAATTCAGGGTCATTTTCCGCTTCTTTTAAACCTTGTAATGCAGATTCATCTCCCAATTCATAAAGGAACATGGCCGCACGCCATCTAACCAGCTTACTCTTATCCTTCAAGGCAAGGACCATTTCCGGCATGGCTTCAGCAAATCCTAAATCAGAAAGACAGTCTCCAGCCGTCCTTCTCACAGAAACTGATTTATCATGCAACCCCTTGTACAGCAACGGAAGGACTTTAGCGTCTTCAATCATTCCAAGATACACAACAGCCAATCGGCGGATGGATACTTTCTCATCCTCCAATGCTTTCTCCAGGAGAGGTAAGTCATCCAGAGTCGGATCCTCCATCGCATCCAGCTTCTGGTATCTTGTTTGCCAGTCCGGTGCTTCAAAGTCAGAGACGGTCACCTTTTGTTTCTTCTTGTAGATGAGTGGTCCCTTGGAATCGGTTGCTTCCTGCGCTTCCCCGACGAGGGATGCAAGTCTTTCAGAAGGGTAGGCCGCTATTAATTCTTCTGTCACATTGTGACCAATCTCATCCAGGTCCCCGTACCGGATGCCGTACTCTTTCCACTTTCTTAGAAGGACAACGTTATCCCCTTCCTTCTGGGCTTCGGCAATCGCTTCAAGAAATGGAGCCGTGAGGGAAAATCTCTTTTCTTGTTCTCCATCCATCACCTTTACCTGCATGGGAATGCCTTTGAACATTTGCACGCTGACATTCACTTCACCAAAATGTTCTTCCATTTGAGATTCACTTTCCTCTACAGCAGCCTCTTCTCCAAATGCTTTTCTCACTTGTGGCAGAAGCTCCTGCCAATCAAATTTAGCATTCCGTTCGACGGCCAGGAAGTCGGCAACATGGTAAACCCCTTTCACACCTTCGATGGCGAGGATCTCTTTGATGACGGGAGGAGCTCCCTCCGCTTCACCTTTTTTATAGTTGTTGTTCTTCCCGGCCTTCATTTCCTGATCGAGAAGAACTTTCATCGTATTCGGACTTGGAGTAGGTTCAATTGATAAAATCCTCAAGACTGTTACCCCTTTCTCTAAACTGTTCAATTACCTTCCATCTTAACACAGTATCCTTGTTGCCTTAAAGAAAGAGACTTATTCGGCAAATTCAGAGAGATAGGTCCACCTCTCAATGAGTCTTTCCAGTTCTTCGTTGAGCTGTTCGCTTTCCTTCATCAACTCTTGTGCCCGTTCGAAGTTGCTGCCGACTTTTTGGAGCTCGGCATCCGCTTCTTCTATTTTTGCTTCAATTCCTGCCATCTTATCTTCAATTTCATCCCACTCTCTTTTTTCCATATAAGAGAGCCTTTTTTTCTCTTTCTCCTTCACTTCTTTAAAGGGTATGGACTCTTTATCCGGCTCTGTCACCTGTTTCTTACTTTTCGCTTCATTCTTTTCCAGGTACTCCGTATACTCGCCGAAATAGAAATCAATCCGGGCGTCCCCATTAAATACAAGCAGCTGCTCTGCGGTTTTGTCCAGAAAGTAGCGGTCATGGGAAACGGTGATCACTACACCTGAAAATTCATTGATATAATCTTCAAGCACGGTGAGGGTCTCGGTATCCAAATCGTTGGTAGGCTCATCCAGCAAAAGTACGTTTGGCTTTGACATTAACAGTTTCAAAAGGAAGAGTCTTCGTTTTTCACCGCCGGAAAGCTTCCGGATCAACGTACCGTGTGTGCTCATTGGAAAAAGGAATCTCTCAAGCATCGACGTGACGGAAATTTGTTCCCCTTTCTCCGTGGTTATATATTCTCCCGCTTCTCTTATATATTCAATCATGCGCATATTTTCATCAAGTTCTTCATGGCCCTGGGTGTAGTAAGCGATCTTAACGGTCTGTCCTTTGATCAATTCACCTCTGGTAAGCTCATCCGTACCTGCAAGGAGATTAAGGAAGGTCGATTTACCGCTTCCGTTCTTCCCGACTATCCCGATACGGTCTTTCGGCTTGATCAGAAAAGAGAACCCGTTTAGTATCTGCTTGTCTTCAAATTGTTTTGACGCGTTCTTGAATTCAAAAACCTGTTTGCCCAAACGGTTGCCCCCAATCGCCATGTCAACCTGTCCATTAGACGGGCCAGAGGACATTGTATCCTCCAAGTGTTCGAATCGCTGGATGCGGGCCTTTTGTTTCGTAGTACGGGCTTTTGCCCCCCTCCTCATCCATGCAAGCTCTCTCCGGTATAGATTTTGCTGTTTTTCGGATAATTGGCGTTCGACTTCTTCCCGGGAAGCTTTAGCTTCAATAAAAGATGCATAATTTCCTTTGTAGGAGTACAGGGTGCCGCCATCCAATTCAAAGATTCGATTCGTGACCCTATCAAGGAAATAACGATCATGCGTCACGAGTAACACTGATCCATTATACTTCCCCAGGTAGTCCTCCAGCCACTTGATGGATTGATAATCCAAATGGTTGGTCGGTTCGTCCAATATAAGCAGGTCCGGCGTTTCAATGAGGACGCCGGCCAGTGCCACCCGCTTTTTTTGCCCGCCGGATAGTTCTTTCATTCTCTTCCCGAAATCATGGATGCCAAGCTTGGTTAAGATGGCTTTTGCATTCGCGCTTGCGTCCCAGGCATTAAGGATATCCATTTGTTTTTGAGCTTCGAATAATTCATCCTGCACCTTGGGGTTCTCAGGATTCTTCTCCATCTCCAGAAGGGTTGTTTCATAGTCCCTCATCGCCTGTATGACCTTGGCTTCACCACGAAATACTTGTTGGAGTACTGTCAGCTCACCATCAAAGGCAGGTTCCTGTTGAAGATAGGCAATATGGTAGTCGTTCGGCTTTGAAAGTTCTCCGCTATCATATTCTTCCATCCCTGCGATCAGTTTCAACAGACTTGATTTACCCGTACCGTTCACTCCGATCAGTCCGACTCTTTCTTTTTCCGTAATGGAAAAGGATATATCTTGGAACAGAGTTTTCTCTCCATAGGTTTTGGAAAGATTCTCAGCTGTTAGCATTCTCATTCTTGACCAGTCCATTCTTTATTAAATTGCTCTAGAAACCGGAGCATGAAGTCATGGCGTTCTTCTGCCATGGCCCTGCCCGTTTCCGTACACATCAAGTCTTTCAGCTTCAGTAATTTCTCATGAAAATGATGGATACTGGAACTATCCCCATTTCTATATTCCTCCAGGGTCATTTCGGCCCTTACCTGAAAATCCGGATTGTACATTGATCTGCCTTTTCTGCCTCCATAAGCAAACGTCCTGGCGATCCCGATGGCCCCCATGGCATCCAGGCGATCGGCGTCTCTTACAATTTTCGCTTCGATCGTCGTCAATTCTGCTTCATGACCGCCCTTATAGGATATGGAATAGATGATTGATTTCAATAACGCTTTATCACTTTCATTGATTGAAAGGCCGGAAAGTATATGATCCAGCTTTTTCTTTCCTTCTTCTTCTTCCACGAACTTATCGTCCGGCACATCGTGAAGCAATGAGGCCAGTTCAATGATATATGTACGGGAAACCTGTTCTTCCCTTGCAATTCTAAGCGCCTGTTTCCTCACCCGGTCTAAATGATACCAATCATGGCCCGTCGATTCACCTATGTATTCAGTTTTTAAATAATCGATGATTTGGTCCAGTTCTTTTCGCTCCATATTTCCACCTTCTCTTCCATTGTACCAAAGATATTCTTTTATCAGAATAAAAAGGAGTGGATGCCTGATTCATCACATCACTCCTTTTTTTGTCCATTTCATTCGTTTTCCGCAAACCAGCTTATACCGATGGTGTTCTCACCTGCATGCACGCCGATCACTGCTCCCAAAGGGTATGCCCCAAATTCAATTTGGGGATACATCTCTTGCAACTGTTCCATCCAATCCATGGCCTCTTCCCGATTTAACCCGTGCAATACAGAGACTTTCGCAATCGTCCTCTCGGCGAGAGCGAGATCCAGCCGCCGGATCATGCTGTCTAAGCCCTTTTTTATACTTCTTACCTTGTCCTTCACTTCAAGCTTACCATCTTCAATGGAAAGCATGGGCTTTATTTTCAGAACGCTTCCCAGGAAGAATGACAGACCACCCATCCTTCCACTTTTATGAAGCTGTTCAAGACTCCCTACCATCACGTACGTCTCACAGGAAGTAATCTTATGCTCAATCGCTTCCTTTATTCGCAGCGGTTCTTTTCCTTCTTTCACTAAACGTTGTCCATATTGAATCAATTCTGTCAAAGGGTTGGACAGAATTTTTGAATCGATGCAAATGATGTTCGGAATCGTATCCTTTAATAGCTCTGCAGCCTGATGGGCAGAGGAATAGGTCCCGCTGAAATGAGACGACACATGGATGGAAAAGATATAGTCATAGTCCCTTGCCAATTGTTCGAATAATTCCTTGAACGTACCGATCGAAGGCTGGGAGGTTTTCACTTCAACCTTTTCCTCCCTTAACTTCGCAAACAATTCTTCCGGAGACAAGTCTATGCCGTCCTGATACTCACGCTCCCCAAACAGTATGCTCATCGGAACAACATATATGTCGTTTTCCCCACTCTTCGAACCATTTGGAACAAATGCTGTGCTATCTGTAACCCATGCTATTCTCATTGTGAAATCCCCTTTTTTCTATATATATGAACTCTTTTCCCTACTAGAAGTCCTTTCGCTCAAGCTCTCGGAGTGTCTCAACAGTGAAAGAGATCATCTGAAGTACATCATCCACCATTTCCTCTGTGATCACCCGATTAAAGGTTAAGATTCCTTCATAGGAAGTGGGTTTCATAGAAGAGTTCACTTCTTTCCATTCCCAATACTTATCATTACCCCAGGCTTCTTCCAGGAACTGTCGGCTAAGATGCAGCTTTTCATCGCCTTTATAGACGATGACGATGTCAGCACCTGCCGTATTCTTTTCGGTCATCATCTTTCTTTCTGCCAGGAAATGGCCCATATCCGCCTTCAGGTGAAACTCTATCGAAAGTGATTTATGATAAGGCAGTGAATATCGAATTTGATAACAGCGTTCATAATGGGCGAAATCAAACAAGTCCTTGCGGTCGAGTATTTGAATATCCCCTGTCAAATCAAGATCGTAGACCGCCCCTTCAAAGATTACCTTTAAGTTATCAAAGGCTGTCGGGTCAAACATATCCTTCTCCCCTTCCCTTTAAAGTGATTAAAACAGTCCGATTGCCCGGCCTTCTTCATCTACATCCATCCCGAATGCAGCCGGTTTTTTCGGAAGTCCCGGCATCGTCATCACTTCTCCTGTCAGGGCAACGATGAATCCAGCCCCGATCTTCGGCTTCAGCTCCCGTATCGTGATGGTGAAATTCTCCGGTCGACCGAGTTTTGCCGGGTCATCAGAGAGGGAGTACTGTGTCTTGGCCATACAGACGGGCAGATCGCCCCAGCCATGTTCTTCAAATTCCTTCAGCTGTTTTCTTGCTTTAACCGTGTATTCTATTTTACTTGCCCCGTATACTTTCTTCGCAATGGTCTCGATTTTCGTTTGAAGGGATTCAGAGAGCTCATAAAGAGGCGAAAATACCTTCTGGTTCTTTTCTATCTCATGTAATACCTTCTCTGCTAAATCGATTCCACCTTCCCCGCCTTTCGCCCAGACATCGGTCAGTGATACTTTTGCATCCTGATTTTCACACCACTTGATCAACGAGGCGATTTCCCTATCACTGTCTGTGATGAACCGGTTGACGGCAATGACATAAGGAACATTGAATTGCTCCAATGTATCCATGTGCTTCCTTAAATTCGACAAGCCCTTTTCAAGTGCTTGAATATCCTCGGTTTGAAGGTCCTTCTTCGGTTGACCGCCATGCATTTTCAAGGCACGGATGGTGGCAACAAGAACAATGGCATCAGGGGCTATGTCTGCAGCCCGGGACTTGATATTGAGGAATTTTTCCGCTCCTAAGTCTGCGCCGAATCCAGATTCAGTCACCACATAATCTGCAAGCTTCAAAGCTGTCTTTGTTGCCATGACGCTATTGCATCCGTGTGCAATATTCGCAAATGGCCCTCCGTGGATAAGGGCAGGTGAATGCTCGATGGTCTGCACGAGATTAGGCTTCAGTGCATCCTTCAGCAATAAAGTCAATGCTCCTTCCGCTCCAAGGTCTCTAACGGTTACCGGCTGTCTTGACGAGTTATAAGCGACGACCATACGGCCCAGTTTTTGTTTTAATTCACCTATACTATGGGATAAACATAGAACAGCCATGATCTCTGATGCGACCGTTATATCAAACCCGTCCTCCCGTGGCACCCCTTGAACCGGGCCACCCAGGCCGACGATGATTTGTCGTAGTGCACGGTCATTCATATCGACTGCGCGCTTCCACACCACTCTTCTCTGGTCGATGTTCAACTCGTTTCCTTGATGAATATGATTATCCAGCAGTGCGGACAAAGCATTGTTGGCTGTGGATATGGCATGGATATCCCCTGTGAAATGGAGGTTGATATCTTCCATGGGGAGAACCTGCGAGTATCCTCCCCCTGTGGCCCCTCCCTTGATTCCCATCGTCGGACCCAGTGAAGGCTCCCTCATGGCAATCATCGCGTTTTTATTCAGCCGGTTTAAAGCATCCCCAAGGCCCACAGTCACAGTGGACTTACCTTCACCGGCAGGGGTCGGGTTGATCGAAGTGACAAGAATCAGCTTCCCGTGGGGACGGTCATTTAGTTTATGTATCGCTTCATAGGATATTTTCCCTTTGTATTTGCCGTATAGCTCCATGTCATCCTGGTTGAGACCGATACGTGCGGCAATATCATTGATCGGCATCAGCGTTGATTGCTGAGCGATCTCAATATCCGATTTCACTTTCTTCTTCGTCGTTGTCAAGAGAATCACCTTCTTGGTTTCGTATTTACTGAACGGTCAACACCGTGTGAGTACAATTTTTACAAAAAAGAATGTTTATCCTTAAACTGCATTTACAATCTGTTTGTAATCTTACATTATAGTGTTTCTCTATTTTACACTATAAATCAATTCTTTTGCTTGAATCTGCCATTGATCGGGGGAATTCAATTGAAACACGAAAAGCCCATTCTCATTTTGACCGCACATTTTGGTGAAGGACATGTACAGACGGCCATAACCCTTGCTGAGACGTTCAAAAGACAAGGTCATCTCGTGTACATTTGTGACTTATACGGGGAAGCCTACCCCGCCATTCACTCTTTAGCCCAGAGTTTATTGAAAAAGGGTCATTCTAAATTAGGTACTCCTTTTTACAAAGCCTTTTATTATGGAACCGACAAACTTTCCTCAAAAGGGTTAAGTTATTTTTATCAGCACCTTGGAAAGAAAAGGCTGTTGAAACTAGTCGAAACCTATTCACCATCCTTCATTATAACGACTTTCCCGCTTCATGCAGCACCATATTTACGCCTGCGCTCTTCCTTTAACATCCCTACATATACCGTTATCACTGATTATTGCGCGCACCCGCTGTGGATTCATCCCATGATTGAGAAATATTATGTGGCAAGTGATCATGTGAAAAGAACCCTGCTTTCTTTCGGTGTGGAAAAGAGCAAAATCGTTGTGAGCGGCTTACCTGTCAGAACAGGATTCCGGTACACGAAAGAAAAACATTATGCATCATTCGGTCTTTCAAAGACCCGGAAAACCGTGACATTGATGGGGGGCGGTCTCGGATTGATCCCCAATGTCGAGCCGATTCTGGCTACTTTATCAAAAGACCCCCGCATCCAGGCCGCCGTTGTATGTGGGAGGAATGAGCAGCTCTATTCCTATCTGAAGAAAACGATCAAAAGCCCTAATGTCCATATTTTTGGATATGTGTCTCGGATCGAGAAACTATACTCACTAACAGATTGTTTAGTGACAAAGTCCGGTGCCCTCTCTTTAACAGAAGCAGCGTCATTTAAGCTACCGACCATCATTTTCAAGCCGGCTCCCGGTCAGGAAAATGAGAATGCCAACTACTTTCTGAGGCAGGGGGCGGCACTATCTTATGTAACCCAGGATGACTTCCTGCAAAACCTGTATCGTTGTTTATATGATAAAAATACCAGAGATTCATTATCAGGAAAAGTATATTCTGTCTACAAAGAACATGCATGCACATCGATCGTACAGGACATTCTTCGTCATGACTATAAGAGTAGTATTGATAAGCTTCAAAGAGGAAGGGAGGGTTGACGGACAAGGAGAAATGATCGATCCACTGAGGACCGATCATTTGCTTTATTTCTGAAACATAAACAGCGTCATAAACGTCAAAGCCTGTTTCAATTCATTTGAAAGCGGATCTGTCAATGAAGGCTTCACACCTTTTTTGTATACCCAGTCTTCCCCGATCTTCTTCCATCCTTTATCACGTGCCAGCATTTCCAATTCCCAAGGCATCATCGTATTACATATTGCCTCTTCTCCATGAAGACGGGGATAGGCATTCTCCCTGGGGTGAGCAGTAGGTCCTAAGAGACCGATACAAATATATCCATCCTTATCCACTACCCTTTCAATCTCGTTCAATGTATGAAGCGGATATTCCGTCCATTCTACTGAGTTTATCGCCATGACCGCATCAAATTGCTCATCCTGGAAGGGAAGAGAGCGCAAGTCTCCTTGAACAAATGACAAGTTTCCCCTTTCCTGCTTCTTCGCGATCTCCACCATCTTTTTCGAGAAATCCATCCCTGTGACAGCAAATCCTTTTTCATACAGAAGATAAGATCCATATCCGTCGCCACACCCCAGGTCCGCAACAGTCCGTGCATCGCCTATATATTTAACAAAAAAAGGGATGACGGCCTTTCTGCTTCCAGCTGTCCACATATCGACACTCTTTGAATGCCAATGATCTGCATTATCTTCCCAACGGGTTTTGGCACTGGTATGCCATTCTGAACTTTTCATATGTACACCTCAACATTTTTTCTATTCTGTTCTCTATTCTCAATCCATCCTCTGAAATCCTTCTTTTATGGTGAAACGATATCAGAGATATAAAACAAATAATATTATTATGTAAACCTATTCCCTTTAGATTATGTTTTCCTTCCGATTGGTCCATACTATTTCTATATTTTAATCAGGAAGGGTGAATCTATATGGAGGAAATTTCTAAGGTCCAGCGGAATTATCAAGGAGACATTATAAGCTTTCAAACATCTTCCGGCCGTATCATCTCCTACCGGAAAGCCGTATTGGAAGCTTCCGAAGGTTTACTTCAGGGCGTCACACTCAATGAAAACGAATGGGGAGAAGCGGAGTTATCCAGTCTTTCAGTTCAGGATGGAAGCTTTAACGACTATCCTTCCATATTCTAAAGGTCATACCACCCATGTAAAAAGGACTTTCATCTACTATGAAAGTCCTTTTACCGTGTGCGTCATTTTCTGTCAGCATGTGAGAAAGTAATGTTATTCGCTGCGATTTTGAATGGTCCTGAGGTCTTCCACCCGGTCCTTTTCTTCATCAAAGAACTGAACGAGATCCCCGATACGATCAATGGAATCCCAGCTGAGATGGTGTTCGATTCCTTCCACGTCTTCGTAGATATTCTCTTCTTTCACTCCAATGACACGAAGGAATTGCTCTAATAATTCATGTCTATATACTAAACGCTTTCCTACTTTGTTTCCCTTTGGAGTCAGAACGAGCCCGCGGTATTTCTCATAAATAAGATAATCGTCCTTATCTAACTTCTGCACCATTTTGGTAACTGAGGAGGGGTGGACAGATAAAGCTTCCGCTATATCCGATACTCTGGCATAACCTTTGTTCTCAATTAACATATAAATCTGTTCGATATAATCTTCCATACTTGGTGTAGGCATCTTTTACCCTCCAAATTCCCATAAATATCATTAAAAGTTTACTATAACTACCGAATGAATACAACCCGCACAACGAACGCCAAGCCTCTCCCTATTCATCGAAAAAATGAAATCGAGAAACACATTTTCATAAAAAAATGACGAATGTTGACTCGAAAATCGTCATATTGTATAGTTAAGACATCATTGAATTGTATGATTTTTATGCTTATTGTCAAGCCATGAAAGTCATTCATTTCGTGAAAACTATTTTCCAGAGGCACAAACGTGCTTGAACGATTTAGGAGGATTCTAACATGCAAAATGGTAAAGTAAAATGGTTCAACAACGAAAAAGGTTTTGGATTCATCGAAGTTGAAGGTGGAGACGATGTATTCGTACACTTCTCAGCGATTCAAGGTGAAGGATTCAAATCATTAGAAGAAGGTCAAGAAGTTTCTTTCGATGTAGTGGAAGGAAATCGCGGACCACAAGCAGCAAACGTAGTTAAATTATAATCGTACAAACCAATAGATCAAGCATAGAAGGCAGCCACTCGTGGCTGCCTTTTATGTTTGATGAGTATCGTTCTTATTCAATCGCTCTCCGTACTGTCGGATTTGTTCGCCTATGGTGCATTGTTCTATGCAAAAGCGGTGAGCAAAGGTTTTGCCGAACTCTTTCCGAAAGTGTGCTTTAAGTAAGCAGTCGTTACAGTAGGTGTCAATGAGTTCATCCACTCTATCCACCACTTCTTTTCGATTCATGAAATCACTCCTAGATTTATCAGGCAATGTTCGCTGTTATTAATAGAGTATATAATACAGGGAGAAATTATTCTAATCGTTTATTACTGTGTACCTTGGTGCCTTCAAGAGCCTGGTTGGCGAGCTTGTCGGCTTCTTTATTGTCTTTCCTGTTCAGGACGACCAGATCGGGTTTCAGCCCCAGCTTTTTGAGCAGCGCTTCGATCCGGTCGAGCCATTTGCTTAACACTTCTTCATAGCAGGGCCATTCTCCCCCCAGTTGTTTCATGACTACCTGGGAGTCCCCCTTGATCGTACAAGGAACATTTTTCACCCCGATTTCATCAAGCAGGCCGAGGGCGATATGTAAGGCAGCATATTCTGCTTCATTATTATTTTCAATCCCCTCGAGGAGGTCATTTTTCCTGATTCGAAATGATTCCCCGCCCTTATCGTAATAAATGACGACCCCGGTACCCGCATGATTCGTCTCCTTTTCGAATCCTCCGTCAAAGAACACCACGATGTTTTCAGGTTCCTTTTCCAACTCCTGATTCAGTTTGATGAATTCCTTCCTGGTCCAGGAATTTCCCATTTCATCTATGATCTCAAGATCTTGCACCCTTCCTGTTTTCATCAGATCATCCACATGGATCAATGTTTCTTTCCGTGGAAAATAGCCGGATTCAAACACTATATCGGAAGAAGTCTTGCTTTTATAATTAAATTTGATCTTCATTTCCATCGTCATTCACTCCGTTTTCTCCATTTTATTGTTCAAAATCATTTTTCTTTGTATAATGAGGACTATTGTTTCATTTCATCTTTGAACATTAGGAGGACTTATTATGTTTAATATATGGTTCGGACTGGTTTTCGTCCTCATTACATTTTCATGCTTACTGATCATCTATCGAATGTTTGGACGTACCGGCCTCTTTGTATGGATCGGGATTTCCACGATACTTGCAAATCTACATGTCGTCAAAACGATTGAGATCTTCGGGCTGACAGCTACTTTGGGAAATGCCATGTACGGCACCGCCTTTTTGGTAACGGATATCCTGAACGAAAAGTATGGGAAAAAAGATGCCCAGAAAGCGGTTTGGCTTGGATTCTTCACGTTGATCGTTATGACTATTATTATGCAGCTGGTACTCATATTTCAACCACACCCTGACGATTTCTCCCAGGAGTCTCTTGCCACAATCTTTGGAATCATCCCACGGATCGCCCTTGGGAGCCTTGCCGCCTATCTCGTTAGTCAATTGACGGATGTGTATATCTTTACGTATTTGAAGAAGAAATTTCCGACAGATGGCCAATTTTGGATCCGCAACAATGGGAGTACGATGGTGAGTCAATTATTGGATACACTCGTCTTCACAAGCATCGCCTTTTTGGGCGAATACCCATTGGATGTATGGTTCGAAATTTTCATAACCACCTATCTCCTCAAATGGGTCATCTCTCTCATGGATACCCCATTTGGCTATATCGCAAAACGATTCCCGAAAAATACGGGATGATCATTTAAGCCGGGTGAATCATAACACCCGGCATTTATTTTGGGAAGTAAGGCTATTAAGGTGAATAATCAATAATTCTCCAAAAATGGTTCTTATCTGTGCTACTATATGTATATTGATAATGGTTTCGAGGTGATTGTAGTTGTTAGAAGTCAATATTGATGGCGCAAGTGCCGGAAATCCTGGTCCAAGCGGTGCCGGTATTTTCATTAAACATAATGGTGAAGTGGAAAAGCACTCCATACCTCTGGGGATCATGGATAATCATGAAGCCGAATTTCTTGCCTGTAAGAAAGCTCTTGAAATCTGCTTGGAAAAACAAGCTGATACCGTGTGGCTGCGAAGTGATTCTCAGGCAGTCGTTCATGCGATCGAGAAGGAATTTGTACGGAATGGACAATATAAACTGTTGCTCGATGAAATATTGAACATGACGAAACAAATAAACCTTTTCTTCGTAAAGTGGATACCAAGTAAAGAAAATAAAGCGGCAGATGAGCTGGCACGTAAAGCAATCCATCTGAATTAAAAGGGATACCTCCATTCTGATTTCGCCTTAATCAAAATTCCACAAGCGCTTTACAAACACTATAAAAAAAGACCATCAGAAAGGATACATGCCTCTCTGATGGTCCCAGGGTTATGCCAATCCCTGTTTTTCCATCCACCTCAGTGCATCTTTTCTGGATGCGATTTGCTGGGAATGAAGTCTTTCTAATATGGACATGTAGAAACTGCTGTCAAATTGCTTCTGTGCTTTTAATGTGATTTCTATGGCACTATTGACCAGTTCATCCGGGGCATCTGTGTATTTCTTGCCGAAATAGATGAACCCAATTGCGTCTTCTTGAAATTTGAATCCTTTATTTTCAAGATCTATGAGAAATTCTTCTGTTGTCTTTTTCATGTTTCTCCTCACCTTATCGCCACTTTGTCTTCTTTTATCTTACAGAAAATTTCTTCTTTTGCCTATCCTTTTTGGAAAACAAGAAAGCAACGAAGCCAAGCAGGGACCCGAGCAATGCGCCTCCCACCACTTCCTGGGGCTGATGTCCAAGCATTTCTTTCAGTCTCTTCGGTTTTCTCTCTTCGAAGGCAACGGTTTCATTTTCATGCGCCTTCCGGACGAGTTCATCCAGGCTGTTTACTTTAAGGGTCAATTCACCGGTTTGACGGCGTATCCCTTGTGCATCGTACATGACAATCAGTCCAAAGATGAAGGAAAGAGCAAAATCGATTGTCCTTACCCCTCTCTTTAACGCAATAAATGTCGTCAATGATGCCACTCCCGCACTGTGGGAGCTTGGCATCCCCCCGGTCTGGAAAAACAGCTCAGGCTTCCATTCCTTCTTTTTCAAAAAATGCAGAGGGATCTTTAACCCTTGGGCAAGAGCTATGCTGATCAAAGCGGTTACAATTCCTTTATTCACCCTTACACCTCCCTTACAGTAGTTTGTCCTAAAATTCTCTGTACATGGGATATTTGTATAAAACATTGACAAAATAATAAGGATCACATTCAAGGAGGCGTTAAGGAATGACAAAAGGGAATAATCAAAACAAAGGGAAAAGCGCAAAAAGCGTAAACCCGCAAGGAATTTCCCAGGATGCTGAATTCGCGATGGAGCCTAAGAGCACATTGGAAAATACCGCTAAAAAAACGAATAAAAAATGATTCACACTAAAAAAGTGTCAGGGGCGATCCCTGACACTTCAATGTTTAGCTGGAAGCCATCATCACATTCGACCCTGCCAAAAACCGTCTAAGAACTTTTAATTCGAGCTCGTCCACAAGGGAAAGCGTATCATGTGAAACGTTATTCCATCTGGCTTCTTGAATGGAAACCGTCAATGGCACTTCACAGTGAATTTCAGCCAGTTTCCTTGATACATGCAGCATGTCCAGGTCTTCTTCAATCTTCTTACGTTGGGATGGGGTCAATTCGTGCAGATTAGCAAGGATACCGGAAATATCCTCATATTGTTGGATCAGCTTCAAGGCTGTTTTCTCCCCGATCCCTTTTACCCCGGGATATCCGTCACTTGTATCGCCCATCAATGCTTTCACGTCGATGAATTGTTGAGGGGTAATGCCCCTTTCTTCTAAAAAAATGTCCTTCGTATAGGTTTGATAATTCCCAAACCCTTTTTTCAGCAGCATGATTTCAATATTGTCATCAAGAAGCTGCAGCAGATCCTGATCGCCGCTCAGAACAGAAACTTTCCGCTCGGGTTGATGCAGCTTTGCCAGAGTGCCGATACAATCGTCTGCTTCATAGCCTACCACACCCACATTGGAAAGATTGAACCCTTCTGCCACCTCTTTGGCAAGATCAAACTGCGGAATCAATTCCACCGGTGGGGCGTTTCGATTCGACTTATAGTCGTTGAACACTTCATTACGGAAGGTTTGACTCCCCATGTCCCAACACACGATGATATGGGTGGGCTGTACATGATCCGCCGCCATCAGTAAATGTTTCATGAACCCCTGCACCCCATTAGTCGGGAGACCTTTTGAATTCATCATGAACTGGCCCGTTACAGCCGTTGCAAAAAAAGATCGAAATAGTAATGCCATGCCATCTATCAATAATAAATGTTCGTTTTTATTTTCCAATTGATCCACTCCTTGTCCGTTCATTTCGTTCCGTATACTTTGTAAAGTATAACATATAAGCATAAAAAGCTAATTGGAAAAGTGATGAACCCTTTCCAATTAGCCTTCCATCATTATTCTTTCTCCACCTTGTGATCTTCATAGGAAATCCAATCGCTGTAGCTTCCTGCATATAGTTTCACATTGGTAAATCCAGCTTCCTTAAGGGAGATGAAGTTTGGGGTGGCTGTCACACCGGATCCACAATATACGATGATGGGATCGTCTTTTTTCAGCTCTTCGAACCGTTTTTTCTGCTCGTCCCCTCCGATGAAGTAACCTTCCTTCACACCATCCGTCCACGGATGATTGATGGCACGAGGTATATGGCCCGGTATACGGTCGATCGGTTCTTCGCGACCTGTGAATCGTTCCCTGCTCCGTGAGTCGATCAATGGAGTATTCCTTTCCCCGTTTGCAATGGCCCTCACCTCATCCAAAGAGGCAACAATCCCTTCATTGAAGTTTGGACGAAAGCTTTTTGAAGGGTATATGGGAACGGTCGATTCGGTCTTTCCTGAAGCCTTCTTCCAAGCCGCAAACCCCCCGTTTAATATATAGACGTTCTCATGTCCGATATAATGGAATAACCACCAGCATCTGCCAGCAAATGCCTCTTCCTTTTCATCATAGATTACGATGATGGTTTGATTGTCGATTCCGGCGTCCTCGACTTTACGCAGGAAATTCTTCATATTCGGGAGGGGGTGGCGTCCCCCGTGCTTTTTCGCATACCCGGATAAATCCTTTTCAAGGTCAAAAAAGACAGCGCCCGGAATATGGCTATGATTGTATCGTTCCCGCCCATCTTTCGGATTCCCCAAAGAAAAACGGCAATCGATGATACGTACATTGAAATCATGGATATGTTCCCTAAGCCAATCGACCTCTACCAACACACTCATGATATCATCCCCCTCTTCTTCATCAATTTCACCACTTGCTCCTTCGGTTCCCAACAGGAAAATTGATACGTCGTTTTGGTTTCATAGCCCAGTCTCGAGCAGAAATAGGCAGTCTTCTGATCCGTCTTCAACCCTCGAAAATGAATGCATGTGGCACAGCAATGATAAGGATTCACAGTCATTGTCCTCCTTCTCTTCTTTATGCTTGTTCGAGCTGTTCTAAATCCCGCTTTAATTGTTCCAGATCCTGTACCGTCTCGAGAGCCTCCAGATTGGACGTGATCTGTTCAAGCACTTGACTTCGCAATTCTTCTTTAAACGTCTTAAATTCAGCTTCTACATACCTTTGTCCCCAACGATCCAAACGTTCCTGCTCTTCTGACAGATAGCGGTCGGCAGGTTCCTGAAGCAAGGATTCCAAATTTTCCTGGACCACCTTTTTCCCGCCTTTTTCAAAGAATTGCTTTGGATTCTTGAATGTTGAAAAGGCTTCTTCGAACGGTCGCAGTTCCGTTTGGGCGAATGCGTTCTCAAATTCAATGGTGCTGCCATTTTCATTTTCGAGTGGGGATAGTACAAGTTCCTGTTCGACCTGCTGCATTTTTTCTTCTAACGCTTTCCATTGCTCTCTGAGCTGTTTTTGAATGAACTGCTGAATCCGAAGGGAGGTTGCCCGCATTTCTTGTGCCAGATCAAAACCGATACTCGATAAGAATTCTTTCAACCCCTCACGGATTGCCTGTGATTGGGATGGATACTGCAGAAACAATCCCGAATGAAATGCTTCTTTATAGAAATCAGACACCCGGAAGAAGACTCGTTGCTTCACATAATAGATAAGCTCCTTTAATTCCTGCCGCATCTCCACTGTAAGGGGCTCTCTAGATTGTGCATCGATAAGGGTGAGAACCTCGGACTTTCTTTCCATAAGCTCCTCTTTGCGCGCTTGTTTATACGTCTTGTCACTTGAAGCGGAATGCAAATATTGTTGAAAACGACGCAACCCTCTATCCCACTCGCTAAGGCCGGAATCTATACTCATACTCACTAATTCATTCTGTATAAAGGTTTGGAATTCCTTCTTGAATGCACCGATGCCTGATTTATGAGAATCTGACTCTTTTAGTGCCTGAAGGGAGGATACCCCGAATATCCTGGGAAAGCGGATCCCATATTGGATCAACTGCCCCTCCACATATTCAAGGACATCATGTTTCTCTTCTTGGTCACTGGCAAGGTCGATGGCGTTGACGACGAAAAACATCTTATCCAGTTCAAAGGTGTCCTTCACACGGCCCAATTGGATAAGGAATTCCCTGTCGGCCTTGGCAAATGCATGATTATAATAGGTCACGAAAAGGATGGCATCGGCATTCTTGATATATTCAAAGGCCACACCGGTATGGCGTGCATTGATGGAATCCGCTCCCGGTGTATCTACGAGGGTGATTCCCTGTCTTGTCATTTCACAATCGAAATAGAGATCGATGGACTCTACGAAGCACGCCTTTTCCTCATCGGCTACAAATCCCCTATATTCTTCAAGGTCGGCCGTTTTGGTTTTGCCGAGACTTTCTTTAAATGCGGGGTATCCTTTCAGAAAAGCGTGAAGGAAAGAGAGATGGACATTTTCTTTCCCGTTTCCTTCACTTGTTAAAGAAGGAATCAGTTTCATTGCCTCGTCCAGGGATTCCACGCTCCGATTAAAGAATGAGAGCGAATGATTGATGTCTGAAAATAGCTGTTCAGAGGTTTTGATCTGAACATGGGCGGTTTCGTGCTCACCATCTTCAGAAACAGGTTTGATTCGATTGATGGATGCAGTTGTAGGATTCGGGCTCACAGGAAGCACCTTTTTCCCTAAAAGGGCATTGGCAAAAGATGATTTCCCGGCACTAAAAGCGCCGAATAAGGCGATGGTAAAGGATTGATTGGCGAGACGGTCTTTCTTGCCTTCCAATAGTTCCGCCATTTTGTTGAAGCCTTTGTACTTCTTGAACACTGTGGCCATCCTGTCTAATCGATGTATGACTTCTTCCATGGATGAAGACGTTTCCTCCCGCTGAGTGGAGGCTTGAGAATCCATCTCCTGGCGGCGTCCCTTACCCTCTTTCTCTTCAAGGACCGTGTCAGAAGCAAGTGTATAGTCTTCTTCCCTCTCTTTCCACTTTACCGTCCACTGGGAGATAACCCTGTCAGCCTGCTTTGGTTCAATCTCCACATTCATTAATTTTCGAAGCTGTTCCTTTTTCTCTTCCTCGAGTAAATTCCATTGATAAATGATGCCTGTTTTCTGTTGAATCTCCTTTAATTCATCTTCCATGGCTGATTGTTCCTTAGTCGATGAGTTTTCCATTTCCGTAAGCAGAACTTCCATCAACCCATTTGTCTTATTTCTTGCCATCTTTTTTAACTCTTCTGAAAGATCGTCACAGTATTGCAGTACATAGTCACCCGTGACGCCGGCCCCTTGTTTAATCAGATTTACCAGGAAGCGGTCATCGACTTCAAGGGTCAATCGATCCCATTCCAGACGTTGATCTGATGCCGGGATGTATTCCTTGACCATATTTTTCCCGAGGGTCTTCAGGTGCCATTCCAATTGAGATTCGATCCGGGTGTTGATATCCTCTTTAAATTTTTGGAGTCTCAATGCTTTTTCTTCTTCTGTCTTTTGCTTCGAGAAGAGAAAGCCGACTTTGAAGTCCGGTTGCCTGCTTTCCAAGAAGTCCTTTGCTAACTCTCTTGTTTCAAAAGGCATTAAATAGGCATTCTTGAGGATTTCCCTTCGTTCTTCCTCGAATTGATTCTTTATCGCTTTGACATTACTCTTCGCGAGGGAATCCATCAGCTTTTGTTCTTTTTGAAGGATGGTCTCTTTACTCTCCCATTCTTCATTTGTAAGAATCTTCCCCGCTTTATCCTCGATTTTGCCGAGCTCTTCCTCATACCATTTCTCATGTTCTGAACGGAGTTGAGATATAGCTGAAACGGCGGAAGCTTCAATAAGGCCGTCTTTGTTTCCGACATGTTCTTCGATGAGTGCTTCTAATTTCCTAAGGTCATTGTAGGGGTGGTCCGGATTTTTCAAGCTTGTGAAAAACGTCCCATCCGGTACAACGCCCCACGAGGCGAAGGAGTTTTTGACACTTTCTTTGAAATCGGTGAATGCCAGTTCTTCCTCTTGATGCTTGTCAATCTGATTGACAATCAGATACAATTTCACACCATGACGGACCATTTCCCTGGTGAATTCAAAATTCACCTGTGATTGGACATGGTTATAATCCATCACATAAAAGACGGCATCAGCGAGATGGATGGCCGATTCAGTTGAAAGCCTGTGGGCGTCATCCGTACTATCGACGCCTGGTGTATCCAAAACGGACACGCCTTCAGGTACCT
Organism: Bacillus sp. AFS015802; assembly: GCF_002561455.1. Taxonomy (GTDB): domain Bacteria; phylum Bacillota; class Bacilli; order Bacillales; family Bacillaceae_B; genus Rossellomorea. The sequence continues at coordinate 83,114 of NZ_NTUP01000003.1, read as the reverse complement.
CACTCCTCATACGCCCGATCTCCACCGAGTAGACATCTTCCCCATTTTTACAAAATTCCTTTATGGTCTCGAAGTCATACGGCGCCTTAAAGTATAGGGGCCGGGATTCGTGATAATGAATTTTCGCGAAATCCGTTGGGGCATGATGAACCTTCACTAAGTTCGCACTGGTTGGAATCGGACTGGATGGAAGGATGTCTTCCCCCATCAAGCGGTTGATCATCGTGGACTTACCAGCGGAAAAATGGCCGCAAAAAGCAAGGATCAATTCATGTTTGTTCAGTTTTTCAGCCAATCGTTCCACCTTGGCAGCCCGCTCTTCATCGCCGTTTTGAAGGAAGATGTCGTAATAAGCTGTCAGTTCTTTTATCGTATTATGTAATTGGGTGCTTGTATGTTCAATCTGACTCATAGTCTATTTCCTTTCTGCTCTTAAGAAGAATGATAACGTTTTTATTTTATCGTATTTCATCCAAATTCTCTATGAAATCATACCAAAAGGGGACTCTTCGAATAATTCCAGTATATGCAGAGGACAAGATGAAGGAAAAAGACAAAATAAAAAGCCCTCTTCCAAAGAAGAAAGGCTTGGTTTATCTATCGTGTTGTATCGGTTGCTATCAGATTTGAATGGACAAATGATTTAGAGTTCGCCTGGTATGAAGATATGTTCTTCCGTTGTGCCGGATTCTTCATTACATTGGATAAAACATATTTCATCATGAAGACGTACGCTGTTACAGTAAACAATATCAAAAACCATACCATTTTTGTCCCCACCCTTTTGTAAATTACGTCCTGAGAATAATTTTCATCTTCAATTAGAATCTTATCAAAATTGATAATCATTTTCAATAAGAAAATCATTTTTCTTTTTTGAATAGGGGAATCCACACTCTGGTATTGACGTGGACCTTATTATAATCCGTCTCTTTCTTCAGGGCGTGTTCCTCAAGAGGGATGCGGATGGAAAGAATGAATTGATTTAATAACGCAAAGATGAACAGAGTCCAATAGGCGTTAAAAAGTAACGGAACAATTAGAAATTCCAGTGTCACAATCAAATAATTTGGGTGTTTCAAATGTTTATAAGGACCCTTGGCCACGACTTCGGCATCCGGGAGTACGATGATCTTGGTATTCCAATACTTCCCAAGAGAAGCGATCGCCCATATCCTTCCGAGCTGTGTGAGGATAAACCCACCAAGTAAAAACGGCCAGTAGGGATTGACCCCGGAGTGAAAGATCCCTCCTTCAATGAGCAGGGAAATGAAAAACGCGATGTGGATGCCCACCATCATCTTATAATGGGCCTGTCCATATTCCTTTGCACCCTGCTGTTTCATCCACTTTTCATTCGATCTTGCAATGTAAAGCTCCACAAGTCTTTGTACCAGCAATACCGAGAAAAACAGGATAAAGTAGAGCATCATTCCCACCTCATCAATAGGAGTTCTGAACTGAATCCCGGACCCAGAGCCGTTCCGAGTCCTATATCTCCATGCTCACAGCCTTTATCCATGAATTGTTTGAGCACATAAAGAATCGTGACGGAAGACATATTGCCGTACTCCTTCAACACCTTCATGGATTCGGTTGTCATGCTTTCATCCATCCCCAGAGACTCCCTATACGCTTCAATCACTTTCTTTCCTCCGGGATGGGCGACGAAATGCTTAATATCCCCAAGCTCTATCCCATTCGAATGAATGAACCCTTCAACATTCGGACGAAGCCAATTTTTCACCAGCGTCGGGATGTCCTTGGAAAATACGACATACAACCCGTTTTCCTTCACTTCCCACCCCATCACATCCAATGAGTCTTCAAGCAGCGTGGATTGGGTGGCAACGATCGCAGGCAATGGCTCTGTGATCCCTTTTATGAGAGGACTATCATCCCCACAGACAAGGGCACATGCCACACCATCTGCGAAAAGCGAGGTCCCGATCAAGTTACTCTTTGATCGGTCTCCGTGTTGAAAGGTCAATGAACACAATTCGATGGAGAGAACGAGAACATTTGCGCCCGGGAAAGCTAAACAGTATTCGTAAGCCCTTGATAATCCGCTCGCTCCTCCTGCACACCCCAGTCCCCAGATCGGAATTCGTTTTACATGTGGAGAAAATGGCAGCTGATTCATGATTCTGGCTTCAAGACTCGGGGTGGAAAGACCAGATGTTGAGATGGTTATGATGGCGTCGATTTCTTCCAATGTGAGTTGGTGACGGGAAAGGCATTTGTCGACCACTTTACTTCCCAAGTCAACCGCATGATGGATAAATTCGTCGTTCTTTTCCTGAAAGGAATGATCCTTGGAAAACCACTCCAGATCCTTCACAAAATAACGACTGTCTATTTCACCATTTTGAAACACATTGATCAAACGGCTTATATCCCTGAAACTCGAAGAAAACAATTGTTTCGCAAATTCCGCCGCTTCATTCTGTGTGATTTTCACTGGTGGTATTTCCGTTTCTACTGAGAGTATTTTCGGCATTAGATGTCCACTCCTTACACTTCCATGTAAGGATAGGTTTTCCATAAAGAAATAAAACATGTATGCCGGATGATGTTTTGTTTCTATTTAAAAGCACTCACCACAAAATAGTACTTTAGTATGAATAGAAGAGCTAAATATCATCCTTTCCTCATAGGTAATATGGTATGATGATACTGACAAAATACTGGAGGATACGACATGATTTTAACGAAAAGTGTCACAGATATACTTAATAGTTCAGTAGAAGCGATTAAAGGGGTCATACCCTTGAGTGTTACCGTTTCAAAGCCCTCATTGCTGGCAGAGCCGTTCAGTCAGCATAAAATCGGCGTGCTTATCGGATTCACAGGAGATGTGCGGGGAAGAATGATCATTGATGGAGAAGAAGCCAGCTTTCAGGGTCTCGGCGCATCCATGTTCGGAATGCCACTTGATGGTGCCATGCTTGAATCTTTTGCGGGCGAACTCGGGAATATGATTGCGGGTAATCTCGCCACACTTCTCGCGGGGGGCGGCCATTCACTGGACATCACACCGCCGACGGTCATTGTGGGGCAATCCAAAATGTATGGCTTCGACAAAGCTTTAAAACTGCCGATTTCCATTGAACATGTGGGCGAATTCTTAGTCATTTTGATGATTGAATAGAGAATAAACAAAAAGGCTAACCTTGACGTAAGGTTAGCCTTTAATATAATCGGAAATCAAAATCCGTGAATCGTCATCCCGCCGTCTACAAAAAGGGTTTGTCCCGTCACATAGTTTGAAGCATCCGATGAAAGGAACACGGCAGGCCCGACTAATTCATCCAGCTCCCCGATCCTTTTCAGTGGCGTCACCGCCAGTATATCATTCACATACTCCTCATTTTGTAAGAGCTCCCTGGTTAATGGTGTTTTGAAATACCATGGCCCGATGCTGTTTACATTAATATTGTATTTTCCCCATTCCATGGCTAATACCTTCGTCATTTGAATCATGGCTGCTTTCGTGGAAGCATAAACCACACCTGTCCTGAGGGCTACGTGGCCAGCGACAGAGGCAATATTGATTATTTTCCCCCGGTTCCTCTCTTTCATATGGTTGCCTGCTTCCTGACTCATCATAAAGGCAGATTTCAAATTCGTATCCATGATTTTTTCCCATTCGTCATCGGTCACCTCGAGGGCTGCCGAACGGATGTTCATTCCTGCGTTATTTATCAGGATATCGATGGATAAGTCATGATCTTCTATGTAGGCTATCGCTTTTCTGATGTCTTCACGTGATGTCACATCTGTTGGGAGGATATGCGCTTTCCTTCCAAGTTTCTTTATTTCACCGGCTGTTTCCTCGAGATCTTCCCTTGTTCTTGCTAACAGGACCACATCGGCCCCGGCTTCCGCTAACCCAATACTGAGGGCACGTCCGATTCCCCGGCCAGCACCAGTGACCACAGCTAATTTATCCTTTAATGAAAATGAAGGAACAAACAATTTCCCCACCACCTTATCTGTAATTTGAATCTTCTCTATATTAGCACAGAGAGCACCCGAAAGTCTCACCGATGATCTTTTTTCCCCTGCTGATGATGGACCTGGATGTGAATCTTCGCTTCTACCGGCAGTTGGCATTGAGGACAATCCATTTTACAAGAAAAGATCTGGCAGCATTGTTTACAATAATACTTTTCCATTCAATCGTCTCCTTCCCTCATACCTACAACCTATGCATAACCCATAGACAAATGAACACAACAGATGGCCCATTTTCCCATCACTTCACATTTTTTTCACAAACTCCCCCTCTTTGTGTGACATTTATCACAGATTCTTATACTTGAGCCGCTTATGATAGAGGTATCAAATCAGTCATCCATTGATGGAAGGAATGAGAGGAATGGGAAAACCGGAATTACGGCAAGAAACAGAAGTCAAGTCGGAGGAAACGAACTCTTTAAAAGGTACCTTTACTTCCGTATTATTTTTAGGCGGTTTTTTAGTCCTTACATGGCTTGGGGTATTCATACTATTTCTGAATCGTTTTTAATTGAAGGAGTGTTGGATCATGCATATGCACCGCTATGAGAAATGGTGGTTAACGTTAGGTACAGGGTCTCTTATTTTATTTTTAATCATCTTGGGAATCAGCGCTTTTCACCAGGGTCATCAGCCCCCAAGCGCGAAGGCTTACGTCAATCCGGAGCAGGTTGACAAAATTGCCCCGTTTAACGAACCGGGACTAAAGAAAGTGGAGGGTAAGGACTGGGATTATGAGCTGGTATTTGTTGCTTCTGCTTTCCTTTATACCCCAGGGGAAATTGAAATCCCCAAGGGCTCTACACTGAAGATCACCGCCACTACCAAAGACGTCGTTCACGGGTTTGAAGTGGCAGGAACCAATATCAACATGATGCTTGAACCGGGGTTTGTCAGCGAGTACACAACAACACTTGATAAGACCGGAGAGTTCCTCATTGTATGTAATGAATATTGTGGTGTCGGGCATCACACGATGAAATCTATGATAAAGGTGGTGGACTAGATGAAACCATTTGTGAGAATCGATAAGAAAGATGCGTCACTCGCCATGGCCCATATCTATGTTGGATTTGCTGCACTGGCACTAGGCGGATTGGCAGGGCTGTTGCAGGTTCTGGTCCGGTCAGGCAGATTCACGTTGCCTGCTGGGATTGGATATTATCAAGTTTTGACTGTTCACGGCGTATTACTCGGATTAGTACTGACGACGTTCTTTATCCTCGGCTTCCAGCATGCTGCCATTTCCCGGACTTCCGGGACTTACTCCGTAAAATCCCGCTTCATGGGATGGTTGGGATTCTGGGTCATGCTTCTCGGTACCATCATGGCTGCAGTCATGATCCTGCTAAATGAAGCAACGGTCCTTTATACATTCTATGCCCCACTCATGGCACACTGGATCTTTTACTTGGGCCTAACCTTCGTAGTAGTCGGCAGTTGGCTCGGCGGGGCTGGGATGATCATGAAATACATGAGCTGGAGGAAAGAACATCCGGGACAACCGAGCCCACTGTTAACCTTCATGGCTGTCATTAACACCGTCTTATGGATCGTCGCCACCATCGGGGTAGCAGGCACCGTTCTATTCCAGCTCCTCCCCTGGTCCCTTGGTTTGGTGGACAGGGTCGACGTTCTTGTCAGCCGTACATTATTCTGGTATTTCGGTCATCCTCTCGTGTATTTCTGGCTGCTGCCGGCTTACATGGCATGGTACGTGATCATTCCCAAAATCATCGGGGGGAAAATCTTTTCCGATTCCTTGGCACGGCTGTCTTTTATCCTGTTCCTTCTCTTCTCGATTCCAGTCGGCTTTCATCACCAATTAGTGGAGCCGGGAATTGATGCCTATTGGAAATTCCTGCAGGTAGTCCTGACGTTCATGGTGGTGATCCCTTCCCTTATGACGGCGTTCTCATTGTTTGCTACCTTTGAGATGTACGGGAGATCCAAAGGGGCGACCGGGTTATTCGGATGGTTTAAGAAGCTTCCTTGGGGAGATGCCCGCTTTACCGTACCGTTCATCGGGATGGTCGCTTTCATTCCTGCCGGTGCAGGAGGCTTGATCAATGCCTCCAACCAGATGAATCAAGTGGTGCATAATACGATTTGGGTGACAGGGCACTTTCACTTAACATTGGCTACTTCAGTCGTACTGACTTTCTTCGGAATTTCTTATTGGCTTGTCCCTCATCTAACGGGGCGAGTCTTAACGAAAGCCATGAACAAATTGGCCATCGTGCAGGCCATTGTATGGTCTGTGGGAATGAGTATCATGTCAGGCGCCATGCATGCAGTGGGACTACTTGGTGCCCCGAGACGATCTTCTTTCTCCACCTATGGAGATGCGCCCCAGGCCCTTGACTGGATTCCTTATCAAATCGCACAGGCCGTAGGGGGAACAATTCTTTTCATCGGTATCATTCTGGTTCTATATATCTTTATCAATTTGGCTTTCTTCGCGCCAAAGGGAGAGGAAGAATTTCCAGTAGGAGAAAAGGCAGAGACAGCCGAGAGAACACCGATGGCCCTCGAAAACTGGAAAATTTGGCTGACGATTTTAGCGGCACTCATTCTGGTCGCCTACACCGTCCCATTCATCGACATGATCCAAAACGCCCCCCCAGCGTCTAAAGGTTATAAAATGTGGTAAAAAAAGCTGAGGGGCTTGCAAAAAGGCGACAAGCATAAGAAGAGAATGCCGGAAAGGCGCCCTTTGCCTTTTCGGCGTTATTGAAAAGCGGAGAGGCTTGCTCAAGCCCCCAGAAAATAGAAAGGAGGCTGCTTNNAAGCAGCCTCCTTTCTATTTCTGTTTAATCGGAACATACAGCTCTAATTTCCTCTTATCTTCCGTTTCGTTGATTTCCCTATCTTGGGAAAGATACTTCTCGACACTCAGTCTGGAGTAGTCTTTCTCAAACCCGTTTTCTTTGATCCAGTTAAAGATGGCAAAATAGGCCTGCTCCACCTCAGTCGATAAGCCTTCATAAAGGGCATGGGCATACTCGCCGGCAGGGAGTGAAAGCTCCACTAATCCCGGTGGCAGCTTCTCCACCCGATCAACTTCAACGGTACAATAATACGTGAAGTCAGTGGCCCTGTCATGGAAAGGTGCATAGATGCATTCATCTCCATTGATGTGGTGAATGGATGGGATCATCTGTTGAAACTTGGTAAATAATCTCGGGATCTCGGAACCTCTTCCATATGGACCTGTCCAGCCTATTCCAACAAGCAATTTATCCTCTAGTGATGCTACATTGATTTCCATGATTTTGCCTCCAATATATAGGTTAATTCAAGGAATATACCTTCGAATACTTCTCCTTTAAATAATCGGCCAAGTATTGGGCATTAAGCCCCTCTCCAGTCACTTCCCTGATGATTTCCAGCGGTTTTTTCATTTTTCCCCACTGATGTACGTTCGTTGTCAACCATTCTCTTACAGGGGCAAGATCCCCTTTTTCCAACAAATCGTCATAGTGAGGCAGACCTTCTAGCATCGCACGCTTGAACTGCGCAGCATACATATATCCCAATGCGTATGACGGAAAGTAACCGAAGCTTCCACCGGCCCAATGGACATCCTGGAGGACGCCTTCACCGTTATGTGAAGGGCGGATACCTAAGTACTCCTCATATTTCCGGTTCCAGATTTTTGGTAGATCCTTCACTTCGATTTCATCATTAAATAACCCCTTTTCGATTTCATATCGGATGATGATATGGAGGGCGTACGTTAATTCATCGGCTTCGATCCGGATCAAAGAAGGTTTGGATTCATTAATCGCCCGGTAGAAATCGTCCAGTTCCACGGAATCAAACTGTCCGGATGAATGCTCCTTCAATAACGGATAATTCTTTTTCCAGAAGCCATAATCCCTTCCAACAAAATTCTCATAGAATAAAGATTGTGATTCATGGATACCCATCGATGTGCCCGTACATAGAGGTGTGCCCACGAGGTCTTTTGAAATGTTTTGTTCATACAGGGCATGTCCGCCTTCATGGATCGTTCCGAAGACGGCTGTCCTCCAATCCTTTTCGTCATATTTAGTTGTTACCCTTACATCCCCCGGGTTTAAACCAATCGCAAATGGGTGCACCGTTTCATCCAGTCTGCCTGAATTGAAATCGTACCCCATTTGCTCAAGGACCTTCAAACTGAAATCCTTTTGTTTATTTTTCGGAAAGGATTCGAAAAGGAAGTCGGTATGCGGCTTATTTTCCGATTCTGAAATCTTATGTACCAGTGGGACGATTTGATCCCGAAGATCACCAAATACCCTATCTAATACTTCTACCGTTACACCAGGCTCATACATATCGAGTAACGTATCATATTTGTTCTTTCCGTATCCCCAATACTCAATGAAGCGTTTCGTGAATGCCACAAGTTTTTCTAAATAGGGCTTGAACAAGTCGAAATCGGCTTTCTCTTTCGCTTCTTCCCAGACACCTTCAGCTTTCGACTGAAGCACCACATACTCCCTGTATTCTGAAGCGGGAATTTTTTTATTTCGATCATATTCTTTTTGACACTCTTCTAATAGTTTCTGTGTTATTTCATCCAATTGATCCATCTCTGGAGATAGTTTCGCTAAATAAGCGGCCATTTCATTGGAAGTAGACATTTCAAACAGCTCAGATGAAAGCATCCCGATGACTTCTGATCGCTGTTCTGCTCCATTCTTAGGCGCGCCGGTCCGTAAATCCCAGAACATCAAACCAAGTGCTTCGTTGTATGCAGACATTTTTTTTACATAATCATGAAATTGTTCTTTTGTCTCTATAACTGATTCTTTCATTCTAAAAAATCCCCCTTTTTTTTAACATTCAATCTATTTTATCATATTTTTCTGGGAACTAGGGTCCAGAAAGATTGATAGGCGAGGGTGTTCTGATTGAAGACGCGGACCGTATATTATCGACATTGGCCATCTTATTATCGACTATGACCAGTTTGTTACCCGGGTTCACTCCATTTTTTATCGAACACAAATGTAAGCTCATCCTTAGAGAAACCACTAAAAAACCGCCCATTCAGGCGGTTTCAGTTCACTCTTTTATGCGTTCAACACTTCGATTCCAACGGGCAGGACGGACTCTACTAATTCTCTATATGAGGTTTCGTCATCCTTCAATAGAACGTGGATGCTCCCTTTGTCTTCACTTGTCCGAATCAGACGTCCGATACCCTGTCTCAAGCGAAGGATCATGTAAGGAAGATCCACCTCTTCCACGGAACGGGTGGCATGCTTTCGTTTGGCGTCAAAGACGGGATCTTTTGGCGGGAACGGAAGTGAGTAAATGATCACTTGTGAAAGGGACTCCCCGGGCACGTCCAATCCTTCCCATAGGTGATAGGAACAAAGGACTGTAGACGTTTCCTGCTGGAACTGTTCAACTGTATCACTGATCTCCCGGTCACCTTCATAGATGACACTCCAGTTTTGTTCCGCCTGTTGAATCTGATAGGACCTAAAGGCGTTCATCTCATCCTTGGATGTAAAAAGAATCAATGATTTCCCTTGATTATTCTGTAATTTATCCCACACATATTGATTTTTCGAATGGACACCGGAATCCAAAGAGGGAATATGCGCTTTCATCATATCCTCATATTCATAAGGTGATTCCACTGAAAATTTTTCATATTTTTCAATCCCCAGCGATTGAGACACATAAGAAAAGTCCCCATTATAGGAAAGGGTCGCCGATGAAAAAATAAATGGGATCTGTTGAGAAAAGACGTGTTCCCGGAGTATTTCCTCGACCAATCTCGGCATCACCACAAAGGTGTGTTCTTCCTCGGTTGTTTCCAGCCAGTAGATTCCTTTTTCATCATCTAAAAACAGTTTCAACGAATATTGGATCTGCTCCAGATATTCTTCCACTACCTTTAAAAGATAATCATCCATCACATACATTTCTGATTCGAAAACGAGCTCATTCAAAAGATTTTCGATTTTCTCCGTTAGAGCCCTTCCCTGTTGTAAGATCGCTTCTGAACGGATGATGTATTGTCTATTTGAGCCCGACTCCCCTTTGGACGCCCTTTCGAGGAGACCGAACCACTTTTCATTGTCGAGCATGATATCTTCAATGATATAAAGGGTCTCTTCCCTCATATCCGATGAAGAAAGCTTCTCTAACAGGCCTTCCAGTGTTTCCATCCTCATCCGGTAAGTCATCGCTTTCTGTGAAGCAAATTCCAATAGATGACCTTCATCAAATACAACAGAGCTTGCTTCCGGCAGAAGTGGAAGCTGTCCTTCCCGTTTTCTGCTGTCTTTCGTCCAGATATGCTCCATATAAAAATCATGGGAACAGATGATCAAGTCAGCCGCATTCCGGTAATGCTCACGGTGAAGCGTAAGGCCGCAGCGATGGCGATAGGCGCAGGACATACAGTCCTGAAGGGAGTCCCAGCCTACCTGTTTCCATTCTTCATCTGACAACCCGGCGTATTCCTTACGATCTCCGTAATGACTGAAGCTTCTCATGGAGGAACTATCATGGACGAAGCCCGGCAACTCCTCCCACATGTCCTGATAGGCTTCATTTTGAGAAACATTTTCTTCTAATTTTTTGATGCAAAGATATTGCTCCCTCGACTTCGCCAAACGTACGTCAATGTTAAGATCCAGGGCATTTTCAAGCTTCTCTATGTCCCCTTCTTTCTTGACAATCTGTTCGATGAGGGTTTCATCGGCACAGGCAATGATGGCAGGCTTACCCGTATACCTTGCATAAGATAGGGCGTATAAAAGATAGACAAGGGTTTTCCCCGTCCCTACACCCGCTTCTGCGAACATGACCTGCTTATTCTTATAAGCTTGATTGAGCTGAAAGGCCATGAAAACCTGTTCGTCCCTTAAATCGAATCCCTTTTCAGGCAATAGATCATAAAAAACATCACCTACCCAATCGGATAATGCTTCATAGAAGGATTGCTCCTTGGTAAGTTCAAATGGTAATTTTTTTCTCATGTGGACCTCCTGCGTTTTGACACAATATTTCTAATTTACTAGAATTCTTTCCTATTGAAAAGGGATAAATCTATATTTCATCTCATGAACTTCATTTAAAATGGATGCATTCCACAACCAAAAGAAAAGAGACTATCCATACAAAGGGTGAGTCTACCATTTGTATGGATGTCCCTGGTCTTTCGAGGATTGCACTCAGTCGTATATTCTCTTTTTTCTCAGCAATTCATATTGAAATGCCTGATCCAGATTTTTCGCAGCCTCATGCAGGTCTGCCCCTGCTCCTTCTTCACCCGATATAGAAGAGATGGAGCTGTGTAAAGCCTGATAGATTTTGTGGAAATCGATGGAAGAATGATCCATCCTATTCACTCCCCTAAAAATGATAGAACTATTATACGCAGGAAGTGAAAGGGTTATTCTAAACTTCATCAACTTTTTTCATCGATTCCCAAAAGATCAGTTTCTGGGAGGACGCGGCCCGAAGTATTGATAATAGTCTGTCCGGATGAAGCCATTGAACAATTTTCGTTTCTTTGTGGCTTGTTTTCCGTAGCATTGTTCAAAGTTTTCATGGGAAGTCAGCATGTATACAGACCATGTATCCAGTTTTTCAAATGCCTGTCCCATCTCCTTATACATTTTCTCTACCTCTTTCCGTTCGCCTAACCGTTCACCATATGGAGGGTTCCCGACAATGATGCCGTATTCCAATTCTGATGTAAAGTCACGGACTTGCATCTGCTTGAATTTCACCAGTTCGCCAAGTCCTGCTTCCAAGGCATTCTCTTTGGAGACGTCAATCATGCGGTGATCGATGTCCGTACCGAGAATTTCCAGGGGCTGGTCATAGTTCGCTAGATCCTCGGCTTCCAAACGCGTTTTCTCCCACACGTCATCAGGCATCAACGGCCACTCTTCTGACAAAAATTCACGATTGAAACCAGGAGCGATATTTTGCCCGATCAGTGCAGCTTCGATGGCAATGGTGCCGGAGCCGCAGAACGGATCCACAAACGGCCGGTCCGGGTTCCAAGTCGTTAATTGGATCAGGGCCGCTGCCAGCGTTTCCTTTAAAGGAGCTTCACCTTGTCCGATTCTATACCCTCTTTTATGAAGGCCCTGACCACTCGTATCCAGGGTGATGCTTGCCACGTCTTTATGGATGGCCACCTCAATTTTAAACAGAGGACCGGTTTCTTCAAGCCACGACGTTCGCTTGTAAGCCGTTCGCAGTCGTTCCACGATCGCTTTTTTCACAATGGCCTGACAGTCAGGAACGCTGTACAGTTTTGATTTAACCGATTTCCCCTGTACGGGAAACTCCGCATCTACAGGGAGGAAATCCTCCCAGGGAAGCTTCTTCGTGTTCTCGAATAATTCATCGAAGGAATAGGCTTTAAATTCCCCCACGAGGATTTTGATTCTGTCTGCTGTCCTCAACCACATATTGGCCCGTGCAATGGCCGTTTCGTCGCCTCTGAAGATGACCTTCCCGTTTTCAACCTGACAGTCATATCCCAATTCCTTCACTTCTTTGGCAACGATCGATTCCAAACCCATCGCTGCCGTTGCGATCAATGTATATGTACCCATATTTGTCACCCCGTTCATAAATATCCCTCTATCAATAGTATGGTCCTGTTTGCTGTAAAATAAAAAGGACTGATACAAAAGAGCAGTGCATTACCTGCATGTATCAGTCACTTGCATTATTCATTCCATATTGCTCTTATCCCGTAATAGTGTTCTGTAAGCCATGTTTTGTTCCGTTGTACTGCAGGCGACTGTTCGTCTCGTACTCGGGTGGTAATCATCTATCTACAAAGGAAATTCCTTTGTCCCTCTCTTCGTTCAATTCCTCCGAGAGGATTCCCCTACCAAATTTGGGTTTCTCGCTCGTGGGGTTTACCTCGTTCCACTCCTGCCATTTCTAACAGGACTTCGTCACTGTGGCACTTTCAAAGTAGTCACACCATATCCGTAAAGGACGTAGGTGTTTTCCCTGCCGTCAGCCCGGGTTGGACTGCCCTAGCTTATGAATTGGCTAGGCACGAACACTACGTGCATCTCAGCACCGTGCGAGCATGGACTTTCCTCTACAACGAATCGTTGCAGCGATTACCCAAACACCATTAAGGATCAGCAATACCTAATTATACGGTAATTCTCCCAATAATTCAACTGGAAATATCAGTCGTATAATTTGTTACCAAAAACGTGTTTCTCTAAATTAGATAAACGCTTTAAAATATCGAAATTCGTGGTTCCGGTCTGCTGGGGCGGAGCCGCTGAACGCTGTTGCTTCAAAGCACCCTCTGCCTGCTTCTTCAGGCGCAGATTTTCCTGCTGCAAATCTTCTATTTCCTGATGAAAGGTTTCATAATCTTTAATAATCAAGTCTAAGAATTTATCCACGTCTTCCGGCTTATATCCCCGCATTCCACTTTTGAACTCTTTTTCGAGAATATCCTTTGCCGTTAGTTTCACTTTATCTGAGATCATTCTATTCACCTCTATAGTTATCACTATCATTTTTTCAAATAACCATCATTTTGTCAAACGTATTTCTTACCCTGAGTGATCCAAAATCTTTAAATCGGGTTTCTTCAGTCACTTTTCCACTGTTCTTCCTCCACGATCCACTGCAGATCATGGAAGCTGATGGCCCTGATGTCGAAAGAAGGATCCGATTCTTTCTTCCTCTTGGCTTCTTCATAAAAATATTTGGGCGAACCTTCTTTTTCTTCATCATAAAGTATCACTAATGATTGGCTTTTGTGTAAAAATAGTTGATTCTTATTGCGGAACTGTTGCGGGCTCTTATAGGGATCTTTCGAAATGGTCTCAACAAAATCAGCTTGCGACAGGATCAGTTCATAATATTCTTTATTCTGATCATTCCACTTCTCCTCTTGAGAAACAAAAGGAGTTAAGACGGCCAGTTTGAGATCCGGGTATTCCTCCTGAAGCTCAAACACGACTTCTGCCCCCCAGAGCTCTATGCCCAGCTGTCCACTGATGAGCACCCACTCCAGTCCTTCATCCAGGAGGGATACCAGTTCTTTCTTCAGGGCCTGCTTTATGTAATAAACTGCTTTGTCATCCTGCTTGAAAATTCCCAGTTCAAAGGATTTATATCCAGTAACGCATGCAACATTCCCCACATGGAAAACCCCTTTAGCAAACTTTGGATACTATCGTTTATCATTATATCTTAGTGTACCCTAATTCTATGCACTCTATTGTAACATATTTTGTGGATTTAGAGACCTGGATTTTATGATCCCATACCACATCATATAAAAAAGGGATGGCTCCAAAAAGACTTTACACTTCAGCTGAGTGATACAGCTTTAAAGGCAGTGCATCACTCAGCCCAGTCTCATAGAGGCATCCCTCTGAAATCATTCGTTCGTTAGATTATCTCCCAAATCCGTATGGTCCGAAAGGTGGTCTTGGACGAGGTCCGAATCCTGGTCCGAATCCCGGGCCGCCTGGGCCTTGAGGTCCTCCTGGTCCGCCACCACAATTAAACTGCTGATGAGAAACACTGTCCACTTGTGATTCTGTATGCGGGAAGTAATGTTTATGCTGATACATAACATTATTCACATTTGTCGTGTGACTCGGGTGAATATGAGGCACCTCATAAGTTGTCATGTTTTGATTCACACAACATTTAGTCGGATGCATAACAGCAGGAAGTACTTGATTAGGTCTTGGTCTACAATACATCGTAACGCTCTCCTTTCATCTCTTAGTTGTTACACTAATAGCCTATGAAGCGAAGAGGGTACATGTACTAATGCAAATACCTATTTTTAGGAAATTAATTCGCAAGACTTACATCAAGCTATATAAACTTTGTGAATAATTGGTAAAAACAAAGGCTGTTAAACCAATGACGACAAAGAACAAGATTAAAATAGCACGGTTCATTTTCATCATTCCTTCTTCATATTAAATATTTTCAACACAATTTATTATTTTACATCTACTTTAGAAAATTCTCAATATAAAAATAAGAAGATGGAACCACTTTCATACTACTTTATTTTCGTCCTTTGTCCCCTTGGGATACACAAACTATATTTTTGTTATTTTCCTCTCTATCCGACCCATGCGGTGATTCAAATTCCTTAATTGATTGAGATGCTTACCGTCTGTTTTCTCCGTTTTCTCCATCAGGTTCAAAAGTTGAGCGCACATCTTTAGAGCACGCTGCAAGTCCTTCGTTTTGTGTTCATACAATTTAGCCAATTCCAGCAAGGCAGCTTTTCGAATTGAAACAGATGCTTCTTCATGGATGCTTTCCCATAACTCAATCGCCTTGTCCTCCTGCTTCTCCCTTTTATAGTGAAGAGCAAGCTGATGTACGGCCTCATAGTTCGGCTCTTCTTCCTCTTTGATGATTCCCTTGTAGCGCTCCTTGGCAATTTTCCTGTTACCCGTATATTCCAGCCACCTGCCAACTTCAAATCGTTCCTGCCCGGTTGCCTGTTCGTGGATGTCCAGCAGTTGGGATGTCAAGTGGGTATAGAGAGTGATGAGCGATAGGATATCCAGTTCATTATGGGTCATCACCTTGAAGATGCCTTCCGGGTCTTTACGCTCAATGTAATCGAAATAAATCATAGGAGCCAGATAACCGGGCACATCATCCACTCTATTAAATCCAAGTATGTTCCGTTCGACGTTAATGAGCTTTACGGATTCCAGTTTATGCTTAAATAGTCTTCTGGATCCGTGATAAAGATCGAAATGGCCAAATGCAGGCAGCTTTGGTACATGATCTTTAATGAGGGTGTGCCTTGTCTTGACCTGGGGCCAATCAAAGGCTTTCCCGTTGTACGTAACGAGCGTATTGTAATCCACATTGCTTAAAAAACTATGGTATAAAGGAATTTCACTTCCTGGCTGAGGAAGGAAGTGTTGTGTCACAATCACTTCTTTATCCGTGACCCTTCCATGCCCTAAGAGGAAGATCGTATTCCCTACCCCTCCACCGAGTCCCGTTGTTTCCGTATCGAAAAAAAACATTTCTTCATGACTGAGCCCTTTGGATGACAGGGGATGATGCCCTTTAAACCCCTGCCAGGCATCTACAGCTTTAATAAAATCCTTAAACGTATAATTTCCGTGCTGATGATCGATTGGATAGCGCTTCTCCCTCACCAGGCAGAAATCATCATCAATGAAATACAGAGTAGATCCATTTTCTTTCCATGCATCCAGAAATGGCAGTTCGGCCTGCTGCTCCACGGATGGCTGTTCTTTCGGCATATCCGTCCCATCTTCCCGGATGATATGCTTTTTCATTCTCGTTAATTTATTTTTCAAAGACATATTGGTACCCTCCTTCCATTATTTATTGGAGGAAAAGATGAAGAAGCTTTAATGAATCGAGTTTGGCTGTGTCAAGTGAATGCTCCATCCCGATGCAGGAAGGGCATCCGCTTTGACACGGACATCGTTCAATCATGGAAGACGTCTCAAGGAGAATCTTCTCTATTTCTTCGAACACTTTTTCACTTAGCCCGATCCCGCCCGGGTAGCGGTCGTAAATAAAGATGGTAGGCAGTTCATTATGGGCAGCCTTTATTTGGGGAACAACGAAAATATCGCTCGGGTCACACATGACAAATAAGGGGATGATCGATTTCAGGCTCTGTGAAACCCCGATAAGTCCCTCTTCAAGTCGTTCCTGGCTGAAAGCGGCAGCGTCCTTTAATGAAATCCAACTGGAGCTCGTGTGCAGCTCCTCTTCAGGAAGATGAATGGGACCTGATCCGATATTTTCATGAGTATCAAACTTTATTTTCTTGAAAATCGTTGCCATTGCTTGAACGGTTACGTCCCCAAACGCTACATCGAACATCTCTGATTCCCTCATTTTGTCTGTTTCCAATACCCTTAATTGTACAGCGAGATTGGCATCGGTAAAGTAATCCACATCGACTTCCCTTACAAATGCCTTCTTTTCTTCCCAATCCAGCTTCTCTACTTGGAACTGAACCCCCTGATGTAAATAGATGGCTTCATCATGCAGTAACGTCATAGCAGAAAAACGGTCCATTTCCCCGATCACTTTCACGGATGAAACATCCGTTTGATCAATGATGATGACATTTTCCTGAGAAGCCGAGCGAAGGCTGATGTTATGGGCAGGAAACACATCGTTCATCCAATACCACTTGTCCCCATTTTTGTGGACGACCCGTTCTTCTACCAGAAATTCCAAAATATCTTCAATTTCATGTGCTCCAAATTGTTCCCCTTCCCTGAAGGGCAACTCATAGGCGGCGCATTTGATATGATCAATAAGGATGATTAAATTATCCGGATTGATCCTTGCCGTTTCCGGGGTTTGCTCAAAGAAATAATCAGGGTGCTCGATGATGAATTGATCAAGCGGACTTGAGCTTGCCACCATGATGACGAGAGATTCCCCATGTCGTCTTCCGGCTCTGCCTGCCTGCTGCCATGCACTTGCAATCGTCCCTGGATAGCCCGTCATGATACATACCTGCAATTGGCCGATGTCAACACCCAGTTCCAGGGCGTTTGTACTGACAACCCCGTATATTTCACCGTTTCTTAAGCCCTTTTCAATTTCTCTCCGCTGGGTAGGGAGATATCCTCCCCGGTAACCCCTGATGGATTTCGCACCTAGTTGACTTTTCACTAATTCCTGCAGATACGTAAGAATGATTTCCACCCGGACCCTGCTTCTCGCAAATATGATGGTTTGGATCTTATTCTTTAACAGCTCGCCTGCGATCCTCCTCACCTCGAGGGTTGCGCTTCGTCGAATGTTCAGCGGTTTATTGACAATCGGGGGATTATAGAATACGAAGTGTTTCTTTGCACTCGGAGCCCCATTATTATCGATCAGATTCATTTCTGATCCCGTTAGATGCTCTGCCAGTTCTTTTGGATTGGCAATCGTTGCCGATGTGCAGATGAAAACAGGTGAAGCACCGTAGAATTCACAGATCCGTTTCAGTCTTCTGACCACATTACTGACATGGGACCCAAACACTCCTCTATAAATATGAAGTTCATCGATAATGACGTATTTAAGATTCTCGAACAGCGACACCCACTTGGTGTGATGAGGAAGAATCGCTGAGTGCAGCATATCCGGGTTTGTGATGACAATATGACCCGTTTTCCTCACCTTTTGACGGATATTGGCAGATGTATCCCCGTCATATGTATAGCTGTTGATGGCAACCTCCGCCTCAGAAATGATCTCATTCAGCTCGCTCTTCTGATCCTGGGCAAGTGCCTTGGTAGGGAAGATATAGAGTGCACGTGAATCCGGATTGTCCATGATCGTTTGAAGGACGGGGAGATTGTAGCAAAGCGTCTTCCCTGACGCGGTTGGCGTGACGGCCGTGAAGCTTTGCCCCTGCATTGCCAGTCGAAACGCTGAGCTTTGATGGGTATAAAGCTTTTCCACCCCTCTTTTCTGTAAGGCTTTTTTGATTCTTTCATCTATTTCATTTGGCAGGTCTACCAATTGTGCCGGTTTTTCATCAATGGTATGCCAATGAATAATCTGTTTATTGAAATCTTCGTCTCTCTTAAAATGCTCTATCAATTGTTGAAGGTTGTTTTTCTTAAACATGTCTATCACCTCTCCTACTCATTTTACCGAATCTATGTTCGAAACTAAAGTAAAAACAGCACTTTTCCATATTCATCCTTTCCAAAAAGGAGCGATAAGTAGAGTGACTGCCCCCCATCCCCTTTTATTTTTACATATGGAGCAAAGGCACATTTTCATCCGGATACCATACACTAGTATGAATACGTTTGCCTGAAAGGAGCATACCCATGTCCAAGGATTCAAACAAAAATGGTTTTGGAGACCTGATACATTCCATGAATGAGTTCTTTCACGAAAGACCGATGAAGGGAATGTTACAAAGTATCGATGAATTCTTTACATCTTCCGCTAACCCTTTTGGTTCATTCCCGGTAGAACTGACTGAAACCGATGATCATTATCTTGTCACAGCAGAACTTCCCGGTGTAAACAAAGAACAAATACAACTCGATGTGTTCCCCCAGTACATCACGATCTCAGTGACCCATAAGGAAGTATACTCTGAAGAAAATGAACAGCATCAGACCATCAAAAGGAAACAATCGATGAGAAAAAGCAGCAGGACCGTTCCCTTTCCAAGGGTTGTGAATGAAAAGAATGTGAAAGCTTCTTATAAAGATGGTTTATTAACAGTGAAAGTGAACAAGGAGTCCGGAAAGAGAATACAGATTGATTGATGGAAAAAGGAGCTGCGAAATTGCGCAGCTCCTTTTTCGTCTAAAACTTAAATATTCCGCCTAACCCTTTTACCAGAGAAGATACTTGATTGATGGCCCCCATCATTTGCCCTGTTGTATTCATCATTTTATTGAAATCCAACGAGCCGTCCTGCGACTTAAAGGAATTCATGATGCCGCTTACCCCACCTGATGAAGGTTTCGCCATAAAGGATGCTTTCGGATACGGATTAGCATAGGACTGCTGTTCCATTGCCTTCATTTGATATGGATTGTATTCTTTCTGTTGAAGAGGATTATCAAAATATGGATTCATCTGCTGATATTGGTTCACCTGATTCCCGGCACCGGAATAAGGACCATCGTGCTGCGGTAAGTAATTGGGTGGAAATGGTCCATAATTCGGTGGTCTCATCCCCTGTACAGGAAAGTTCATCATCGGCCCCATATTCCCAGGCTGAGAATGGTAATAAGGATATGGTTGATATCGCATCTGTCTCGAATAAGGTGAAGAATTCATACTTAGCCCCCCTACTGTTCATGGTTACTACACTTTATGTTTCAAGCTGAAAAATGGTGATAGAACCCATAAAGATCTTTCGACAATCCAATAAGAAGAATGTCGGAAGTTACACTATTCTTACAACTTAAAGAAAGGGTTTTCTATGATAGGATGAATGTAGATGCGAAGCTAACATCATTTCTATGAAATATGAGTATTGGGAGGAATCAGGATGGACCTAAATGAATTGTTGAAACGATATGAAAGCAGTAAACAATATCAGGCAACCGACCAACAAGAACTTCTTACACTGGCCAAAAAACTTTATATTTCTAATGAGATTTCTTTTCATCACTACAAAGAGTTAGCGAAACAAATCAATTCAGCAGAAGAAAATGCCATTTCAACTCCATAAGAAAGAGGCTGCCGGGTGGCAGCCTCTTATTTTTCTTTCAGGTCATCGATCTGAGTCCCCAGAACGTACGAGACAGACTGATAATGACTGATGAACCGGTTGTAACTGGACTCGGGAAAAAAGCAATGGACCGATAACATTTCAATGTTGTCGAAGGTGTTCATGATTTGAAGTAAATGAAGGTGCTTCGGCCTATAATCCTTGATCCAGGCCATGGAAAGCTCCTTCCATGAATCATTTTTCATTTTCACTTCATCTGCAAAAGGTTTTACCTCGGTGTAAAAATCCCCTTTTTCACCCGATTCGCGCCTGTTTTTATATTCATTCATCATCTTCTCGACCAGTACGAGAAGATCTTCCGTTACTTGTTTCAATTCTTTCAAAAAAAGCCCTCCATGCAAAAATCTAGACAAAAAATAAAAGCAGCATACGCTACTTTCTTATAAAGCCAGTTTAAGATGTCTTGAAGGATAATTCAAGTTTTTGCAGGACGTAGGACTTTTCTCTATTATTCATAAGAACCGTTTTCGAACCCGTTGTTCTCTCCAAGGAGCTTAAATGACCGTCCATTTTCTGTATTTGATCCGATAGCATACTCAATCCATCTTGCTCTTCAACTGAAATTCGATCATGCAGGCTTTGTTCCAATTGATTGAGGCTTTCTTCGATTTCGGCTAACTTTAACATAATATCTTGTTTTGGAAGCATGTGAATCCTCCCACCTTTTTTTTGGATTAATACAGTATTTCTCCGTTCATAGCCCTTTCCCTCCCCCCCTGACAAAACTAGAAGCGTTTCGTCAAAGAAAGTGCAAAAAGGACATTCCGACAATGACGTTTCGACAGTTCCTGAATAAAACAAGCAAAAACCCAAAATACTATGGGTGGAGGTGGTTCACAATGAAAAATCAAAATAACAAACAAACCAAAAAACAACCAGCCGAAACCAAAGCATCAAAAGGCAACCCTAAACTCGAAGGCGAAAACAGACCAGCGACCTAAGAAAGCGGAGGCGGCTCGTTCAGACCCGACAAGCATAAGGCGGGAACACCGGAAAGGCGCCCTTTGCCTTTTTGGTGTTCCTGACTTATGACCTCGAGGGTCTAGCCGCCGGAGCTGGACTAATAAGAAAGCGGAGGCGGCTCGTTCAGACCCAACAAGCATAAGGCGGGAACACCGGAAAGGCGCTCTTTGCCTTTTTGGTGTTCCTGACTTATGACCTCGAGGGTCTAGCCGCCGGAGCTGGACTGATAAGAAAGCGGAGGCGGCTTGGTCAGACCCGACAAGAAAAACTGGGAAATCCCAAAAGGCCTTCAACACCGCATATTAAAAAGAAGGGGCAGTCATTTTCAAAATGTCCGCCCCTTCTTTTTCCTTCCCCCCGGCCAAATCCCTTTAACAGTTTCTTTTACGGCTGCCAGCTTCTCAAGCTGCCTTTGCTTATTGAAAAACCAATCAGTCATGATGACATCCCCCGGGAGATCCTGCTTGGTATACCACTCCTCTTGGATCTTACTATCCAGCGACCAATCCCTATGATCATTCCAATCGTGGGTAATCACATCGTAGGCCTGTTGAAGAATGGGTGTACGTGTACCTTGTACACTGCGGCAATATGTTTCATAATCACTTCTTGAACCCGTATGCTCGACATTTTGAGCATACTCAAGGAAAAAACGATGGTACTCAGGGTGAAATAAAATTTCGAATAACGTGTTACCCAGCTTGATTCTATTCCCCACATCCCGAAAGCCGTGTACACTTGCCCCATAAAGTTCTCCGTGTAGCGTAGGAAAAAGCACGGAACTGAAATGCAGGTGATCCTCTATAAAGAAAAGGACGGTACCGAACACCTTTCTCTTATAAAGATCCTGTTCAATGACCGGACCCTGTATAAGGTGCTGTTCATTAATGATGAGTGACTGTGCCAATCGCCTCTCATCCCCCTCTTCCCAGAACCGGTTCCATTCCTCCTCCATAAAACTCGAAATGTGAAAGTCTTTGAACAAGTGAAACATTTTCTTCTTATAGATCGTCGAATAATGATAGAGAAGGAGTTGCGGGAAGGCATCCTGGAAAATACTCCAATTCGCCCTTTCATATGTCATAAAAAGAATTTCACATGTCTCGGGACTTAAAAGCTTGGAGAAGATATCGCCCTTCAAATCGGTCATATTCCAACCTGCGTTCCGAGACACCATAGCAGCCAGAAACGACCACTTTATCTCAGGATGTAGGAGAAAAAATGCTTGATAAGCGTTCGTACGAGATACGTTATCCGCATTGTATCTCTTCACCAGTTGATTTACATCATTAATCCATTCATTTCTACGTTTAGGTTCAGGTATATAGGGTAAAAAGCGATAAGTATTGCTGATTTTTTTCATCCCTTTTATCCCCCTTTCTCCGCTAGTCCTAGAATGAGGAGATTTGTAAACAATTATTCACACAAAATGGAGTGGTTTCTGTTATGATATAGATTAGTCTGCGAGGTGAATTGCCATGAAATTCCATTATCCCAATGGAAAGAAATATGTGGAAGCGACATTACCCTCAAAAAAAACAAAGGCAAAACCGAAACAAATATCGTACAGCAACAGAGGGATGACACTGGAAGAAGATATTAATGAAACGAACCAATATTATTTGACGTTTCAAAAAGCGGTTATTCACAAAAAACCCACCCCGGTCCAAATAGTGGATGTTCACTATCCTTCAAGGAGTGCCGCTGTCATTAAGGAAGCGTATTTTAAGCAGCCTTCAACGACAGACTACAACGGGGTCTACAAGGGACGGTATATCGATTTTGAAGCGAAGGAAACGAAAAACAAGACATCTTTTCCCCTTCAAAATTTTCATGAACACCAGATTCATCACATGGAAAACGTTCATACACAAGAAGGCATTACCTTCGTACTCATAAGGTTTTCGGTTTCAGAAGAGGTGTTCCTGCTCCCCTATGAAGCCCTGAGGCTTTACTGGGACCGTATGGAAGCTGGCGGGAGAAAATCAATCAAGCGGGAGGAAATGGAAGAGAAAGGTTTTTCCATTCCGTTAGGACTCCATCCCAGGGTTGATTATTTAAAAATAGTCCATCAGTTATATTTTTAGTTTAAGAAAAATGAGTTAATCTATATTTTATCTCATAATCAGTAGTATATTTTTAATCTTAGACAATACTAAAAACACAGAAGATTGAAAGTGAGGAAACAATATGGCTGGTCAATATAAGTCAAGGGAAGAAAAACGCCTGGCCCAACAGAAGTCCAAATCCACTAAGAGCAAGAAAAAAGGCTCAATGGTTAAGCGCGTCATTATATCATTATTTATCATTGGAATCATCGGCATGCTCGCAGGTGCAGGGTTGTTTGCTTATTATGCATCAAGTGCACCGAAGCTCGACGAAAAGCTATTGAAGGATCCGATCGCTTCGGAAATTTATGACATGAATGGAGATCTGATCACAACAGTAGGGAAAGAAAAACGGGAGTACGCTAATTTCGATGACATCCCTCAGGTCATGCAGGACGCGGTCATTGCAACAGAAGATAATCGATTCTATAAACATAACGGAATTGACCTGATTCGTTTAGGCGGGGCCGTCATTGCCAATGTGACTGGCGGTTTCGGTTCAGAGGGTGCCTCTACGATTACACAGCAAGTCATCAAGGGCTCATTTTTAAGCCCTGAGAAAACCTTGAAGAGAAAAGCCCAGGAAGCATGGCTTGCCCTGAAGCTTGAGCAGGAGTATACAAAAGAAGAAATCTTTGAGATGTACTTTAATAAGGTCTATATGTCTGATGGTATCAACGGGATGGCGACGGCCGCCGATCATTATTACGGCAAAGACATAAAAGATATCAAACTGCACGAAGCCGCTATGATTGCGGGACTTCCTCAAAGCCCGAACAATTATAACCCTCTTAAGCACCCTGAGAGTGCAGAGAAGAGACGTAATATCGTACTGTCTCTAATGGCACAGCACGGTAAAATTACGGAAAAAGAAAAAGAGGCAGCACAAGCCATTCCTGTTACAAAAGGACTGGTATCAGCTGAAGAAGTGGAAAAGAAAAACGGAGATAAATTTCCTGCATTTGTAGATGCAGTGATAGATGAAGTGCAGAAAATGGGTGATTACAACTTATTCTCTGATGGTCTAAAGGTTTACACAACAGTTGACCCGGATGCCCAAAAACGGTTGGAGGAAATCCTGGCAGGTGAAAACACAAGCTTCAGCTATCCGGAAAATGCTGAAGAGCCAATGCAGGCAGGTGTCACTCTGATGGATACGAAAACGGGTGAAATCAGGGCCATTGGAGGAGGCAGGGAACAGGATCCGGAAGTGAAGCGAGGATTCAACTATGCCATCGACTCCAAACGTCAGCCTGGATCGACCATAAAGCCTTTACTTGATTATGCCCCTGCCATTGAACATTTAAAATGGTCAACCTATCATATTCTAAAAGATGAACCTTATGAATACTCAAACGGCACGGAAATCAATAACTATGACGGCCAATTCAAAGGCCCCATCACCATCCGTGAAGGACTTTGGGATTCCAGGAATATTACCGCTTTAAAAGCCTTCCAGGCGGTTGGAGCGGAGAAGGCGGCGGATTTCGTCAATGGTCTTGGTCTGAAGTTTGATCATTACTACGAATCTGCATCCATCGGCGGGGTATCACCTGGTGTGAACTCGGTACAAATGGCCGGTGCGTATGCTGCCTTCGGTAACGAAGGTGTGTATAATAAGCCTCATACTGTAACGAAAGTCGTCCTGCGCGACGGTGAAACAGAGATTAAGAATGAAAGTAAACCAGAACCTGCCATGAAGGAATACACGGCATATATGATTTCAGATATGCTGAAAAGCGTCATCGACCACCCACAAGGTACTGGTAAATACGCTAAAGTGCCGGGATTACCGATGGCAGGGAAATCGGGTACGACGAACTATTCTCAAAAAGAACGGGAACAGTACGGTATCGCTAAATCTGGCGCACCTGACTCATGGTTTGTTGGCTATACGACAAATTATACCGCAGCCGTTTGGACCGGGTATAAGACCCAATCCATCCCGCTTTCCCCTACTGACCGCCATGTCGCTCAATACATTGTCAGTGACTTGATGAGCTATGTTCACGATGGTGCAGATACACCAGACTTCAAAAAGCCTGACAGCGTCGTGGAATCAAAAGTGGAACTTGGAAGCGATCCTGCGAGACTGCCAAGTGAATACACGCCGGATGACAGAATCATTACGGAGCTTTTCGTTAAAGGAACGGAACCTTCCAAGGTGTCTCAACAATTCGATAAAATCGATGCACCAACGAAACTGAAAGGTAAATTTAATAAAAAAGATCAAACCATCACCCTTTCTTGGGACTATGGTAAATCGAAAGACGTCCAATTCGAAGTTTCGGTTTCCATCAATGGTGAAGCGAAACAAGTGTTGACGACTACCGATAAAAAGGGATTAAATGTCGAAAACATCACTTCAGAAGGCACCTTCACCTTTGAAGTCGTTGCCATTTCGGGTGATCAACGAAGTAACCCTGCATCCGTCAGCGTCGATGTAAAAGCGGATAAAAAGGATGAAGGGACACCGGAAGAAGACAACGGATCCAACAATGGAGAAGGTCAAGGTCAAGATAACGGGAATGACCAAGGCAATGGTAACGGCCAAGGTAACGGGAATGACCAAGGCAATGATGGTGGTACTACTGGTGAGGATGATGGTACCACTCCTCCATCTGAAGGAGACGGTACTGGAGACGGAGGAACAGGCGGTGATACTGGAACCGGGGATGGTGGAACCACAGGAGATGGCACTGGAACCGGAGATGGCACTGGTACTGGTACTGGAACCGGTACTGGTACCGGGGACGGCACAGGCACGCCTGCTACTCAATCAGAAACCAGACGAAACCAAGAATAAGAATAAGGCAACGAGAGAATTCTCTCGTTGCCTTATTTTTTTGCTGCTTGATTCAACGCCAGGAATTTGGCATATTGTTTATGTTGTTCCTCAAAAAGTTGAGCCAGTTGGATATAGGAATGAAAGAGTGAGGCATTTTCCCTGATGAAGGTCAATCGTTCCACGGCATTTACAGGCTTAACGGGAAGACGGTCAACTTTTGACCCCCAATTTTCCAGATTAACGGGCTGGTTATTACTCCAGAACAAGAACATATAAAACTGGGCAATCCCCTTTTTCATGGCTAACGTCGTTTCTTTTGATCGGCTTTTGAATAAACTTTTTAGATATACTTCTTCTTCCCTCCAGCCCCCTACTATGTCATCAATCCATTGCCCTTGCACCAACCAAGGAAGAGAATGCAGGCGCGCGCCACTGTAAAAAAGGATCTCAAAAGCAAAGTAAGGATTAGAAGGTACGATTTGAGATCCCATCTTCACCTTTTCATCGGTAAAGAAAAAAGGATCTCTCAGCTCTGTTGGGAGATTCAATACAGCCCCGGTCATATGCTGCCCTTTTTCTTCAATCTCTTTTGTCCTTCCCTGCACAAGTCCACTAAAGGACAAACCTCGCATTGAGGAGATTGAGCCTTACAATGATAGCGTCCAAAGAAAATGAGACGGTGATGAGTTTCGGACCATTCTTCTCTTGGGATCTTCTTCATTAAAGTCTTTTCCACTTCCAATACGCTGTCTTTCCATCTGCAGATCCCCAATCTTTTACTGACACGTTCTACGTGGGTATCGACAGCAAGCGCCGGTTCTCCGAAGGCAACGGAAACCACTACGTTGGCCGTCTTTCTTCCCACACCCGGAAGCTTAACTAAATCTTCATGACTCTCAGGCACTTCTCCTCCGTACTCGGTGAGAAGGATCTCACATAATTTCCGGATATTTTTGGCTTTGTTCCGATACAGGCCAATAGAGCGTATATCCTGCTGCAGCTCTTCCAACGTGACTTCCAAATAGTCCTCGGGTCTTTTATATTTCTCAAATAGGC
Organism: Bacillus sp. AFS015802; assembly: GCF_002561455.1. GTDB lineage: Bacteria > Bacillota > Bacilli > Bacillales > Bacillaceae_B > Rossellomorea. The sequence continues at coordinate 55,915 of NZ_NTUP01000003.1, read as the reverse complement.
CTTTTGTGACTTTATTGACAAGAACGTCCGTACACTGTGCCGATAGAAGGACAGCGATGACCAGTTCGAAAGGATTTTCATGACGTAGTTCACAGTGTGCATCAGGGAACATTTCTCTCATTTCATCCAGGCAAATCTGTATTTGTATTTTATTCAGCATGAATCTTACTACCTCCAGCCAAAAGAATGATTTTTTTCAAAAAATAAAGGGACCAACCTCGAAGCGTTTCGAGAGTCAGTCCCCTTTCATCATTTTATTGCTCAAGCCAATTATAAAACGGTACTGATTTTCGTTTTGGGGAAGAAGCTTCACTGGCAGCAGCAGGTTTCTGATGAGATCTGAAGCGCTGGCTTTGGCTTCGTGCATCCTCAATGGTTTTCACACCATTTTTCTTCCATTCAAATAAAATCCGGTCAATGTATCTGAAATTCAGCTTACCGGAAATGACTGCTTCTCTCAATGCCGCTTTGATGATAATCGCGTTGTGATCATCCTGATCCAGCCACATGGCCAGTGTCTCGCACTCCAGTGGAGAAAGAGGCCGACCGAATTCCTGTTCGAATGTCGTATAGATATCCGCCTCTTCCTCCATTGATTGCTGCATCTGTTGCATTTTGGTATCCTGTATCACGAATTCGGCCATCTTTTCCCATAGAGGGTTAAGAGAGTATTTCTCGAATAAAATACCATCTGCAGATGAACCTTCTTCAATTGATAAAAATTGCTGTTGAATGAGCTTTCGTAATAGGGATGAACAAAACTCACTGGAAATGCTCATGGGCTGTGAGAGTTCTTCCGGGGTCGGGAAATGGTTTCCCTTTTCCAAATGGCCATAAATATGCAAAAGCAGTACAAATTCTGATTCATTCAAGCCAAGTGTATGATAATTTGATAACAATAATTGCGGAATGTTGAGTGTCCCCTCTTCGATCCAGGACACCATTAAACGTTTATAATCCATATTCAGCACACCTCACTCATTAGTATATCATGATTCAATATATGTGGACATGGTTATGGATTAGAAGAAAGTTGGAAAAACAAAAGATCTCATGAATTGTTTATTTCAAAGTTTAGTGTAAAACATCGACCGTTCCTTTCCGCTCCACTCTGTGCTTCTACATACTGACTGTCAAATTATAAACCTAACTAAAAGAGATCGCTTTGCACAGAATGTCAAACTCGAAAACCAGGATGTTATAAGAATTTGAAATCAAAACGAGAAGTGGTTCTCACATTAGCTAAAACCCCTTAGGCTCTAAATTAAGATTCTAACGACAGTAATAAAAGAAAAGAACCGGCTGGAATGCTCTTAAGCAATCCAGCCAGCTCTAGGTTCAGTGTAATTAAGGATACAGACGGTTCAACAGGCGTGGGAATGGGATGGTTTCCCTTACGTGTTCCACTCCGCTGATCCAGGCTACTGTTCTTTCAAGTCCAAGGCCGAATCCTGAATGAGGAACAGATCCATATTCTCTTAGTTCCAGGTACCATTTGTATGCGTCTGTAGCAAGTTCATGCTCTTCAATGCGCTTCTTCATCAATTCTGCGTCATGGATACGCTCTGAACCGCCGATGATCTCTCCATATCCTTCCGGAGCGATTAAGTCAGCACATAATACCACATCATCACGATCCGGATCCGGCTGCATGTAGAAAGGTTTTAGAGAAGTCGGGTAATGGGTGATGAATACCGGCTTGTCGTAGCTTTCAGCGATGGCTGTCTCGTGCGGGGCACCGAAGTCATCTCCCCACTCGATGTCATCAAAGCCTTTTTCATGCAATAATTTCAGGGCATCGTCATACGTGATGCGTGGGAATGGTGCTTTGATTTGCTCAAGTTTGGATGTATCTCTCCCCAAGCGGTCCAATTCAAGCTTGCAATTCTCCAGTACCGATTGAACGATATAAGAAACATATTGCTCCTGAACTTCCAGATTATCCTTGAAATCATAGAATGCCATTTCAGGCTCGATCATCCAGAATTCGATTAGATGACGGCGGGTCTTCGACTTTTCTGCCCTGAATGTAGGTCCGAAAGAAAATACTTTCCCTAATGCCATGGCTGCCGCTTCCATATAAAGCTGACCGCTTTGGGAAAGATATGCATCCTCTTCGAAGTATTTAGTGGCAAATAATTCAGTCGTTCCTTCCGGGGCACTTCCAGTAAGAATCGGAGGATCCACCTTCACAAATCCTTCCTGATTGAAGAATTCATATGTAGCTCGGATGATTTCGTTACGCACTTTCATCACGGCATGCTGTTTGCGTGAACGAAGCCAAAGGTGACGATGGTCCATTAAAAATTCTGTCCCATGCTCCTTTGGTGTGATCGGATAATCCACCGCTTCATGGATGACCTCCACGCTCTTCACCTGCAGTTCGTATCCAAACGGTGAACGGGAATCTTCAGAAACCGTTCCTGTCACATACAGGGATGTTTCTTGTGTTAATGATTTTGCTTTCTGGAAGATTTCCTCTTCCACTTCACTTTTGACTACGACACCTTGAATGAAGCCTGTACCGTCACGAAGCTGAAGAAAGGCAATTTTTCCACTTGAACGTTTGTTGGCAAGCCATGCACCGATGGTTACTTCTTCGCCGACAAACTTACTTACTTGAGATATAGTAGTTTTCACGATTTTTTCCCTCCAAAAAAACTAAAGACGCTTATGTATCGTCCTTTATTATACATTTACCATTATCCCGTCGCAATAGATAGAGCAAAACGAGATGATTTTAAGGAAAAAGCAGACCGGCATACGGTCTGCAACCCTCCATTACTTGCTTTTATTGACCACGAATTCGTGTATGCGCCCGATTGCTTTCTCAAGCGCATCAAGGCTAGTGGCATAAGAAAGGCGGATATTTTGTTCCGAACCGAAACCGGAGCCTGGAATCACGGCTACCTTCGCCTCTTCCAAAAGGGCTTTGGTGAACTCATCTACATTGTTGTAGCCCGTTGTCTTTGCCGCTTCCGACACATTCGGGAACAGATAAAAGGCACCTTGAGGCTTCAGGCAATGAAATCCCGGGATATTGTTGACTTTATCAATCACAATGTTTAAGCGCTCTTCAAATGCCTGTCTCATTTCCTCTACAGGTTGTTGATCCCCTAAATAGGCAGCAACCGCCCCGTATTGTGAGGTTGTCGTTGGGTTTGAGGTGGAATGACTGGCAAGGTTGGCCATGGCTTTAATGACCGCTTCGTTCCCTGCCGCATATCCGATTCTCCATCCCGTCATGGAATGGGATTTGGATACCCCGTTAATCACGATCGTTTGTTCTTTCAGTTCCGGGGATAACTGAGCAATTGACGTATGGGTGTTCCCTCCATACACCAGCTTTTCATAAATTTCATCTGATACGATCATAATGCCCTTTTCTAAGCAAACATCACCGATCGCCTGAAGCTCTTCACGTGAATATAGCATGCCTGTAGGATTACTCGGTGTGTTCAGGATCACTGCTTTGGTTTTCGACGTGACGGATGCTTCCAGCTGTTGTGGAGTGATTTTGTACTCATTCTCTTCTTTCCCTTCAACAATTACCGGATTTCCCCCTGCAAGCTTCACTTGCTCAGGATAGCTGACCCAGTAAGGAGTAGGGATGATTACTTCATCCCCTTCGTTTAAAAGGACTTGAAACAATGTATATAGGGCATGCTTGGCACCACTGGTCACGATGATCTCCGATGGTTTATACGACAGGTTCTGATCGGTTTCAAACTTATGGATGACTGCTTCTTTCAGTTTGGCCATTCCACCGGAGGGAGTATATTTCGTGTGCCCTTCCGTCATGGACTCATAAGCAGCCTGGATGATGTGTTCGGGTGTATTAAAGTCAGGTTCGCCTGCACCTAAACCGATCACATCGATTCCCTGTGACTTCATTTCTTTCGCTTTAGCCGTGATCGCTAAAGTCGTCGATGGTGTTAAAGCACTGACTCTATCCGCTAATGTGAATTTCATTGACGTGTTCCCCCTGATCATAAATTTTCAATTTTTCTCCACCATTCCCCAGTCGAAAACAGCAGATAATAATAGTTTAAATTGTCCTGTTGATCTAAGTAGGTCATTTCCCATACCGGCCCGACGGATTCATATCCTAAACGGACGGATAACAATTCTTTCGGTTTCTTTTCATCCTTTAGTTTATTGACAGCCTGATCTTTTGTAATGCCATCAGCCCATTTTTTTTCAATTATTTTTCCTTTTTGATTGGGTACCCATGCCACAAGCTTCTCATTTTGTTCATTTTCACCCGTGACGACCACATAGGATTTGGAGCCATTATAAATGCTCGTGTCCTGGACGTTAACGATAGATGTTTCATCTTCCACCCTCTTCAAGGCTTTCTCTGCCTGATGATCGAGGGGATTCCGGGAAAATTGATACAATAGGACTGATAGGGTTATTCCAATGACGATGATCAATGATACAATTATGGTTATCCATTTTTTCATTACAATCACTCTTTATGTACGATAAATTGTTAATACTGCTTGATTTTGATCTTCCGGATCTAAAGCTAAACCAAACATATAATCATCTTTTTTTAAGGTTCTATTTAGTGTATCTACCACTTTATATAAGTTATCCGTATATTCAATCCTGACGGTGGAAAGAATTTCAATTCGACTTTCCATGTTGCTCCTCCTTTTGTCTGCTACCTTACTTGAGAGTTAAAAACTCTACACATATTATAACAACATAAGGGGCCACCATGGTAGGGGTTATCATAAAAACGAGTGAATCTACAAGACGGAAGGCTCACTTGTCAGCCTTCCATCTGTTATCCTTCGTCCTTGAACACACCATCTTCCTGATCAAATGTCAGCACCTCGTAGTTCCTCTTGTTAAACTTCACTGCAATCAACCCATGTTGACCGGTCAAGTAAAGGTCGATCCATGCTTCGTTGATCGCCTCAAGCATATCACCGTTAAGAAGCTTTTCTTTAGAGCGGTATAGAATGGCGGTTTGAGGGTCAACATGTTCCAACAGCCGGTGGGACATGCTTTCTGATTTGGAATGGACCGGCACTTTAACGATGTTGACATTTTTCAGGGGTTTGGTAAGCAGGACCCCTTCGGAATGTGGTGACTGCGAGCTCAGCCAGAGAAAGCGATGGTGAAAGAAGGTAATGGAAAAGTCCAACCCTTCCCTTTTTTCATTTCCGTCATGGATTGCCCTCATGGCTAATTCATCGGTAAACTGGTAGGTCTGGTCCTCCTGGATGGTGTGGATGATTGGGGAAAGTTGTTTCGGCATAGATGGTGCCAAGCATTTCCCCACCACGATTTCTTCTATGCTGAACCTTTTCACCAATTCAGCCATCATCCTCTCATCCACTTCGCTTTTCTCGGTGATGACTAAACCCTTTATGTTGTTTATATGCAGTTGATTGAAATAATAATAAAGTTGATTGCGGTCCTTAAAAGGTCCCGTATTGATCATATAATGGTCCCCCGACGCCAGATGAAGGACAGCGACCTCCCCATTTTGAACAGGTAGGAAGCTGATCGCATATTCCTCCTGGGACACATGTAAATCCACCCGGGGGATTTTCATTCCATAGGCAGTCGAATGGACCAGAAGAAAGGACAGCATGGCCGATAGAATCACTCTCATTTACAATCCTCCAGTTTCACATCTACTCTCTAGGTTGTGTCAATGAGGAGATTTTATCACTGAAGTTTAAACGGATTCAAAGCCAGTCTTCGATCCATGAAACCAAATCAAACAGATCGCCTTCTTTGACTTCCATGGAAGGAATCGATTGTAAGAAAGCTTTGCCGTACCTGGTCGTCATCACTCTCCGGTCATACACAATCACGATTCCGCGGTCACTGCTTCTTCTGATCAGCCTTCCCACCCCTTGCTTGAAGCGGATGATCGCTTCCGGTAAGGAGTGTGAAGAAAACGGGTTCTTCCCTTGTGCTTTCAGGATATCCGATTTCGCCTGATTGACAGGCTCGTCCGGCGGGGAAAACGGAAGCCTCACCATGGCAAGGCAGGACAGGTCCTCACCCGGAATGTCCACCCCTTCCCAGAAGCTGCTCGTACCGAATAAAATCGCCTTATCGAAGCGTTGGAAGTTCTTTGTCAACCGTGTACGGCTCCCTGAAGTGATCCCCTGTGCCATCAACACATATTCTTCCAATAAACCACTTTCTTTCATGAGTTCATACGTTTTCCTTAACATATCATAGGACGTGAATAAAATGAGCATCCGACCTTTTGTCGCCTGTGCGACCCCTATTAGATGGGAGCTGATGGCCTCGATATATTCTTCGTTATGAACCTGCTGTATTTCAGGTACATCCGTCGGGACGAAAAGCCTTGAAACCTCATGATAATCAAAAGGGGAGGTAAGCTGCAGCTGTTTTACACCCTTATCGATAAGGCCAATCTCGTTCAAGAAATAATTGAAAGATCCACTCACGGTCAGGGTGGCAGATGTCAGCACCACACTTTTCTTTTTGGCGAAAATCTCGTCCTGCAGATTCCCATCGACGGTAATGGGTTGAGCCTGGATGGAAAGACTGTTAGGTAAAGACCTCGTGTCCCCATCAAGCCAGAGAACGTGATTGTTCATGTCCTTTAAGAATACCGTTTGGAAATTTGTTCGTAATTCAGTCCAATCCACCAAAAAGCTGTAAAATTCTTCAATCAGGGCTTTTTCTTTATCAAGGAGTTTGATTTTCTTTTCCTTGATTGTACCCAGCACCCGCTGGAACTCTCTTTCCACAAACTTCATTCCTGAGATCACACGTTCCATCGACATGATGACAGGCTGCCAATAACTGCTCTTTTTCATGTCGTCGGTAATGCGCAGCTGGATTTTTTGTATCCCTGTTCTCTTTTTGGCCTTTTTATAGAAAACACTGGTCAATACTGAAATGGCTTCTTCCAGATCCATATAAAACTGTCCAATGGTTCTATCCAATTCGAAGGGATGTATATCCAACTCGACCGAGTGACTGGAAGTAAGCTGCTCCAGACGATAAAACAGCTGCTTGTGGTCCAGAGTCCCTAATTGTGACGTGCTGAATTTAATGGAGAGATAATCCATGACCACGCCGAGATGCTGTCTTGCTGACTTTTCCAGATGATGAGCCTCATCGATCACTAAATAATCATAGGAAGGAAGCATGCTGCTTTCCCTCACCATATCCGTTAAGAGCATGGAGTGATTCGTGATGATGATATCCGCTTCCTGGGCACTCTTTCTGGCTGAAAGATAGAAATCCTTCGAGACCCACGGGTCTTTTGTATGAGCCAGGTGCCAGCCGTCGTGTTTTAAACGATTCCAGAACAGTTGCCCGCCTGAAGTGAGGTTCAATTCATCCATGTCCCCCGATTCGGTCCGTGTCAGCCATACCAGGATCTGCATCTTTGTCAGAACCACATCGTATTGGGACTCATCCTCCCTGAGGGACTGCTCGAATTTGAACAGGTTTATGTAGTGATTCTTACCCTTCAGGAGAACGGTCCTGAAGGGGGTCGGGCTGATCTTCTCCAATAATTTGATTTCTTTATGGAGGAGTTGCTCTTGTAATTGAATGGTATATGTACTGATGACCACTTTTTCACCTGTACTCTTACTAAACATGACGGCGGGCCATAAGTAGCCAAGTGACTTTCCAACCCCGGTACCCGCTTCGATGACTACGTGCTGACATTCATGAAAGGCCCGGGAGATCTCATTCATCATTTTCATTTGCTGCTCTCTTTTTTCATAGAAAGGTACATGGTGAGCCAGGTGTGCCTCAATATCCGGCTCTTTAAAATGGGGGTCCCCATCGGATGGATCCTGGTTCAGCGGCGCGCTTTTCTTTCGAAGGGCGATCCCCCTGTACACCTCTAACTCTGGTGAGAGATCCTCGACGTGCTTCTGTTTCTCTGTCACTATGCTATCAAACAACAAATCAAGATCACTCTTTAAGTGTTTCGAAAGCTTGTGAAGCTTTTCAAGGGTGACCAATGGGAGCTTTGAAAGTTCTTCGATAAAATATAGAAGAATTTCAGCTGTCACATAAGCATCACTGTCAGCCTGATGTGGTCTTACATGACTTAACTCCAATGAATTGGAAAGCTCCGACAGTTTGAAGCTGTCTGCCGATGGTAAGGCCACCTTCGCGAGTTCCACTGTATCAAAGGCAGGTCCCGTGAATGGGTTATATCCTGCTTCTTCCAGCTCTGCTTGAAGAAATGAAAGATCGAATTGTACGTTATGGGCCACAAAGACGCCATGATCCAATAGTTCAAGAATTTTCGGGGCAATTTCATGAAAGGCCGGTGCATCCTTCACCATGTCATCATTGATCCCCGTTAATTCCTCGATGAATGCAGGAATGGGCTTTCCGGGCGATACAAATGACGTGAATTGATCGATGATCTTACCGCCTTCGATAATGACCGCTGATAGTTGAATGATTTTTTCTCCTTTTTTCGGAGAATTTCCTGTTGTTTCCAAGTCTATGACAACCAGTTTAAATGGGTACATGTTATTCACTGCCTTTATTTAGATCCTACTCTTATGATTTTCTAAATAAGTGTACCATAAACAAAAAAGCAAGTCTCCTATTCCCGAGTTAGAAGACTTGCCCATCCCTTATAGTATTGTCGCTTCAGGTTCTGTTCCAATCATGTCAATCACCCGGTTATTTTCTCCCATGATGGCCACTTTCGGGATATGGTCATGAACCATCTCTTCTGCTACCAGTTTGTACGAAATGATAATGACGATATCACCTTTTTGCACGAGGCGTGCAGCTGCTCCGTTCAAACAGATGACGCCGCTGCCCCTTTCGCCCGGTATGATATAGGTTTCCAGTCGGGCACCGTTGTTGTTGTTGACAATCTGAACCTTTTCATTTGCCATCATTCCGACAGCATCCAGTATATCCTGGTCGATGGTAATGCTTCCCACGTAATCCAGGTTCGCTTCTGTGACAGTCGCTCTATGAATCTTACCGCTCATCATCGTTCTATACATTTGAATCCTCCTCCGGTTCTACACTGATGATTATATTATCAATCAATCTGGCTTGTTGGAATTGAACGGCGAGGGCGATGATGACATCCCCTTGTAGCCGTTCAAGCTCCGTCAGCTCAGGATACGCATACACTTCCACATAATCGATGGTGCCGGAAGTATAGTTTTGAATGTCCTTTGAGACCTTATCGGTAATGACCGACGGGCTCCGCTCTCCGTCTTCTATACACTTAACCGCTTCTTTCAGGCTCTGATAGAGAGAAGGGGCTTCTGACCGTTCTTTCTGTGATAGATAGACATTCCTCGAGCTTTTTGCCAGCCCATCCTCTTCCCGGACGGTCGGAACCCTGACAATTTCGACAGGAAAGAAATAATCGCTTACCAGGCCTTCCACCACTGCTACCTGCTGTGCATCCTTCAGGCCGAAATAGGCCCTGGACGGCTGAACGAGATGGAATAATTTAGTCAGGACCGTTACAACACCGTCAAAATGACCTTCCCTCTTCCTCCCGCACAATACCTCGACACGTTCTTCTACGCTCAAAGTCACCGATTGCTTGCCACTGTACATATCAGCCGCTTCAGGAATGAAAAGGATATCAACACCCGCCATCCTTGCTAACTCTGTATCCCGTTCAACATCACGGGGGTAACGATCAAAGTCTTCGTCCGGTCCGAATTGCAGGGGATTCACAAAGATACTCATCACGACGATTTCATTGTTGGCCCTTGCTTCTTTCGCCAGAGTCAGGTGCCCCTCATGCAGATAGCCCATCGTAGGGACGAATCCGATTGTGGTTCCCGTTTTTTTCATGTTATCTATATTCAGTCGCAGATCATTTATAGTGGTTATGACGTTCATTTTTTCAACCCGCCATAAAGGGCATGGAGCTCTTCATCCCGCATCGAAAAGGAATGGTCATCTGTCGGGAAGCTTTCACCCTTCACTTCTTCTATATAACTCTTTATGCTTTCATGGATGATGTCAGATGCATTTCCATATTGTTTGACAAACTTAGGCACCCGGTCCACCCCATAAGTGACAAGGTCATGGAAAACCAAAACCTGCCCATCGGTATCTATGCCGGCCCCTATACCAATCGTAGGAATCGTTAAGGCTTCTGAGATTTCCTTGGCGATTTGTTTCGGCACACATTCAAGCACCACGGCAAAGGCACCTGCCTGTTCACATTTTATGCTGTCGTCGAGTAATCTCTTTGCCGTGTCTGCCGTTTTCCCCTGTACTTTATATCCCCCAAGTACACCTGCGGATTGCGGAGTCAGCCCTAAATGAGCGACCACCGGAATCCCGGCACTTGTAAGGTCCTGAATTCGATCGATGACGTGGGCTGCCCCCTCGACCTTGACGGCGTGGGCCCCGCCCAGCTGGAGGATATCGGCAGCCGTCTTCAGTGTCTCTTCCCTCGACAAATGGTACGACATGAACGGCATATCCGTGACGATAAACGTGTTTTTAGCCCCTCTTTTGACGGCTTTGGTATGATGGATCATATCGCTTACAGTCACGGGTACCGTGGAGTCATAGCCTAATACGACCATCCCCAGGCTGTCCCCCACCAGGATGACATCGATTCCCGCTTCCTCGGCCATTTTGGCACTTGGAAAATCATACGCTGTAATCATGGTAATCTTTTCATTTTCATTCTTCATCTTGAGAAAATCCGTCGTTTGCTTCATATTATCCTCCTTCTTTTCAGTCAGAGGTGACGAAACGGAATGAAAGCACTTTCATAACCCAACTAAAAAAACCTTCTGAAAAATTGACAGAAGGATCATAAGTGTTTGATATCATTGTTTCGACCCTCCGTCCCAGTCCATAATGGATCAAGGCAGAAATAGTATTGAATGTTTGAATGTCCGTTTTTACAGGTGCAGTTCCAAGGATACTGCCCACTAAAGATTATACCACAAAAGAACGGAATGGAAGTATTGGTTTTACACTCCCATTCCGCTCCAATTTATTTATACGTTTACTTCAATATCTGCAGAATAAATCTGATGGATGGTACCACCGGAGTCTTCGATCTTCAAGACTCCTTCATCCGTGATTCCTAGGGCCCTGCCTTCAATGGTACCATTGATGGTTCTTGCCCGGATCTTCTTCCCGATACTGACGGCATAGCTCTCCCATAATAGCTTGATCGGGGTGAACCCTTCCTTCATATAGAGAGAATAGAGTGCCTCAATACGTTCCAGCAACCTTTGGACGATGCGGGATCGTGATAAGGTTTCTCCCTCCTCGATGGAAAGAGACGTTGCAATCTTTTGAATCTCGTCAGGGAAATGATCCTTCGTCTGGTTGACATTCATCCCGATCCCGATAATGATCGAGTTGATTTTATCCGATTCCGCTTGAAGTTCCGTGAGGATTCCCGTCACTTTCTTTCCATCAATGAGGATATCATTAGGCCATTTGATTTGCGGCTGGAGCCCCGACACTTCCTCGATTGCCTGAACAACGGCCACGGCTGCGATCAAGGTGAATTGAGGGGCTTTTTGAGGAGGCAAATGCGGCTTTAAGATTAAGCTCATCCATATTCCCGTGCCCTTTGACGAATGCCACTCCCTCATCAATCTGCCTCTTCCAGCGGTCTGTTCATCTGCAATGACCAACGTACCTTCTTCTGCTCCATTACTTGCAAGAGTATGAGCGATGCGTTGAGTACTCGGAACGGATTCTTCATAGTGGATCACATTCCCTAATGTTTTCGTTTTCAGGCCTAAACGTATTTTACTTTCTGTGACACCATCAGGGGTTTCAATGATCCGGTAGCCCTTCTTCCTCACAGCTTCCAAAACAAAACCTTCCTTCCGAAGCTCTTCGATATGTTTCCAGATCGCCGTCCTTGAACAACCTGCATAATCCGCAAGGGCCTGTCCTGATAAAAATTCTTGATCTGACTCGAATAGCGCTTGCAGGACTTTTTTCCTTATAGTCGATTGCATGCTTTCAGCCACCTCCTTATCTCTTCTTTATCATTGGGGATCGTCTCCTGAATGATAGCCGATTCAATTTCTGTCAAGCGTTCTTTCAACCATGGACCTCCTTTTTGCCCCGTCCATGTCATTAAGTCCCTGCCGGTTACATCAAGCTGTTCCCTCGATGTGATCGAAAGCTTATCGTACTGTTCGATTACTTCTTCAACTGAAGAATGTGTGGAAGTCTTCATGACCCCATAGACGTTTTCAACATTCACGGCTGCTTTAAGACCGGCACGATATAGTAAATCCTTTGTCCAGCCTCGTGCTTTTCTTTCCTTTAGGATATCAAGCTCTTTGGAGAGTGCCTTGATTGTATTGCCTGGAAGTCTCCAGCTCTTCAGAAAATCCCTTGGATCGTCTTCTTCGATATAATCCAGGAGAAGCAGCCATGCTTGATCCTTGTTCAACTCCCCCAAATCCGGAAGCTTTGCCATGTCCTCAAGCTTTGTTCTATGGCTTCTTAAATTTGGGAGTTCGATATACAGACTGGTACGGGCAAGAAGATCCAGTCCTTCTTGTTTCCAGTTACCTGCCAGGATCTTTTCGAATTCCATCGTTTTTCTTTCCACTGCTATGTGCTGAAGCAATCCCGCGTGCTCCCTGATGGCATTAAAAGTGGATGTTTCGAGCCCGAATCCCAATTGACTGACAAACCGGATTGCCCTCATCATCCTGAGGGCATCCTCCGAGAACCTCGATTCCGGTGAGCCCACGGTGCGGATCAATCTTTTATGTATATCTTCCATGCCATGAAAGGGATCGATCAGCTTTCCGTCCCCATCCATGGCCATGCTGTTCATCGTAAAATCACGGCGCTTCAGATCCTCTTCAAGTGAACGGATAAACTCCACCTTATCAGGCCTTCTATAATCAGCATAGGCAGATTCGGTGCGAAATGTGGTGATTTCATATTCTCTGCCCTCTTCCAATACGAGGATTGTTCCATGCTCGATGCCGACATCGACCGTTTTATGGAAAATCTCTTTTACCTCTTGGGGGTAGGCAGACGTAGCGATATCCACATCATTGATGAGCCTTTTAAGGATATGATCCCTGACAGAGCCTCCTACGAAATAGGCTTCGTATCCTGCCTTTTCGAGCCTTCTTAAAACGGGAACCGCTTGTTGGAAAATGGTTGGTAGCATTCATAACACCTGCCTTACTTGAATCCTATACACGGAAACCGGACATTTCACAAGATATCTTTATAGATTTGTTCATATTGTTCAACGATTTTACTCGAATGGAATTTCGTCCGTGCCGTATGAAGGGCGTTCTTTGATAATTCGCCGTGAAGTTTTTCATCCTTCAGTAATTGCAGTGACTTCATGGCAACCTGATTGATGTTTCCGACTTCACAAATAAAGCCGTTATATCCGTCCTTGATCACTTCGGGAATTCCTCCTATATTCGTTCCGATGCTCGGAACCCCGCACGCCATCGCTTCGAGGGCAACAAGCCCGAAGCTCTCTTTTTCTGAAAGTAATAGTTTGATATCGCTGATTGAATAGAGCTCTTCCAGGTTATCCTGTTTGCCAAGGAATAGGACCCGATCCTCTATCCCGAGATCTCTTACCTGTTTGCATATGACCGTCATTTCAGGTCCGTCCCCTACAAGAAGAAGCTTGGAAGGGATCTCTCTTTGGATCAGGTTGAAGGAAGCGACGACATCGGTCACCCTTTTCACCCCGCGGAAGTTTGATACGTGGATGATGACCTTTTCGTGATCCTTGATTCCATATTCTTTCCTGAGATGACGGGAATCCACCGCTTTGTATACCCTCTCATCAATGAAATTATATACCGTTTGTATTTCTTTATCCGGCTGGATCAAATCATGGGTTTGTTTCACCAGAGCGGAAGAAACCGCCGTCACGACATCCGACTTCTCGATGCCGAAACGAATGGCCTTTGTCAATGACGGATCATACCCGAGAACCGTAATATCGGTCCCGTGCAAGGTGGTGACGATTTTCACATCTCTCCCGGACATTTGCTTGCCCAAAATGGCACAGACAGCATGTGGAATGGCGTAATGGACATGGAGGATGTCAAGATTTTCACGTTCTGTTATCTCAGCCATTTTATTCGCCAGCGCCAGATCATATGGGGGATATTGAAACACTGAATATTGACTGACTTCCACTTGATGAAAATAGATGTTGTGATACATCTTGTTCAATCTGAATGGGATGCTCGAGGTGATGAAGTGGATTTCATGACCCCTTTCCGCCAATAATTTACCAAGCTCCGTTGCCACGACACCAGAGCCTCCTACTGTAGGATAGCAGGTAATGCCTATTTTCAATTTCATACAATTATTCTCCTAACAAGTCTTGATGCAAGATAAGGGTGTTATAAGAAAAGAATCCTTCCGCATAGCGCAATCCGGCTTCCTTCCCCATCATTCGCTCCCTTGCTTCTACCGCTTCTATGTATCCTTCTGTCAAAGGAGTGGACACCCCGCCGGGTCCTTGAGTGAATTGACTGCCATACGCTTTCAAGCTGTCAATCTTCACGTGTATATATGGTTCGATATCCACTACGAATTGAGGCTTGTGAAACCCGTTGATCATATAAAAATATAGGTGATCAGCTTTATGGATGGGGCTGCCCGAATGAAATTTACGGATCCCCGCAGAGAAATAACCCTCTTTGACCAATCGGGAAGCATTCCCGTGATCAGGATGGCGGTCTTTATCATAAGGAGCAAAGATCGCTTTTGGCTTATACATCCTGATCACGTTTACGACCTTCTGAATGTTTTCGTCCGTTATGTAAATTCCCCGATCGGGCACATCAAGGGTGACTCTCTTCACGGCCCCTAATATGTCCGCTGCCCTCAAGGCTTCCTCTTTCCGCAGTGAAACCGTACCGTTGGAAGACAGCTCGGCCTCGGTCATATCGCAAATGACGATTTTCTTTCCTTCAGAAGCATATTTCGCGAGAGTCCCTCCCATGCCGATTTCCACATCGTCGGCATGAGCACCGAATGCAAGGATGTCTATTTGGTTATCCACATTACTCCTCCTTATCCCCGACTATACTCCGCCATGCAATGTCCCCTCTGTCGAGACCTCTCACCAGCACTTCAGCAGCGCCCATATTGGTCGCGAGTGGAACGGCATACACGTCACAAAGCCTGATCAACGCCGATACATCCGGTTCATGCGGCTGGGCCGTCAAGGGGTCCCGGAAGAAAAGGATAAGATCCATTTTATTATTGGCAATATAAGAGCCTATTTCCTGATCGCCACCAAGGGGACCTGAACGGAATCGGTGAATCGGTAAACCCGTTTCTTCCCCGATCCTTTTTCCCGTCGTTCCTGTTGCGAAAAGGGAGTGTTTTTCTATGATCGACTTGTATGCCAGTACAAAACGAATGAGGTCATCTTTTTTCTTATCATGAGCAATCAGTGCAATATTCATCGTACACACCCTTTAGTCTAATATATTTTCAAGCCCGTATACCAATGTGTCCAGTTTCATGACCGTCTCAACGGAAACTTTCACCCCCGACATGAAGCTTCCACGGTTAAAGGAATCATGACGTATCGTCAATGTCTGCCCCTCTGCTCCCAACATCACCTGCTGGTGGGCAATGAGTCCCGGAAGGCGAATACTGTGGATATGCATCCCATCTACATTTGCTCCCCTTGCGCCAGCATGTGTTTCCTTTTCATGAGGATGCCCCTGTTCCTTCGATTGCCTTACTTCCCTGATCATTTCCGCCGTTTTCACTGCTGTACCAGACGGGGCATCCAACTTTTGATCGTGATGCAGTTCAATGATTTCCACATCATCGAAGTATTTTGCCGCCATTTGAGAGAATTTCATCATGAGTACGGCTCCAATCGCGAAATTGGGAGCAATGATGCATCCAAGGGATTTTGATTCTGACAGTTCCTTCAATTCTTTCAGTTCCTCTGCTGAAAAACCCGTGGTGCCGACAACGGGTCTCACCCCATATTCCAGTGCCGTTTTCGTATGGTGATACCCGACTTCAGGCGTCGTTAAGTCGATCAACACATGGGGAGCGCGATCCTTAAAGCACGCTTCGATATCCGTATACACCGGGACATCCAGATCCACTTCCTCTTTGTGATCGATCACACTAAGAAGATTGAAATGTTCTGTATCCTTCACCAATTGAACGGCTTCTCTCCCCATTCTTCCTCTTGGTCCTGCAATCGTGACGTTAATTTGTTCCATCTTCATCCCCACTTTCGATTCTCGTCCAGCGATCTTTATCCCTTGTATTAAACTTATGCATTACAGTATTGTGGGCCTCTTCAAGGCTGATATCCAGGGAATTGGCCAAACAGATGACCACAAATAACAGATCCCCCAGCTCCTCTTCGATCGTATTTTCTTTTTCAGTACGTTTTTTAGGTTTTTCCCCATGGTAATGATTCACTTCTCTCGCCAGTTCACCAAGCTCCTCGGTGAGGCGTGCAACCATGGCCAATGGGCTGAAATACCCTTCTTTGAATTGACTTATGTATTGATCCACTTCTTTTTGCAATTGGTTCATCGTTTTATCTTTATCCATAAGAAGCCTCACTCCTTCATTATCTCCTATCATGTTAGCTAAATCCTCCCCGTTTGACAAATATAACGTTTGAATTCATAACTCTTCGTTGCCAGTTTGTTTTTCTTCTTATATAATGTCTCTGTCAACGGGATAATACTATAAAAGGAGGGAAACACAGATGTTGGGATTACGCTTAAAAAATATTTTGTTCATTTTATTAGGTTCTGCTATATTTGCATTTGGTCTTGTTCATTTTAATATCCAAAATAAGCTGGCTGAAGGTGGATTCACGGGAATTACGCTTATCCTTTATTTCTTATTTGATATTGACCCGTCATACTCCAACCTTGCCTTAAATATACCCCTATTCTTCCTGGGATGGAAGCTTCTCGGAAAGAAAGCCTTCTATTATACGGTGATCGGAACGGTTGCTCTTTCAGTATTCCTATGGATCTTCCAGCGGTATCAAATGACCATCAACCTGGAAGGAGACCTGTTTCTTGCTGCTTTGTTCGCTGGTGTCTTCATCGGGATCGGACTAGGGATCATTTTCAGATACGGCGGTACGACAGGCGGCGTCGATATCATCGCCAGACTTGCCCATAAATACATAGGGTGGAGCATGGGTAAGACGATGTTCATGTTTGATGCCGTCGTCATCGGAGCTTCTCTCATTACGTATCTGGAATACCGGGAAGCCATGTACACGCTTGTGGCCGTATTTGTGGCGGCAAGGGTCATCGACTTCATGCAGGAAGGGGCATATTCCGCCAGGGGTGCCATGATCATTTCCGAAAGTCATGAAGAAATCGCCGCTGTCATCAATGAAAAAATGGACCGGGGAGTGACCGTATTACGGGGCCACGGCTCATTTACGAAGCAGGATAGGGAAGTTCTTTACTGTGTTGTCGGAAAAAATGAAATAGTACGGCTTAAAAATATCATTACAAGCGTCGATCCCCACGCCTTCGTATCCGTCACCGTCGTCCACGATGTGCTTGGAGAGGGATTCACACTCGATGCAGACAAGAATCCTTTGCATGACTAGATAAAATCCATCTAATTTAAAAAGCAGCGGGACTCAAACATGAGTCCCGCTGCTTTCGTCTATCCTCAGTCATCACCATTCATCCCGGTGAAGATCAATATCAGTCTCAACAGTTCGATGATCGCCACTGCTGCAGCCGCTACATATGTCATTGCTGCTGCATTCAACACTTTCCTTGCGTGCCGCTCCTCTTCGTTACGGATCAATCCGAGTGAAACGATTTGATTCATAGCCCGTGAAGATGCATTGAATTCAACGGGGAGAGTGATCAATTGGAATACAACCCCTGCGGCCATCAAAACGATACCGAGCAGGAACATCCCGGATAATTGAGTGAAAATACCGATCATCAGAAAGATCCATGACATATTAGAGCCAATATTCGCTACGGGCACAAGGGCATGGCGGAACCTGAGAAATGCATAGCTTTCGGCATCCTGAATCGCATGGCCGACTTCATGGGCAGCCACTGCGGCACCCGCCACCGAGTGTCCATGATAGTTATCAGGTGACAACGCGACCGTTTTGGTCATCGGATTGTAGTGATCACTCAGAAACCCTCTGCCTTCCACTACCTTCACGTTGTGCAGCCCATTTTCATCGAGAATCCTTCTGGCCATCTCCCTTCCGGTCATGCCGGAAGTGGTTGCTACTCTTGAATATTTCTTAAAGGTACTCTTTACACGCATCTGAGCTCCGATCGGAATAAGAGCAATGAGTAAAAAGTAAATTAAAAATCCTGCCATTATCGTATAAACCTCCAGATGTTTAGATACCTAAATTTTATAGCGGTAAAAGCGCACTGTCAATTTTTTTGGCGTTCTGACTTTTTCACTTCACCCTGCCCCTTATATTTTCTCCAACCTACATAAGATAATGTAGAAACGATGATACTGCCCGTCGAAATGATGACCCACCAAAGGGAAGGGTCCGCTTCATCTTCCGTCATATTCTCAAACAGTTTTTGGAGATCTGTTTCCAAGGCGGTCAATTCACTCATCGTCTCCCCTCCCTCCAGCACATCCTGGCGGTAATGATCCAAGTAAGAAATTCTGGCATCCAGTGATTGGGAACGCTCAACCGGGATATCTAATTTGATACTCGGTTGAATGATATTATATTTTGACAAAAATACATTCAACGTCGCATGGTAGTCATCTGCGTTGCCATTTTCCGCAGCGACCTTTACACCATTGAAAGCTTCCATGATCGGGTCTTCCATTTCAACCCACAATGGCTGATGCTTGCTGTTTAAAGCATCCATCACCAGTCGGAACGTAGTAACCGCATTCACCTTCTGTTCAAGGTCCGCAGATGTTTGATTGATCCTTTCCACCGCGAGATTATGTGAGATGGTGAGTATTCTAAGCTCATCCATTGAGAAGGACCGTTGGGCACTCAAAGAGGCAAATTCATCCGAGAAGTAAACCAACAGATGTTTGGCTTCTTCATATCTGCCAGCCTTTGTCATTTGCAAGGCCTGATCTGAAATGTCATCCAGCTCGTTCATCGGAGACGTCGACTCGACTGCGATTAGTGGTTGAGGTACTAAAATGAGAAATAAGAAAAGCGTGATAAAAAATTGTATATATTTCATACTTGTCCCCCCTAAAACTACTAATAAAGTTTATGAGGGGGTGGACAAGAGTAGACCACTAAATCAGTCGAACTTGAATTGGATCGACGCCCGCTTTGTTTTTTGAGTGAAATAATAAGCGATGGCGATGGATACGATACTTAGCCAGAACGTAAAATATCCGATATGTTGAATATACATATACAGCCTTGAATAGACGGGAAACTGCATGTATACATAATCGATGATATCATTGTGCACTGTCCATAGGGCACCGACGATGATATGCCACAACTTCACCCGATAAAAAGAGGAATAAAGTATCCCTTGAACGGCCATGGCACCGTGTGAAGCCATCAGCATATATCCCTCCCAAGGCAGATCACCCGACACCCAAAGGGTCAACAGGTTCATGACAACTGCCCAGACACCATACTTAAACAGGGTGATGATCGCGAGCACTTCGAACAGCGGCCAATTGCGATTCAGGATAAATGCAATCAACACAAAGCAAAAAAACAAACTGGCTGTCGGGCTGTCAGGAACAAACAATAAAAATTGCGAAGGGGTATTTCGCAATTGAGGAATATACCATATGTATCCATAAATGGTGCCGAATAAGTTCACAATCAGCAGCAACCATAAAAACGTCTTATTTCTCAAGATAGTCATGATCCAGAGCAAGCGTGGCACCTCACTTTCAAGTAGAAAAAAGGCCGACATAAGCCGGCCTTTTTTATTGAACCTATTCTTCTAAACCAGCGATGAACTCGGAAAGCTTCTTCAGCTCTTCATCTGTCCCTTTAAATAAACCGGCAGGCATGCCTGGTGGTTTACCGTTTTTAGCGATTTTTGCAATTTCTTCAGGTGCAAGACCCGTTCCGATTAAGGAAGGACCTGCTCCACCTTGCAGATTTTCACCATGACAGTTGATACAGCCATTCTTCTGGTCAGCAAAGATTTTGTACCCTTCAGATTCTTTATCGATATCGACTTCAGCACGGATCTTCCCTTGTTCCTTAGCCGCTTCCCAGTCATGGGTCGCAACGGATTCCCAAGTCAGGAAGTACGTAGCTGCTAATGCCAATAACATGAATCCTACTGCAAAAGGACGTTTAGTTGGACGACGTTCCGGTCCTTTATCGATGAATGGCGCCAGTAAAAGGGCCCCAAAGGCGATTCCAGGAATAACGAACGCTCCGATGACATTATAAGGTCCAGATGCATATGTGTACTTAAGTAATTGGTATAAGAATAAGAAATACCAGTCAGGTAATGGAATATATCCAGTATCCGTCGGATCGGCAATACGTTCTAACGGCGATGGATGAGCAACCGTCAAACATAGAAAACCGATAAGGAAAACAGCTCCAACCAGCCATTCTTTCAGCAAGAAGTTCGGCCAGAAAGCTTCTGTTTTACCAGGGAACTCCGAATAGTCTTTCGGTATATTCGGCTTTCTGTCTGCAGGAACCCGGGAGTCCCCTACAAACTTCATCCCTTTTCCTCGATGCATAGTGTCCCCCTCCTTTTATTAGGTTAATCATTTTACAATGTTTCTTATAGTGGTCCGGAAATACCTTGCTTACGGATCATCAGGAAGTGAGCTCCCATCAATCCAAGTAAAGCGGCAGGCAGGAAGAATACGTGAATAGCGAAGAATCGAGTCAGAGTTTGTGCCCCGACGATATGAGCATCACCCGCTAATAACATTTTCACCTGATCTCCGATAAATGGAGTCGCCCCTGCGATTTCAAGACCTACTTTCGTCGCGAATAGCGCTTTCATATCCCACGGCAGTAAATAACCGGTGAAGCCAAGCCCTAACATAACGAAGAAAATAAGAACCCCGACAACCCAGTTCAATTCACGAGGTTTTTTGTATGCACCTTGGAAGAAGACGCGTAGTGTATGTAAAAACATCATTACGATAACCAAACTAGCTCCCCAGTGATGCATTCCACGGACAATTTGTCCAAATGCAACTTCATTTTGAAGATAATACACAGATTCCCAAGCGTTTTTAATATCTGGAACATAGTACATCGTTAAGAACATTCCGGATAAAATTTGAATGACGGTTACGAAGAATGTCAATCCTCCGAAGCAATAAACAAACGCAGAAAAGTGATGCGCCGGGTTTACATGCTCAGGTACTTCGTGATCCGCGATATCGCGCCACAAAGGCGTAATGTCTAAACGCTCGTCAACCCAATCATAGATTTTGTTCAGCACAGATTACGCCCCCTTACTTAACAAATTTATTTGGTTCTGGTTGTCCAAGATAAAGAATTCCGTCTTTTTCTTTTGTTGGATATGAATCCAACGGTGCTGTCGGTGGTGTACCGGGTACATTCTCACCATTCTTGTGATACATTCCACCATGACATGGGCAATAGAACATTTCTTTATGATCCGGATTCCCATTCCAGTTAACTGTACAACCAAGGTGTTTACAAACCGGTGAAAGAGCAATGATCTTGCCTTCTTTGTTTTTATAAACCCAAGCGGTCTGTGTCACTTCTGATGTGTACCACGCATCTTTTTGCTCATAAGAGAAATCGACACGTACTGGTTCATTCGTTAATTCTGAAACCTTTTGCTTAGTCGCTCTAAAATCTCCGGCAGCTTCCGTTTTTAAAACTGGATCCACCGCAAAGCGAACCATCGGCATTAGCATTCCCGCCGCCATGAAACCGCCTACACCCGTAAGTGTATAGTTAAGGAATTGACGTCTAGATACACGATGTTTGCTCATCCTTTTCCCCCCTCTATCGTAAGGTAAGTCCGTCGGACATATTTCGCACAAATATAAAACTAGGACATAACTATGATATATTAAACTCTATACAAGGTCAATAACTCTCGTATCTAAAAGATGGAAACAATGTGAAGTTTTTATGAATTTTTTTGCCATTTTTGTACAATCACATTCAACAGCTGTTTCACCTGGTCTTCCATGATTGAATGCTTATACTGTTCATCCAGATTCTCAAGGGGGATGGATGGGACCCAGATCAACCGGTCACCCAGCTCATCCTCGACCTTTTTCCACCCGCTGTCCGAGGTTAAAAAGAAGATATGCTTCACGCCGCTGTCTGTTAATTCTTCTGCCCATCGGGATAGTCTTGATGCGCTGCCCTCCGCGGAAGATGACATGCTGTACGTAAATGGCGGCGTCATCATCATCCTTCCCTTGAACTGTCTTTCAAGATGCAGGGTGAGTAGATTGATAAATTCTGATTGTGCGGCCGAGACTCTTATATCCTTCCCGAAATCAACAGGGACAACCGGGATGACAGCCGTATCTATGTATGCCTTTTCAGCCTCAAACACTTCAATATCCTTTACGTTCCAATTCATTCTTAACCCTCACTTTTCCTTCATTTTTCACTTCCCATCATATCACTTTATATCATCCCTTATAAAGCGATTTCACTTTTTAATATGATCGTGTTTGCTCAATACATTGTTCCCCCATTGAAATAACTCCATGATGACGATTCTTCAGGGGCAAGTCGGTTCAGCGTACGAAAAGAGCCTCCGTCATAGTATGCTCCATTATCATTCTAACTATCTAAAGAAAGACAATAAAAAAATCGAATGAAGAGAGGATGTTTCTCTTCATTCGACTCGTCAGGTCAGACTATTCAATTCTTTGGTCAGTTTCTTGAATGCCTTTTGGTCACCGGTATCCAGCGCTTGATCGATGGCTTTAAGCAGTCGGTCCCTTTGGAAGGTCTGCAGGCTGTCTTTCAGAAACTGTTCTGCTACCAGTCTGTCTTTTTCGTTGATTAATAAATATTTCGGCATGAACGGATTTTCTTCCAGTACGGCAGCAAATTGATAACTTGAATTGGCCTTACTGAAATTAAGCTGGATGTAAATATCTTCATCCTTGTTCAATCGGATATCATGAAATGACTTTTCTGCGTCCGTTGTCATGATATTCTCTTTGTAGAAGCGGAATGGGACATCTTCGACACAATGGGTAGACATCACCAATCCTCTTGGACAGTATTGGGATTCCTCCACAAAGTGAACCTTTTTCATTAGTTGATCATGACTCATGAGATAATTCAAGATCCACACACATTCTCTTCGCTTTAATTGATATCGGTTCAAAAACCAGCGGATAAATTCTTTCTTCTCGTTGACAGAAACAGGGGTGGTCATGGGTTTCCCTCCTCTGCAGAATCCTTTTTTAATAAGGTCCGTTTTTCTTTTACCATAATGTACAGTCACGTTAAGAATTCTAAGGTGTACTTATATCCTTATGCACCAGAAAGTCCCTATACTACACCGACGTCGATCAGTCTTGTAATCTTTCAATGAGGTCCTGCCATTCATCGTTTGAAGGATCCATTTCAATCAGGTGTTTATATACTTCTACTGCTTCCCCCCTGAGTCCTTCTTCTACTAGAAATTGTCCGAACTCTAGTAAAAACTCTTGATGATTCTTAAAATAAGTATATGCAATACGGTATTGTTTTAATGCATGATTATATTGTTCAAGCCCTTCATAGGCCTTTGCAAGATCCCAGTTGACCTGAGGCTCTTCTTCCCCTTCGACTTTCAGCATCTGGGCGATTTCCAGGACATCGTCATACCGGTCCTGTGTAAAGAACAACTTGTTGATTGTCAGGGCTGCCTCCACATAGCCGGGGTCAAGGGCCAATGCCTCGCGAAGAAAGGCTTCCGCTTCTTTTTCAAGGCCGAGCTTAAGTGAGACTTTCCCACCGAACAGATTCAGCTCCTTGTTGTACTCATCCTGTTTTACTCCCTCTTGAACGGTTTCCAGGCTCTCTTGAAGCTTCTCTTCACGTTCATAGGACTTGGCCAATAATAAATATACGGAGTGATATTCCGGATCCAGTTCCTTGACGGAAACAAATTTCTCGATCGCTTTCTCGTAGAATCCAGCCTGATAGGCCGTAAAGGCATAGCCGAACAGGGTATTGATTTCAAGATGGTCTTGCAGTGCCTTTTCGTAGTGCGTCAAGGCTTCTTCAAATGCTCCCCCGACACTATAGGCTTCTGCCAGTCTCTGATGGACATTGGTCCCGCCAAGTTCGGTCGTTCCCTTCTGGATGAGAATCTGATAATGCCTGATCGCTTCCAGGAACCTGCCCGTCTCGGAATACAATTCCCCTAATCCGAAATCGATGACGGGCTCATCGGGTAATATCTTCTTGGCTTGCAGAAGCTTTTGTTCACTCACTTCAAACAACCCCTGCATTTGGTACAGGTCTGCGAGTAGAAGCAAGGCCCTTGGATAGATGGGGTCTTCCTCATCCAATTCTGCAAGCGTCTCGATTGCTTCTTCTTCTTTATCCATTTCCACCAGCACCTCAGCCAGTTCAATGAGGAGTTCACCCTCACCCGGATAATAGTGAAGGAGATTCGTGTAGAGCTCTTTCGTTTCTTCGAGAAAGCCCAGATGATGCAATTCTTCCGCCAGACTAAATTTTTCTTCATGGCTTCCAAACTTGAGCACTTGATTATATTGTTTCTTTGCTTCTTCTAAATTTCCTTCTTCTAAAGAAGATAACATTTGTTCAGCGTATGACATGGTCAATCCCTTTCTATAAAAAGCTTGTATTCAGTTAAGTAAAATATCCCGGTGTTTGAATGATCAATTCTTCACCAGCTCCAGGATAAAAATGACCTCTATTATTTACATAATGATATTTCCCTTTGTTCATAGTACATTTTAGCACATAGTGATCACAATGAAATGATAATGGCTCAGTACCCGTTTCACCTTCAGGTTTCATATAGAGGTTATAACTTATTTCTCCGCCCACCAAAAAATTTCCTCTAAGGGGATATATCCCAATTTTCTTCAATATCTCTAAATTCAGCGGTTCTCTTTGAGGCATTTCATATGGAATATGCGGAATCCTCTCGCTTTCCATCGAATTCTGCCATATTTTAAGATGCTTCATTTTGGTTTTATTGTCTATGTTTGTCGTAAAAAAAGGGACAAAAGTAATAGGGTAATCATACAGTAATCCTTTGATCCATCCCCAGGAAATGTCTTTAAATAAATCCGCATCATCCATATCGATCCAGATGACGGGAACTTTATGACGCTTGCATGATCGAATGATGTCCGGGGTGATCAGGGTCGGTGATGTTTTTAAACCGATTGTGTAATCAAGGGGGCAGTTTACCAAAGAGGTTTTCCGTGCATGTAAATTATTCAGGAATTCATATTCATACCGTATTGAAAATGCCGTCAACACTGTCGTACAGCCTTTATTTATAAATCGGTCAAGGTAATTCTTCTTGATTGAGATAAAATCGCTTCCTTCAGGCACCTCTAAATCACACATGACATGTCCCGGTGTCATCACGAATCTCGAAACATCCATCTTCATGTACCGATAGTATTTAAAGCTATCCCTGATGGCTGAAATCCTTCCGTCTTTGATCAACAGTGAAGTGTGAGTCAATTTGGTATCCTTCATCCAATTTGCATTTTCAATGATATACGTGCTCAATCGGTCATCACCTTCCTTTATAGACAAGCTATGAAGGAGGTGACGGATTCATGACAGCCACTCACAAAAAGGAGAGATGCATGGACCATCATCAGTCCAAGCACCTCCCTTAAAAGAAAACCTTACTATTATTACGACAACAGCCGATCGATATGCTCGAAGAAATCCGGATACGAAATCTTCACTGCATCTGCATCCTCCAAGAATACTTCAGAGTCTGTCACCAACGAGGCCACCGAGAGCGTCATCCCGATCCGATGATCTCCCCATGAATGGACCTCTCCACCATGTAGAGGGGTTTTCCCCTCAATGATCATTCCGTCGTCCGTACCTTGTATTGTTGCCCCAAGCTTTCCAAGTTCCTTCACGACGGCATCGATGCGATTTGTTTCCTTCACCTTTAATTCCTCTGCGTCCTTGATGACGGTCTTTCCACTCGCTTGAGTGGCTAAAAGGGCAATGACCGGAATCTCATCGATCAAAGAAGGGATCAGCTCCCCTCCGATTTCAATCCCTGAAAGATCCGAAGATTGAACCAGGATATCCCCGATCGGTTCCCCTTCCCGGGTGTGTTCCACGATCTCTATGGATGCCCCCATCTTCTTCATCACTTCCACAATACCAATCCGCGTTTCGTTCAGTCCCACATTCTTCAACAGGACTTTACTATCAGGGACGATGGCTGCCGCCACCATAAAAAAGGCTGCCGATGAAATATCTCCAGGAACATAGATTTCCGTTCCTTTCAACACTTGCCCTCCTCTTACCTTAATGGTGTCCCCTTCCTTTTCAATCTTGCCGCCAAACTCAATAATCATTTTTTCTGTATGGTTCCTCGTCTGCTCGCGCTCGACGATTTCAGTCGTTCCCTCAGCCTGAAGTCCAGCCAATATAATGGCGGATTTAACCTGGGCACTGGCGACGGGCAATGAATAATGGATCCCTTTCAGGTTTCCACCCCTAATGGATAATGGCGTGAAATTCCCTTTAGAACGGCCATCTATCTCTGCACCGAATTGCTTCAGCGGGTCTGTCACCCTCTTCATAGGCCGTTTGGCGATCGAGGAATCACCAATCAAAACCGAATGAAACGGTCTTCCTGCCAGTATTCCCATGATGAGACGGGTCGTCGTCCCTGAATTTCCTACATCCAGGATTTCAACGGGCTCTTTCAA
The DNA here is from genome assembly GCF_002561455.1 of Bacillus sp. AFS015802. Lineage (GTDB taxonomy): Bacteria > Bacillota > Bacilli > Bacillales > Bacillaceae_B > Rossellomorea. The sequence goes on along the minus strand of NZ_NTUP01000003.1, from coordinate 29,071 downwards.
GTGTTCCCAGCCCTTACCCTGTACGATGACTTCCCCTTCCGAGACCTCAATCTCGACGCCTAATTTACGAAAGCAGGAAATGGTGCTTAAACAATCCTCTCCCATAAGAAAGTTATGTATGACCGTCCTGCCTACAGCAACCGATCCAAACATAATGGAGCGGTGCGAAATCGATTTGTCCCCCGGTACTTGAAGTTCTCCATTAAGGCCCTTGTTCGGATTTGACAACCTTTTCTTCGTTTCCATCTGCATCACCCTTCATCCTAAGAATAATTCATAGTTTGTCTGTTTTCTTAAGCATTGTATAGCTCTTTCTCTATCTTCCAATGTTTGAAAGCTGATCACTAATACCCCGTAAATATCTTCTCTCGTTTCCATGATCCTGATATTCGTCAAACTGATCTTTTCCTCTGCAAGATAACCGGTTACCTCAGAGATCACCCCAGGATAATCCGGTACATCCACAAATAAATCATAGAAAGAAGGGATGGCCCCTTTTTCAAGCATTGGGAGATCATCCCTGAATTTCTTTGCTTCATTGAAATAGTCGAATATTTTCTGTGGATCATTCATTTCTATAAGGGACGCGACCTCATCCATCTCAGCTTTCCACTCTTCCATAAGGGAAAGCAGGACAAGCCTATTCTGCATGGTGATGTCTTTCCACATCGTCGGATTGGATGAAGCGATCCGCGTGATATCCCGAAAACCTCCTGCAGCAAGCCTTCTCAAATAAGGATGTCCCCCTGAAGAGATCTTAGCCTGATGAACCAGGGAGGCTGCAACGATATGGGGAAAATGACTGATGATGCCCGTAAGTTCATCATGTTCCTTCGGTTCCACGATCAAGAACTTGGCATGTGTCCCTTCCAGCCAATACTGAAGCCTCTTTACATTTTCTTCAGTGGCACCCACACCGGGAGTAAGCATGTAAAAGGCATTTTCAAATAAGATCTCTTTTGCCGCGGCCACCCCGCTCTTATGAGAGCCTGCCATGGGATGGCCCCCGATGAATTGGATCCCATTTCCCGCGAGAGATTCCGAGCGTTTCATGATCCGTTCCTTCGTACTGCCTGTATCCGTGATCAAAACCGTTTCTTTCAGGGAAAATGATTCAAATTGCGAGATGATCTTTTCTGTTTGGAACACAGGGGTAGAAATAATGATAAGATCCGCCTGTTCGGCAGCAGACTGCAAAGTAAGGGACATTTCATCGATGACCCCAAGTGATCTCGCCAGCCTCAATTCTTTAGGATTCACATCATGACCAATGATTTTAGCATGGGGATGTTCCTTTTTAATACAAAGGGCCAGGGACCCCCCGATCAACCCCATTCCAATAATCAATACTGTACCATTCATAGTTGTCCCTCCAACCTCTTAATTAAAAAAGAAAGCCGGAAAGGGCTGAATGCCCATCCGACCGCCTATCACACACGTTCTTGAAGGGCAAGGAACTCCTTCATTCTGTCGATGACCTCTTCATTTTGTTCATGTGATCCAACCGTGACCCTCACACAGTTAGGGTATCCCAGGGCTTCCCCTGAACGGACGATGTACCCCTTGCTCATCAAATATTGGAACACCTCGTCTCCACTCACACCGAAGTCGATTAATACAAAGTTTGCCTGTGACGGCATGTAATCGAGACCGTGTGCCTCACAGAAACGATAATACTGCAGCAGCCCTTTGCGATTATGTTCCCTGCATTCCTCAATGAAAGCCTGATCTTCGATGGCCGCTGCAGCTGCACCTTGGGCCAATGTATTATTATTGAAAGGTTCACGGATCGGCTCCAATTTCCCTATCACTTCTTTGCTGCCGATGCCGAACCCCACTCTGAATCCAGCCAAGCCATACGCTTTAGAAAAAGTGCGGGTGATCAATAGCTGAGGATATGATTTCAATAATTCCAATGCATCGTAATAATCCTCTGCGACGACATATTCATAATACGCTTCGTCCAGTACGACAAGGACATGAGAGGGCACAGCATCCAAGAAGGAAATGAGTTCCCCGCTACGAATATATTCACCTGTTGGATTATTCGGGGAACAGAGCCAAACGATCGTAGTCGTTTCATCGATTGCTTCAAGCATTTTGGGTAATTGATGCCTTCCCAGAGAGTCCAGGGGGACCTCCCGGATCTCTGCTCCTTCAACGATGGCATTATGCTTATATTGAGGGAAGGTCGGCGTTGCCATCACCGTGCTTTTCCCCCTGTCCAATAAAGCCCGTGAAATGATTTCAATCACTTCATCAGAGCCGTTCCCAAACAGCAGCTGTCCAGGTTCCACCGACAAGTGATCTGCCACCTTCATCCGTAATTCCTTTGCATAACCGTCAGGATAAATCGCATGAGAAAGGGCATTCGTTTTCAGATACGTTTCGACTTTTTTAGAGCATCCAAAGGGATTTTCATTGGATGCAAGCTTCACCACTTTTTCCAGGTTGAATAACTCTTTTACATCATCCATCGTTTTTCCAGGCTGGTATGCTTTCAGACTTTGAATCTGGGATTTCCACTTCATGTTTAACTTCCTTTCAATCGTTTTCATGACATTAAACCATGTTAGACCTTCTTTAAATCAGGACGAAGACTTATCGCATTTTTCATATAAATATGTTGGATGTCACTCTGGGGTGTTGAGGTATTATAGTGAATCATCACCCTGATGCACAGAGGAAGTCCATGAGGAACCTCCAACTCTTGCATGCACATAACAGGGACATATTTCCATTCTTTAAACCTTCTTAACGCTTTCGCCGGAAATACGCTGGTAATATCCCGTGTGGCAGAAATAAAAACCGATGCGACATTTTCCGCCTTCAAATCATTATGTAAAATCATTTCTTTTAAGAGACTTTCGGTTGAAAGGAGAATGTCCTTTTCATTATCACCATCTGCCGTAGTTGCACCTCGAATTCCCCTGATCATTCTTCCACTCTCCCTTTCCTCTCATTTTTCTGACGGATCCCCTGTCTTAATAGCCTGGATTTACACCTGTCGAATATATTCATCCGCCCGTTTTAAATCCTCCGCTGTTATGTCTGACATCACGGGTACACCGATATCCTTCAACAGCACGAAAACCGGATTGCCGTTAAGGGATTTCTTATCACGCTTCATCCCCTCATATAATACATCAAAGCTGATATGGGACGGCACCTTTAGATTGTAACCCAGAGACTTGACCCAGCCGATGAACGCCTCCAGATCAAATGAGAGGCCCGTGTACCGTTCACTGAGAAATAAAGCATAGACCATCCCGATCATGACTGATTCCCCGTGAGTGCGGTTACCATAGCCGCTGGCACTTTCAACCGCGTGTCCATATGTATGTCCAAAATTCAGGAAAGCCCGGATATTTGACTCCCTTTCATCCTTTGATACAATTTGCCCTTTGACCTGTATGCCCCGAATCAAGCAATCCGTCAAAAATTCCTCATCGAGGTTTTCGGCGGACCGGAAAGAATGCATGAGATCGTTCAAAAAACCATGGTCCGATAAGAAGGCATGCTTGATCACTTCAGAGAAACCAGACAGCACTTCCATTTTAGGCAAGCTGGAAAAATAATTCAATTCAAAGAATACGCCTTCCGGCTGATAAAACTGACCTACCATATTTTTCCCTAGTGGATGATTGATCGCCACTTTGCCTCCAACTGCACTGTCATGGGCGAGGATCGTTGTCGGAACGCTGATGAAAGGGATCCCCCTCATATAAGTGGATGCGACAAATCCTGCAAGATCACCAATGGCACCTCCACCAAAGGCAACCACAAGGGACTTGCGGTCCACATGGTGCTTGAGGCCGTGGGTTATCGCGTCTTCATAGACGGAAAAGCTTTTTGCCCTTTCCCCTTTAGGAGCTTGATAAGTGGTTACGTCAAAGGATTGTCTGAGAGCCTCTTGGAAGGCTCCTCCATGAAGCTTGTATACCGATTCATCGGCAATGACCCATACCTTCGATACCCCCGGAAATGACTCCTTGATAAACGAAACAATCTCCTTCGTCATGTCCACTCCAATTTTCACTTCATATGTCTTGGAAGCAGTTTGAATGGTCACCTGTTTCATTTCATCAGTACTCCTTTGAATCCTGACGCTGCCTGTTGATATCCTCACGAAGTCTTTCAAACTGATCACTGTTGAATTGTTCCACTATACTAGAGGCCAGTTCCCATGCGACTACGGCTTCTGCTACTACACTGGCAGCCGGCACCGCACAGCTATCCGATCTCTCGATGCTTGCTTTAAATGGTTCCTTCGTTTCAATGTCCACGCTCTGAAGAGGCTTATATAAGGTAGGGATTGGCTTCATGACTCCTTTGACACGGATCGGCATCCCTGTTGTCATACCGCCTTCAAAACCGCCTAAACGATTCGTTTTCCGGTAGTACCCTTGCTCTTCACTCCACGCTATTTCATCATGTACTTCACTTCCGGGCTTCCTGGCCATCTCAAAGCCCAAGCCGAATTCTACACCCTTGAATGCATTGATACTCATCACCGCCATGGCAATTTTCGCATCCAGCTTACGGTCATAGTGAACATAACTTCCAACTCCCGAAGGCATCCCTTCCACGATGACTTCCACTACGCCGCCTATGGAATCCCCATTTTGCTTCGCTTCATCAATCAGGTTCATCATTTTCTGTGCTGCTTCTTCATCCAGGCAGCGGACAGGAGATTCTTCAGTGATCTCCCTCAGTTCATTTATGGTTTCATAATGAAGTTTCTCGGCTTTAATGCCTCCGATTTCGAGAACATGGCCGACCACTTCAATATCCAATAGCTTCAACAGTTTTTTGGCAACGGCACCTGCTGCCACTCTTACAGTCGTCTCCCTTGCAGAGGAACGCTCCAGCACATTCCTCAGGTCTCGATGTCCATATTTCATTCCACCCACAAGATCCGCATGGCCTGGTCTTGGTCTTGAAATCTTTCTTTTCACTTCTTCTTCTTCGCCCTCTGTTAGGGGTTCTATGCCCATCACCTTCGTCCAGTGAGTCCAGTCTTTGTTCTCTACGACGAGCCCTAAAGGAGACCCCAGGGTATGCCCATGTCTCACCCCGCCGACGATTGAGGCACGGTCCTTTTCAATCTGCATTCTCCGTCCACGTCCGTAGCCTTTTTGCCGTCTTGCCAGGTTCTCGTTTATATCTTCTGCTTCAAGGGGCATTCCAGCAGGAAGCCCTTCTATGATGGTCGTCAACTGTGGTCCGTGTGATTCTCCGGATGTTAAGTATCTCATTTACTTTCCCCCTTCAACTCGTTAAAGAATTATGTACCAATATAACATAGAATTTATATTCTTTCCTAGTCCTTACGTTTAAAAAATTTTTTAATATTCTATTTTCCTAAATAAAGTCTTTTTTGTAAGAAATGGTGGTTTTTAAATATGTTCCGCCATGGCTCTGTCAATCAGTGAGTGCTGGATGGTGAGGGGAACTGCTCCGCTTTCCGCGGACGTTCGGCCGAGCCTCCTCAGCTTCGCTTCCGGGGTCTCAGCACGCCCGTTTTTCCGCAGGAGTCTACGCAGTTCCCCTCACCACCTTTAAGAGATTTTCGTGACAGAGCTAAAAAAACAAAGAGAATTCTAATTAGAAACAGAATTTCTCGATCTTTTGAAAAAGTCTTAGGATAAAATTCTTGTTTTATGTGATAGACCCATTGACTTATAAGGGGAAATGAAACCCAAAATGAATATTAACTTCACATGCTTATATTACTTTTGGAATAATGAATAAAATCTAAAGTCATGATTGTAGAGCGGAAAGGAACGAACTTAATCTTAACCCTATCACTCATCCTAAAGGATAATTTCACTTTATATGACTGATTGTAAAGCCAGTACAACTTTTAGAGAAAAAAGTTTTTGAATAAAAAACGATGTGAATCCGTCATATTTTGAGAGTTCACTACTTCTTTCCCTTTAAGAAGAAGCAGTTATTCCACATATGCAGATTGACATCGTCATTGTTTATATTTTTTTGTAGAAGAATGTATCTTCGGTTTCGAAGCCGTGTTGGGAGGGGTTGAAGATTTGTTCTGTACTGCCGACAAAGAGGACGCCGCCGGGTTTTAATGATGCGTTGAATTTTTTGTACAAAAGGTTTTTGGCCTCTTCTGTAAAATAAATCAGCACATTTCTGCATACGATGAGGTCGTATTTCCCTTCGAATGGATCCGAGAGCAGGTTTTGCTGTTTGAAGGTAACGGTTCTTTTCACATCGTCATTCAATTTAAACAGTGATCCCTCATGGGTAAAATAGGTTTTCTTCAATTCCTGCGGGATTTCAGCTAAAGACCGTTCCGGATAAACACCGTTCCTCGCGCGTTGAAGAGCATTTTTATCGATGTCTGTTGCGGTGATGGCCCCTTTACTGAGAGGAATGTACTTTGACAGCATCATGGCTAGGGTGTAAGGTTCCTCACCCGTGGAACATGCTGCGCTCCATACTTTAAATGAGCCATTCCCCTTGAGGAGCCTTGGGAGAATTTTTGTCTCCAGTACTTCCCAACGTTTGTAGTTTCGAAAAAATTCCGAAACGTTGATCGTCATCCGATCGAGGAATTCTTCCATTTCTTCTCTGTCACGGTTCAAAGCACTAAAGAACTCCTGAAAACTTCCGTATCCCTTTTTTTCATAAAGGGCGGTTAATCTCCTCTTCATCTGTGCTTCTTTATAAAGGGAGAGGTCTATTCCCGTTTTCCGTTTGATTCCTTGTATAAATTCATTATAATCAGTTGACATAAGGATCCACACTCTCTTTACTGCAATAAAGGTATATTAACTATATCGTACATTCAGTGAAAAAGTTAAGCCCTAATCACATAGAAAAAAGCAAGCCGATCATCACGGCCTGCTTCTAAAACATCAATGACTTAAGTATCTTAGTAAACCCACTCATTCATTAACTTAGAATATTCAACTAGTTCTTCCTCTTTGAAAAACAAGCCGATCTCTCTTACAGCGCTTTCAGCAGAGTCAGATCCGTGGATAATGTTCTTACCGACTGTCAGACCGAAATCACCGCGGATTGTACCAAGGGCAGCATCCTTAGGATTTGTCGCACCCATCATTCCACGAGCTGTCGTGATGACATTTTCCCCTTGCCACACCATTGCAAATACAGGTCCGGAAGTGATGAAGTCAACCAACTCCCCAAAAAATGGTCTTTCTTTGTGCTCGCCATAATGTTCTTCAGCAAGCTCGTTTGAGATGCTCATAAGCTTGGCACCGACTAATTGAAAGCCCTTTTTTTCAAAACGTGATACGATATCACCGATTAACCCTCTTTGTACGCCGTCCGGCTTAACCATTAAAAATGTCTTTTCCATCTTCCCCACTCCTAAAATATGTATGTATGGAACTCATATGGACATCCCACGAAAATAGTAACACTGATTGGGGGTTTTGGCAACGTTTCCATTTTAAATTTTCTTAATATTTTCTCTTCCCGATAAAGTTTGCAATATTCTTAAGGGTTTTCTTCACCCGGTTATAGGGAAGATGATCCAGATCTTTCAGCGCTCTATCCAGGTACATTCTACTGAGTTCATGGGACCTTTCGATGGCATCTGTTTCAAGGATGGAAGATATGACATCTTTCATTTCTTCGGGGGTGGTATATTCCGTCACTTTTTCGATCTTGGTTTTCAGATCCGGGTTTTCCATGGCGTATAGAATCGGAAGGGTGATATTCCCCTGCCATAAGTCACTGCCCGCAGGTTTTCCCAGTTCTTCCTCACTTGCTGTAAGATCCAATATATCATCCGTGATCTGAAAGCTCATCCCCACATTATAACCAAATCGGTACAGTCGCCGGTGGATCTCTTCAGGCGCGCCGGAAGAAATGGCACCCAGCTGGCAGCTTACAGCAATAAGTAGAGCTGTTTTCCTTTTGATCCGTAAAAGGTAGTTCCGCAGATTTTGGTCAAATCGATACTTATCTTCGATCTGGGCGATTTCACCCTTACATAATTCCACCAGCGTATGTGATAAAATCTGATGAGCTTCAGGAACTTTTATAGAGGTCATATATTCAAGAGCCCGGGCAAAGATATAATCCCCTGTATACATGGCAATCCGATTATCCCATTGGGCTTTAATCGTAGGTTTGCCTCTTCTCAGCTCAGCATCATCGATTACATCGTCGTGAACGAGGGAAGCCATATGCATCAGTTCCAATGCCACCGCCACATTTTTCACAATATTGATATCATATTGTCCAAACTTTGCAGACAGCAATACAAATACCGGCCGGATCCTCTTCCCGCCTGCTTGAAGAAGGTGAAGGGACGCTTCTTGCAGAAGCTCTGATTCTGACTCGATTGCCACTTCCAGTTCCTTTTCTATTTCATCTATATCCGTTTTCAGAAACGAATACATCCTGTTTAGCTTCATAGTTTTTCCACCTAATTTACGAATTTCTTACTTCCTGCCGGAGTGCATAGCGGCAACCCCGCCACTGTATGGCTTTACATGTATATCTTTAAAGCCCGCTTCTTCGAACATCCCTGCAAGCTCCTTCATCCCTGGAAAATCCCTGGCAGACTCCTGAAGCCAGGAATATTCGTTAAAGCTCTTCGCAAAGATCTTTCCGAATAGAGGCATCACGAACCTGAAATATGCGTAATACATCTGCTTGAACCCAATCATGGTCGGTTGAGAGGTTTCAAGGCAAACCGCCATCCCGCCAGGTTTCAGCACGCGGTTCATTTCCTTAAGAACATGGAGATAGTCAGGCACATTTCGTAAACCGAAGCCGATCGTCACATAGTCGAATGAATTATCGTCGAAAGGAAGCTCCATTGCATTCCCATGGATCAGTTCGATATTGTTTCTGTGTTTTACTTTCTCTTTACCGATCGAAAGCATGTTTTGGCTGAAGTCAAGTCCCACGACACTTCCCGATTCACCGACTTCATCTCCTATGGCCAATGTCCAGTCCGCGGTTCCGCAGCACACGTCAAGAGCCTTGGAACCAGGCTTCACATTCATATGCTTCATGGTATCCTTTCTCCACTTTTTATGCTGTTGAAAACTGATTACCGAGTTCATCTTATCATAATTGGAATAAATTTTTTCAAATACTCCATGGACTTTTTGTTCTTTCGACTGCTGCATGTCGTTTTACCCTTCTTCCGCGTATAGTTTGGTCATTGGTTCAGGCTCTACATAAGGTAACAGCTCTACGATAAGCTTCTTAAAATAGGGCGTGACCGGTTCGATGGTCTCTAACTGCGCCTGGACCCTTCTCTTTGTCCCTTCAATGAGTTCATCGATTTGAAGTAGCAGGCGTCCGGCCTCATCTTTGGTTAAGTGTAAGACAGGCCCTTCCTGATCGTTTTGGATCGAAAGCGATGACAATGCCTTTATAAAGCTCGTATTCCGCGAATGCCCAAGGCTGTTTCTCTCCTGAACCAGTTTCTTGTAGAGCAAAGCCTCTTCAACGATCTCGATCCATTGATCGTCTTTGAAGAAACGAAAGAAGTTGGACACAATTGCCGACTCTCTTGTTTTTAATCTTTTCATTAGTTCATCAAGATCTTTATGTTCATCCTTGTATATGGAAATCTTGCTTTCGTTGATTTCTTTAATTGCTTTCGCCAGATTCGAAATGAGTTCCACATCATTCGTTTCTGCGAGGATCTTATAATAAAGGCTGCTAAAGTATACCCCTGCCAGTACGGTCAGCTGTCTTTCCTTTAAGGGATCACGCTCGGATATTGTAACCTTTTCATGGGTATCAAGGGCTATCTGCAATAACATGGCAGTTGAGATCCACTGCACCGCTTCTTTACTCATCGCCCGTCCTTCGCTCACGAAAGGCAGGAGCAGAAAATAGATCCGGTCCCGGTCAATATACGGTTGATCAATGTATTCCTTCAGATAGGAGTGATGCAACTGCTCTTCTATGTATTGATGAATGATATTCGCTTGATGGTTACAATCAATGAATTTCATACCCTTTAATCCCCATTTCTACTATGTATCGGTCTAAAAATTTCAGCATTAGGTATTATACCATAAAATTCTCCACAAAAGGGAGCATGAGTCTTATCCCGTTAAGCTGATTATAACAAATGGGACGACCACGAAGCCGAAAACTTCTTGGTCCGTCCCACCATTATTCTTCTCTATGAGCAAAATTTAGAATAGAGGATTATTTTTTGTTATCACTTTCAACCTCGCCGTAACTGGTGACGATTGTCGCTTTCCCTCTTACTTTAATTGCAGATGTATGATCTGTGAATTGGGCGATCATGACTTCACCTTTATCCAGTTTCTCAGAATGATGAAACCGGGTGTCGGTTCCTCTTGTCAGCCCGATCACATTCACACCATCTTCAATCGCTTTAATGACAATATAATCATTCGAATTCATCAGTCGTCACTCCTAATTCTTTATAAAAGAAAGAACTTCACTGCGTGCCTGAGCGTCTTCTTTGAACGTACCTCTTACAGCTGTAGTCACTGTACTTGAGCCCGGCTTCTTCACACCCCTCATTGTCATACACATATGCTCCGCTTCCACGACCACCATGACACCGTGGGGCAGGAGGGTTTCCATGATGGTGTCCGCCACCGTGGAAGTGATTCTTTCTTGAAGCTGAGGGCGTTTAGCTACGGACTCAACCGCTCTAGCAAGTTTACTTAATCCGGCCACACGGCCATCTCTTGGAATATAAGCTACATGTGCTTTGCCGTAAAAAGGAACCAGATGATGCTCACACATTGAGTAAAATGGAATATCTTTCACAAGCACAAGCTCTTCGTGTTCTTCACTGAATATCGTTTCAAAGTATTCTTTTGGATCGTGATCGAGCCCTGAAAACACTTCTGCGTACATTTTCGCCACGCGCTTTGGCGTATCTAATAAACCTTCTCTATTAGGATTCTCTCCAATAGCTTCTAATATTAATCGAACTGCTTCTTCTATTTGGCCATGATTGACTTGTGCCATAATGTTGTCCTCCTATAATAACTTAAAGAAATAGTAACATTGTTAATATTAGCACAAGCCCATAATGTCATCAAAGACTAGTGCTTTGGAAGTTTTTTTAATCATATCAATCAATCGTTTAAAGAAGAAGATTTCTTACATATTTTCAAGGAGAACATCCTATACTATTGGTGAACAAAAAAAGGCCGCATTAATATGCGACCTTCTTGTTACGCTCAAAGTATGTAATTATTTTACAGCTTCTTTAAGCGCTTTACCTGGTTTGAAAGCAGGTACTTTGCTTGCTGAGATTTCGATCTCTTCACCTGTTTGTGGGTTGCGACCTTTACGGGCTGCACGCTCACGTACTTCGAAGTTACCGAATCCGATTAATTGTACTTTATCACCGTTTGCAAGTGAATCTTGAATTGTATCGAAAACAGCGTCAACCGCTTTTGTAGCGTCCTTCTTAGATAGCTCAGCAGCTTCTGCAACAGCATTGATTAGTTCTGTCTTGTTCATGCCATTCACCTCCTCCCAAGGAAATGTCTCAGTCATGATTCATTTTCTTTAATATCATTAGTAAACAACTTTAGCGAATTCTATACATGAAGTATAGAAAAAACGCTTGAAAACGTTGATGAATCAATATTCAACAACAATTCTGTTAAAAGATTATCACAATAGATTGACCTTAGCAAGAACAAATCAAGAAATAATGGGAATCTTTTCTTATTTGAAACACAAATGTAATAGACTCCCCTCAGATCCCTTTATCCCTGCGCTCTATTCAACTTATCACTTCTTCTTGTTGACTGCAACTTCTACCCTCACCTGCAAGCTACTCTATCTTACTTCCCAACCTTGGAATCCCTTAAACATCGACACCACTTTTTCATCCTGTATGCATATCTTCCAGAATGGATATCCCTTGAAGTTTCCACCTCATGAACCTATATATATCAACGGTTCATAGCTTATCCGTTCGTTTCCTTGCTTTTATCTTCCCCACTTAAAATTCATAAATATACAAAGTGCAAGCTTCTTCCATCTACCATCCAGAGCTAAAAAAAATAAAACCATTTCAAAGAAGCCAAATAAAAAAAGACCCTCCTAAGAAGGTCAAAAGATACTTATAAAATAATGGCGATCAAACCACCGGAGCCTTCGTTAATGATTCTTTCCAACGTATCCTTAAGCTTATACCGTGCATTCTCTGGCATTAAGGATAGTTTCGCCTGTATCCCCTCTCTGACGATGGAACTTAAGCTTCTCCCGAAAATATCGGAGTTCCATATGGACAGCGGGTCATCTTCGAAATCCTGCATTAAGTAGCGCACCAGTTCTTCGCTCTGTTTTTCTGTACCGATGATCGGTTCGAACTTTGACTGTACATCCACTTTGATCATGTGTATCGATGGAGCCACTGCTTTCAGGCTGACGCCGAATCTTGCGCCCTGTCTGATGATTTCAGGTTCATCCAGGCTCATATCATTCAATGATGGGGCAGCGATGCCATATCCTGTCTGCTTCACCATTCTGAGGGCATCGGAGATTTGATCATATTCGGCTTTTGCATGAGCGAAATCCTGCATCAATTCCAGGAGATGATCTTTCCCGCGGATTTCCACCCCTACAATCTCTTTCAGGACTTCATCATACAGTTCATCAGGAGCGTACAGGTCGATTTCAGCTATCCCCTGACCCATGTCGATACCGGCAAGCCCTGCACGTTCGATATGATCAAACTCACTGAAATAATGGACAACCCGGTCCACATCCCGGAGGCGCTTAATATCCTTCACTGTTTCTTTCACAGCTTCCTGATAGTTCTGTCTTAACCAATGCTCTTCTTTCAGTACCATTACCCAGCTAGGAAGATTGACATTCACTTCAAGTACCGGGAATTCAAATAATGCTTCTCTCAGAACATTGAGAACATCCGAATCCCTCATGCTCTCCACACTCATGGCGAGTACCGGGATATCATACTTATCTTGAAGCTTCACTCTCAGGTCTTCCGTCTCAGGGGCATGAGGCCTTGCCGAGTTGATGACCATGATAAATGGCTTACCTACTTCTTTCAGTTCCTCGATGACCCGTTCTTCCGCCTCAATGTAGTCCCCCCTGCCGATTTCCCCGATAGAGCCGTCCGTCGTGACAACCACTCCGATCGTGGAGTGTTCCTGAATCACTTTCCGCGTGCCGATCTCGGCTGCTTCATGGAACGGGATAGGCTCTTCATACCATGGTGTATTGATCATCCTGGGCCCATTTTCATCCTCATATCCCTTGGCACCCGGGACCGTATATCCCACACAATCTACCAATCTAATATTCACTTCGAGACCTTCATCGACGTGAACGGAGATGGCTTGATTCGGAACAAATTTCGGTTCAGTCGTCATGATGGTCCTGCCTGCCGCACTTTGAGGCAGCTCATCCTGCGCCCTTGCACGTTCTGATTCACTTGCGATGTTAGGAAGGACGACAAGTTCCATGAACTTCTTGATGAATGTTGATTTTCCTGTTCTAACTGCTCCTACCACACCTAAATAGATATCTCCGCCTGTTCTTTCGGCAATGTCTTTAAATAGATCGACTCTTTCCAAGAGATTCCCTCCCATCTTATATTCCAGGGATGTTTCATCCGTGTATTCTGTGTCTCACATTCTATAGTTATGATGTTGTCCCAATGACTTATGACTATTAATATGCTTTTTTTCCCCCCTTATGATTAAAAGTGAAAAATTTATTATGTCTTAAGCATTTATGATCATTTGTTTTGATGAAATAACCCTATAAAGGATGACATAAAAATAATAACCCTTCCCTTACAATATATTTTGCAAGAAAAGGGTTATGCCTATTTTGTCATAAAGACAGGTTCGTTATTTTCATCGACCGTATATGGCAAAGAATACGCAGGAACAAAAAATGTGTCCTTCACAAGTATTTCCCTGATATCTTCACCTTTTTTAAATTCTTTATCACTGGATGTAAGTGTTTCATATAAGTCCATTGAGTAGTCCACAAAAATGTCACCGTCCCCATTAATGACGAGGGGAAGATTTTTATTGGAGTAAGGGCTGTTCACATAGACTTCATCATCATAGCCAAGCTCCTTATAGTTCAGCGTATAGACATTGTTTGCTACTTCCTTTTTAAACGGAGGATAATCTTGAGCTTGAATCCTGATCTTCAATTCCCTGATTTGTTCAGCCAATCGAAGATCGAATATCTTGACTTCGGGCTTTTCTTCCACATTCACCAGGACATATTGAAAGATCCCGCCATTTTCAAAGGCATTGCCCGGGATTTCGGGTAAGTATCTGGGGGACAATTTTCTGAAATCAATCGGATATTTCTGATAAATGGGGGTATCCTGGTCCCGTGTCTTAATTGGCAGCAGTCCGCTGTTGTCCTTCTGATAGGTTTCCACTGCCTCTTGTACAGCCTTCACCTGGGTTTCATAAGGGATCTGATTTTGGCTCAACTCTTCCTTCGGATACATGCAACCGGAAAGAATACTCATCGTAACTATAAGAAGAAATGCTGTTACACTTATGCGCTTCAATCTAAAACGTCCTTTCAATCGGGCGGATCCTAATTGGTCGGTCCGCTTAATACTATATAAATCATCATGAGTCCACCAGCAATCATCATTATGTATGCCAAGAAAGCTGTGACAAAACGCAGGAATTTCTGCTTAATCTTATACCTGCTGAAATAAATCGTCAATATGGCAAAAAACATGAATCCCATTGAAGCAAACGAAATCCACATCTTCATCATTGAATCCAAAGTACATCCCTCCTGTTATCGAATGTATTATATCATAAGATTTTCACGAAAGAATAGAAAAGATTGGTTGTTCAAGAATCTGTTATAAACGGCAGGGAGGTTTTTTTCCCTCTTCCAGTGAAAAATCAAAAAAAGCCACTCAAGTATTTCAACATCCGAGACGTCGAAATACTCGAGCAGCTCTAAAAAAGGAGACCTACCCATCCATAGGCAAAGCTGTATATATTCATGACAGTGTATGCAGGAGGAGCAGTGTTCGCATCCTCGAATGCCTATAAATTGAGGATTAATTCTGCTTTTATCAAAAATTCCCATTTACGATTCAGGATCAGGTCAAACGTTCTCCAAGTATATTCACAAGGTCTTCCATTTCATTCGTTTTCACACGACCCATTAAATGGTCAACCGCTTCTTTCGCTTCTACTTTATTAAAAAGAACATCGTAAAGGGCATCCGTAATCGGCATATTTACTTCATACTTCTCAGCCAGCTGGTGGGCCGCTTTCGTCGTGCGTACCCCTTCCACTACCATACCCATGTTGGCCAGAACCTCATCAAGGTTATGACCCTTACCGAGCATGTTCCCGGCTCTCCAGTTTCTTGAATGGACACTTGTACACGTCACGATGAGGTCACCGATACCCGTCAAGCCTGAAAACGTTAACGGATTGGCCCCCATCTTGGTTCCCAATCGGGCGATTTCGGCAAGCCCACGCGTGATAAGAGCCGCTTTAGCATTATCTCCATACCCCAAACCGTCTGTAATCCCTGCAGCAAGGGCGATGATATTCTTCAGTGCCCCGCCGATTTCAACACCTAGCATATCAGGGTTTGTATATACACGGAAATTCATGTTCATGAACAGATCCTGAACCTCTTCTGCCGCTTTCATATCCTTGGAAGAAACGGTTACAGTCGTAGGGTGCCTTAAGCTCACTTCTTCGGCGTGACTCGGTCCTGACAGCACCACTACTGTATGTAAATTCTCAGGTGACATTTCATCTTCGATCATTTCAGAAATCCTGAGGAGGGAATCTGGTTCGATTCCCTTACTCACATGAACAACGGTCAAGGGTGCCCGCTGCACCTCCTGGATTTGTCCCAGGACCCCGCGGATTGCTTTCGTAGGGACAGCCAGAATAATCGTTTCAACGCCATCCAAAGACTCACCAAGGTCGTGATACCCTATGATGGTTTCAGGGAGCTCGATCTCTTTCAAATACTTTTGATTGGTATGCTTAGAGTTGATTTCATCGATTTGTTCTTTCTTGTGGCCCCAAAGCCTGACTTCCAAACCATTATCAGCAAGCACCATCGCAAGAGCCGTACCCCAGCTGCCTGCACCAACTACCGTTACGTTTTTTGAACTTTTCATTTTTTACACCCACCTTATTATTTTCTAGCACGGGCAATAATACGAATAGGGGTTCCTTCAAATCCAAATGCATCACGAATTCTATTCTCCAAGAATCGTTCGTAAGAGAAGTGCATCAATTCAGGGTCATTTACGAACACGACGAAAGTAGGAGGCTTGACAGCCACTTGTGTCGCGTAGTAAATCCGGAGTCTCTTACCATTATCCGTCGGTGTGGGATTCATTGCAACCGCATCCATGACCACCTCGTTCAACACGCTGGATTGAACACGCATGGCATGGTTTTCACTTGCCGTATTGATGATCGGAAGCAGTGTATGAATGCGTTTCTTTGTTTTTGCGGATAGGAAAACAATCGGAGCATAGTCAAGGAATTGAAAATGTTCGCGGATATTCTTTTCCCATTTGTTCATGGTCTTCTCATCTTTATCCACGGCATCCCACTTATTCACGACAATCACCACAGCACGGCCGGCATCGTGGGCATATCCCGCGATCTTCTTATCCTGCTCAATGATACCCTCTTCACCGTCAATGACGGAAAGGACGACATCTGAACGCTCAATGGCTCTGAGGGCTCTAAGCACACTATATTTTTCAGTCGTTTCGTACACTTTCCCTTTTTTCCTCATACCGGCTGTGTCAATGATGACATAGTCCTGTCCATCATACGTGTAAGTGGAGTCGATTGCGTCCCTTGTCGTCCCAGCTACATTACTGACGATGACTCGGTCTTCCCCTAACAAAGCATTTACCAGAGACGATTTTCCTACGTTCGGGCGACCGATCAAAGAAAATTTGATCACATCTTCGGCATATTCCTCTTCCTCTTCATGTTTGAAGTTCTTGACGACCTCGTCGAGAAGATCCCCCAAACCAAGTCCATGTGAACCCGAAATCGGAAACGGCTCGCCAAATCCCAATGAATAGAAATCATAAATCATTTCTCTCATTTCCGGGTTATCGATCTTATTAATGCCGAGAACGACCGGTTTCTTGGAACGATAAAGAATCTTGGCGACGATTTCATCAGCCGCTGTGACGCCTTCACGGCCATTTGTCAAGAAGACGATGACATCGGCTTCATCTATCGCAATTTCAGCCTGTTGTCTGATCTGGTCCAGGAAGGGTTCGTTCCCAAGTTCGATCCCCCCTGTGTCGATGATATTGAATTCATGCGTCAGCCACTCTGCAGAACTATATATACGGTCTCTTGTTACACCAGGTACATCTTCAACTATGGATATTCTTTCTCCAACAATTCTATTAAAGATCGTGGACTTTCCGACGTTCGGACGCCCTACGATTGCTACTACTGGTTTAGTCACATTATTCACCCTTTCTGTAAGAAGTTGTCCTGTTCTTACATTTCCTCTTTTTAAGCCTTTCAATCTAACCTGAGCTATGCATAAGAAGGACTGGCCCTTAAGGTATTTCCTTATGGGACAGTCCCCCCTAACTTTACTATTTTATCAATAAACGAATCAACTGGCAATCAGTGTTTTACAATGATGAAAAGTCCATCATCGATTTCGTGGGCAATCCCATCAAGAATTGCCTCCAGGTTCGCACATATTTTTTGTAATTCTTCATCTGTTTTACAATAAAAGACGCTTGTTCCAGCCGGTACTTTTTCAGGTGTGGTCGTCACCGTTGCAAGGATGAATTTTTGTATGGTTGTACTCATTTCAATTTACTCCCCTTCTGATTCGCTTTCGACTCAGACGGCATCCTTATCGCATTTTCCAGGGTCGGAACCTGCCCAAGGATGGCGATCGCCTTTTCTACATCCTTACGCTGTGGAAGGACGAAAACCCCGATCCTGCCATCATCTAAATCTCTCTTGGCAAGTGGAGTCAATGCAGGTGTCCCCGAGTCTTTAAAGATCCCCAGGGAGGTAGACATATCATGTAAAATAGCCTGTCTTTGCCCCAGGTTGGCGAGCGTCGACCTGGCATCGAAGGATTTAGGCGAAAGGATGAACCCCATCCCATACCGTAAGATCTCCTCCTGCCTTACTTTCAAACCTATATTCATGATGTAAATATTATCAACATATAAACCCGCTCCGTCAAAACGCGGCTTCACATATTCAATGTCAACAATGTCCTTTAATCGTCCGCCGGCCATCAGTTTATGAGCCAATACCATACAGATCGCGCTGATCAATATAGCCGCATATATATTAATGACGATGTAGGCGATCGTGGCAAGAAGAGAGGTGAAGATGACTAAGTAATTACGGCTTTCAAAGGCAACGGCAATCCCCTCAATGTATGTAGCCCCTCTTGGGACGAGTTCATAAGCATCCAGCTCTGTCAAAGTGTTTCTCTCCATATTCCTCACATCCCGAAACTGTGAGGCCGCAACGGTCAAGAATGTAATCGCCGTAAAATTCTCCTCAAGCAATGCCGGAATGGCGATGGTACCTAGCCCTGCCGCAATGAACCCAAGGGCAATATGGATAATCTTTCCGTGCAGATAAGTTGGATATTGGCGATAGTCTGTGCGGAGCATATAAATTCTCGTCAAGGTCCCCACAACCACGCCAAAGATCACCGGATACACATACACATTCATAGATTTCTCATTTCCCCCTTATTTGTTTGTGATTTAAGATTTACGATCTGATTTAATTCTCCCAGTATCTTGATGACAAGTAGCAGCCCGACGGACAAAGCCAGGATATCCAGGTATGCAGGACTTCCAATGGCATAGGAAAAACCAATCTTATTCAAAGGAATACTCAGAAAAATATCACCAACCACACTACTTCCAAGAATCGCGATGACGCGGAGCCTGTAAAGGGAAGAATGACTATAGAACAGAATACTGACGAGAACGAACGACAAAGAAATGATGATATCCCGATTCATAAACATGAGGACCGGATCATAAATCGAAAGGCATCCAATGCCTGCATAAAGCATTCCCATCGTGAGAACAGCGATGAGCATGTATAACTTTTCTCTCAAAGCAAAATTCCTTATGTAAAGAATACAAATGAGTGCAAGTACGATAACCGGCAGTGCTACCTCCACAGTGCCGAACTTTATTCCATATGGAAATACACAAATGAGCACCAAACTCATAAAGGCATAACGATAACGATCAGGATGGGACTTTCTCAACAGAAACGTTGTATAAATCCAGATCCCCCAGAGCAACCATAAATATAAAATTCCATCCACCCGACAATCTCTCCCTCCTATTATCTACATTATGGAAAATCTTTATGTATCTCATTCATGTATGAATAAACTTTTCAAAGAAAAAATAAAGAAGGGAGGTGTTTTCGAATGGGTAAAGACCGTCAAGAAAAAAAGCTGAAACAAAGCAAACGAGTAGAATCAGACCGGGACCAGGGCATGCATTACAACGGAGCAACAAGCGTGGAAGGACCGGAAAAAGGAAAGAAGTAACACTAGTTCACAATCAAACACAAATCATACAACAAAAAAAGAACGAATCCTCAAATCTGAGAATTCGTTCTTTTTTGACTAATCAAGCGTTCTGGTGCTATATCTTCCGGGATTCAACCCTCTAACGTCCAGCCAATGATATACGTGGCCAGATAAGACCATTGGTACGCGATGAAGATCTTCAATCCGTCTGCACCCTAGTGCACTCATCAAAAACCGTATGTCGGTATGAATCTGATTCACTTCTTCAATGGTATCCTCAAGACCCGATTCGAGAAGCTGTTTAAGAATGACGCCGGCCATCCCGACAGCCGAAGCCCCTAAGCCGAGGGACTTAATGATATCTAAACTGTTCTGGATACCACCTGAAGCAAGGATAGGCTTCAAGGACGCAGCATGACTCTCAGCAATCGAGATGGCCGTTGGGATGCCCCAATCATCAAAAAAATCCAACATCCGTTTTCGTCGTTGATTTTCGATTTTCGAGAAGTTCGTCCCGCCAAATCCCCCTGCATCGATGGCAGAAATATTTGAGTGGGATAAGGATTCAGCAACCTCACTACTGATACCAAACCCTGTCTCCTTCACAATGACAGGTACTGAAATCCCGTCAGCAATCTCCATGATCCTGTCCAAAGCCCCCCTGAAGTCTCGGTCTCCTTCAGGCATGGTCAATTCCTGAATCACATTCAAATGAATTTGCAGGGCGTTCGCCTCGATCATTTCAACGGCATCCCTTGCCTGCTGGACCGTAGCCTCACTGCCTAAATTCCCGAAAACCATACCATTCGGGTTGTATTTCCGGACGATTTCATACGTTTTACGTTCAGCAGGGTCTTTCAGAGCCGACATTTGGGATCCTACAGCAATGGCAAGGCCCGTTTCCCTGGAAAGGGTCGATAATTCTTCATTGATTTTCGAAGTGGTCTCTCCACCACCACCAGTCATAGCATTTATGAAAATTGGCGAACTCCATTTAAGTTCGCCAATTTCAGTCTGCAGATGAGTCTCATCTACTGCTATATTTGGTAAGCTTTGGTGGACAAAAGCCACTTCATCGAAACCCGTCTTTCGCTGTTGACCGGTTGATAAAGCATAATTAATATGGTCTTGCTTTCTTTGAGCTCTCGTCACAATTCATCACCATTACTTAAGATCTTTTAGTTTGTCTCCAATCATTTCGCCTAATTGGAAGCCGGTACTTTCTTCAGGCATTTCGTAATCCGTTACTTCTTCCTCTTTTTCTTCAAGAGCCTTGATGCTTAAAGATAAGCGTTGTTCGTTTTCGTTCACGTCGAGTACCTTCACTTTCACGTCCTGGTTCTCAGAGAGCACCTCGTGTGGAGTACCGATATGTTTGTGTGAAATTTGAGAGATATGAACAAGTCCTTCAACACCAGGTAATACTTCTACAAATGCACCGTAAGATACCAGGCGTTTTACGACCCCGTCCAGCACGCTGCCTTTAGGAGCCTTCTCGGAAATATCACTCCAAGGTCCAGGAAGTGTTTCTTTAATGGATAAAGAGATACGTTCGTTGTCACGATCGACACTCAGTACCTTCACCTGTACTTTCTGTCCCTCTGTTACTACGTCAGAAGGCTTTTCTACATGTTCATGTGAGAGTTGGGAAATGTGGACCAGCCCATCTACCCCACCAATATCCACAAATGCGCCGAAATCCGTAATGCGCTGAACGGTGCCCTCAAGAACGGCACCTGACTCGATATCTGTCAGCAGCTGTTTCTTTTGTTGCTGCTTTTCTGCTTCTACTACTGCACGATGGGAAAGGATCAAACGGTTCTTCTCCTGATCCAGTTCAACGATTTTAAACGTTAATGTTTTATCCTTATAGTCCGAGAAATCCTCGACATAATAATCTTCGACTAAAGATGCGGGAACAAACCCTCTTACTCCAAGATCGACTACAAGACCGCCTTTGACAACATCTTTCACTTCGGCTTCGAAGACGTCGCCATTTTCAAAGCGGACCTTCATTTCTTCCCATGCCTTTTCAGCATCCACTTTACGCTTGGAAAGAACAAGAAGTTCTTCTTCCACTTTTGTCACGATTAACTCAAGTACATCCCCTTCACTGACTACATCAGAAGCTTTTTCGATATGAAGGCTTGAGAGTTCACTAATTGGAATGATGCCATCCACTTTACTATCTTGAACGTCGACTAAGACTTGTTTTTCTTCAACCTTAGTGACTGTCCCCTTCACTTTTTCACCAATTTCAAGATTTTTCACTTCAATTCCATTCATGTCTTCCATTATGTACTCCTCCTTAATCCATGACTGCAAAGATTTTGATTATTGTGAGACTTCGCAATTTAAAATATTCTTTCTACTAACTTCTAATAAATACTACTTTTTGTCAAGCGGGAAACCTTATATTATTGATGCTCAAGTATCAGTTTTTCGATATGCTGCATAATGATTTCCGTTGTTTTCTCCGCATTTAATCTTTCTTCACGAATACTTTCCATCGGGATTGGTGCCCCGAAAACAACCTTCAATTTCTTAAATGGCTTGTATGGCCCGATGATGGCACAGGGAACAACGTAAGCTTCAGAGCGGAGTGCAAAGAAGCCGGCACCTGCCAATCCCTTGCCGATTTGCCCTGTCTTACTTCTTGTACCCTCTGGAAACAATCCTAAAACATCGCCCTGTTTCAGGACCTGCAATCCCTTTCGGAGTGCTTCCCGGTCACTCATTCCCCTTTTCACCGGGAAAGCGCGTAAATCCGGCAGAAGTTTTCCTAATACAGGCACGCTGAACAGCTCTTCTTTAGCCATGAAGGACACGGGTCTTGGTGCTGAAATCCCGACAACCGGTGGATCCAGATTATCAATATGGTTGGAACAAAGCAGGACTCCGTCGTCTTTAGGGAAATGTTCCAACCCTTTTACCTCTATTCTGTATAAAGGTGAAAGAACCGACTTTACGAGACCTCTGGCAAAGGTATATAGGTTCACTTTAACCTTTCCTTTCTACTAACATCATAATTTGATCCACTACTTCTGATATGGACAGGGAAGTGGTGTCTATTTCCGTTGCATCCCCGGCTTTTTTTAGAGGAGCGATTTCTCTTTCTGAATCAATTTTGTCGCGGCGGGCAATTTCTTCTTTTAATTGTTCCAGATCAGTCGGGTATCCCTTTGAGAGGTTCTCTTCATGTCTCCTTTGGGCCCTTTCATCCACACTTGCAAGTAAGAATACCTTGATTTCGGCATCCGGAATAACATGGGTACCGATATCCCTTCCGTCCATCACCACAGCGCCTTCTTTTGCAAGTAATTGCTGCCTCTTTACCATTTCTTCCCTTACCCGGGAGTGAACGGCTACATGGGACACTGAATTGGTCACAGAAGCCTGGCGGATTTCGTCCGTTACATCTTTCCCGTCCAGGAAAACCAGCTGGCCCTCTTCAGAAGGTTCAAGTTCGATTGTCGTTTCTGATAATAAATGATTCAATTCACTTTCATTATGCAAGTCTACGTTATTGGTCAAAGCTTTATACGTTAAAGAGCGGTACATCGCCCCGGTATCAATATAAAGATAAGATAATTTTCCTGCCACTATTTTTGCAACAGTACTTTTCCCTGCTGCAGCAGGACCATCGATCGCAATTCTTAATTTTTTCAATTCATCCACCTACTTAATTTCCTAATAATTTTCTTTCCCATTTTAACATAAATCTCCGTTTTCGTTTATAGATTCTTTCTTTAAGGATGTTCTTCCGAGAAAAAAGGCCTTCAAGAAAAATAGAGCAGGTATCAATCTCCTGCTCTACGAGAAATGGTTTCTACAATTTCACTGTATTCCATTTTATCCACCCCTTCATAGAAAACGATTTTATGAAGTTCAGGAAGGATATTCAATTGATGAAATACAAACTGGACCGCAATTAATAATATAAAGTGCATGATGGCTAATTTAATTAAGATTCGTTCTACCGTTTTCACCTGGATCACCCTTTTTCCGTTCTAAGAAAAAGTATGTGTATATTTTTACATTTTATTCAAGTAATCCTTTTTTTCTAAGCTCGAGCTGCCTTTCAAAACAATACCTTAAAATAAGTTGTCTCTGATTTTCAGATAAGTGAACAAACTCGATGCTTGCAATCTGTTTATGTTCCTTCTCCCAGACGCGTATCACCCTTCCTTCAATCTCAGCATACTGGCATTCTCCAGTTTGCGTTGGCAGTACGATGATTGTTGTCAGCTTTAATCCACTTTTCAGTTCCATCCCTTTCCTCACCACGACGGCACAGCCTCCTGCACTGAGATCTTCGGTGATGGTCGGATAAAAATGATCATCGATCTTCAATGAGATATCCGTAGTGGCCTCAACACGGACAAACTGCCTCCTTTGAACTTTTACCAATCCTTCATCCCCGGGATAATGCAGATGGATCATCGGAATCTTGGATAATTTCCGACCCATCACTTCCGTTTCAAACATCAGGACCGTTTGCTCATTAATAGTGAAGCTCGCCTTCAGCTGTGTACCATCTATTAAAAAAATGGCTTTTTCCGTTTTGGTATGAATGGGGTAATCAATATAAATCCCTTCATGGGAAAACTCGACCACCCTGCATCTATATTTATCAAATGTTTCATTATGTATAGGTTCCAATTGCAATGTGGTACCTGCTTTTATCATAGTTCGAAATTCCCACTTTCCCATATTATGTATCTATATTATGTCACGAGATCCCCCACCTTTCCATACCTTTTTACCTTGATTCTGAATTTTCCAATAAGAAGAGAGGGAGGGACCTCCGAATGCGGAGGTCCCTCCCTCAATGTCATACGACTTCTTCATAAATGGGCTCTGCATTTTTGAGCCTCTCCACTTTTTCTTCTTCCCCTGTGTTTGCATTGACGAATATTCTATAGGTATCCTTACCCAGCATCCCTAAGAATTCATAACACAGCACTTCTTCGTTCAAATCGTTCACGATCACAGCCAGACGCTCTTCCATCACTTTCAGATTCGGGTTCGTCGTTTCTTTCGCTTTTGCTTTTGTAATGGAAGCTTTAGGGATTTCTCTTTGGTGATTATTCTTTAAGTATTCTTCCGCGGCAAACCCTACAATCTGTCCATTGTCGAGTGCTACTTTTATTTTGACTGAATCAGGATAAATCCTCACTCCATCCAGGACTGTCACATATGTGAAAATACCGATTTTATCATACTGGGCACTCTCAAACATCTCGAGCTTCTGGAAGTTATTTTCCTTTAGGAAAGCCGTCGCTTTATCCGCCGCTTGGTTCAAGCTGATTTTTGCTTCCTTGATTTCACGATTATTGATATACCAGATCGGATATCCGCCTTTTTGCGTGACATCCATACTCGCTTCTGTATTCCCATTTCCGATCGAGACACTATAGAATTTATAATCGGAGCCTTTCCCGCTTTTCGATACTTTCGCATCCTTTGATTTAGGGATCCCCGAATACTTGCGTAAAATCTTGACTGCTTCCTCTTTGGAAATCTCTTTTCCTTTTAACTTCTTGAAGTTTTGATCTTTTTTCTCTGTGTTGACGAAGGTGGTCGTTCCAAAATTCGCCTCATCGTAGCCCGATACATTTTTCTCGACGGTTTTAAAGCCATCGATGATCGTATTATCGGCCTGTTCATTTCCTGATGCCAGAGCAAGCTCTACATCCATCCACCGCAAATTGTTCTCCATGACAAGATGCTGCACTTTCCTCAGCTGATTCTGGATATCTGCACTTTGTTTATACAGGTTTTCCAATGACTTGTATTCTTTATCCGTCAATGGATTCTTGTCTAAGTCCCTTACGGCAACACGATAACTGAAATCACCGATATTGCTTAGGAATTCCTCCGTTTTATTAAACGGCAGGAGGGTAAGGGGAAGCTGACCTACGTCACTGTGTGCCTGTGAAGTCAATCTCCACACGTCGGCAAGGGCCGGTGACAATGATTTTCTTGAGTTCATGGCAAGCGTCGTCCCGATTTTGTCATGAAGCAGGTCCACCTGATAGGTTAACTCATGGAACGCTCTCTGATAGTTATTTTCCGCATTGATTAGTATCGCATTTTTCTCCTGATGTTCCTGGTACCCCCAAAAAGCGGTTCCTGCTACACCAAGGACGAGCACCGTAATTAGAATGACACGTAGCAATTTTCTTCACCTCTTAACTACAGAATATGTGTTTTCCAATCTTCTTGATTTGTGGACGCGACCATATCCACTTGCTTGTTGCCGTCACAGGATTAAAGTAATATAGGGCACTGGATGACGGATCCCAGCCATTTATAGCATCTAAAACCGCTTCTTTCGCCCTTTCATTTGGCGTCAGCCAGATCTGGCCATCAGCCACGGCCGTAAAAGCTCCAGGTTCAAAGATCACCCCTGCCGCCGTATTTGGAAAAGCTGAGCTGTCTATCCGATTAAGAATGACTGCGGCAACAGCGACTTGTCCCTCATACGGTTCACCACGGGCCTCACCATAGACAGCATTAGCCATCAGCTGGATGTCATTTTGAGAGAAACCGTTTGGTGTATTCACTGCAGTAGGCTTGGACGGTGCCGGTTTTGGGGCTGGATTATTTTGAGAAGTGCCTTTTCCCCCTCCTCCACCTGTCGATCCCTTTTGTTTATTTAAATCCGTTCCGCCATAATGGCTAAAGTCATTGCCTTTTTCGATTTGATTTTTCACAAATTCCTTATTGTACTTTGATGCCTTGACGAGTTTTTCTTTTGTTTTCGCACCTGCAAGGCCATCGATTGGAAGCCCGAACTCATATTGAAAGTTGCGGAGTGCCCAATAGGTCCCCCATCCGAACACTCCATCAATATCACCGTTATAATAGCCGATATATTGAAGCCTGGATTGAAGTTCGATGACATCCTCACCCGTTGCGCCATGCTGTATCACCTGATTTGTAAAAGCGTCTGCTTTCTCCCCGTCAGAAGAAATCATAAAGAGAGAACACATAAGCACCATGACGACTGAAGTATAAACCCATTTGAAACGACTATTCATAATGCTTTAACCTCCATATCTTCAATTAACATTAACTCTAGTTTTTGTAGAGGCTCCCATTTTATACAAGTGGAATGATAAAAATATGAAAACGTTAAAAAAGCCCCACTTAAGTGAAGCCCTTCTGATACCACACTGTAATGTCTCAGCAAAAGGGATGTAAACAAGGAGGGTTATAATGGAGTGATAGATCATTCATAAAATTCAAACGGGAGGGTCACGATGGAGGATTATTTAGCAAAATCTCTGGACGAATGGAAAGAGGATATTTCTGAGGTATTGGACCAGATCAATAGTGATTATGAAGATGTAAAGAAAGAATTGAAGGTCTATTCCTATAAGTACGGAATCACAAAGCAAGTCATCCAATCCACAGTGAACGAAGAGATCATTGAAAGCATCCGTGAAATGTATCATAAGCCATTTGAAGAGAAGTATAGTGAACTGAAGGAATACATACGCGACTTGGACGAAAAACGAAAAGTCTTCCAGATGTTTGTGAACAAAATTGACGAAGTGAAGCGGAAAGAAGCCCCTAAAACTGATCTTGCAGCCGCTTATAAATGAACTAAAAACCCCGCCATGGCGGGGTTTTTGCTTCATTACAGGTTCAATATAAAAGACGTCACCACGGGGAGCGCCTTTAAATGACCTCTTTCTTTAATCCGGTTTTGTACTTCTTCTCTGTAAGTTTGTGGGCACTTTTTACTTTCTTTAACCCCAGCCACCACAGGAAAAACATAAACGGAACCATATAGTAGATCCAGTTTTTCTCTGCGAGGAAAATATAGTTATAGGTACCGTGTAACAGGATAGGCAGTGATATGGCAAGAAAAAGCCATTTATGCCGTTCTTCTTTCGAGGAGAACTTAGCCTTTCCCAGATAGTAGCCCATGATGACACCGAAGAGGGCATGACTTGAAACCGGGAGTATCGCCCTGCCGAATGCATGCTCAACACCATTGGCAATCAAGTATAAAATATTTTCAACTGTCGCAAATCCCAATGATACACCGGCTCCGTAGACAATCCCATCATACGGTTCGTTAAAATCGACGTGTTGGAAGATCGCAAACATCAAAATAAACCACTTAAAGAATTCTTCTAGGAATCCTGAGGAAATGAAGGCCGTGGACCAATTGGAATCAATGATCCCTTCGACTTCCAGGACATATTGTAAAAACATGATCGGAAATGTGATAAGGGCCCCGTACATAAACGTTTTAAACACTAGGGTAATGGGTTCTGCCTCATATTGATCACGTAGATAAAAGTAACTTAGCAATGCTAATCCTGGTGCTATACCCGCTGATAAAATCACCAGCATAAAAAAGTCCTCTTTTCTTTCGGTTTTCTTAATCGTATCATGTTAATGTAGGATTGGAAATAGGAATTTAAATGGTTGGAGGAATGAATGATGAAGAAAGATATTTTAGTCATACATACTGGCGGCACCATCTCGATGATGGAAGACGAACAAACAGGAGCCGTAACACCAGGAAAGGAAAATCCGCTCTCTGTTCAGACGTCCATCGTTTCGAATGTCGCGAACCTGAGGGTTGTGGAAGCATTCCATCTGCCTTCTCCTCATATTACGCCGGAACATATGCAGCAGCTTAAAGAAATCATTGAAGAAAATTTCAACGAAAAGGCATTTCATGGGGTCGTCATCACCCACGGGACAGATACACTGGAAGAAACGGCGTATTTTCTGGACTTGACCCTCACCCTTCCCGTTTCCGTCGTGGTGACGGGTGCGATGAGATCAAGCAATGAGATCGGTGCGGACGGTTTATATAACCTGATTTCCTCCGTCCGGGTCGCAGCGGATGAAAAGTCCAAGAACAAAGGGGTTTTAGTCGTCCTGAACGACGAAATCCATTCAGCGAAAAATGTCACCAAAACCCATACAAGCAATGTATCCACTTTTCAGAGTCCACAGTACGGACCGATCGGGATCGTGACGAAAAGAGGGGTCCTCTTCCATCACCAGCCGACCTCTACCGAGCACTACCAAGTGTGCGACATATCTAAAAGAGTGACACTTATCAAAGCATATGCCGGAATGGATTCAGGCTTACTGAGGGCCATAAAGGACCTTCAGTACGATGGGGTGGTTATTGAAGCATTGGGTCAAGGGAATCTTCCCCCGGAAACAGTGACAGGCATCGATGAGCTTCTAAAAGCAAATATACCGGTCGTATTGGTTTCCAGATGCTTCAACGGGATCGTGCAGGACATCTACGGATATTCCGGCGGAGGGAAACAATTGAAGGAGAATGGGGTCATCTTCTCAAACGGTTTGAATGGACAGAAGGCAAGAATTAAATTAATGGTCGCCCTTTCCGAGACAAGGGACATGAAAGAATTAGAAACGATCTTCAAAAACTGATAGATAAAAAAAGCGAAAGAGGCTGGGACAAAACTAGTCTCTAATAGAAAAAAGGTGAATTTGAGGGTGCTCAAATTCACCTTTTTTAATTTTC
>NZ_NTUP01000057.1 GCF_002561455.1 Bacillus sp. AFS015802 | reverse complement strand
GCCTTCAGTCTGGTGCTGACGCCTATCCGCGACGGCCAGAACCGCAAATTGGGCTCGGTGGTGGAATGGCTGGACACCACCCGGGAACTGGAGCTGAAGACCGCAGAGGAGGCCCGCCTCGCGGCCGACCGGCGCGCGGCCGCGGAGAACGCCCGCATCCGCAGCGCGCTGGATGTGTGCACCACCAATGTGATGATCGCGGATGAGGACCACTGCATCATCTATACCAACC
>NZ_NTUP01000056.1 GCF_002561455.1 Bacillus sp. AFS015802 | reverse complement strand
CCGCTTCGCGGGCCCGATCCAGGGCGGAGAGGATGCCGTCGGATACGAAGTGGAAAGTCGTTCCACCCTTCATGACGAGAGTGGGGCGGGGGAGATGGCTCAGCACGAACACCGGGACGCGGTAGGGCGGTTCCTCGCCCCACCATCCCTTCCATTCCAGATCGGGCCAGGGGCCGCGCAGCGCGCCGAACATATTGCGTCCCAATATCCAGGCGCCGACATTGTCGAAGCCGCGCTCGATGAAACCGTTGTCCACCCCGGCTT
>NZ_NTUP01000055.1 GCF_002561455.1 Bacillus sp. AFS015802 | reverse complement strand
ATGTGGGTGTGATGCAGGTGAGCCAGGACGAAGCCGTCAAGCTGACGGATGCCTTGAGCCGACACTTCGGCGAAGACGGATTGAGCTTCCACCCTGCGACGCAGGGGCGCTGGCTGTTGCGATCCGACAAACCGCTGCGCGCGCGCTTCACGCCGCTGTGGGATGTGGTGGGAGAGGACATCAACCGCCATCTGCCGCAAGGCGACGATGGCCTGGCCTGGAGCCGGATGCTGAACGAGCTGCAGATGCTGCTGTATACCCAGCCGATCAATGACG
>NZ_NTUP01000054.1 GCF_002561455.1 Bacillus sp. AFS015802 | reverse complement strand
GTGCAGCGCAACCAAGATCATGATTTATATTAGCGGGTCTTAGCAACGTGCTTTACCTCAAGCGTAAAATAGAGCCTTCCAGCAGTACCTGCCCTTATCAGGGCCTCATTTTGTTATCAGTTCTTGAGTGGATTTTGGAAATACTTCAAATACTCATTTCCAAATTTATATGAGGCATAATCATTAAGATGACCGACATCTCTATAATTTGGCACCCCATTGATCTCCGTTTTGCAAGTTCCACCCCTGCATTGAATATCTTTAGGATCAATAACAATTAAGCCTGGGTAATCTTTATTAAGCTTGGAAAATAATATGGAGAACCACTCAGTGTCTTGGTTCGTTCTCGTACTTA
>NZ_NTUP01000053.1 GCF_002561455.1 Bacillus sp. AFS015802 | reverse complement strand
GGGCGGTGCACAGGTAGACCTTGTGGGCGTTGAACGGGGTGATGTGGTCGAACAGGTACAGCATGGAGTTGATGCGCAGGCCGGTCTCCTCGCGGATTTCGCGAATCAGCGCCTGGGAGCGCAGTTCGCCGCGATTGGCCTTGCCGCCTGGGAGGTTGTAGCGGCCGCCGCGGCTGGCGGTGACCAGCACGCCGTCCGGCATCTCGATGATGGCTGTGGCGCGCCTGGCCAGGTCGCTGGGCAGGCGTTCGTTCTTACGGTCTTCCAATA
>NZ_NTUP01000052.1 GCF_002561455.1 Bacillus sp. AFS015802 | reverse complement strand
ATCTTCTGCCGGATCAGCGGTTTGTCTGCGATTGGCCGGTTTGAGGATGAATTTCTTCAATTTCTTTGCAGAAAGGTGTTGACGGGTCAGGGGCCCGGGCGTATAGTTCGCCTCCTCAGCTGACGCAGCGAACGAAACAGCGGAAACGAAACGGTTCCGGTGAGGGTGACGCAGCGGACAGCACAGCTCTTTAACAGAACGAATAACCGATAGGTGTAAGTGCTTGGCGAAAGCCGAACACTTGCACTGCAAGAGACAAGAGATACTTGTTTATTTCTTTGAACTTGCGTGCCAGAAAATTTGCT
>NZ_NTUP01000002.1 GCF_002561455.1 Bacillus sp. AFS015802 | reverse complement strand
GTTCAGTTTTCAAGGTTCAAGGTCAAGCACTTCTTTTTAGAAGCGACTTGATTAATATATCATATCTTTCGTTATCGCGTCAACAACTTTTTTCATTTGTTTTTCAAAATGTTATTTGCTGCATCAGCGACGTTTATTAATATAACACGCTGTTAATGCTATTGCAATATATTTTTAAGAAAAACTTCAAGAAATTAATATCTTCGTTCTATGTTCTGTACAACCATTCTTCCCCATATACATTATTACAACGCATTTTTGAAAGGAGATTCAATTATACATGCTCACAAACGTTGCATTATTTCTATCTTTCATCATGGCAGTGTATCTATTTGCGTACTCCTACGTACAAGCCCTTAAGATCTGCGACAGTACCACTCCTGTAAGGGGCATGACCTTTATTTTTTCTGTCGTCATGGCATTTGTCTTTTCCGGTTTTACATACGTATTTTCTTGAGTACCCTGACGTGTCCAAAAAAGAGGAAGGAGCCTCCCCCCTTCCTCTTTTCATTTGAACTTCAGAAGTAACCCTTCTTCCCGGTGCAGTTCATTTCCTATCGTCAATATCTTCTCTTTTATCAGTTCAGACTTATATTTGTAATAAAAATGCTTTGACGGGTTTTCTTTCAATACCCATATCCACATGGTGGTGAATCCAAGGTTTCTGAGTCCGCTTGTGGCAATCCCAAAGAGTTCCTCCCCGATCCCTTTACCTTGATGCTCTTTCAACAGATAGAGTGCATATAATTCTCCTTCATAGTCACCCGTACGCTCTTTCCCAAATGAAACAAAACCGACAATCTTTCCGTCTTCCCTTTCACACACATATGTATGGTGCGGCCCAGAAAGGATCCCTATCCATTTATTTTTCCTTTCTGCAATGGATAAGGACTGAAGATATTCTCCTGAAACGATTCCAGAGTAGGTTGTCCTCCAGCTATGGACGTGGACGTGCGCCAGACCTTCTGCATCCTGTATCTCTGCCTTTCTATAGTGCATCTGTCTTCACCTCACTGACTGGTTGGACAACCTTTTTAAGTTTCCTTTCTTCTATTAAGAAAAGGGTGACACCGATCATAATGACGATCCCGCCTATCACCTGAGTCAAAAGTACTTTTTCTGCCAGGAGCCAATAGGCAAGGATGGAGGCACCGATCGGTTCAAAGAGGATGGCCATGGAGATGGTCGAGGTGCTTAACCATTTTAACGACCAATTGAACAATGTATGTCCCAACAGTGTCGGGATGATTGCCAGGAGGACGAAATAAATCCAATCCTCTGTCGGGTAAGGTCCAAGACTTTCAGAGCGGACAAGGGCATAAACTAATAAGACGACGCAGCTTATGGCGTAAACGAGATACGTATACGTAACGAGCGATAAACGTTTTCTGATCGTCTGCCCGAATAAGAGATATCCAGTGACAAGGGCACATGCTGAAAGCGCCAGGATATCCCCCCAAAGGGCGCTTCCGCTTATTCGAAAGTCCCCCCAGCTGATGATGAAGCTTCCGGCGACGGCCAAGACACCAGATAGCAAGGCCTTAGCTGTTAACTTTTCCTGAAAGAATAAATACGCACCAATAAAAGCGAATAACGGCTGCAGCGTGACAAGTACAGTAGAGCTTGCAACCGAGGTGTAGTGTAAGGATTCAAACCAAAGGATAAAATGG
The DNA here is from genome assembly GCF_002561455.1 of Bacillus sp. AFS015802. Lineage (GTDB taxonomy): Bacteria > Bacillota > Bacilli > Bacillales > Bacillaceae_B > Rossellomorea. The sequence continues at coordinate 198,956 of NZ_NTUP01000002.1, read as the reverse complement.
AAGGCAAGGAATACTCCGGCCAAAATCGAAAACAGCCAATCTCTTGGAGTAATAAGTTTCAATTCCTTTACATACTTTAAGAAAAATACCGGGGACATCAAAAGAACGGTGAAAAACAGCCGATAAAATGCCAAGATGCCTGCCGGTGCACTCGAGACTTTCACTAGGATCGCCGAGGTAGAAACGGAGATGACCCCGATTGCAAGTATTAGATATGGATTCACTTTCGTATCCGACATGATAGACCTCCTGATAGGTGTTCACTGCTTTCATTTTATAATCAGTCGAGTCGAATTACTACAGATTTTTTTAGCAGCTTTGAAGAAGTGGAGGGGGATGGATGGAGCTATTAGATACGACATTTTTAATAAAGCTCGGCATTTCAGCCGTTTTAGGGTTGATCATCGGACTTGAAAGGGAATTGAAGAGGAAGCCTGTGGGTCTGAAGACGTCCCTTGTCATCTGTATTGTGAGTTGTCTGTTAACGATTGTGTCCATCGAATCCGCCTATCTCTCTGAGGGATCGGATAAAGTGAATATCACGATGGACCCACTGCGATTAGCCGCTCAGATCGTTTCAGGGATCGGCTTCTTAGGGGCAGGCGTCATCCTGCGCAGAGGGAATGACAGTATTTCAGGATTAACGACCGCTGCGATGATTTGGGGGGCGGCGGGGATAGGGATTGCCGTCGGGGCTGGTTTCTATCTTGAAGCAACAGCCGGAGTGATCCTGCTGATCGTCTCTGTTGAAGTGGTACCGATTGTCATCACCTATTTAGGACCGAAACGACTGAAGGAGAAAGAATTGTTTCTTCGCGCGACGATATCAGAACAGCGGGAGATTAAATCCATCATCGAAAAAATCAAGGGCGAAGAAATCACGATTGAAAATATCAGGATCAAAGACTTAAAGAATCAGCAGCATTTGTTAGAGTTGAAGATTATTGTGGACTTCAGGAGAAAGGCCGTTGACATTTACTATACGATTGCAGAAATCGAAGGAATCAAGGATGTAGAAATCGAAAGCTTATAACACAACAAAGAACGAGGGGAAGTCCCCTCGTTCTTATATTTCGTGGAGCTTGAATTGTTGTCTTGCCCACTCTTTACCTGACAGGTTTTTTCAAGAAACCGACCATCAAAGCTGTAATGACAGAGCCGATCAGTACTGCCAGGAGATATAAAAATGGATTTCCTTCGACGACAGGAAAGACGAATAATCCGCCATGGGGTGCAGGCAACCCGATTCCGAAGAACATCGTCAACGCTCCTGCAATGGCAGAACCTGTCACGATCGAAGGGATCACGCGGAATGGATCGGCTGCCGCAAATGGAATCGCTCCTTCTGTTATGAAGGACGCTCCCATGAAGTAAGCCGCGATCCCGGCTTTCCGTTCGCTATCATTAAACTTCTTCTTAAAGAGTGTCGTGGCCATCGCCAGCCCTAACGGCGGAACCATTCCCCCTGCCATGATGGCTGCATGGGGAGCAAGATTGCCCCCTTCGATCATGGCAATCCCGAACGTAAAGGCCGCTTTGTTGATAGGGCCACCCATGTCGATTGCCATCATTCCACCGAGGATTAAGCCCAGTAAAATCAAGTTGCCGGTCCCGAGACCATCCAGCCAGTTCTGTATACCCGTATTAAGGGCACTCAGGGGCTCAACCAGGAATTGAAGCATGATGACTCCGGTAATGAAGATGCCAAGTAAAGGATAAATCAATACGGGCTTGATCCCTTCCAGTGCAGGAGGAAAGTTATTTGTTAAACGCTTAATACCAAGTACCACATAACCCGCTAAGAAACCGGCGATGATCCCGCCTAAAAATCCGCTCTGACCCGTTGCTGCGATCAATCCGCCAACCATACCCGGGGCAAAGCCGGGTCTGTCGGCTATACTCATGGCAATGAACCCGGCAAGGACTGGAACCATCAGATAAAAGGCATTTCCTCCGCCGATTGTATTCAGTATCGCCGCAAACTCATTGTACTCGGGAGAATCAGGATTTGCCGACTGTATGCCGAATAAGAATGAGATCGCAATCAGGATCCCTCCCCCTACCACGAACGGAAGCATATTGGAAACACCATTCATAAGGTGCTTATAGAATCCTGACTTTTGCTTTTTCTCCGGTCCGGCAGTTGTTTCTTTCGACTGCTCTCCCCCTTGGTATATCGGGGCGTCTTTTTTCATTGCTTGATTTAAAAGCTCTTCCGGTCGCCTGATCGCTTCCGCCACGGGCACTTCGATCACGGGTTTACCTTGAAAACGATTCATTTCCACTTTCGTATCCGCTGCGACGATAATGGCTACAGCGCTTTCAATTTCCTCCTGTGAGAGGACGTTCTTTGCTCCGCCGGAACCATTCGTCTCCACTTTCAAGTTCAATTCCATCGCTTTCGCCTTTGCCTTTAAAGCATCAGCTGCCATATACGTATGAGCAATCCCTGTAGGACAAGCCGTCACGGCCAGGATTTTTCCGCCTGTAGCAGCGGTTTCAACCGGGGCCTCCTCTTCTTCTCCGTCGTGGCGATTAATAATCTCCAACACTTCTTCTTTTGTAGCCGCATGCAGGAGCGCTTTCCGCACATCCATATCCATCAGCATGGAAGAAAGGCGACTCAATGCTTCCAAATGGGTTTGATTAGCCCCTTCTGTCGCTGCAATCATAAAGAATAGATGAGCAGGCGCTCCGTCAAGAGATTCATAGTCCACGCCCTCTTCTGATTTCCCGAATGCGATCGCAGGTGCTTTTACTGCAGATGTTTTGGCATGTGGAATGGCAATCCCTTCCCCGATCCCTGTCGTACTCTGTGCTTCCCGATTAAGGATCGCTTTCTTGAATTCATCACGGTCCTGCAATTTACCGCTTTGATCCAAAACGGATACCAGCTCGTCGATCACTCCGTTTTTCGAACGAGAAGACAAATTGAGCTGAATGGTTTCGTTTGTCAGTAATTCAGTGATTCTCATTTTTGATTCCCCCTCTATATGTTTGTAATCCGGATTTCGTCAAATAAGCTTTTCACTTTTTCCGATGAACAAAGACCAATGGAATAAGCAGTCGCTGACCCGGCCGAGGTCCCCAGGCGGAAACACTCTTCTATGCTCCATCCCCTCGACAGGCCGGCAAGGAAACCCGCAACTGTTGAATCTCCTGCACCGACCGAGCTTTTCAATTCCCCCTTAGGTACCGAAGAGTAGAATACCTTTTCTCCGGTCAGTAAGAGCGCACCTTTTTCAGCCATGGATACCATGACATTTTCAACGCCGGTATCCTTTAGTTTCTTTCCGTACCGAATCGCGTCTTCCACGGAGTCGATCTCTACATCGAACATTTCCCCGAGCTCATGATGATTCGGCTTGATCAAGAACGGTTTTAAGGGAAGGACGGGTTGGATCAGATTCTTCTCTGCATCGATGATTACTCTCGTCCCCTGTTTCTGACATTGAGCCGCAATCTCCTGATAAAAGGTTTTCGGCACCGAACCGGGGATGCTTCCCGCCAGCACGATCATATCATCAGCCGTTAAGGATGATATTTGATCAAGGAGCTGAGCGATATGTTCTTCAGTAATGGAAGGACCGCTTCCGTTTACCTCCGTCTCATCATCCGATTTAATTTTCACATTGATGCGCGAGGCTTCCTCCACCTCTACAAAATCCGTCCGGATGTCTTCTTTGTGTAAAAATTGCTTAATGTATTCGCCGGTATATCCTCCTGCAAATCCGAGAGCCACACTGTCCACGTTCAAAACGTGCAGCACGCGTGAGACATTGATCCCCTTCCCCCCTGGAAAGGCGCTTTCTGCTCTACTCCGGTTCAGACTGCCTTTTTCAAAGGAGTCCAGCTCCATAATGTAATCCACCGAAGGGTTCAACGTTAATGTATAGATCATGTTGTCACAACCTTTATCATAGTTTGTTTCATCATTGATGTGCCATGCTCGTCATCCAGTGCATTCGTAATGATCATCGCTTTATCAAGGTCTACGATTTTACTGAAGGCAATCTCCCCGAATTTAGAATCATCGGTCAGAAACATGGCTTCCCTGGATAACTCAATGGCCAGGCGCTTCACCTGGGCCTCTTCGGGATCCGGGGTCGTGAATCCATACTGAGCATGGACTCCATTTGCCCCCATGAAGGCTTTATCAAATCGGTATTGGCGGATGGATTCAAGGGCTCCACTTCCGACCATCGCTCTTGTAACCGGTTTTATAAAGCCTCCGATCATATACGTTTTATATCCTTTTTGGATAAGGGTTTCCGCATGAGTCAATCCATTCGTGACAACGACGATATCCTTTTCAGGAAGATGGTCGATGAGACTCAAGGTTGTCGTACCGGCATCCAGATAGATGCAATCCCCCTCCTCGACCAGGGTGGCCGCGTACCGACCGATTGACTGTTTCTCATGAAGGCTTTTGGATGATTTTTCAGAAACGCTCAATTCCTTCAGCTTCCCTTGAAGCCTTGATGCCCCCCCGTGCACCCGTTTCAGGAACTTTTCCTGCTCAAGCTGTGTTAAGTCCCGGCGAATCGTCGACTCAGAAGCATGGGTGGCGTCTACAATATCCTGGATCTTAATCGTATCCCTTTCCTTCAATAGCTCTAAAATGATGCGATGCCGCTCCTCCGTTAACATAGCATTCTCCTACTTTCTCCGTTTGTTGTTATATTCATTATAATGACAACGGTTACAAAAATCAATCATTTTTGTTCATAAGTGTTCATTTTCATTCATTAATCAGTCAAAAGTAGTCATGTGGTGAGCAGGGGGTCGGGCGTTTGCCTGTTGAAATTTGGATTGTTTTTGACAGGTGAAGTTGTGGGGGATTTTAACAGGTAAAATTTCCTCCTATTTCAGCTGCTGATTTTCCCCAAATAATCAGCAGCTGAACAACCACGCTAATCCACCATACAACCCACCGCCCTGTTCCTTCTTCAATCTTCCCAACAAAAAAAACCAGCCCCCTCACCATCATGGTGAAAGGACTGGCTTACTATTCCCGAATTACTCGTGAGATTCTTCATGAGAAGCTTCAGGGTTCTCTGTGCTTTTTGGATTAGGGTTGATATATTGATAATCTGAACGATCGATCTGTTTGTATCCTTCAGGCTTGTAGAAGCGAAGTAAGTCTTCGTATACTACCTTATCCGATAGCTCAAGACGCTTTGTGGCTTCTTTCGCCGCATCTTCACATGCGTTGCTTCCTTCTTCTACAGGCTGGCCTGTTGCGTTTTCATAACATACTCCTTTGATCTCAGAGTACTCAGGTGTGATGACATCACCGTTACGGAAAGGCACGATCTGCTTGCGATCTTTGGACAATAAGTCTTGACCGAAGCTGATATAGTCCTTGTTATTCACACCAAGAAGGTTGAATACTGTTTCACGGACGTCTATTTGACCACCGTATGTGTGGTTGACTTCACCTTTTACTCCAGGAGCAATGATGAATAAAGGAACGCGCTGTAGCTGGGCGTTTTTAAAATCTGTGATTTCTTCCCCAGTGACTTGTTCCATTGCTCTATTATGGTTTTCAGAAATACCGTAGTGATCACCGTATAAGACGATGACGGTATCTTCATATAATCCACTTTCTTTTAAGTCATTAAAGAATTGCTCCAGAGCAGAATCCATATAGTTGGCCGTTTGGAAGTATCGGTTTACTACTCCATCGCCAAATTGACCTGGTTCAAAGTCTGTATCATTCTCGTGACGATCGAACGGGAAATGGTTCGATAGCGAGATGAATTTCGCATAGAAAGGTTCAGGTAGTTTTTCAAGCATCGGCATGGATTCTTCAAAGAATGGTTTATCCTTTAATCCATACGGCAGCTGCTCTTCAGGCTTGCTCATATCATAATACGTTGCATCGTAGAATTCATCATATCCCATTGTACGGTACATTTCAGAACGGTTCCAGAATGTTTTATAGTTTCCGTGGAACGCAGCTGACGTATATCCTTCACCTTTCAAAATTCCAGGTGCTGATTGAAGTGTGTTATTGGCGTTCGTCATGAAAACGGCACCCTGCGGTAAACCGAATAATCCATTTTCCATGATGAACTCGGCATCGGATGTCTTTCCTTGACCCGTCTGATGGAAGAAATTATCGAAGTAGATCGCATCTTCTTTTTCCACCAATGAGTTCAGGAATGGTGTTACCTCCTGGCCGTCGATTTCTTTTCCAATCACAAAGTTCTGAAGGGATTCCATCGAAACATAAATGACGTTTTTCCCTTTTGCTTTACCGAAGTATTCAGGATTCGGCTCCACTTTGTTTGCTTTTACAAAGTTCTCAACCTCTGATACTTCATTGCTGTCTGCAAGGGCACGCTTGGCAGACGTCTTGGAGTTCTGGATCACATCATAAATCGTAAAGTTGTGAGTACCAAGATACTTCACAAGATAGTTACGGTCAAAGCTTCGTGTCAATAGTTCCGGACGGTCGATCTCTGCAAGGCCAAGATTCAGTAAGAACACAAGGACTGCTGATGTCATGACCGCGAATACGGAACGGAAGCGTAATTTCTCCTGTGGTTTCACTTTCTTCATGATCATTAATCCGATGATAATGAACAGGTCGGAGAAGTACAGGATATCGATAGGACTCAATAGTTCCAGTGCACTTCCTCCAAGTCCGTTATTCGTCTTCGCCTGAAGTAATACCGGAACTGTAATAAAGTCATTAAAGAAACGATAGTACACGACGTTCGCATACAGGACAAAGGACATCAGGAAGTTAATGACGATGAATGCAATATACCGCCCCTTGCCTTTCCAGAATAATGCGAGGGCAAAGAATAGGAGTGCTGAACTCAACGGGTTTAGAAATAAAAGAAAATGCTGAAGCGCATTTTGTATTCCCAGGTTGAATTCGGCTAAATATACGGCATATGTCTTAATCCAAAATAATACTACGACTGTAAAGAAGAACGATAACTTCCCAGTGCGCATATCTTCAAACTGTCTTTTAAAGAAGTTCATAGTTCATCACCTTTTATACTTTGTATTTAATGAGGGCATTTTTCATGTAAATTCATTAAGAAAATGTTTAGCCAATGTAAATTCATTTGAATCAACAACGAGTATTATAACAAAAAATAATTTCATGTGTATAACATTTTGCGGTAAATGTAACAAAAATATTTCATGGGAATTCGACAAACGCTGCGAATCCCCCCGCTGAATCCTTATCTATCAAGGGTCCAGGAATCGTGAACAACAAGTGAACGCCCCATATATTCCCACTAGTGTGGTTGATTATACTATCCCTGCTAAAAATATCCGCTGTTTTGTTTACCCAGTGTAAACTTATTCCCCGTAATCCTTAATATGAAACACAAAGACCTGATGAAATGTTTACCAAAAGAAAATCTGGGGCTTCCCCATTATTATGCTCCATCCGTTCACATATTTACCTTTTGAAAATCAGACTCCTTCAGGTGCTCCCCTTCCTTTTCTGTCAGCGGGCGATAGGCAGACCTGAATTTCTTTTTGTAATGGGACTGCCCGCTTGTTACCTGTACATATCCTTCAATCATGAGAGACACGGATAACATCGTCGCCGAAAAAAACAGGATCGGCGTCAATGGAATCCACGGTGCACCTTGAAGATAACGGAAGGAATCACCGATCAGTCCGGACCATTCATACGTAATCGACCTTGGGGGATCATTGACCAATTGATAGTCGACGTCGGTACCTCCAAGAAATAATGTGAGTAGTCCGAGGTGAATGAAGATGATGAGTGTTTGCATGAACTGCTGCCCCAGTAAAATCACGAGCTTCTCTTTCATCGACGGCAGGATATGTTTGAAAATGATTCTCCATCTTCCGGCACCGAGCGTTTTCGCGCTCATAATGAATTCCTGCTTATATAATAAAGACACTTCATTTCCCAATAGGGCAGACAATATCGGGACGATGAGGAGGCTTAGTATGAGGATTTCGATGACGAAGCGCTCCACGATGGAAGTGGAAAACCCTTCAAAAGGTTCCCACAGGACCGGGAACAATAAAAAATAAGCAAGAATCGTCAACGGGATGTAATGAAAGGAATCGATCCATCCATTGATGTATTTCTTATACTTCATGAGGAAAGTCCCCAGGATCAGTCCGAGAGGTATCGCTAAGAACACCCGTAAAAAAGCGATCACCAACGCTGTCAGTATCGTATACTTGGCACCGATGATGATTTTCCCCAACATGTCCAGGCCCAGGGCGTCTGTCCCGAACGGAAAGGACCACTTTGGTGATATGGGTGAAGATTCCACTACCTTACCCTCAACCGAGAGGAAGTACAGCCTCCTCACCTCATTCCCCCATACGATCGAATAGACAAAACTGGAGACGAGCATCAGGATCATGAAGGTAAACCCAATGAGAAAAAAAGGATTCCTCCAGACACTTCTCTTCATATTAGATTTCCTCCCCTTTGTTGGCTATTTTTGAAAGCATCCATTCCCCCAACGTATAAAAGACAAACAGAGGAATGAAAATCGAAAGAATGGCAATCGTGAACATTTTCGGCTGCATGGTCGACTTCAGGAAACGGGTAATGCCCGCGATATTAAATAAAAGCTCCAGAACGAATAAATTGGACAGCATGAACCATACCGTTTTCTTGGATTGAAAAAACACGGAAATGATAGCATTCCTTAAAATATGAAACGTCAGGATCACCAGTCTTCCCAGCCCGATTGAATGAGCGAGCGTCACATAGTCTTTTCCTTCTTCCTTTTCAAATGAAAGAATTGAAATCCTGAACAGCTGAATGGTCGGAAGGACTGCCAACACCACAATGGGAAGGAGATAAGCCTTCTCGGTTTGGACCGAGGCAATTTCAAAAAACAGGATGCCTGTGTGCTTGTACAGATAAAGGACAAGGAGCTGTGAGAGTAAGATGACCAGCACATCCGGTATGGATTCGAATAAATAAAAAGTGAACTTGATTCGATTTCGGTTCTTCTGAGAAAACAACATGGTGATGATCGTGATGAGGATGCTTAAGAAGCTTGCAAGAAGAAAAGCGGAAAATAAAATGATGAATGAATACATGATCGGCTCCCACAAGTAAGGAAATAGCTCCCGTTCCTTCTGTCCGCCGATCACCACATATGTCAAATCCCCTGCATGAAACAGGGCATACACGATTTCCTTTACGGATTGCCAGTACGCCTGCAGTCTTAACTCCCGTTGACCGATACCCGAGAGCAGGACAGGCAATCCACCTATAAAAATGATTCCTACAATCGATAGCAGGAATTTAAGAATGATCCCTCCAAAAACCTTCAATCGTCTGTCCTCCCATTTCAATGATTATTTTTAATAGTATCATAGAAAGAAATGTATTATACATTTTTTTCCTAATAATTTTCAAGAACTTCATTAAATTAATTTCTCTCAGAAAAGCAAGTGGTAGTTGATTTCCGCTGCAGGTGCTCGCTTTCCGCGGGGCGTGAGTTGAGCCTCCTCGGGCTTAGCCCTGTGAGGTCTCAACTTTCCCGCTATTCCCGCAGGAGTCGAGCACCTTCCGCTACAATCAATCATGGGGCATGGATCCAAAAACACATAAGATAAATGAACTTACTATACAAACAAATTGATTTCTTTGTAGAAGGGGTAAAATTCTATGTTCGAATAAATTGCACTGTGCCAATTATCCTTATTGCTCTGTCACGACACCTCCAGCATACAATAATCGACAGAGCCCAGGCAGACGCTATGTTTGTATATAATAATGCGAAAAGGGCCAAAAAAATGACCGGAATCCCATTTAAGGACTCCGGTCGGCTTGTTACACTCTGGATAGTTCATTCAATACAAATGTTTCTACGACTTCTGCTACGCCATCTTCCATGTTGGAGGCTGCGACGTAATCGGCCTTGTTTTTGATGTCCAGCGGGGCATTGCCCATGGCGACCCCGAGGCCGGCAAATTCAATCATGGTAAGATCATTGTAGCTGTCGCCGATAGCGATGACTTCCTCAGGCTTGATGCCCATGGGCTTGATCAGGTAGTCGAGGCTTGCGCCTTTGGTGACCCCAAGCTGGGTGAATTCAAGAAAGAACGGCTTTGAGCGCATCACACTGAGTTCGCCTTCAAGCTCGTTTTGAAGTTTCTTCTCGACCTCCACCAGGCGATCCGCTTCTTTCAGCATCAACACTTTCACGACCGGCCCGGTGACCGCTTCCTTAAAGTCCGGCACGACTTTCACCGGTAACCCGGTCAGTTCACTTTCAATGGAAGCAAACGGATTTGTTTCTTCTACTATAATAGCGTCTTCTGCATACGTCAGTATGCCAACATCTTCACGCTTACTTACATCATATAAGCGGCGGGCGGTTTCAGCTGACAGTGTCCGGCTGTATTTCTCTTCGTTCGTCTTGCAATCTATGATTTTCGAACCGTTGAAAGAAAGGATATAGCTTCCGTATTGATCCAGCTTCAGTTCCTTTGCAACCCATCTCATCCCAAACGTCGGGCGGCCGGATGCGAGCACCACTTTCACTCCGGCTTCCTGAGCCTGAAGCAACGCTTTCTTGGTACGCTGCGAAATGGTTTGGTCATCACGTAATAATGTATCATCTAAATCCAGTACAATCATTTTGTAAGTCATCATCAAAATCCTTTCAGGAAATCCGTTTTATATTATCTTACTATAACATCTAACAGAAAAAGAAAATAGACCACCGAATCGGCAGTCTACTTCAAGTTTACATGGGCAAGATCCCATTTTCTAATGGAAAATCGAACCTGATGGGAGGCTCCGAAAGCGATCGAATCATTGTTTGGGGCCGGATAGAATCGGGAGGTGAATGTTTCTTCCCCTTCGTTGATGAACACTTCAATGGACGAGGTATCAATGAAGATGCGCATGGCATTGAGGTCAGTCAACTCACACTGCCGCTTCTCCACCACTCCGTCCACATAGCTCTTGCGTTCCAGAGTGAGAACCTGCTCACGGGCAGAATAGACCATTCTGGCACCGTCTCCAATGGTGAGATCGAACCAGCCTTCAGAAATAGACAAATCACGAAGCTCCAATTCGACCGCCTTACCGTTTATGCCCCGGAGTTCACGGCTTTCTTTCTTTAACGTCACTTCATGCTCGACGGCTCCCCCCGTCCTTAAATCCTCCAGCTCTTTTAACGGAAGCTGTTGGACCCTTCCGTCCACAAGCTTTAACTCCCGGGGCAAGGTCATCGTATGAAGCCATTTATGTTCAATGGTGGGATGATCCTGTTCATTCTGATCAGGTACACTCATCCAGGCAAACAGAATACGGCGTCCCTCATCGTCGACTGTCGTCTGCGGGGCATAGAAGTCAAAGCCACGGTCCAATTCTTCGAAATCCCCGTGTTCAAACGTTCCGGCAGCTGAATCAAAGCGTCCGGCAACATAGCCTGCCTGATACACATTTTGATACTTCATTCCGGAAGCTTCTATTCCCTGGGGTGAGAAAACAAGGATATCTTGATCTCCCAACTTAAAAAGGTCAGGACACTCAAACATATAACCGAAGTCGGCAAGCCTGCCCTCTCCTCCGCCTGCAAGGATACCCCGATACTCCCAATCCATTAGATCCTCTGAGCTCAGCAATGCGACGGCTCCTTTTAACTCTTCCGTCTGTGCACCTACAACCATATGAAATGCCCCATCCTGCTCCCACACCTTCGGATCCCGGAAATGAGCGGTAAATCCTTCAGGAAGGTGAACGACGGGACCTTTTTTGTCAAAATGGATGCTGTCTTCCGAAAGTGCCAAACACTGGTATGTTTCACGATTCCCTTCTTTGTCCTTCACGTTCCCTGTATAGTACGCGTAGATCTTTCCGTCATGTTCGATGGCGCTGCCGGAATAACAACCGTTTTTCTCAAACCATTCTGATGGAGTGAGGGCGATTTCTTCATGTGTCCAGTTCACTAAGTCTTCAGACGAGTAGTGCCCCCAGAATTTCGCACCATGTCCTGTTTTAAAGGGCATCCACTGGTAATAAAGATGATAGACTCCTTGGAATTGGATGAATCCGTTCGGGTCATTCAATAATCCAACAGGCGGCATGAGGTGATAATGAAGGCGATAGGGATCCTGTTCCACCATCCCCTTGTGCTTCTTCATCTCTTCATAGGCTTGTTTGCGCAGCTGTTCATCTTTTGTCATCGTCTCTCCCCTTTCTCCAGATGATGGTTTACTTCTTCTAACGAAGGAAGAGCGGTCATCGCCCCTTTGGTGGAGGCTGCAAGCGCTCCTGATACGGCTGCAAATCGGGCCATGCTTGCTGCTTCTTCGATCGATAAGGATCCAATGTTCCCTTTGTATTCGTGAATGGAATAGAGGATGCCGGATACAAAGGCATCCCCTGCCCCTGTTGTATCCACCGCTTTTACCTTCATGGCGGGTACATACTCACGATCCTCACCAACATACACATAGCTTCCTTCTGACCCCATCGTGACAATCAAGAAAGGGATATGGTACGTTTTTAGTTTCACCACACCTGCTTCGATTTCTTTTTCACCGGTGATGAATTCGAGTTCTTCTTCAGAGATCTTCACCACATCCGCTTGAGGGAGCATGCTCTTGATCGTTTCCCTTGCAGTGTCTTCAGAGTCCCATAACCCCAATCGTAAATTCGGATCATACGAAACCAATAAACCATTCTCTTTCGCTACTTTCACCGCATGATGCGTCGCTTCCTTAGCAGGAGAGCTGATCATGGAGATGGAACCGAAGTGAAGGATTTTATGGGTTTGGATATCTTCTTCGTCTATGTCACCCACTTGGAGGAACCGGTCTGCACTCGGATCGATATAAAAATCAAAGCTGCGCTCGCCGTCTTCTCCATTCGTCACAAACACCACTCCGGTACGGACATCAGGAGTCATCACCATTTGATTGGTCCGGACACCATATTCCTGAAGAGTATCTTTCAGGAACTTCCCCAATACATCCTCTCCCACTTTCCCTAAAAAGGTAGACCTCGCGCCAAGTCTGGCCAGGCCGACAGCCACATTGGCAGGAGCCCCGCCAGGACTTTTTTGATAGGTCATATTTTGATTGTCCAATGGGATGAAATCGATCAGCGCTTCACCCAATGAAATAATCCCTTGTTTCATATATGTTCCTCCTCGTCTCATTAGAGTTTCTTTAAATATAGCAAATCCTTACCAGCCATGTCGCCGGTAAGGATAAAGATATCTATTTTGCTTCTTCTTTCCAGCCTAGCAATAAGGTTGCTGTAAAGGCACCCGCTACAGCGATGATAAATCCGATTCCATAGTTCAGCGGATCTTGAGCAATCGCAAACATCGGGATACCCGTCAGTCCGATTCCATTGGCCATTACATGTGTGAATACCACGTAAGCACCTCCAAGTGCTCCCCCGATGGCTGCTCCGATAAATGGGCGGCGATGCTTTAAGTTAACCCCGAAGATCGCCGGTTCCGTGATTCCGAGGAAAGCAGAAACGGCTGCCGGGACTGCGATTTCTTTCGTTTTCTTGTTTTTCGTTTTAAAGAAGACGGCAAGTGTCGCCCCGCCCTGCGCAACGTTGGCCATTGCCCAGATTGGCAGGAGATAGTTTCCGCCGACGTTGGATAACAGCTCGGCCTCAATGGCATGGAAGCTGTGGTGAACACCGGTCAGGACAATCGTTGAATACAATCCACCGAAGATGAGCCCGGCGACCGGACCTGCTGTATTGTATACAACATCCAGAACCGTCGTGATCCCGTTACCAAGGACCCGTCCAAGTGGTCCAACGACAAGCAGGGCAGTGAATCCTGTAAAGATGACCGTTAAGAACGGGGTAACCAATAAATCTACTGTATTCGGTACAATCTTGCGTAATCCCTTTTCAACCTTTGCCATGACATAAACCGTTAATAGTACGGGAATGACCGTCCCCTGGTACCCGAGCATTTCAACTCCGAATCCGAAGAAATCGAGAGTGTCCGGCTGGGCATCGGCGAGACCCCATGGATTCAATAATGCGGGGTGGGTCATGATTCCCCCGATGACAGCACCCAGGTAACCATTCGCACCGAATTCCTTCGCTGCACTCATCCCGATCAAGATCGGCAGAATGATGAAGGCGGCAGAGGAAAACATGTCCAGCATCACGAATAGACCGCTTTCAGGGTCGACCCAATTATACGTTTTCATCAGACCAAGAAGCCCCATTAACATACCGGCCGCTACGATTGCCGGGATGATCGGTACGAATATATTTGATAATGTACGGGCAAAACGGGCAAACGGGTTCATCTTCCGCTTCGCAGCATCGCTGTGAGACTCACCTGTTGGGGATTTCTCCTCCATCGATGCCCCGACAAGAGGACCGAAATGTTCATATACTTTGTTTACATTCCCCGTCCCGAAGATAATCTGGAACTGGCCGGAGCTCGAGAATGCCCCTTTCACCCCATCCAATTCCTCGATTGCGCTCTTTTGTATCTGACTTTCATCGTCGATGACGAGACGAAGACGCGTCGCACAATGCGTGGCGCTCACTACATTATTTTTACCGCCCAATAAAGGGACAAGCTGTTCAGCCACTTCACGATAATTCATTAAGAATCCCTCCTGTTTTTTTAAAGAAAATCAATAAAAAAAGACCCAGTACCCTTAAGAGGATAGAGGTAGGTCAAAGAGAGACGCTTACCATTATCGTCTTAAAGATTCTAGGTCTTGCCTGCATGATCAGTAACAATCCTACTGTATGAAGTTGATTTGAGTTCATTCTACAAGATGTAAGCGATACCGTCAACCCATTCACTTTAACAAACGCTGAATATGAAGAGCGATATACGCGACCTCTGATGGCGGGAACTGAATGCCGTATTCTTTCTCCAGGTATCCGGCAATTTGTTCAGAACATTCATACGCCCGTACATACTTCACCTGAATGAGTTCAAGCATATCCTCATCGATGGGGTCAAACTGGTCCCCCTGTTCGATCCTGTTCAAGGCAAAACGAAGATGGGTGATCAATCGTTGATAGTTAATGCTCGACTCCTCCACCTCTATGGACAAGAAGGACTCCACCTGCTCCACAAAATCTCTCAGGATCGTCGCCTGCTTCAATGATTCACTCATGGACGGTGCATCCATTTTCGCCGTGTGGATGTGGAGGGCGATGTGAGCCGCCTCATCATCGGGAATTTCGATGCCCAGTTTCTTCTTGATTTCCGCCTTTGCCCATAAACCCACTTCATACTCTTTTTTATAAAGCAGCTTGATTTCGTTTAACAACTTATTCTGAATGGGGATCCCCTGCTGAAGTCTTTCCAGTGCAAATGAAAGGTGATCCGTAAGGGCGATATGGATATGATCGCTTAATGGAGCATTCAGATGACCCTCAGCATGGCTGATGATGCTTTCAGCAATCTCGATATGCTCTTCAGGCAAGGTAGCCAGGAGCTGCTGGAATTTCTCGGATGATTGCTCATGAAGGACAAAAATCTTCTCAATTTTGTTCTTGGGGATGATATCATTCCGTTTCTTCTGAAAGGCGATCCCGCTCCCCATCACGATCTTCTCCTGGGGACCGTCCACCACCACGACAGCATTGTTGTTCAGTATTCTAAAAATGCGCATAGATATCCTCCGTACAGTTCGTTACCTATATGTTACCACGAGTTGATGAAAAGATGACAAGATAAGTGTGTGGGTTCAAGATTTTCACCATAACTATGATATGCTGAAAGAAAAAAGGAAAGCGGGAAAAGCAGATGATTTCTACCTATTTTGAAAAAATCCAGAAAAAGTTACAGGTCGTTCAAACCGAAGAAGCCGACAACATGGCGAAGCTTGCTCAACAGGTTTCCACGTCCATTCGACAAGGCGGCATCATCCAGCTCTTCGGATGCGGTCATTCCCACATCCTCGGGGAAGAAGTGTTTTACCGGGCAGGTGGACTGGTTCCGGTCCATCCGATTCTCATCGAGCCACTCATGCTTCATGAAGGTGCCGTTCGCTCTTCTCAGTTAGAAAGAACGGAGGGATATGCAAGTGAGTTTATGAATGGACAGGATATCCAGCCACATGATGTGGTGATTGTCTCCTCCACCTCCGGAAAAAATCCCGTTCCCATCGATGTCGCTCTTCATGCGAAGGAAAAGGGTGCTTATGTTGCTTCCATCAGTTCCTTCTGCTATGTGGAGAAGGAAACATCCAGACATCCAAGCGGAAGATTTCTGAGTGAAGTAGTGGATCTTGCCATTAACAATCACTCGATCGTCGGGGATGCCGTCCTGACTCATGAACAAGTGGCTGTTCCCTTTTCTCCTTCTTCCACCGTCATCGGGGCGGCCATCTTGAACAGCGTCATGGCCGGGGCCATCGAACACATGGTGGAAGAAGGATATGAACCGCCTATCTTCATCAGCGGGAACGTGAATGGCGCAGATGATCATAATCAAGGGTTGATCGAGAAGTACCACAAACGGATCCCCCTGTTAACGAAAGGTCTATAGATAAAAAGAGCAGAAACCCAATGGGTCCTGCTCTTTTTTTACAGTCTGTCCAAGTTGATTTTAAACTTATATTTATCTGCCCGATAAATCGATCGCACCAATTCAAACGGGGTACCGTCTTCTAGGAATGAATCACGCTGGATGAAGAGCACCGGCTCCCCGCTCTTCACCTTCAGATGCTTCATATCTTCATCATTCACAATGGCCGCTTCCACCGATTGGGTCGCATGACTGATGTGAAGGTTCAATTCACTTTCAATATAATGATATAGTGATTTCGAAAGGATTTCCTGATTCAAACCGGGAAGCAGCTTCACAGGGATATAACTTGTTTCCAATGCCATCGGTTCACCATTCGCAAGACGGATCCGCTTCATGGTATACACAAGCTCTTCCTCCTCTAATGAAAGAAGTTCCCTGATATCCTCCCCGGCAGGAGACATTTCGAAATGCAATAACTTATTCCCTGGCTCGAGGCCACGGCTTTTCATGTCCTCGCTAAAGCTCGTCAACCCTTGGAGGCTTTGTTCGATCTTGCGGTGGGAGACAAAGGTTCCCCGCCCTTTTTCTCTATATAAGACATTTTTATTCACCAGGTTGGTGATTGCCTGTCTCACGGTCATCCTGCTGATTTTAAACGACTCGGCAAGCTCCCGCTCAGACGGCAGGGCGTCCCCCGGTTTTAACTCTTCAGACTGTATTAAATGTTTAAGGTGTTCTTCTAACTGATAATACAAAGGAAGAGGAGAATTTTTATTAACCACGAACGGTTCTCCTTTCGTTTTAACGGATCTTTGATCTATTTTTATTATATCCATCCCATTCCCAACAAACAATCATCTGATGCTTATAGAAAAGAGCAGACGGGATTTCAGTCACAATATGCAAGTCAGTTTCTATTTTAATTTCCTAAGCTCATCTGCGACAAACTCTACATCCGTTCCTACAATGACTTGAAGGTTTTTATCATTCACCTTCATAACACCCTTTGCCCCATGCGTTTTCAATGCTTTTTCGTCCACTAATGTAACATCCTTGATTTGCAGACGTAACCGTGTGGCGCAGTTATCGATCACGGTCAGGTTTTCTTTTCCACCCAAATCATGAAGAAAGTGCGATGCCATTATTTCGTATTTACTATTTCCGTCTGAGTTTTCATCTGCTGTGACTACATCTTCATCATCTTCACGCCCTGGAGTCTTCAGATTGAACTTCTTGATCAAGAAAGTGAAAATGAGGAAATAGATAATTCCATAAAGGATCCCCACCCCTAATAACAGCCAGGGTTTTTGACCGATATTGAAATTCAAGATGTAATCAAAGGCACCTGCCGAGAAGCCGAAGCCGTGATGTATGCCCAGTAAGTATGTGATGACCATTGAACTTGCCGTTAAGAGCGCATGAATTCCATACAGCACAGGGGATAAGAACATAAAGCTGAATTCAATCGGTTCTGTGATCCCTGTTAAGAAGGAAGTGACGGCTAATCCGATTAACATTCCCGATACAGTAGCACGCTGGTGTTTCTTGGCTGTCACAATCATGGCGAGGCAAGCCGCCGGAAGCCCGAACATCATGATCGGGAAGAATCCGGTTTGGAACGTTCCGGCTGTTGGATCACCCGCAAAGAAACGCGGGATATCACCCTTCACGATTTCACCCGCTGCATCTTTAAATGTTCCGAATTCGAACCATACAAGTGTATTCAATACGTGATGCAGGCCAACCGGAATCAAGAGACGATTCAACAGGCCAAACACACCGACCCCCGTTGCCCCGGCACCGATGATCCATTCACCGATTGAATTGATCCCGTTCTGGATCGGCGGCCAAACGATTCCAAATATCCCTGCGAGTACAACCATGGATGCGGCCGTGACAATCGGGACAAACCGTCTGCCTCCGAAGAAACCGAGCCAGGCAGGAAGTTTAATATCATTGAAACGGTTATATAATAAACCTGCCACCACCCCTGAAATGATCCCGCCGAAAATCGCCATATTGGCATCCGGGTCAAGGGCCTTCAAACCTCCCGTTAACACTAAATAACCGATGGCACCTGCTAAACCTGCTGTACCATTTCCATCTTTCGAAAATCCGATTGCCACCCCGATGGCAAAGATTAAAGCTAAATTTTTAAATATGGCATCTCCTGCTTCAGACATGAACGCGATCCCTAATAGATCATCCTGACCCAATCGCAGCAATAAGGCTGCTGCAGGCAGAACCGCGATAGGAAGCATGAGCGATTTACCGATTCGTTGTAAAAAACCTAACATATCTTTCTCTCCTTTTCTTTCAACTGAAAGCGCTTAGGCAAGATCATATCATTAAAGACGAATAGATGTCTATACCAATTTTATGAATAATACCTGATGTTTAAAGATTAATATAAGTTCCATAACAGTCTGAATTGTAAAATTTCCATTACCTCATTAACTGGTATAGACATCTATACTTTATGGTGATATTGTAGAATGGTAAAGAACTCAAGGAGTGATTTCAATGACCTCACATTCAGAAAAACTGCTTATCCAGGGTGGAAACATCTATGCAGAAGACACCGTATATGATAAAGGGTATATCAAAATAGAGAATGGGACGATTACAGAAATCGGTGATTGTTCACAGTTAATCGATTCAGAAGAGTATAAAATCATTTCGCTCCCCCATGGGTATAGTGTTGTCCCAGGAATGATAGATATTCATATTCATGGAGTAAATGGTGCCGATACAATGGATGCCAATAAAGAAGCCCTTGACACAATGACCGGGACACTTCCGCAAGAAGGTACCACAAGCTTTCTTGCTACCACTATGACGGAAGGTTCCGGTGCCATAGAAAAAGCCCTTAAGGCAACGGCAGACTATATGACAGAGCAAAGCACGGGTCAGGCAGAAATCCTCGGCATCCATTTAGAAGGTCCATTCATCAATCCGGGCAAAGCAGGGGCCCAGCCTTTCAATTCAATCCAAAAGCCAAATGTCGATACATTTAAACACTGGCAGGCCCTGTCCGACAACCATATAAAATTAGTCACTCTCGCTCCAGAGCTTGATGATGACTATGAATTGATCCGTTATTTAAAAGAACAGGGGATCGTCTCTTCAGTGGGCCATTCCAGCGCAACCTTCGATCAAGTCGGGGAAGCCATCGATGCGGGCCTGTCTCATGTGACCCACTTGTTTAATCAAATGTCGGGCCTTCATCATCGTGAGCCCGGGATTGTCGGTGCCTCCTTCATGAGACCCGAATTGATGGTGGAACTGATTTCAGACGGGATCCACGTTCGACCGGAAGTCATTCAACTGGCTTTCAATCAAATTACAGATGAGCGTCTCATCCTAATCACTGATTCCATGAGGGCGAAATGCCTGAAGAATGGTCAGTATGATCTGGGGGGACAGATGGTGACGGTGAAGGACGGCAAGGCTTTATTGGATGAGGATACATTGGCAGGGAGCGTCCTGAAAATGAAGGATGCTTTTACCAACATTCAGGAATTCACAACAAGCACGATGAGAAGTGCGATTAAAATGACCTCAGAAAATCCGGCCAAACAATTAAACGTTTTTGACCGGAAAGGAAGCCTTGCTCCCATGAAAGATGCAGATATCGTCATCTTAAATGAAAACAAAGACGTATATACAACGATATGTAAAGGGAAAATTGCCTTTACGCGAGAGGATGATACTCATGAAACTAATTGAAGTGAAAGACTATCAGGAAATGAGTCAAGTCGCTGCAGACTATCTGTTATCCAAAATAAAAGGATCTGATAAGCTCACCCTGGGATTAGCCACAGGCGGCACTCCCCAAGGACTGTATGAAGCATTGATCCATGATCATCAGGAAAGCATGACATCCTATCAGCACGTATCCACCTTCAATCTGGACGAATATATCGGGCTATCCGGCAAGCATCCGAACAGCTACTGTCACTATATGAATGAGAACTTATTCAAGCATATCGATATCGGGTCTGAAAACACTCATATTCCTTCAGGGAAAGCCACAGACCTTGAACAAGAATGCAAAGCGTATGATGAGAAAATCCGTTTAAACGGCGGAATCGACCTTCAGGTATTAGGGATCGGAAGCAACGGACATATCGGGTTCAATGAACCGGGTACCTCCTTTGAATCCAGCACCCATATTGTCAAGCTCACTCCATCTACCCGTGAAGCCAATGCCCGTTACTTCGATTCAATCGATGAAGTACCGACACATGCCATTACGATGGGGATCGCTTCGATCATGAAGAGTAAAGAAATCCTCCTCCTTGCCTCAGGTCAATCTAAACAAGAGGCACTGAAAAAGCTGGTGCAAGGCGATATTTCGGAGAACTTCCCTGCATCGATCTTGAATCGTCATGACAAGGTGACGGTGATCGCCGATGAAGAAGCGTTGGCAAAGGTGAAAGAGCTTGAGGTGTTAAACAAATGAAAGAGTAAGGGAATGGAATGAATCCCCATGTTGATCAGGCGGCGAACAAATCAATTGTTTGCCGTCCTTTTTATGCAAAGACCATTTGGACCCAATAGAACAATAAGAATAATGAAACGACCGTTGCCGCGGGGATGACGATCAGGGAGACACTTAAATAATCCTTCCATTGGACTTTGATATTATTTTGCCTCAGGATATGCAACCAAATGAGTGAGGCCAGTGTCCCGATCGGTAAAAGAAGGGAACCGATGTCACTTCCGATGATATTGGCAAGATAGATGGTCTTCAGCGTAACGGGGTCCAGCCCCATTTCCGTCAAGGTAATCGTTCCGACCATCAGAGCAGGATGGTTATTAAAGATGTTCGAAAGAATCGAAACCAATCCCCCCATGATGAAGCTCGCCTGCAGCAGTCCCTGGTTGACAATCGGTTCACACAGCGTAACGAGCATCTCCGTCAGCCCTGCATTATGCAATCCGTATATGATGACATACATAGAGAAGGCAAAAATCAGGATGTGCCATGGTGTCTTCTTCAGGATATCCACCGGATTCGTGCCTAAATGATACCATCTCCATAACAGCAAAGCGCCCGACCCCAGTACGGCAACCAATTCGATGGGGATCGCCAGGTAGGAAGCAACGAAAAGGAGGCAGCGCATGATGAAGACAAACAGTAACACTTTCAGCATGAATGCTGTTCGCTTTTTCTTTGTTTCAACCGAAATCGTTCCTTTCAGGGGATGAAAATTCTTCGTGAAAAAACGTTCTTCCACATCATATGCCGAGGCTGGTAATGTTTTCGGCAACTTATTCTTGACTACGATGAACATAAGCAGCGACATGAACATCAATCCTAACGTGGCCGGTACAAACATCATGGCGGTATGCATATAGAGGGACATATGAACAATCTCAAGGGCAATCAGATTGACGATATTACTTACTCCGATCGGGGCACTTGATGCAGTGGCGATCAATGCGCCGCTTAACAGATACGGAATCATTTCATGCGGTTTCAGACGAAGATTTTTAAGAAGGAGAATTAAGATGGGGGTTGTTATGAGAATGCTGCCATCATTATTGAATAATAGGGTCATCAAAAAACACAGCAATTGAATGTACCAGTATAAGCGGTATCCGGAGTTTTTGGACAATTTCACCAGCCTTGCAGCCGCCCAATGAAAAAAACCGAAGCTTTCCAGTATGACAGCCATGACAATCGTTGCCATGATGGTAATCGATGCACCCCCTATCTTACTGAGGATATCTGCCACGTCTGTAAGGGATACCGTTCCCATAAGAAATATAATCAACGCACCAACCGATGCAGGCCATGCCTCATTCATTCCACCCGGCCTCAAAAAAATCACCACCATCGTCATCACGAATACAAAAATGGTCATTCCGATCGTGAAAGACATGTTTATTTCTCCTTTCTAATGATTGTAATGGACAATTTGATCTGCATGTCCCATTCCCTATATGTATATTCACCCTTAAAGAGAAGGACTGTTTTTTTCACCTAAATCTAGTAAAATGTATGTTTGTCACTCTAGTATATTTGCCGGTCCATGATAAATGCGGATGAAATCAGGGCCGGATGCCCCGGAAATCTACTAATGACATCTTGTTTCTTGTAGTTGTTAATCATAATCGGGCTTGAGTAAGAAAATGAATCTTCCTTTTCTCACTCAAACACAAAGAATTTTTGAAAAAAGCATTGACGAACGGCATGAATGTTCCTTATAATAAATCTTGACCGATTCACGGGGCATTAGCTCAGCTGGGAGAGCGTTTGGCTGGCAGCCAAAAGGTCAGCGGTTCGATCCCGCTATGCTCCATACAAAAAAAGAAGATGGGGAAATCTTGTATACAAGATTTCCCCATCTTCTTTTTCTTGTTTAATACACGTGTTAGTAGCGGTTTTCATTTAAACTGGGCATTATTTAGCAAATGGAATGAACTCAAACTTCGTAATGACTATTTCTGCTTCCTTCTGATTCAATGGAGCCTTTCCTCCAAATAACCATAAATTAATGTCTACTTTTTCGTTCTTGGTATCAGGAATATCGCTTCCTCTATAGGTCCATTCCTTGATTCGGTACCATTCTATCGGACTTGGTAATTTGGAATAGTGTCCATGGAGGGAAAGGAATTTAATGGCGGATGGAGTCCATGAAAAACTATGGGTTGAATAGTTTCCGCTGAGCTTCGTTTGAAATTGGACTATATTTCCCGCTTTAGTATAGGGCTGAACGACGTATTGAGAATTCGGTCCCTTTGGATATCCCCATTTCGCAAATTCAATGTCGATTTCCCGATAATTGCTTGCAGCAGCATCTGAAGAAGTACCATCATATGTGAATAAACCTAAAGTGATATTAGGATCCAATAAATCCGGTCGGCCATCCACAAAGAATCGATACGTTCCATATCCAAGAGTTTTTGTGTTATAAATCTCAACACAGTACCACTTATTGTTCCGTTTTGTGATTTTCAAGTGTAGTCTCCCGGCACTGTCTACCCATACATTTTCAGTACTACCTGAAAAGTAATTTGGTCCTGGCCCCCATTTGTTGGTAGAAGAATGTTTCACATTCCATGTGTAGCCACTCCATTTAATAGTTCTATTAATCAATGTCATTCCTCCGATATAATTAAATTTCTACTATATCTTATGTACTATTTTTCTAAAAGCAGGTAAATTTGTCCATAAAACGAAAAATTATTCTATAAACCGATGGGTTTGATGGGTATTGGTAGGTTTATGGACCTATGACAATGGGTAGTAGATAAAAAGTAAATTTATGGATAAAATATGACGTTGTATTACTCTATCGGCAAAAAGGAGAATGATATGAAACAAATGAAGCCTCTATTTATTTTAGCCTTGTTACTCCTCCTTCTAACAGGATGTCAGGGAGAAACCGAAAATGCCGCTACAAAGGAAAAAGGCGGACAGGATCCCGGCCAGCCTGCCCCAGCTTCCAAGGACGTGGATGTATCAAATACCCCAGAAGAATGGATCAATGAGGACGAGGGCGAACTCTATCAACAATACATAGAAAAGAAAAGCTGGTCCAAAGAACCCGAAGCCTATAAAAAGGCTACAGGGAGGGCCATCGATGAATATATGGAGAACATCGGTACGAAGGAAACGGAGAAATGGAGCGAACAAAAATGGACACGGTCCGTCCTCTCAAGCCTCCAAACGGGATATGGGGACATTGCCTCGGAGCTCGAAAACTATGAGGTCATCTATGAGGAACTGAAATTGCCAGATGGCAGGCTCCTGCAGGATATCGAGATGGATGAGATTAACCAGAAAGATGATAAAGAGGTGAACGTGGCCTTATTGATCGACTCGAGCGGGAGCATGAAGGCCGAAGTGGACGGCGAAAGCAAGATGTCCCTTGCAAAGGAAAGCCTGGAGCGCCTTGCAAAGGAGCTTCCGGAATCGGTGAACATTTCCCTTATTGCGTTCGGTCACAAGGGAACCGGAAATGATGCAGACAAAGAAATGTCATGTAAGGCCGTCGAGTCGCTCTACCCCCTTCAACCGTATGACGGCGCAGCCTTCTCTGAATCACTATCAACATTCGGACCCAAGGGCTGGACCCCATTGGCATCGAGCATTGAATTAGCCAATGAACAGCTTTCTTCCCAAAGTGAGGAAAATACCGAGAATTTCATATATGTCGTGAGTGATGGAATCGAAACTTGTGATGGCGACCCGGTTGCAGCAGCCCAAAAGGTGAAGGCGGACAATACCAATGTCAGCATCAACATCATCGGATTCGATGTGGACACAGAAGCCGATGAGCAATTAAAGAAAGTCGCAGAAGCAGGTGGCGGAGATTACTCTTCAGTGAAAACGAAACAACAATTGTCTGAGATAGAAAGTGTGTGGAAAGAAGCCATCAATAAGAATACGTGGAGATGGTGGGCGGTCCATCGCTTCAGTGACAATGTGTGGACGACGGTCGACCACTATAATGCTTTGAGAGATATCGACTCCACTTATCAGTCCATGCTCCGAAATGAACAAAACAGATTGACCCAGACGCTCAACCGCCTGGAAAAGGAAGAACTCATCGATTCAGAGAAACGTTCGGCCATCTCTTCTCTCCTCGATGACCGGGAGGAAAAAATCAGAAACTACTTGAATGATCTGGAATCAGCAAAGCGCGAAGAAGTGAAGACCGTATCTGACCAACTGGATGAGCGGTTGGATGCGATTAAAGAGCAGGTCGGGATTTGACAGAGGAGTCCGGTCGGATGATCGGACCTTTTTTTCTGTGGATTTAATTGACTTTTCTGAATACGGTAAGTACCATTTTCCTTATAAGGAAATGCAAGCCGATTACATACGCTTCCTTTTTATGATTTGCACCTGTTCCGGCAAAGAAGAAAGGAGAAGAATACCATGAATCAGTATGGAAACCACGTCCAAAATGAAATCTATCAGAAGAAGGTGCGTCCCTCCATTCCGTTCCGGTTTGAAGAGCTTGAGCAAAGGGCAAGGGAGAAGCTTGATGACGGGCCCTATTATTATGTGGCGGGCGGTGCCGGTGGTGAGGACACGATGCGGGCCAACAGAAACGCGTTCGACCGCTGGCAGATTGTTCCCAGGATGTTGAATAATGTTGAAAAGCGTGATCTGAAAGTGACGTTATTGGGTCAGACATATCCCTCCCCTCTAATGCTCGCTCCCATCGGAGTGCAATCCATCGTTCATCCTGAAGGGGAACTGGCGTCAGCACGTGCGGCGGCATCCATGAACGTTCCATTCATTTCAAGTTCTGCCTCTGCTCATTCCATGGAGGAAATCGCTTCCGTCATGGGGAACTCCCCAAGATGGTTTCAGCTTTATTGGAGCAACGACCGTGAAATTGCAGCCAGTATGCTCAAAAGGGCTGAATCGTCCGGATACTCCGCTATCGTCGTGACACTCGATGCGCCGATGATGGCATGGCGTGAAGCCGACCTTGAAAATGCTTATCTACCCTTTCTGTGGGGAGAAGGAGTGGGGAATTATGTGAGCGACCCTGCGTTTCGTTCCATGCTCAAAGATCCTCCGGAAGTGGACGCTAAGGCAGCTGCCATCCTTTGGTCCCAAGTGTTCGGCAATGCTCGTTTAACATGGGGTGACCTGGAGTTCCTGCGGGATCACACAAGTCTTCCTATACTTCTTAAAGGAATACTGCACCCTGACGATGCAAAGCTTGCCATCGACCACGGAATGGATGGAATCATTGTATCCAATCACGGCGGAAGACAGGTTGACGGTGCCATCGGAGCCTTGGACGCTTTGCCGGTGATTTGTGAGGTCGTGAATGGACGGATACCTGTCCTGTTTGACAGTGGGATCCGACGGGGGGCGGATGTGGTGAAGGCATTGGCCCTGGGAGCGAGCTCCGTCCTCTTAGGCAGGCCCTACATGTACGGACTGACCCTGGCCGGTGAACAAGGGGTGAAAGAAGTGATCCGGAATGTACTGGCCGACCTTGATTTGACCTTGGCCCTTTCCGGCCAAACATCCGTTTCTGAATTGGATCGTTCTCTTATGACCAACGTGAGAGACGGATTATTTCCTTCTAAGAAAGAGAGACCGGACACTCAATCTGCAGGAATGACGTTTTAATTGTAGCCTCTGTCTAAACGACAGGGGCTTTTTATTCAGCTTATTTGTGCCTTCAGACACCATCACGAACTTTATAGACAGAGAATCATGAAACTTCCCTGCCCTCCGCCCACCTCTTACATGGTATACTTTCAGGTATAAAGGGGTTGATAATTTTGGAAAAGTATCCAGTATTTGAAACAGAGAGATTAATGCTCAGACAAATCTCCATGGAGGACGTCGATTTTCTTTACGAACTCTATACTTCCGAGGAGGTCCTCCGCTATTTCGGGATGAGTCCCATTGACTCGAAAGACGTGGCAGTCAGTATGGTGGAGAACTATGAAAAGCACCTGGAATCTGGCGGTCCCATGCGTTTTGCCATTGTGGAGAAATCTACGGGTAAAATGATCGGGACATGCGGTTTCCACGCCATTTCGAAGTCATACAAGCGCTGTGAAATCGGATATGACCTGAGCCCCGGACATTGGGGTAAGGGAATCATGGGGGAGGCGCTTTCGCCATTACTCAGCTATCTATTTACGGATAAAGGAATGAACCGGGTAGGCGCAGTGATCGTCCCTTATAATAAGGCGTCTTCACGGGTGGTGGAGAAGCTTGGATTCAAGCAGGAGGGACTGCTGAGGGACTATATCCTACAGGGAGACCGGGCATATGACGCCCATATGTACAGTTTATTAAAGAAAGAATGGAATTCTGAGTTTTAGACGAACCCGAAAAGGAAAGAATGGTCAGTGCAGATGAAAAAGGAGCTGGTAAAATGGTACAGCAAATGTTTCATGGGTTTTTGCGCTGGCCTTTAGTCATTCGGATATTCATGATCGCCATTACATTGATGCTGTCATTCGGCACAATCATTCATTTCATAGAGCCGGATACCTTCCCCTCTTTATTCGATGGGATCTGGTGGGCCATCATTACGACATCCACGGTAGGATACGGGGATTTTGTCCCACTGACGACTGAAGGAAGAATACTTGGGATCGTCCTCATCCTTGTCGGAGCCGGCTTCCTTTCCACCTATTTTGTCACACTGGCGGCTGAAACCGTCATGACACAAAATGCTTATCTGGAAGGAAGGGCAACGTTTAAAGGAAAAGAACATGTCATCATCGTGGGATGGAATGAGCGGGCGCGGGAAGTGATCAATCAGCTGACGTCCCTGCATTCCGGGTGTGATATCATTTTGGTGGATGAAACCCTTCAGAAGAACCCTTATAACAATAAACATATCCATTTCGTGAAGGGGACCCCATTCAGGGACTCGATTCTGAAAAAGGTGAATCTTCATGAAGCGTCGATTGCCATCATCACCGCCGATCAAAATAAGGATGAGATGACCTCGGACATGAATTCAGTCCTGACCCTCCTTGCCCTTAAAGGAAACCATCCCGAGTTATATACAGTGGTGGAGATCCTTCAAAAGGACCAAGTGGCGAATGCGAAACGTGCCGGAGCCGATGAAGTCATCCAGACAAATTTGCAAACCAGCTATGTAATGATGAACAGCATCATTTCCCAAGGTATGTCGAAAGCGATTTTAAAGCTTTTGAATCACTTGAAAGGAAATAATCTGAAGCTGATTCCCGTTTCAGAAGAGTATATCAATGAAAATTTCCACTCATTAAGCAGTCATCTGCTAAAGAACAACATCATCCTTTTAGGCATTAAAAAAGGAGAAAACACAACCGTGAATCCTCCTCTAACGATGATGGTTGAAGAATCAGACGAGCTGCTTGTGATTTCTAACTAGAAAACAGCGTGTCCTCAAGTTCTTTCACAAGCTCCTTTCCAACGGAAATATACTCTTCCGGAAAGCTTGCATCGGGATCCTGGGGCTCTGAGAATTGATTGACGGATCCTGAAAAATTCCCTGTCGACGCAAAATCGTCCAGGCCGATCTGATACTTATGGGAAAGCAGGAACGGCTTACCGAATTCCACGGTCGCCCCCCTTGAATCCAGTTGTCCGTCAACAGACGTAAACGGAACTCGTAAAAATTGATAGCCGACCTCGTCATCAATTTTATAATCAAAATAGCCGTGATCGTAATCCCAATTCCCGCCGATCGAATAACCAAGCGGCTTTAATAGCTGTTCAAGTTTATACAGTTGATAATGCTGTCCTTCAATGCTTGATGAAAGCTCAATCACGTGGATGCATCCCCTTTCTTTTAGGGATAGTTTCTCCTAAAAGAAAAGAAAAATGTAAAAAGAGCACTGAGATTTACTCAGTGCTCTTGTTCATTATTTAAGGCGTTTTTCAAGCTCGGCTTTCTTCTCTTCAAAGCCCGGTTTTCCAAGAAGGGCAAACATATTCACTTTATATGCTTCAACGCCCGGCTGGTCGAATGGGTTCACACCAAGAAGGTATCCACTCATGGCACAGGCTTTCTCGAAGAAGTACACAAGGTAACCGAATGTGTACGCATCCATTGCAGGGATTTCAACGATCAGGTTTGGAACCCCACCATCTGTATGGGCAAGCAATGTTCCTTCGAAGGCTTTATTGTTTACGAAATCCACTGTCTCGCCAGCCAGATAGTTCAATCCATCCAAATCACTATCCGCTTTCTCGATTTTCAGCTCGTGACGGGGTTCAGAAACCTTGATGACTGTTTCAAAAATGTCACGGCGTCCTTCCTGAACGTATTGCCCAAGAGAATGAAGATCTGTCGAGAAGTTCGCGGAAGAAGGATAAATGCCTTTTTGGTCTTTTCCTTCACTTTCACCGAACAGCTGCTTCCACCATTCAGCAAAGTACTGCAATCCAGGCTCATAGTTGATGAGCATTTCGATTGTTTTTCCCTTGTTGTAAAGTGCGTTACGGACAGCAGCATATTGATAAGCAGCGTTTTCCGTCAGCTCGGATTTGCTGAAATCTTCACGCGCCTGTGCCGCGCCGTTCATCATCGTCTCGATTTCCACTCCGCTGACGGCAATCGGAAGCAATCCTACTGCTGTCAGGACAGAGTAACGACCACCGATATCATCAGGAACGACGAATGTTTCATAGCCTTCGTCCGTTGCCAGAGTCTTCAAGGCACCCTTCGATTTATCCGTAGTGGCATAAATACGCTTACGTGCTTCTTCCACTCCGTACTTTTCTTCAAGCATATTGCGGAAGATACGGAAGGCAAGGGCCGGTTCAGTTGTCGTACCGGACTTTGAGATCACATTGATGGAGAAGTCCTTTCCATCAAGTAGATCCATTAAGTCTCTCATGTAGGTAGAGCTGATGTTTTGCCCAACGAATAACACTTGTGGCGTGGAACGCTTATCTTTCGGAAGGGCATTATAGAAGCTGTGGTTCAGCATCTCAATTGCCGCACGCGCTCCGAGGTAAGATCCACCGATACCGATCACAAGAAGGATATCGGAATCATTTTTGATTTTCTCCGCTGACTTCTGGATGCGGGAAAATTCTTCTTTGTCGTAATCTACAGGAAGATCGATCCAACCAAGGTAGTCGCTCCCTGCACCTGTTTGTTCATGTAGTGAATGATGGGCAACCTTAACCGCATCACTTAAGTATGTAAGTTCGTGTTCTCCAAAAAACGATAACGCTTTTGAATAATCAAAACGAATGTGTGTCATAACCATCCTCCGATTAAAATATTTTCTTCTATCTCACTTTATCGAAAGCTGACCCGAGAATCAAGAAAGCTCCCTTTATGTAAGCGTGTGCATGACAAACTTTTTATCCACTGGTGCCTTCCCCGCTTATATTCCCCTAGTTACTGGGAAAGAAACCCTGATATTTATGGAATTCGCCGTGGAAAACAAAAAAGAGGGACGGACCTCGTTCGCCAAGGTCCGTCCCTCCCCATTCCATTATAAAGATGCTCTTAAAATCGCAAGCACGTCTTCTTTGTTCAGTTTGTTGAAGTTACCGAATTCGCCGTTGACCATCGCTTTATCAGCCATAAGGTCTAATTGGCTGTCGTCGATGTCATAGTCCGCAAGGCGTGTAGGTGCACCTAGGCTTGACCAGAATTCACGAAGCTTCTCGATTCCTTCAAGGGCCACCTCTTCTTCCGATTTACCTGCTGGATCGACGTTGAATACGCGTTCAGCCATCTGTGCAAATCGTGAAGGATTCACTTTCAGGTTATGCTTCATCCAGTTCGGGAACAGGATCGCAAGTCCGCCTGCATGTGGGATGTCGTATACAGCCGACACGGCATGCTCGATATTATGGCTTGCCCAGTCACCGTTGTAACCCATTTGAAGCATTCCGTTAAGGGCGATCGTACCGGAGTACAGGATCGTCTCACGAAGCTCGTAGTTTTCAAGATCGTTGATCAGCTTTGGAGCTGTTTCGATAACGGTCTTGAGGACAGATTCACACATACGGTCCTGAAGCGGTGTGTTTGTAGCATTATTGAAGTACTGTTCAAACACGTGACTCATCATGTCAACCATCCCATAGATGGTGTGATCCTTTGGTACGGTGAACGTATTTTCAGGATCCAGGATCGAGAATTGAGGGAACGTCACCGGGCTTCCCCAACCATATTTCTCGTTTGTTTCCCAGTTCGTGATAACCGATCCCGCATTCATTTCAGAACCAGTTGCAGCAAGGGTAAGCACCGTTCCGAATGGAAGGGCTTCTTTGGCAAATGCTTTCTTCGTTACGAGGTCCCAGGCATCTCCGTCATATTTTGCACCGGCAGCGATGGCTTTCGTACAATCGATGACACTTCCTCCACCTACGGCTAAAATGAAATCGATGTTATTTTCTTTACTTATCTCCACTCCGCGTCTGACGGTCGAAAGACGTGGATTCGGCTCGACTCCGGATAGTTCGAATACTTCGCTGTCAATCTCTTTAAGCAATGACATGACTTGGTCGTATAGGCCGTTGCGCTTGATGCTTCCTCCACCGTATACAACAAGCACCTTTTTCCCATATTGAGGTACCAATTCTTTTAATTGTTCTACTTGTCCTTTACCAAAGATCAATTTAGTTGGATTGTAAAATGTAAAATCATTCATTGTTTGTTACCTCCTTCTATTCTGTAAGGGTTCAATTACTTCGTTACCCAAAATGTTCTTAACACATTTTCTATTATCAAATATATCCTCCCCAAATTGCAAAGAACTTGCACAAGGAATTTTTACTAGGTGCATTCTGAATAGGAACTGGCAAGGTGGGAAACTTATTAATGAGCCATTGAAATCTAAGGAGGAAAACAACATGAGTGGTATTCAGCGTATTGCTTTGGTTCTTACGATCATTGGTGCTGTCAACTGGGGACTTATCGGCTTCTTTCAATTCGATCTTGTTGCAGCGATCTTTGGTGGTCAAGATGCCGCATTGTCCCGTATCGTTTACGGTTTAGTCGGAATTGCCGGCCTCATCAACCTTGGTCTGTTATTCAAACCGACGGAAGAGCTTGAAAGAGAACCTCATACAGAGCCGACAAGATAAAAAGAACCTCATCAGAAAAGGTGACCCAACCCGGGTCACCTTTCTTATTTCAATAATTTCTTGAGGATCTGCAAACCGAATCTTCCACTAGGGTAGCGGAAGCTCATATCGAATTTCGTCGTCTGCTTCAAAATGCTCTTGTAATGGGAGAAGGTTGAAAAGCTCGATTCCCCATGATAATTTCCGATCCCGCTCTCCCCTACACCACCGAAAGGAAGATAAGGCGTTACGATGTGCATGAGCGTATCATTCACACATCCGCCCCCGTAGGAAATCGATCCGTTGATCCTCTCTTCAGTAACAGGATTGCTGGTGAACAAATAAAGGGCAAGGGGTTTCGGACGTTCGGTCACAAACTCGATGACTTCCTCCAGATCCTCATACTCGATGACAGGAAAAACAGGTCCGAAAATCTCATCCTGCATCACCGGTACGGAAAAATCCCTTGGCTCCATTAAGGTCGGTTCGATCTTTAAGCTCGAGGGATCTACATTTCCCCCTAAAAGGATTTCCCCGTCTTCCAAATAGCTTGTCAGACGATTGAAATGACGCTCGTTGACGATCCGTCCGAATTTATCGCTTTTCAAAGGTTCAGTCCCATAAAACTCAATGACGGCTTTCTTGAATTCAGTTATGAATTCATCTTTCTTGCTTTTATGAATGAACAGATAGTCCGGCGCAATGCATGTCTGCCCGGCATTTGTCACCTTTCCGAATGCGATACGTTTAGCGGCAAGGGGAATATCCGCCGTTTCGTCCACGATGCACGGGCTTTTCCCGCCCAGTTCAAGGGTCACCGGGATCAACTGCTTTGCCGCCGCTTCCATGACGACTTTCCCTACAGGTACACTTCCGGTGAAAAAGATATAGTCAAAGGGCTGCTTCAGAAGGTTCTGGGTGGTTTCCACCCCGCCCTCAATGACGAATAGCTGTCGCGGATCAAAATGTGTATTGATCATTTGCGCCAGTAAGGCAGACGTGGTGGGAGTGAGCTCCGACGGTTTGATGATCGCCGTATTTCCTGCCGCGATCGCTCCGATGACCGGTGCCAGCGCCAGCTGAATCGGATAATTCCAAGGTGCGATGATCAGTGTGACCCCGTACGGTTCCGGTACCGTGTAGGCCTTCGATCCGATATGGGTTTTCGCGGTTTTTACTTTCTTCGGTTCAGCCCACTCATCGATGTGCTTCTGCACGAATCGAATCTCCTCCAGCAGGATGCCGATTTCTGTCACATACGTTTCCATTTCGGATTTATTCAGATCTTTTTTTAACGCGTCGATGATTTCTGCTTCATGACTTTTTATGACAGCAGAGAACTTTTCCAACAATTCTTTTCTGTATTGAATGGGACGAGTCACCCCGGATTTAAAAAATTGCTTATGCTGTTGAAGACTGGTTTCTATCATTTCAACAGAAGCCTCCTCTATAAGCAGTTCAGTAGACATATGGTTCCCTCCAAATCTTTCATGTTTAATCGTTTAAACACAAGAACGTAATACATATTCTTATATCAATTTCAATGATTTTACCCAAAATAATCCCTTTCTAATCATTTCTACATACAAGCCTGAATTCCTTTAAACACAAAAAAAGAACGTACCTCATTTCAAAAATGAGAATACGTTCTTTCATCATGCGATCGTTACACCCAACCTCTAAATCTTGAGGCTTCAGCCATTTTGCGTGCGCCGACCATGTATGCGGCTAGTCGCATATTCACTCGACGATTCTGAGATGTTTCGTATACATTGTTGAAAGCTTCCACAAGTTTAGCATAAAGCTTCTCGTTTACTTCTTCTTCTGTCCAGTAGTACCCTTGATTATTCTGAACCCATTCGAAATAAGAAACCGTCACTCCACCGGCACTTGCAAGTACGTCGGGAACAAGGAGGATTCCTCTTTCTGAAAGAATTCGTGTTGCTTCAAAAGTAGTCGGACCGTTTGCAGCTTCTACTACAATGGATGCTTTGATGTCATAGACATTCTGTTCCGTGATTTGGTTTGAAATCGCGGCAGGAACGAGGATGTCACACTCCAGCTCCAATAACTCTTTATTTGAAATCGTGTTTTCAAACAGAGTCGTTACGGTACCGAAGCTATCACGACGATCAAGCAGATAATCGATATCCAAACCGGCCGGATCATGGAGGGCTCCATGGGCATCGGAAATCGCGATGACCTTTGCTCCGGCATCATGCATGAACTTCGCTAAGAAACTGCCGGCATTTCCAAAACCTTGGATGACGACGCGGGCACCCTTGATATCGATGCCACGTTTTTTTGCTGCCTGTTCGATACAGATGGTCACACCTTGAGCTGTTGCTTTTTCACGACCTTGTGAACCACCAAGGACAATCGGTTTTCCTGTAATGAAACCTGGTGAGTCATTTTCACGCAGACGGCTGTACTCATCCATCATCCAGGCCATGATCTGAGAGTTCGTGTACACATCAGGTGCCGGGATGTCCTTCGTAGGACCGACAATCTGACTGATGGCGCGAACATATCCGCGGCTCAGCTTCTCCAGTTCAGTGAAGGACATCGTACGGGGATCACAGATGATCCCGCCTTTTCCTCCACCGTATGGAAGATCCACAATGCCGCATTTCAGGCTCATCCACATGGATAAAGCCTTTACTTCCTCTTCATCCACTTCAGGATGGAATCGTACGCCGCCTTTTGTAGGACCCACTGCATCATTATGTTGTGCACGATAGCCGGTGAATACTTTGATGCTGCCATCGTCCATTCGAACCGGGATACGAACGGTCAACATACGAATCGGCTCTTTCAGAAGTTCATACATTTCATCCGTATATCCAAGCTTTGATAAAGCATCATTGATGACATGCTGTGTAGAAGTAAACAGATTAAGGTTTTCTCCCATTGTAAACATTCGCCTCTTTATTATGTGATCTGAAACGTTGTAATTGTAACATATTACCGTATCTTAAACCATTGACTTGGGAAAGAAATAATTTTTATTTTCACACCTGTTTTCCGGCTGTTTCAAGAAAAAAACTTCTTACCCTGCCGGGGATTAAGACAGTACTTTTTTAATCCGTTCGATCGCCCAATCCAAGTCTTCCTGCGAGATGACAAGAGGTGGGGCAAAACGAATGACTGTATCATGTGTTTCTTTACAAAGCAGTCCTTCTTCTTTCAGTTGTTCACAGTATTTCCGGGCTGGTTCTGTCAGTTCCACTCCGATAAATAATCCGCTGCCACGAACTTCCTTAATCATAGGATTATCTATCTCACGAAGTTTACTCATAAAGTATTCTCCCATTTGAAGGGAACGACCCGCAAGATCTTCGTCGATCAATACATCGAGTGAGGCAACGGACACGGCACATGCCATTGGATTTCCTCCAAAAGTAGATCCATGAGATCCGGGATTGAATACACCGAGCACTTCTTCATCTGCCACCACACAAGAAATAGGGAATACTCCCCCTCCAAGTGCTTTACCGAGAATATACATATCCGGATCGACATCTTCCCACTCACAGGCAAACATTTTTCCTGAGCGGGCAAGACCTGCCTGGATTTCATCGGCAATGAACAGGACATTGTTTTCTTTACATAATTCATACGCTGCTTTCATGAACCCTTTTGGAGGGAATACGATCCCTGCTTCCCCTTGGATCGGTTCGATGAGGAACGCAGCTGTATTAGGCGTGATCGCTTCTTTCAATGCTTCAAGATCACCATAAGGAATCAAGTTGATCCCAGGAAGCATCGGACCGAAGCCGCGCTTGTATTCCTCTTCTGAAGAAAGGGAAACGGCAGTCATCGTTCTTCCGTGGAAATTCCCGTTACACGCAATGATTTCTGCGCTGTTTTCCGCTACACCCTTCACATCATAAGCCCAGCGGCGAGCCGTTTTGATGGCTGTTTCCACTGCCTCGGCACCCGTATTCATTGGAAGCGCCATGTCTTTACCTGTCAGCTGACAAATCTTTTCATACCAAGGAGCTAATTGATCATTGTGGAATGCGCGGGAAGTCAACGTCACGCGATCTGCCTGATCCTTTAACGCCTGGATGATCTTTGGATGACGATGCCCCTGATTGACTGCTGAATAAGCGCTTAGCATATCCATATATTTATTTCCTTCAGGATCTTTCACCCAAACGCCCTCTGCTTCTGAAATAACGATTGGTAGGGGATGATAATTTTTTGCCCCATACTTTTCCGTTTGTTCAATAATTGAATGAGTGCTAACTGCCATTTAAGTTCCTCCTTACGTAATGTAAAAGCGATTAATTGTTTTATACAAGGAGGGATCCCCTTACGAAAAGGCCCCTCCTGGTTCTACCCTTAAAGTGTTTCTCATGTTGTCTTTGCTTGAAAGTGAAGCAAAAGATGATCCCGACTGCCTGCTTTCTTTAAACAAAGATCCTTATTCATCCCTATGGGACATGATTCATGATCTAATACGCAAAAAATATTTGCATTTAGAAAACCCTTACACTTATAATAATGCAAAAGATGGTTGCGTTTTTCAAGAGTTTTTTAAAATTTTTTATAATTCCACTCTTTTTCCGGGTTTCACCGAAGTGAATGACCGGCTCCGTCAGAAACCAGCTGGAAAATTTGCGGGAATAGAGGGTCTATAGACGATACGTTTTGCAGTAAGAACCCATGTCAAGAAGAGGAGAGAGACAGCATGCTGGAATTTGAAAAACGGTTGTATATGTATGAAAAAGTCGCTGAACATCTCGAATCAGGCGTCCACGTCATTGATTCTACCGGAAGGACCATCATCTACAATCGCAAGATGAGGGAAATCGAAGGGATGGAAATCGAAGACGTCCTGGATAAAAACTTGCTGGATGTTTTCCAGTTTTACTCCGAGGAAGAAAGTACCCTTCTGAAGGTCCTGAATACAAAGGAACCCACCCTCAATGTGAAGCAGACCTATTTTAATATGAACGGGATTGAAATCACGACGATGAATGACACCTTCCCCATTTTTCACGACGAGGTGTTGATCGGAGCCATCGAGATTGCACGGGACATCACCAAGCTTGAAAAGGTGATGAGGGATCAAAACCCTAAAAAGCCGAAAAGCTTCTTTACTTTTGATAGCATCATCGGACATCATCCCCGCCTCGAGGACGCCGTCGAAACAGGAAAGCGGGCGACGAGGATTTCTTCACCGGTCCTGATCTGTGGTGAGATAGGGACAGGGAAAGAGTTGTTCGCCCAGAGCATTCACAACGACAGCGCACGGGCCAACCGTCCTTTCATCACCCAGAATTGTTCATCATTGCGGGATGACATGCTCGAAGAAATCCTTTTTCACGACGGAGAAGAAGGCAGCAGCCCGGAAGATCAAAGACCCCCTCTCTTCCGACAGGCCCAGGGAGGGACACTCCTGCTTGACGAAATCAATTCATTAACCCCTTCCCTTCAGGAGAAGTTATTAAACTTCTTCTCCCGGGGGAGGGACCTCCCATTTGATGTCCGGGTGATGGCGACGGTGAACGAGGATCCGATCGATGCCATCGCAGAAGGGCGCCTTTTGAAGGATCTTTATTACCGCCTGAGCATCGTGTCCGTTTTCATCCCTTCTCTCCGTTCAAGGAAAGAAGACCTGCAGGAGCTCGTGAACTATTTCATCGATCAGTTTAACCACCATTTCGCCATGAATATCAAGGGCATATCCGAGGAAGTGCAGGAAATTTTCCAACAATATGATTGGCCGGGGAATGTGAGGGAGCTCGAACATGTCATCGAAGGGGCATTCAATCTGGTCGGGTTTGAAGAGGAAATCGGATTCAACCACCTCCCATTCGGATTCAGACAGAGGATCCATCATACGACAGTAGGCGAAGAAATTCAGGATGAATCGGAGTTCCTCTACCAATCGGGAACCGAAATCAAGCCGCTGGAGCTATTCATAGAGGAAGCCGAAACCTATTATATTCAGAAAGCACTGAAATACCATGAGTTCAATATCACCAAAACCGCGAAGGCCCTTGGCATGAGCCGGCAGAACCTGCAATACCGTATTCGGAAGTATGGGATTGAGCGGAATTCGTTTTGAATGGGCGGAAGCCACTTTCTTTTTGAGAGAGTGGTTTTTTAGCGTGGTGGCAGGGGGGGTGTGAAATTTGTCGCTTTGTGTGGAACCGTCGATATTTTTTTGATCATTCCAGGTAACGGTCGATATGTTAAATCTCATAGAATCATCGGACAGGCAACATATCTCCACACAAAAAAAGAGACACCCCACTAAAACAGGTTGTCTCTTTGAGGAACCCTACCAGGCACATCACGCTTTCATCAGTTTGGAATCGGTGATGAAGCGGACGCCTTCTGTCGATTCCAGGGAGAACACTCCTCCCCTTCCTTCTCTTACATCCAATATGATCCGGAAATGCTTCCAATACTCATATTGCTGCTCATTCATATAAAAAGGACAGTCGGCTACAGTACCTACCAATACATCACTGTCACCGATGATCAGATCATCCTGACTTAAACACATAGGGGAACTGCCATCACAACATCCACCGGACTGATGAAACAGGAGGGCACCGTGCTTTCCCTTTAACGTTTCAATCAACTGGAGTGCTTGTTCTGTCGCCTCTAGTCGCTGCTCCATTTTAGAAGAATCCTAACGCTTTGGGGCTATAGCTGACTAGTAAATTCTTTGTTTGTTGATAGTGTGATAGCATCATTTTATGGTTTTCACGACCGATACCGGACATTTTGTAGCCACCGAATGCCGCATGTGCCGGGTATTGGTGATAACAGTTTGTCCATACGCGTCCTGCTTGAACCTCCCTGCCGAAACGGTAAGCCGTGTTCATGTCACGCGTCCATACTCCCGCTCCCAGTCCATAAAGGGTGTCATTGGCGATTTCAAGGGCTTCTTCCTTCGTTTTAAATGTGGTGACGGAAACAACCGGTCCAAAGATTTCTTCTTGGAAAATCCGCATTTTATTGTTGCCTTTGAATACGGTCGGCTTCACATAGAAACCTGCTTCCTGGTCACCATCCAGTGCATTTTGCTCCCCACCGATGAGTAATTCCGCTCCTTCTTCTTTCCCGATTTCAATATAAGAGAGAATTTTCTCCAATTGTTCTTGAGAGGCCTGGGCGCCGAGCATCGTATCTGTATCCAGCGGGTTCCCCTGCTTGATCTGCTTCACCCGTTCAATCGCACGCTCCATGAACTTATCGTAGATCGATTCCTGAATCAATGCCCTGGAAGGACATGTACACACTTCCCCCTGATTAAGCGCAAACATGACGAATCCTTCAACTGCTTTATCCAGGAAGTCATCATCCTGATCCATGACATCTTCAAAGAAGATATTAGGTGATTTCCCACCAAGCTCCAGTGTGACAGGAATGATGTTTTGAGAAGCATATTGCATGATCAGGCGGCCGGTTGTCGTTTCACCCGTGAAGGCTACTTTCCCAACGCGCTTGCTCTGTGCAAGGGGCTTCCCTGCTTCCACTCCAAATCCTTGAACGACATTCAGTACGCCTTTTGGCAGCAAGTCCTCAATCAATTCGACCAGGACCATGATGGATGCAGGTGTCTGCTCTGCCGGCTTCAATACGACACAGTTTCCTGCAGCAAGGGCAGGCGCTATCTTCCAAACAGCCATCAGGATCGGGAAGTTCCAAGGAATAATCTGGGCAACGACCCCGATCGGCTCATGGAAGTGATACGAAACGGTATCATTATCAATCTCTCCCAGAGATCCTTCCTGGCCCCTGATACATCCAGCGAAGTAACGGAAATGATCAACTGCAAGCGGCAGGTCTGCCGCCATCGTTTCACGAACAGGCTTCCCGTTATCCCACGTTTCTGCGACTGCCAGCATTTCCAGGTTCTCTTCCATGCGGTCTGCGATTTTATTTAAAATATTGGCTCTTTCTGCTACAGAAGTTTTGCCCCATGCGTCCTTCGCTGCGTGGGCCGCATCCAATGCTCTTTCAACATCCTCTTTATTGGAACGGGCTACTTTGATGAAGACCTTCCCCGTTACCGGTGATACATTTTCAAAATACTCCCCGCTTGCGGGCGGCACATATTCACCGCCGATAAAGTTCTCATATTTGTCTTTGAATTGTACCAATGATCCTTCCGTATTCGGATTATTATATAGCATCTAAGATCCTCCTGTATTTATGTATTTTTATAAATAAAGCGCTTTCATTTCTCATTATATGCCATCGGTGAGGTACGGACAAGTGTATTATTTAAAAATTCTTTATTTTTCGTTAATTTACGATAAATTTTTTGTATCCCCGGCATATCTAAAGCATAAAAAAGACGATAATCCTTATCATAAGGATCATCGCCATTTTCAATGGTTAATTGGACTTACTGTATACTTTCGAGATCAAGATATCATCATCCGACATAATATGCCCATGATTTTTCTTC
The DNA here is from genome assembly GCF_002561455.1 of Bacillus sp. AFS015802. GTDB lineage: Bacteria > Bacillota > Bacilli > Bacillales > Bacillaceae_B > Rossellomorea. Next base: position 158,515 of record NZ_NTUP01000002.1, on the reverse strand, counting down.
AGACCCTCTTCCAGACGGTCAGGCATCTTCTCTGAATCGTACGCGCACACGATGGTCAGATTATACTCATGAATAACCCGGTCCGTTTCTGTTTCGAACCATTCGATGATGGAAACAGGGTCTTCAAGGGATCCCCATTCCACATTCGTCCAAGAGCGGAATGAAATATCATTTTCTAAATAAGGTGTAATGGTTTTGGTCAATTGTTCATAAATAGCAGGAGGATGATAACTACCACTCGATTGATAGAAGTCAAAGTTACTGATGACATGAAGCTTCTCAATTTGACTATCTGTTAGATGACCCTTTAACTGTTTAAGCAATACATTCAGATTTCTCTCGTTCTCGATCAGTACGATGGAGTCCCCCGCTTCAATTCCTTGAAGTATGTAGGCTAGGGCATTTTCTAAATATCGGTTTCTGTCCCGATAAGAATAAAGCACATGAGTAGATTCGTTTCCAGCTAATAGATGACTGACTTTCTCTTTCAATTTCCCCACCTCCCAGGATTACCTCTAATTCTATATATTCTATCAAACAGTGCCCAATCCCTCTTTTACCACAAGGGGTATGAAATGAAAAAATCCATTAAAAAAGACCGCCCGTCATGACGGACAGTCTTCGATTTATTATTTCTTGATTAGATCTTCACGTTCTGATTGCTCGATCCACTCTTCAAGCTTGTCTTTAAGAGTGTTGAAACCTGCTGGTGTTGTTTCTTCGTTTGCTTGTTTCACACTTCCTTGACCTTGACGGCGAGGCTTTTTCGCTGCTGCAGGCTTTGCTTGTTGAGCAGGAGCTTCTTCTGTAGCACGGATAGAAAGGCTGATTTTACCAGCTGCTTCGTCCACTGATAATACTTTAACCTTTACTTCGTCGCCTACTGAAAGGTGCTCACTAACGTCTTTAACAAATCCGTGAGTGATTTCAGAGATATGAACTAATCCTTGTGTTTCTTCGTCAAGTGCAACGAATGCACCGTATGGTTGAATGCCTGTAACTTTACCTGTTACAACAGAGCCTGTTTCGAATTTTGTAGTCATGGTAACACTCCTAGTATATATATTATTTTTCGTCTTTACACGCAATTGTAGATTATATCATAGAATCAGGGATTCGGCAAAGGGATATTATGATTCCATCCCATCCATAGACCCGATCCTCTCTAAAATTGCATTCTCACTAGTTATGCTTCCCCAATATTCGTATTATTAAAACAGTGTAAATACAGCATTCATCAGGATTCATCCTGTAAATTTAAAGATGTCGCCAGTTCTCTTCCGGTTTGACGAAATTCATCCTTATCCTTCTACTATATAATGCCAGGGTGTCCATTTACTAAAATCATGCAAAAAAAAAGCCCAACCCAATTTTGGATGGGTCAGACTAAAAGTTCCGTACAGTCGTAGATCTCTTCTTTTTCTGCTTTTGAATAAATGGTACGGCATAGAGCATGAAGGCTGCGATATGTGCGAATGCAAGGTTAGCGACAAACAGGCTCCAAAGGGTTACATGTCCCCAGCCTCCGAGTTCCGGTACGGCTACATAATAGATAAATGCTGACCATAAGGCTATAACGAATGGGATGTGAAGAACCGCCCATTTACGATGTTCGACCCAAAGAAAAAGTGGAGTTGCCGTTGCGACGAATAGGTATACTAGAAAGACATCCATTTCCATTCCTCCATTTCTGTAGTAAACGCTTTCAATTGTGGCGAAAAAAAGAATAATTTGTGAACGTTTTGTTACAATTAGTATACTACATATTTAAAAAATTTCCAGCCCATTTAACATGTTTTTGACTTCTTTTCTAAAAATTAGTTGAAAAGTAATGAATTCAAGCGTTTTCACACATAATATATGGAAATACGAGTCAGTGAATCGCTATACTCCCAACATTCATTCCCGTTCTTTCCCTATACCCCATTTATTGAAAATTTAAAAATCCGGTGTACAGGGGTACTAAAACATAGTACGATTGAAAAATCTTATTTTTTGAAAGGAGGATCATAAGTATGGCCAAGAAAGATCAATGGACTTCCAAGATAGGCTTTATTCTGGCAGCGGCAGGTTCTGCCATCGGCCTTGGTGCCATCTGGAAATTCCCTTATATGGCCGGTGCGAATGGCGGTGGTGTTTTCTTCTTGCTCTTTATTCTGTTTACTATATTAATCGGTGCCCCCATCCTTCTCGCCGAATTTGTCATAGGGAGGCGCGCCGGGGCAGATGCTGTCACTTCCTATAAACTATTGGCACCGAATTCATATTGGCATTGGATTGGTTATTTAGGTACTGTGGTCTCGTTTATCATCTTATCCTTTTATAGTGTGGTTGGCGGATGGATTCTTTCCTACCTGGCAAGAAGTCTGACCGGTTCTTTGATCGGCAGGACGCAGGAACAATACGGGAATTTGTTCGAAAGTATCATAGCGAACCCAACGGAAGTGCTGATCGCCCAGTTCGCCTTTATCGTCATGACCATCCTTGTCGTACAGGGCGGGATTCAAAAAGGGATCGAACGGGCCAGTCGCTATATGATGCCGGCTTTATTCATATTGTTCATTATTTTGGTGTTCAGGTCCCTTACTTTAGACGGCGCTATGGAAGGGGTACGCTTCCTGTTGCTTCCGGATTGGAGCTATTTAAACGGGGAGACCGTGTTACTTGCATTGGGACAGGCGTTCTTTGCTTTAACCGTAGGGCTGTCCGTCATGGTGACGTATGCCTCTTATCTGTCCAAAGATGACAGCATGCCAAGATCCGCCATCAGCGTATCGGGACTTAATATCTTTATCTCACTACTCGCAGGATTGGTCATCTTCCCTGCTGTGTATGCCCTCGGCTTTAAGCCGGATGAAGGACCCGGGATTGCCTTCGTGGTACTTCCTGCCGTTTTCAATGAGATTGCCTTCGGCGGGATATTCTTGACCGTATTTCTCATCCTGTTATTGTTTGCCACGTTGACTTCTGCTTTTTCCATCTTGGAAATCGGTGTCGCTGCCCTGTCCAAAGGGAATCAGAAGAAACGAATGCCGTTTACGTGGTTGATCGGGATCCTTGTATTCATCGCGGGAATTCCGAGTGCTCTATCATTTGGAGTATTCAACGATGTTCTCATTGGAGGGAAGAACTTTTTCGACTTTGCTGACTATATAACAAGTAATATTGGATTGCCTGTGGGCGCACTGCTTATTTCCATATTCGTATCCTACAGGTTAAAACGCGAGGATGTCTGGAACGAACTTCAATCGGGTTCATCCATATCCGCCGGGCTCTTCAACAGCTGGATCTTCCTGCTGCGCTATATCGTACCCGTAGCCATCCTCCTCGTTTTCTTATCATGATCAATAGAGGTCCGTCCTTCATCTTGAGGGACGGACCTCTTATTTATGTAACATTTTGTTCACGGGTTGGCGGGCTAATTTTTTCCAAATGGTGATAAACTATAGATATAAGGAAGGTATTTTAAGAGGAGGGACTATGGCATGTCACATTTTGGTGAGAATTTGAAGCGGGTAAGGGAAGAACGCAAATTATCTCAACAGGAGCTTGCATTAAGGGCGAGGCTTGGAACGAAAACAATCGAAAAATATGAATCTGATCTGCAGATCCCCGATACACAAACCATTTTGAAACTGTCCACTGTTCTCGATATTCCAGCTTCCGAACTCATGGAACGGGAAATGAAAGAGCATCCACCTGCAGGGGTCGATGCCGAGATGGAGCAGCTGATCAAGGAATTAGGTCCCAAACGCACGAAGCTTATCCTCCGCAAAGCAAAAGAATTCACGGAAGAAGATTTCTTAAGGGTGATGCAAATGCTTTATGAATTGAAATATGAAAAAAATGAATCGTAAAAACTTTTTTCAAAAATGATGTATAGAGATGAACAAAAGGGGTCATACTGAAAATAAGCTTTCTAAGTATTCCCCCTTTTGTTTTCATTTGTTGGACGATCCTGGTATCGTCCTATTTTTTTGTGCAAATTTAAGGAAGGTGCCTGACACCGCCGACCCATTCTGTGCCAGGCACCTTCCTTAACGAACCTTCATTACCTAACTATGATTCTCCACGAACCTCTTCATCCGCTTCACGGCTTCCTGCAGCTGCTCCATACTCGAGGCATATGAACAGCGGACATATCCTTCTCCACCCTTACCGAACACATTCCCGGGAACCACCGCAACTTTTTCTTCCATAAGAAGCTTCTCTGCGAATTCCTCAGAAGACATTCCCGTTTTATGAATGGACGGAAAGGCATAGAATGCTCCTCCGGGGGTGTGGCACGCTAATCCCAATTCGTTCAGGGAGTCGACGAAATAGTGACGCCTATGACTGTAACTTCTCTTCATTTCCATCACATCGTCCATTCCCTTATCCAGAGCCTCCACTGCTGCAAATTGGGCAGGCGTCGAGGCGCACATCATGGCATACTGATGTATCTTCAATAAGGATGAGGCAATCTCTTCAGGGGCACATATATAGCCGAGTCTCCACCCTGTCATGGCGAATCCTTTCGAGAAACCGTTGATGACGATGGTTCTTTTTCTCATGTCTGCAAGCGAAGCGATCGATACATGACGATGATCATAGGCAAGCTCCGAATAAATTTCATCTGAAAAGACGACGAGATCATGCTTCCGGATCACTTCAGCCAAGCTTTCCAAGTTATCCCTTTCCAGGACCGTCCCTGTCGGATTGTTCGGGGAACACAGGAGCACAGCTTTTGTCCTTGGCGTGATGGCTGCTTCCAGTTCTTCAGCTGTGACCTTAAAGCCATTTTCCGGTTTGGTTTCGACCGTAATGGGTACTCCACCCGCCAGTTGGACGAGTGGTACGTATGAAACGAAGCCCGGCTCCACGACAATCACTTCATCCCCCTGATCGATGATCGCCCTCATACTGATATCAAGTGCCTGTGAAGCACCGACCGTCACGATGATTTCCGTTTTCGGATCATATTCGACAGAGTACCCCTCTTTCATATATCGGGCTATCTTTTCCCTCAATTCAAGAAGTCCGGCATTCGCAGTATAGGAGGTATATCCCTGCTCCAACGATAGAATCGCCGCTTCCCTCACCGTCCAGGAGGTAACAAAATCCGGCTCCCCCACACCTAAGGAAATGACCCCTTCCATATTGGCTGCAAGATCGAAGAATTTCCTGATCCCCGACGGCTTTAAGTTTTTAACGGATTGAGCTATGTACGATGTCCCGGTTGTCATGGTGACACCACGATTCTTCTGTCTTCACCTGAGTCGCCGAAAATCGTTCCATCATGCTTATACTTTTTCAGCTGAAAATGAGTGGTCGTCGATAACACTGAATCCAGAGTCGACAGCTTCTCCGACACGAATGTCGCCACTTCATGCATGGACCTGCCTTCCACCGTCACGGAAAGGTCATACGCCCCGGACATCAGGTAGACGCTTTTCACTTCTTTATAGCGGTAAATGCGGTGAGCGACTTCATCAAAGCCGACTCCCCTTTTCGGAGCCACTTTCACATCGATCATGGCCGTCACCCCTTCATGGCCATCCACCTTGGACCAATCCACAACGGAACTGTATCTGACGAGTACATGTTGTTTTTCCAGTTTTTCAATTGCGTCTTCAATTTCCTTGGCCGGAACTTGAAGCATTTTCCCTAAATTTTCGGTCGAAATCCTCGCATCTTTTTGTAAAATCCTCAGTAAATCAAGCTCCATTTCTCTCAGTTGCATCCTGCTTCCTCCTCATCACCACTAAATGGTTTCATTATATCAGAAGTCTCGCATATGAAAAGGGCCAACGCTATTTTCCCCTTTACCGGGAATGGATATGTTATAACTTCCGAATCAAGGTGTTAAATGAAAAAATGCGGGTAAAATATCTGTAAACAGATTGAAAGGAGTGACGGAGGATGCAAGAACATGATTTCGCAAAAGTGGTTCAGGTAAACGGTGCCGATGTTTATTATGAGCATCATGTGCATCCCACTGCCTCAGAAACCTTCGTCCTTCTTCATGGATTCCTGTCATCAACCTTTAGCTTCAGACGGCTTACTCCTCTTTTAAAAGAAAATTATAACGTCATTTCCATCGATCTCCCACCCTTTGGGAACAGCGGTAAAAACAACTCGTTCATCTACTCCTACGACAACCTGGCGAATACGGTCATTTCATTATTGGATCACCTGGATGTACGCAACATCCATTTGACGGGTCACTCCATGGGCGGGCAGATCGCCCTGAATGTCATGAAAAAGGCCCCTTCCTTAGTTGAAAAAGGTGTTCTCCTATGCAGTTCCGGGTATCTCAAGAGACTGAACCGGCTTGTCACGACGCTGAGTCACATCCCTTTTTTCCATCTTTATGTGAAACTGTGGCTGACACGGTCAGGGGTGAGGAATAATCTTGAAAATGTAGTGCATGATGCTTCATTGATCGACGATGAAATGATGTTCGGGTATTTGAAGCCTTTTCTGGAGGATGATATTTTCAAGGCCTTGACGAGGATGATCCGGGACCGTGAAGGGGATTTATCAGTGAATGACCTGCAAAACATCCAAACACCCTGCCTTCTCGTTTGGGGAGAACACGACAGGGTGGTGCCTTTATCAACGGGACACAGGCTGAAACAGGATATCCCGAACTCGAAGCTCGTGGTCCTGAAAGAAACGGGCCATCTTGTTCCTGAAGAAAAGCCAACGGAAGTGTTGGGGCATATTCAGGAATTTGTATCGGCAGCTGCAGAGGAAATTTCAGGCGAAACCCAGACAGAGCCCCTATTTCAAAAAGGACTTTCCCAAACGCTCATTTCTGAAACGTGAGGGGGGAAGTCCCTTTTTTCTTGCATATCATTTTCATCTTTTTCGATTCCATCATATGATGATATTAATAAATACATAAGCGAAAGGGGAATATCCGATGAGTAAATTTGAAGAAATCATCGACCGGAAAGGGTCTTCTTCTGTCAAATGGGACCTCACGAAAACAGTGTTTGGGAAAGACGATGTCCTGCCCATGTGGGTGGCAGATATGGACTTCCTTCCGCCGAAGGACGTATTGGAGGCGCTTGAGCACAGGCTTAAGCACGGAATCTTCGGTTATACCTTTGTAGGGGATGAAACGGCTGCAAGCATCAAGGAATGGGTCCGGAAGCGGCATGGATGGGAAATAGATACCACATGGCTACAATACAGTCCGGGAGTGGTACCCGCCATTTCAACAATCATTCAGGCACTTACATCCCCCGGTGACAAGGTACTCGTTCAGTCACCCGTCTACACTCCTTTTTTCAATCTCGTGGAAGATAATGACCGGGAAATCGTGAATGCGAGGTTGGAGTATCATGACGGAAGGTATTCCATCGACTTTCAAGCCTTTGAAGAGTCACTTCAAACAGGTGTGAAGGTATTCCTGCTTTGCAACCCTCACAACCCGAGCGGACGGGTATGGAAAAAGGAAGAACTCTTAAAGATGGCTGAACTATGTCACAAATACAATGTCGTGATCGTGTCAGATGAAATCCATTCGGACCTTGTCTTCAAACGGCATACCCACACACCCCTTGCATCCCTGAATGCTACTTTCCGGGATATGACGATCACATGCATCGCACCAAGCAAGACCTTCAACCTTGCCGGATTACAGGCCTCGGCCATGATTACGCCGAACCCGGATATCCGCGAAAAAATTGCCGGTGTTCACAAAAGGCAGGGCTTCTTCACCCTTAACACATTCGGCATCGTCGGAATGGAAGCAGCCTATCGCCTCGGGGAACAATGGTTGGAAGAAATCCTCGACTATCTTGAGGAAAATGTAAGGGTGACGAAGAACTTCCTTGAAGAGCATCTGCCTGAGCTGAAGCTTGTCGAACCGGAAGGAACCTATTTACTCTGGATCGATTGTTCGAAATTGAACCTCTCCGATGAAGAACTGAAGAATCGCCTCTTGGATGAGGGACTCGCGTTGGAACCAGGGACGAAATACGGTCCCGGCGGGGAAGGTTTTGTACGGATGAATATCGCCTGTCCACGTAAGACGCTGAAGGATGGGCTTGAAAGATTAAAGGCCGCTTTGGGGTAATACAACCATAAAAATGTACCAGGTACAAATCGATCTGATTGTACCTGGTACATTTTTCATATATGTTATTTTTTATCACTCTTGATCTCGCCACAGGCAATGCGTTTACCCGAATCACCGGAAGGCTGTGTCATCCCATCGTCCTTGTTTTCATCGATGATGAGTGAAGTACCCTCTTTGGTAAAGAGTGATGTCTTCCCCTTTGACAACGTAACCATCGGTGCCATGAGCTTCACCTTCACGGTCCCGTCATCCCCCACGATGAGATTGGGCAGGTCCCCTCCGTGCGCCCCTTCAGGGTGAAGGAGCCCATGCTTTGTATCATCGGGGTTGAAGTGGTTGCCAGCCGATTCAAAGTCCGGACGCTTGCACACTCCTTTTTCATGAATATGGATGGCATGTTCCCCGGGAGGCAGCCCCTCAAGATCCAGTCCGACTTCGACTCCGTCAGATTGCTCCTGCAGGGTGGCTTTACCCAGTGAGTCACCGTTCTCGTTTTTCATTTCGACTTCCACCTTTTTGGGGTTTTCGATTGCACATCCGCTTATAAATGCTGTGAACAGGATGATATATATCAGAGATATTTTTGTCATATCGCACTTCCTCCATATCTGCATACTCATTCACCATTCTTGACGCCTGTTGTGAAAAATATTCCTATGTGCGTGAAGAGGTGCTATATGGATTTTAGACAAGACCACAAAAAAACACGCCCTGCAAAGCGTGTTCGTTTCAGCTTATTCTGTTCTTTTTTGAATTCGTGCTTGTTCTTCCATTGCCTTGGTCTTCAGTTCTTCGCGTTTGGAGGCTTTCTGGATGATCCGGAAGGTCAGCAGGGCGCCGATCATGAAGATGGCCATGGTGATGCCGGCCGGGATATATTCCGTTTTATCTTCTGGGAAGTAGAGAAATAGATTTAATACAAATGAAGAAAGCATGGTACGCTCCTTTCGAAAACAAACTCTTTTTTCATTATAACAACACTGTAAAGTACAAACCAACTTCAAAATGTTCCGTTTTTCAACGATTTCTTGAACGGCCACTCGACAATTTCCGAGGAAATATCCTTTCTTTCCCCCATGAAAAAGAGCTGTAAACCCAAGATGGTGTTCACAGCTCTGTGGTGATTATTTTACAACCTTGATATTTTTAATCACAACATCTTCTTTCGGAAGGTCGTTTGCACCCACTTCTACATTTGCGATCTTATCTACGATGTCCATGCCTTCCACTACTTGTCCAAACACTGTATGTTTTTGGTCAAGCCATGGTGTCCCGCCATTTTCCATGTAGGCGTCGATGATTTCTGCCGGGAAGCCTGCGGATTTCATCTGGTCTTCCAATTGCGGGTCAATGTCCCTTTTTTGCACGATGAAAAATTGACTGCCGTTCGTGTCGGGACCTGCGTTGGCCATGGATAGGGCGCCGCGGAGGTTGAACAATTCAGGCGAGAACTCATCTTCGAACGATTCACCATAAATGCTTTCGCCGCCCGTTCCGTTTCCGTTCGGGTCTCCACCCTGAATCATGAAATCTTTGATGACGCGGTGGAACTTCAATCCGTCATAATAGCCTTTTTCACTATGAGTGATGAAATTTTCCACGGTTTTCGGTGCCTGTTCCGGGAATAGTTTGATCTTGATGGTTCCCATCGATGTGTTCATTTCGACTAACCTTTCATTTTCGCCCACTTCTTTTGTAAGCTGAGGGTACGTCATATTTTCATCTCCTTTGGTTTCTTCTGCAGTGTTCTGCTTATCGTCCGTTTTGGGCTGTTCTTTTGTGGTATCTTCCTTTTCTGTTTGTCCACAAGCGGCAAGAACTAAACCTAGTAAACACAGGGTCACGATGATTAAACGCTTCATATATGTACCTCCACATGTTACCTTTATAGTAGTTATTTCAGAGTACCATTCTGCTTTCATTATAATAGAGATTGGTGTATTAGAGGAGGTTTTTTATGAAAAACATACAAATTGGTGATTATGTCACGGCTTTTTATAAAACGGGTAAATACGTGGGGGAAGTCACGGATGAACGCCCAGGTGCCTTCGTAGTGAAGATTCTTGCGGTCTTGAAGCATCCGAGACAGGGCGACCTTCACAATCCAATGGAAGTTGATGTACCACTGTTTCACGAACGTAAAGCCCTTGCCCACGGGGAGCGGGCAAATATGCCGGAGAAAATGGTCAAGCCATATGATGGGGACATCCCGGATTACAACGAGACACTCGTCCATTCATTCTTGACGTTGAAGAACGAACTCGAACAAGACGCCTCCCCCCATGCTGTGAAAAGCCTTGAAACCCTTCGCTCCATCCAAAGGGAATATGAATTGATGTATAACCTTACATTTTAACTGAAGACGAGGGACGGACCTTCNNGAAGGTCCGTCCCTCGTCTTTTCAAGCGAGCTGATTATAGAATTTGGAGAGGTCGATTCTGTCTCCGATGGTGGTGGGTTCGGCTTTATCGAGGTATTTTTTGTCCTTTTCGACCAGGTTATAGATATGCTGGGTGGTGAGGGCATCGTCCAGCGCTTTATGGTGCTTTCCGACTCCTTCCCTCCCGTATTCCTGGACGGCTTTCCACAGCCCCGTCTGATTTTGATCTCCAAAGAAGCGTTTGTATTCCATGGATAGATCGACGAACTGAGCTTGGAAGGGAAATGGAATGCCCGACTGTGCACAATTATCACGCAGTACCTTCATGTCCATATTTCCCCACGTCACTACCTTCGCGACTCCCCTGGCGTTCAATACGTTAAAATAATCAATCAGGCATTGAAACGATATTCCCGAATTCACTTCTTCCTGGCTGATGGATAAAAATCGCTTGCAGCGGTTGGTCAGTTTAGGGAATGCGGTCGGTTTCACGTATGAGGAAAATGTATCCTTCACTTTTCCATCCTGGACGACCACTACGCCTGCTTCGATGATTTCAGGGAAGAAACCTTTGGGGACCCTATGTCGTTCCGGCATAGAAAACTCAAAATCTATAAATACAAGCTGTTCCGCTTTCGCCACTTAAACTCCCTCCTCAAAATGTCGATAAGACCCCAATTCATCTATAATAAAGAATGTTTTGCCATGATCTTATTTCCTTGCTTCATCATCCGGACAGAGAACCGGCAAGGTGACCGTCTCTCCATACTTCTTATTTTTACATTATATCATGATGCGCCCGGGAATTATGACTATTTCCCGGTTTTCCATGTGAATAAATGTTCTTCGGTGGACTATGGGCCGTATCTTTAATAAAATGAATATTTAGGTATACGAAATAAAAATTCATATAGAAGGTGTTAACCATTTCAAACAGAAAAAAGAATCTGACAATCATGCTCATGGCCAATTTTTTAGTGGCGGCAAGTGCCACAATGGTGCTGCCCTTTCTATCCCTTTACATTGAAACCTTCGGATCCTACAGTCACGAATATGTACAGCGCTGGTCGGGTTTTGTCTTCGGCGTTACCTTCCTGACGGCGTTCTTCATTTCTCCTTTATGGGGCCGGATCGGGGATCGTTTCGGGTATAAGCCGATCCTCCTGATCACTGGATACGGGATTGCTGCGTCCATTTTCCTGATGGGCTTCATGGATTCGGTCCTCGGACTGTTCGTGCTGCGGATGATCATGGGGGCTGTGACCGGCTTCATCCCTACATCCATGGCTTTGATTTCATCCCAGACCCCGAAGGAAGAAGCAGGCCGTACACTTGGCACCCTGCAGATGGGGACTGTTTCAGGCGGGTTATTCGGTCCGGTGATCGGAGGGCTTCTCGCTGATAATGTCGGGTTTTCCTACACATTCATCTTCACTTCCATTGCCATCGCAACGGCTGCCACTGTCGTATTACTCGGCATTGATGAAAAGCGGAGCAAGGAGCAGCGTGATCAACGGAACAAGTATTCGAGTAAGGAAGTCCTCCACCATATCTTCAGTCATAAACTGCTCGTCACGGTGCTTGTGCTGTCATTCCTTATCCAGGTGGCGAACTTCAGCATACAACCGCTTCTCGCCCTGTATGTAGATGAGCTTACCTCTTCTACGAATCTTGCATTTTTGGCAGGGATTGCGTTTTCGGCAACGGGATTCGGGAATCTGATTGCTACCAGACGATGGGGAAAACTCGGGGACGATATCGGATATGAAAAGGTATTATCGATCCTTCTCGTCCTGGCCTCTATCTTCATCGTTCCACAGGCCCTGGCAGTCGAACTGTGGCAGCTTGTCCTTTTCCGCTTCCTGTTCGGGATTGCAATCGGTGGCATGATCCCTTGCGTCACGGCTTATATCCGCCAGGAAGCACCTTTAAGCATGCAGGGGGAAGTTCTTGGATATAATCAAAGCTTTCGGTTTCTCGGAAATGTGATCGGTCCTGCCTTTGGCGGCATCGTTTCGGGATATATCGGCATTTCTTCTGTTTTTTATGTAACAGGTGCTTTATTCTTGGGGGCATTTGGATTATTATGGTGGAGTATACGTCATTCTGAAACAACCAGCCATGTGAGAGATTACTAGAAAAGTAGAGTGAAATATGAGAGTTTTTGCAGGATATGTAACGGTGATCAGCTTTATGCTCATCTTTTTTACCACATTATTTTTTGCGACAGATGAATGGAACAAGGTGCAGAGTTTTCAACAGGAGTTGGAGCATGCGGTGAGCACCGATACGATCGAACTGAACCGTACGAGTTTACTGCTGGATCAGGACGGAAAGGTCTTTTCTGAGGTGAATCGTCCTTTCCGTCTATATGTCCCGGATGAAAAGATTCCGCCGTTCTTAAAGGATATCCTCGTCGCTTCAGAGGATCAGCATTTTTATGAACATGTCGGTTTCGATGCAGGTGCCATCCTGCGTGCTGTCGTGAAAAACCTGGTGTTCACCCACATCCAACAGGGCGGGAGCACCATTACCCAGCAGCTGGCACGCAACCTCTATCTGGGACAGGAAAAGACATACAATCGTAAACTGACAGAGTTATTCTACGCCCATGAAATCGAACAATCTTTGTCAAAAGATGAGATACTGGAGTTATATATGAATGTGATCTACTTCAGTAATGGGGTCTACGGGATTGAAACGGCATCCCAGTACTATTTTCAAAAAAGTGTCACCGAACTCAATCAAGCGGAAATGGCGTTTATCGCTTCGATTCCGAATAACCCGGGAAAATATGATCCCGTCGAACACTTCGATCAAACCAAGGTACGTCAGGAACGACTGCTTGATATTCTAGTGAATACTTCAAAATTATCCAAGGATGAAGCAGAAAAATGGAAGAAAGTTCCCATCACCCTGAATGTCCGCAAGAAAACCGACCTTTACCCGGACTATGCTTTCTATGTGGAGAATGAGTTAAAGGATCTCATCGCTCTAAACGAAGGCTATAAAGTGGAATTGGAAAACGCTTCTTCTGCTGAGGAAAAGAAGAGGATCGCCGGGGAGCTCGAGGAACGTTTTCAGGATGTGATTTCGTCAGGTGTCCGGATTCAAACGGCTTTGCAGCCTGTCCTTCAACAAAGAAGTGTACAGGCGTTGAATGTTCAGCTGCTGGAAGATTTACAGGGGGCCACCGTCACCATCGACAACAAAACTAGAAACATCGTGGCCATCTCCGGAGGGAGAAACTACCAGAAGTATAACTTCAACCATGCGTTTCAAGCTTTCCGCCAGCCGGGATCCGTCATCAAACCACTCCTTGTATACGGTCCCTATATCGAAAAGTACAAGGCAGATATCAATGATAAAGTGAACGCCAATCCTTACTGCATCGGCGACTATTGTCCGATCAACTATGGAGGGGTCCGTCCCGGGACGGTGACGTTGAAACAATCCCTGGCACAATCCTACAACGGATCGGCTGTCCGTCTCATGGAAAAGGTCGGCATTGAAGAAGCCTTCGAATCCATCTCCCCTTTCTCCTTTGAAAGGGTGGTTAACGAAGACAAAACCTATGCCTCTTCCGTAGGTGGTTTCACTTATGGGATGAGTCCCCTTGAATTGACGGATGCCTACACCTCTTTTATTGATGGGAATTATCAGGCTAGTCATGCCATCGTTCACGTAAAGGATAATAATGGTAACATCCTTTATCAATGGAAAAATGATCCTAAGAAGGTTTGGTCTCCGGATACCACAGCTAAGATAAGAAAAATGCTCAATGAAGTAGCCACATCCGGTACCGGAAGAGCCGCTTACGTATCCAAACCCTATGTGGGGATCAAAACCGGGACGACAAATAACTATCATGATTACTGGGTAATGGGTTTGACCGACACACTTACGACAGGCGTATGGGTCGGCCATGACATCCCCCGCGACATGAGCAGGATCGAACACCAGCGTCCAAGCCATAAAATATGGAAGGCCATCATGGAATGACCCCAAACCTACAAAAGAGTCTGCAGCACATGCTGCAGACTCTTTTGTACTATAATTTCACCTTTGACATAATCGGCAAACTTGCCATCACTCCGTTATAAAGCTTCAGAAAAACAAAGAATATCGTCAAAAACAATGATGACCAGGAGAACACCTGTAAACTCACTACTCCCAGGATCCCCCATTTCGAAAGGGACGGGCTGATCTTATACACAAAATAAATAAAGTAGGCAATCGAACTAAGTGCAAAGATGATGAAAAGTCCTAAAAACGACTTTAGACTCACCACAGACAACAAGCCCCCGATGAAGTAAATCATCGAACCTGAACGAACAAGATTATACAACTCCCCATCCGAATCACTGGCGAAAAACAGCATGGATACACCATTGATGGTCTCCGCGATCAGCTTCAAAGCTGCAAACACCATAAAAAAAGCAACCATTAACAGTATCAAAATGGCGAGCTTAAGCTGTATATCGGATAAAAACTCCCTCATGCCGGGATAAACACCGATTTTCTTAAATACGTCTACGAATACGTCCACTCCATAAACGGAAAATGTAAGACTGAACAATAATATTGAAAATAGGGGTAAATAACTTGTTAAGTATGTATTTTTCACTGAAAACTCTCCCATAACGATTCTACAACCACTCTCATCATAATCGTTTATGGGGATCTTGAAAAGGGTATAGAAACAGAAGGAACAATGACAATATGCCTATCTATCTTTGTCTTTTTCAAACAAAAAACTGCCCCTTCTGTAATGGAAGAAAGGACAGCTTCACTGCTGAAATTGGGAATGCGGGACAACTCTGATATATTCCCTGGATTTAAATGGCTGTCTCATGGGGACAGGTTCTTTCGTCATCTCCTCTTCCACTTCTTCCGTTTCGCCGTATTGAACCGGTCTGATATTCATACTTGTCGGGTCTTCGGTTTCAATAATTCCCCGATTAAACCGGTCTTCGGTTTCAACCAGCCACGCAAAGCCAAAAAAAGCAAAAAATATGGTCGTAACCGCTACTGTTTTCTTTTTCATAACTTCACCACCTTATGGATAGGATTCTCCAATTTGACCGAAACTATTCTGTAGGAGCACGGATAAAAGGAGAAAATCCAACAAATTTTTCATGGGACATTTCCGCCTATCTTCATATTTAATACTCCGTGAATAATCTGATACGAATGGAATCCTGAGTAATGCAAGCATTTATTTTTTACGTTATAATGCTCTTTGAGGTTCAGCGTTTGTCGAGGTTTTGAAGGAATTTGCAAGGTTATGGACAGGATCGACATGAGACCATGCTTTAGAATAAATGAATTTTATATGAGGGGGGTTATATATGACTTTATTACATTGGGCTATTTTATCGCCTTTTTTATTTGCCATACTCATTCCATTTCTTTATAAAGCATTTCGGAATGTGCATACCGGCTGGTTTGTACTCTTGTTGCCGGTCGCTTTATTCACTTACTTTTTTCAATTCATCTCCATCACAAAGAACGGAGATACCGTCAAGGAAACCTTGGAGTGGATGCCTTCCTTCGGGATCGACTTCATCGCCTATATCGACGGGCTCGGACTGCTTTTTGCCTTGCTCATCACAGGGATCGGTTCACTGGTTGTCCTATATTCGATTTATTACTTAGATAAAAAGAAAGAACAGTTACATAACTTTTATGTGTACTTGATGATGTTTATGGGAGCGATGCTGGGAGTTGTCCTTTCCGATAACCTGATCGTTCTTTATATGTTCTGGGAATTCACTTCCATATCCTCATTCTTACTGATCGGTTACTGGTATCACCGTGAGCGTTCACGATATGGTGCACAGAAATCCATGCTCATCACCGTATTTGGCGGACTGAGTATGCTGGGAGGGTTCCTGCTTCTCTATCTAATGGGCGGGACCTTCAGCATCAGGGAATTAGTCGGACAGGCCGATCAGCTCATGACTCAGGCACTGTTCCTTCCTGCCTTGCTTCTTGTCCTGTTGGGAGCTTTCACGAAATCCGCTCAATTCCCATTCCATATCTGGCTGCCGGACGCCATGGAAGCACCCACACCTGTCAGTGCGTACCTGCACTCTGCCACCATGGTTAAAGCGGGTATCTACCTCGTCGCCCGCTTGAGCCCGGTGTTCGCAGAATCAAGCGTTTGGTTATGGCTGGTTGGCGGAATCGGGATCTTCACCTTATTCTGGGGGTCTTTCAATGCCGTGAAACAGACGGATCTTAAAGGGATCCTTGCCTTTTCAACCGTCAGTCAGCTCGGTCTCATCATGTCCCTATTGGGAGTGGGGGCGGCGGCTCTTCACTACACAGAGCTGGATGAGAATATTTATATGGTCGCGACACTCGCCGCTGTATTTCATTTGATCAACCACGCGACATTTAAAGGAAGTTTATTCATGGTCGTCGGGATCATTGATCACGAAACGGGTACCCGGGATATCCGGAAGCTTGGCGGGCTGATGAACTTCATGCCCATCACGTTCACCATTGCCATCATCGGGGCATTCTCCATGGCGGGGCTCCCTCCTTTCAACGGGTTCCTTTCCAAAGAAATGTTCTTCACCGGAATGGTCAGGGTCCTGGAAATGGATATTTTCAGCTTGGATACATTCGGCATGATCTTCCCGCTCCTTGCCTGGGTCGGAAGTGTGTTCACGTTCATTTACAGCATGATCCTGGTCTTCAAGACCTTCACCGGGAAGCACCAGCCCGAGAAGCTTGAAAAGAAGCCTCATGAAGCACCGCTTGGAATGTTGATTTCACCTATCATCCTGGCTTCACTCGTAGTCGTATTCGGTTTCTTTCCGAATATCCTTTCAGAGCGGATCATTGCCCCGGCAGTGGAGGCCATCACGCCAAGCCTGATCCAGGAGGGATATGCAGTCGAAACGGAAATTTCATTCTGGCATGGATTTACTCCTGAGCTATTCATGACCTTTGGGGTCATTCTATTTGGAATCCTGTTGTATCTCCTGCTCCCTTCATGGAGGAAGGTGTACAAATGGATCCCTGAACGCTTTACGTTGAACTCTTTCTATGATGGAGGAATGATCAAGAGCGAACGAGGTGCACATAACTTTACGAGGGGATATATGACAGGCTTTATCCGTACGTATCTCGTGTACATCTTCTCCTTTTTGATCGCCATATCGCTGTTTGCACTGTGGTTCAAAGGGGCGTTCACCATCAATACGGAAGAGCTGGCGCCAGTCGGAGTATACGAAATTGCCATTGCGCTTCTCCTTGTGATCAGTTCGGTCACCATCCTGTTTGCAAAATCTCGATTAACGTCCATCATTTCGCTCGGTGCTGCGGGATATACGGTTTCATTATTCTTTGTCTTATTCCGTGCACCGGACCTTGCCCTGACACAGCTAGTCATCGAGACCGTGTCAGTGGCCCTGTTCCTGCTTTGCTTCTATCACCTGCCTCAATTAAGCAGGCATGAAGAACGGATGCGGTTCAAACTGGGGAATGCTTTAATTTCGATCGGGGTCGGAGTGGTCGTCGCTTTATTTGCCATCTCTTCCTACAGTTCGAAAATGTTTGAATCGATCTCGAAGTACTATATTGAGAATACCCATGATAAAGCCGGCGGGGAAAACATGGTCAACGTCATCCTCGTAGACTTCCGTGGGTTTGATACGATGTTTGAAATCTGCGTATTGGCCATTGCGGCATTGGGCATATTCTCCATGATCAAATTGCGTCTTACAAGGAGGGATGAAGGATGAAGGCAAAAGTAAAAACGAATGATGTCATCCTGCAAACCGTAACCAATGTGGTCGCATTCATCATCATCCTGTTTTCATTACGACTTTTCTTCTCGGGTCACTACACCCCGGGGGGAGGGTTCATCGGGGGCCTGATGACGTCTGGGGCCATTGTGTTACTGTTACTGGCGTATGATATCAAGACCGTCGCCACCATTTTACCGGTGGATTACAAAATCGTGACGGCCATCGGTCTGTTCTTTTCCGTGGCCACGGGGGCTGGGGCTTTGTTATTCGATGTCCCTTTCCTTACCCACGCATACGATTATTTTCATCTTCCCCTTTTAGGGAAGACGTCCCTTCATACTGCCGTATTATTTGATACCGGAGTCTATCTTGTTGTCATCGGTGTCACCATGACCATTATTCAAACGATTGGGGTGAGCGAATAATGGAGATTGTAATGGCCGTTGTGGTCGGGATTCTATTCACAAGCGCCGTGTATTTAATGTTATCCAAGAGTTTGCTCCGAATCATCATCGGGACAGCCTTATTAAGTCACGGTGCCCATTTATTAATTCTTTCTGTGAGTGGTCTTAAAGGGGGAGCTGCACCTCTACTTGGGGAACACGCTGAATCCTATGTAGATCCATTGCCACAGGCATTGATCCTGACGGCAATCGTTATCAGCTTTGGAGTGACAGCTTTCTTCCTTGTTCTCGCTTATCGGGCATATCAGGAGCTTGGCACGGATAATATGGATCAGATGAGAGGTAACGAAGGAAATGACTAACTTATTAATACTACCGATTCTAATCCCGTTATTCACGGCGATTATCTTAATGTTTATAAGTAAATATGTGAAAGTACAACGCGGGATCTCGGCTGTATCGACACTGATCACGGTCGCAGCTTCCCTCGTATTGATCAATACAGTACATCAGGACGGAATCCAGACGGTTAACCTGGGGAGCTGGGTGGCCCCCTTTGGAATTACACTGGTTTCCGATATGCTTTCGGCTCTGCTCGTGATGACGACAAGCATCATCACCTTTATAGTGCTGCTCTATTCATTCAAGTCGATTGGGGTCGACCGGGAAAGGTTTTATTACTATCCCGTCGTTCAATTCCTCCTCGTTGGAGTGAACGGAGCCTTCACAACAGGGGATATCTTCAACCTTTTCGTCTTTTTTGAAGTGATGCTGATGAGTTCTTACGTGCTATTGGTTCTTGGCGGGACGAAGGCACAGCTGCGTGAGGGGATCAAATACATTCTCGTGAATGTCATTTCATCCGCCTTATTCGTCATTACCGTTGCATATCTGTATTCCGTCGTCGGAACGCTGAATATGGCGGATATATCAAGAAAAATAGCGGTAGTGAATCAGCCGGGGATCCTAACAGCCATCGCCATCCTGTTTCTATTGGTCTTTGGTCTTAAAGGTGCGATCTTTCCCCTTTACTTCTGGCTGCCCGGCTCTTACTATGCGCCACCGACCCCCGTGCTCGCTATGTTCGGAGCCCTGCTTACGAAGGTCGGCGTTTATTCAATTATCCGGACATACACGTTATTTTTCTATCACGACACCGGATTTACCCATGAGATCCTCGGCATACTGGCCATCCTTACCATGGTGCTTGGCTGTATCGGCGCCATTGCCTATTGGGATGTTAAAAAGATCATCATCTATAACATCGTCATTGCCGTCGGTGTGATCTTGTTCGGGGTATCGACGATGAATCCCGAAGCACTGGAGGGTTCCATTTATTACCTGGTTCATGACATGATCATCAAAGCCGCTTTATTCCTTCTGGTCGGCGTCATGATTGCCATAACCGGCACGGCCAACCTGAGGAAAATGGGCGGATTGATCAAGCACTATCCGTGGCTTGGGTGGACGTTCCTCGTCGCCGCATTCTCCCTTGCCGGCATCCCGCCTTTAAGCGGATTTATCGGGAAATTTTTAATCGTGCGGGGAAGCTTTGCGGGAGAAGACTATGTAGGGGCAGGAATCGTCCTTGCTTCAAGTCTATTGGTGCTCTACTCCGTCATTAAGATTTTCCTGAATGGTATTTGGGGAACCCCGAAGGAATATAACGGGGTTTCAAAAGGGGACGCACGTTATTTATGGATGACTTCAGCCGTACTCGTTGTGCTTGCTGTAGGTTACGGCCTGGGTGCCGAAGCGTTGCGTCCACTCTTCTCACAAGCAACCGAAGTACTGGTGAACCCGGATCTCTATATAGACGCAGTGTTAAAGGAGTAATGCAGAATGGCTTTTCAAATTTTATTAAACTTTTTCCTGGCCTTTGTCTGGATGTTTCTTTCGGTATCCTTTACTTCTCAGTCATTCATTATTGGCTTTTTACTAGGATTGCTTATTATCTTTGCATTCAGAAGATTTTTCAACTCCCGTTTTTATTTGTTACGGGTCGCAGCCGTGATCAGTTTACTTTTCCTCTTCTTGAAGGAACTGATTCTGGCAAACATTGCGGTTCTGAAAACCATTTTGAGGCAAAAGCTGGACTTCCAGCCGGGAATTTTCGCTCTACCGACAGAATTAAAAACCGATTGGGAGATTACGCTGCTTGCGAATCTCATCACCCTGACACCCGGGACACTCGTCATGGATGTGTCGTATGACAATAAGATTCTGTATGTTCATGCCATCGATATTCCCGATGTGGATGAAGCCATCAATGAGATTAAAGATTCCTTTGAGAAAGCCATCATGGAGGTGAGCCGCTGATGTTACACCTGATCTTTCAAATTACATTGCTATGCGTTTCCCTCTCCATGCTCGGCCTGGTATACAGAGTCGTGAAAGGTCCCACGACCCCTGACCGGGTAGTGGCACTGGATGCGATCGGCATTAACCTGATCGCCATCATTGCGCTCGTTTCCATGATGCTCGATACGTACGCCTTTCTCGAAGTGATCCTGCTTCTGGGAATCCTTGCTTTCCTCGGGACCGTCGCCTTTTCAAAGTTCTTAGAGAAAGGGGAGATCATCGAACGTGAGCGAGATCATTAGATTTTTCATCGGATTTTTCTTAGTCATTGGAGGATTTCTCAGCCTGGTCACCGCTTTCGGCTTATTGAGACTTCCGGATGTATATACGAGGAACCATGCTGCTTCAAAAAGTGCGACGCTCGGGGTCATGTCGATCCTGCTCGCGACTTTCCTTTACTTTTATCTGGAGCATGGGCATTTCAATTCAAGACTGATCCTGGCCATCGTCTTCATTTTTGTGACGGCACCTGTCTCTGGTCATCTCATCTCCCGGGCCGCCTACAACTCAGGCGTAAAGCTTTGGGACAAAAGTGTACGGGATGATTTAAAGGATAAAGAACAATACGAGCGTCAGAACAGTCAATGACGATCAAAAAGGCTTGACCCCATTCATAAGGGTCAAGCCTTTTGTCTTGTCTATCGCTGATACAGGTGGTCTTCGACGCTTCCATCCTGCTTATGGACAACCAGTGTACCGGAATGATCCGTCACATAGTCTTTGGCTTTTGAGAGAAGCTTATCCTTGGTGTCCTCCACCATGATGGCCCTCTTCCCGTCAGCCTTTTTCAACTGCCAGCCGTCGTCATGGGGGGCTACATGATATTCGGTCTTATCCGATGTGCTCCCCTCTTCAGACTGATGGGCACGGTCCGTCGCAATGGCAATCGCCCTACCCTCCTCGTAGCCTTCGTCCAGAAGGGCATTGGCGATTTCTATGGCTTTGTTTCGAACGTCTGAAGGCAGGTTTTTCAGTGAATCAGGATAATCATTTTTTGTCCAACTCATTTGTATTGGCCTCCTAATATATTGGTTAGTAGTTGATTTCCCATTTTTTCACTGTTTAAACCTATATGCTGCTATCGTTTTGGAACGACGGCCATGGTGCATCGTGATACACAGATTAAGTGATCGTCCTCATCGGTGATCTTGATCTCCCAAACCATCGTGGTCCTGCCTTGATGCATGACGGTCCCGGTCGCCGTGACAACGCCATCCCGCTTCGCTTTAATGTGGTTCGCGTTGATTTCAAGGCCAAAGCATATTTCTTTATCAAGGTCGATCAATTGTACCGCCCCTACACTCGCAACCGTTTCTGCAAGTGCCACTGAAGCCCCGCCGTGAAGGAATCCGAACGGCTGCCTCGTCTGTTCATTCACCGGCATCGTCGCAATGACTTTTCCCTTCCCCAGCTCTTTAAATTCTATCCCTAACGCACTGATCAATGTATTCTCCATATTCACGTGAATCACCTCATATTCTATTCTTCTCTATTATCTGTTCGAGAAAGACCGTTAAAACCCTTTAATTTTCCACCTATCCCCGTCATGCTTTCAATTGATGAATAATCCTCCACTCCCTTTCATACATATCCTTAGAGCGATTTCTACCTGAAAGGGGTCAATGTCATGTATCGTTATCATCCATTTTATCCGCCCGTCCAACGCCCCTACTCTCCCATTCATTCCAGGGCCCAACCATTACCTGCCTACAATCGGAACTATCCTCCGATCCAGACGAAAACGTTCATGTCTTCAGCAGGTAAGACGTTGAACTTACTGGGAGATGCCCAGAAGGTTCTCCAAAAGATCAACACCTCCAAAGAATTCTCATCGAAATTCATGAACGCAGCACAGCAATCGAATGTAGCTGAAGTACATAAACTACTTCAAACCATCGGCACCAGTGTACAGCCCATTGTCTCATTTAACCCTGACGGAGTGCGCCTCGTCTTTGACGAAAAGCTTGGACAAGTGGATTGCTGTCATCTGATTGTGATCGTCCGCTGGATGTAACATCCGACTTCCTTTTGCACAAAAAAGAAGCAAGGGCATGCCCTTGCTTCTTTCCTTTATAATATGATCGCTGCAATCCAACCGAACAGGATCAGTGGGATATTATAGTGTAAAAAGGTTGGGACACATGTATCCCAAATGTGATTATGCTGTCCGTCCGCATTCAGCCCGGCTGTCGGTCCAAGCGTACTGTCCGATGCAGGTGACCCCGCATCCCCAAGTGCACCTGCTGTGCCGACAATCGCAATCGTTGCGAGTGGGCTGAACCCAAGCTCAATGGCAAGGGGGACAAAGATGGCTGCGATGATCGGAATCGTCGCGAATGAAGAACCGATCCCCATGGTCACCAGAAGCCCGACCACCAGCATGAGGAGGGCTGCAAGAGCCTGGTTGCCTCCAATGACGTCTGCTGTCGCTTTCACCAATGTTTCTACATCACCCGTTGCCTGTACCACTGCCGCAAAGCCTGATGCCGTAATCATCACGAACCCGATGAAGGCCATCATCTTCATCCCTTCATTGAGTAAACCGTCTGCTTCTTTCCATTTAACTGAACCTGAAAGATAAAGGACGGCAATCCCGGCCAGTGCCCCGAAGATCATCGATTCCAGCTGAAGCTGAACGTATAAGGCCACTACGATGGAAATAAGCGCGAAAATCATCGCCCGTTTATTGTAAACGACCTTTTCCTCTGCGACCACTTCTCTCGCTTCACTGTAGTCCCTTGGCTTTCTGTAACTCACAAACACGGCAACCAGTAACCCGATTACCATTCCTCCTACAGGGAGAAGCATCGCTTTCGGAATGTCGCTCAAGTTGATCTCCATTCCGCTCGAAGCCATGTTCTGAGCGATGATTTCATGGAACTGCAAACCAAACCCTACCGGCAACAGAATATATGGGGCCGTCAATCCAAACGTAATCACCGAGGCGATTAAGCGTCTATCGATGCGCAACTCTGTCATCACCTTCAACAATGGTGGAATCAGAATCGGAATAAAGGCGATGTGAATCGGAATCACATTTTGTGAAAAACAAGCCATAATTAAAATGGAAATGACAATAAGTGCTTTTGATAAGGCTGTCTTTCTTGAATCTCCTTTTTTCCCGACGACCTTCAACACCCAGTCAACGAGTAGATTGGGGATTCCCGTATAGGAAATCGCTACGGCAAATCCTCCTAGTAATGCATAACTTAACGCGATACTTGCCCCGCCGCTGATTCCCTCAGTAAACACGGAAATCGTCTCGTCCAACCCCAGTCCGCCTGTCAGTCCCCCGACTAACGCACCGGTGATCAGAGCGAACACAACGTTCACGCGTACCAGACTCAGTACCAGCATGACAAGAACCGCTATAACCACTGCGTTCATAATTACTTCCTCCTTAAGATAGTTGATTTATTGATTTGTTGAATTGATTTAGTACGTTGTTTTAGCTCGTTGCTTTAGTTCGCTAAATTGGTAGAGTAATAAAATCACGATTTCAACTTTAACAAGATAAAGAGAGTTTGTCAATACTTTAGCAGGATGAAAGATGGAGTGGGGTTTTTTGGCAGCGGGGTATCGTGGGAGTGGGCTAGTTATGGTTAGCTGAGGTGGTTTTATTTTACCATTAAGTGTAAAAAGGCTGGATTTTTCATTAAATCGGCTGGATTCGGACTTAAAACGGACGGATTTTTCGCCATTCCAACGGGTTACCATTCCACTTAGACCGGATACAGTACCGTTCCGACTGGGTTCCACTCTACTTTACCCCAATCCGTCACTATTTCGAGCAGTTTCCATTCTAATAAGGACCTGCAAATCACCTCTTATAGCTTAAATACATCTATTCATAGACTTCTTATGGATCTGTTTATGCTTTGAACAGAGTGGGCATCTGGTATTTGCGTCGTTTTCGAAGGGGATTGCGTCATTTCCGGACAGGATTGCGTCATTTTTTCCACATTTGCGTCTTTTACCAATTATCTCCTAAGTCCACACCCATTCGGAACAAGACACATCCTCTAAGCCACATCTACTAGAATCCACGATATCTCCTACAAAAAAAGCCTCCTTTCAACGCCCCCACCAAACTGAGGCATTGAAAAGAGACTCTCTCAACATGTTTATAATGTTATTTCTCTAAAGGTTCAAACCGTTCGACCAGTAATGCAAGCGTCCTTGCCATGACACCTGTCGCACCTGAAGGGCCGAGATCGTGGCTTCCTTTTGTTGTGGCCGTTCCTGCGATATCCAGATGCACCCAAGGCAGGCCTTCGGCAAACTCCCCGACGAATGCCCCACCCATGATGGCGTGGCCAGCGCGGCCCGGTGAGTTGTTCAGGTCGGCGATATCACTTCCGCGTACGCGCTTTTTGTCATTTTCCGTATAAGGAAGCTGCCAAATGTATTCGCCTGATTCACCTGAAGCTTCCAGCACCTGCTCGAAGAAGGCTTCATTGTTTGTGAGGGCCCCTGTTTTATCCTCACCCAAGGCGACGATGACACCGCCCGTCAAGGTTGCAACGTCCACCAGGTAGTTCGCTCCCTGATGCTTCGCATAGGTCATGCCGTCAGCAAGGGCGAGACGGCCTTCAGCGTCGGTATTCAATACTTCGATGGTTTTACCGCTCATGGATGTAATGACATCGTCCGGCTTGAATGCAGCGCCGCTCACCATATTGTCCGTTGAAGGGATGACGGCAACGACATTTTGTTCAGGTTTGATTTCACCGATGATTTCCATGGCACCGAGAACAGCCGCAGCACCGCCCATATCGGTTTTCATCCCGACGATTCCATCCTTTGGTTTAAGAGAGTAGCCGCCTGTATCAAATGTGATCCCTTTTCCGACCAAACCGATGACATCTTTCCACTCGTCCTTCCCGTTATACTTCAGGACGATCATCTTAGGCGGTTCCACGGATCCCTGGTTTACGGCAAGAAGGGCTCCCATGCCCAGATGCTCCATTTCCTCTTTGTCCAGGATCTCCACTTCAAAATTGTAGCGCTCGGCCAATTCCATTGCATATTCTGCCAATTTTGTCGAGGTTAATAGATTGCCAGGAGTATTGACGAGTGTACGGGCTGAATTTACCCCGTTACCGAAGGCGGATCCAATCTGTAAAGCCGTCTCTACTTCTTTTGAATCTGCTTTTGTATAAAACTCGATCGCTTCTACATGGACTTCAGGCTGATTCGATTTTTTCTTATAACCATGGAACTCATATGTAGACATCGTGAAGGCTTCTGTGAACGCATGGGCTACATCCGTTGCCACCATTTCCTCAGAAACAAATGTGTCGAGTGCGACAGAAAATGAAGATACTCTCATATCCTTCAGGGATTTTGACGCTGCCCCCAATGATTCTTTTAAAAGATCGAATGTCAGCTCTTTTTGCTTTCCAAGACCTACGAATACGATTCGTTTCGCATCCAGTTTTCCAAACGTATGTATCTTTGAAACTTTCTTGTGCCTGGAAGATATATCTCCATCTTTCACAAGCTGTGTTAGATAGCCTTCAAACGTATGATCGAGTGCTTTCAGCTCTCCCTCGAATGTTGGCTGATTGTAAATCCCAACGATCAGGCATTCTCCATTTGCAGTGGTTACTTCATTTTGATTAATAGAAAATTTCATGTTAACCGACACCTCCACTCTCTATTATAGCGAAGATATCCAATTATTTCGACTTTCTAACAATCCGGTCTGCAAAGTTAGACCAGGTGTAAATGGGGTATGATATAATGAGAACATTATTTTTATTCAAACATTTGAAAGGGTGGCATTTTACAGCATGGAAGTCTTGTTTAATTTCCCATTATGGGCGTCTTTATTTTCCATCTTTTTTGCTCAGTTTGTAAAGGTTCCCATACAGTTCATCGCCACGAGGGAATGGAATTGGTCACTGATCACCTCGACAGGCGGGATGCCGAGTTCCCACTCTGCAGCCGTGACCGCATTATCCACCGGGGTGGCCCTTGAAGTGGGACTCTCCTCACCCATCTTCGCCGTATCCGCCATGTTTGCCATCATTACGATGTTTGATGCGACAGGTGTCAGAAGGCAGGCAGGGGAACAGGCTATCGTGCTCAATCAATTGATGGTGGATTTCCAGAAGTTCATGTCAGAAGCCAAAGGCTGGCAGAACAAACCTGAACAGGAAAAGCGCAAGGAGCTGAAGGAATTACTGGGTCATAAACCCATTGAAGTATTCTTTGGTGGACTTTCAGGAATCATCCTGACGCTTCTTCTTCATTATTTCTTCATCGCCTAGGAGTGTGACTATGAGAATCATTTCGATATGCCCGAGTAATACGGAAATCATCGATTATTTGGGGTTGACCCCTCAGCTTGCAGGCGTCGATGATTACTCCGACTATCCCGAAGAAGTGAATTCCCTTCCACGGCTTGGACCGGACCTCTCCATCGACATGGATAAGCTACAGTCCTTGAAGCCCGATCTGGTGTTGTCATCATTAAGCGTACCCGGTATGGAAAAGAATATAGAAGAACTGGAAAAAAGGGATATCCCCCACATCACGCTGAACCCACAAAGTTTCACTGACATTGCCGATGATCTTTTAACGGTTGGAAGAGCATGTGGGATCGAAGGGCATGCCATAGGGCGCCAACGGGAATTCATGGATACGGTGAATCGCTTAAAAGACATCGGGGCCAAGGTTTCAAATCCTCCTTCCCTGTATTGGGAATGGTGGCCGAAGCCTGTTTTCACCCCGGGAAAGATCAATTGGCTGACCGAGTTGAGCGAAATGACCGGTGCACGGAACATCTTTCGTGATGTCGAACTCGCAAGCGTCCAAACCGATTGGGAGGATGTAGTGAAGCGCAATCCGGATTATATCTGCCTTGCATGGGTAGGGGTTCAGCAAGACCGAGTGAAGCCGGAAATCGTGAAGAAACGGCCTGGCTGGAACGCACTGGATGCTGTGCAAAAAGACCGGATCTTTGTCCTGGAAGAAGCCCTCTATTGCCGACCTTCCCCCCTTCTTTTAAAAGGGGCGGTAAAGCTTGCGGGGCTTCTTCATCCCGAACTGTATCATATGGAACAATCACGCATGGAATAGGAGACGCTCCATTCAGTAAAAATGCCTGCTCACAATGAGCAGGCATTTTTCTTAAGGATCATAGGTTTCGCATCCTATTATTTCTTATGAACCGAGGCATCGTAAATCGAATCTACCGCCTTTTTCAACGCTGCATCAAACTCATCCGCAGATTGATCGGCATTCAAGTCAGAAGCCAATGCCCGGGAGAAGCTCGCAATCACGCCGTCATTTTCTTTCAGCTTCTCATTCGCTTCTTCACGGGAGTAGCCGCCTGAAAGCGCAACGACACGCACGACGCGTGGATGCCCGACTAATTCTTTATATGCATTCGCCTTCGTTGGGATCGAGAGCTTCAACATGACGTTTTCCTCTTCTGATAGACCATTCAGATGCTTCCTGATTTCATCGCAGAGGATTTCTTCGGATTTCTCCTTTTGTTCACTGTGAATATTCACTTCAGGTTCGATGATTGGGATCAAACCGGCCTCGATGATGCGCTTTCCGATTTCAAATTGCTGCTCGACTACTTCCTTGATGCCATCAGGATTGGGCTCATGGATGACGGAGCGCATTTTCGTGCCAAAGATCTTCCGTTCATTGGCTCGGCGGAGAGTGTCATCCAAATCGGGGATCGGTTTCATGAGCTGGACGCCGTTTTTCTGCTCAGCCAGTCCTTTATCCACTTTCAAGAATGGGACGATGCCTTTATCAGCCAGGTAGTCCGCTGTATATTTCCCTTCGATTTCGCGGTCCACCGTTTGTTCAAAAAGGATGACCCCGAGGATGCTGTCGGCGCTGAAGGCTGGGGAAGTGATGATTCGCGTCCGCATTTCATGGACCTTATCAAACATCTGGTCCTCACCTGAATAGGAGTCTTCGAGCACCCCGTACGCTGCCAAGGCCTTTGGGGTACTGCCGCCGCTTTGATCGAGGGCTGCGATGAATCCTTTACCGTTCTTCATTTTGTCGAATTGACTTTTGTTCATACCTTCCACTCCTTATGGTTTCGTATCTACCTGTACTTTTCCCTTTCTCCCCATGTTCAAACACTGTCACATAAAGATGGGCCCGATGCTGTTTCCTTGTAAAGTACTACTGAAAGTCTTCCTGTCACTCAACTAAAAAAGCACGCAGCTTCACTGAACTGCGTGCTTACCGTTTATTCTTTTTCAGGCGATAATATCTGCTGCCTGAACACTTGCATGGATTTGTTTTCATTAAGGTCCACTAATTGCTGTTCGGATAATTCACCCGAACCCATCTGTATCACATAGACGTCTGTTGTCTGCTTGCCCCATTCGTTATACACATCGTCAACTGTTTCATAATAAAGGTCCAACTTATTTCCTTTGATTGCGCTCCCCGTATCGGCCACGACCCCATATCCGTAATGAGGGATAAAAAGGATGGTGCCGATGGGATAGACGGAAGTATCCGCTGCGATCGTAGAATACAGATCACGTTTCACTTTCACTCCTGAGTATGTAATGCCATAAAGGGGATGCCCCGGGTCCTTTCCGGTCGATTCGACGCCGGCCGTATAGCCCGTCGCGACAACCGTATGTTTCGTATATTGATCCCAATCAACGGATTCTTCCAATGTAAGGGGTTTTGCAGATGCGCTCGCTGACACTTTTGTCTCATACCCTGCAAACCTTTTGAGAAACTTCAATGATAAATTCAGGGGACTTGTCTTATGCTCTTTATAATCCAGGCTTGTTTGATCACCGTCACCCTTGTCCATCAACCAGGTTTTAAAGGTTTGAGCCTCTACTCCAGACACTGATTGAAAGGTCGTTCCGAGTGCAAGGATAAACAAACTGACCATAACGAATCTCTTCGTCCAAATAGTAAATAGATTCATGTATTCACTCCTCCCACCCTTAATACTTCCCATTGGGGAGGAGATATATGCATAAATTGATAAAAAAATCGAATAGTTTCAATATTTGGAAATTAATTGGAAGCGTGATTTCCTGCAAAATCCTCTTTTGAAACAGTGATTTCTTACTTCAACTAGTATGTTCAATTTCTCAAGATACTTCCATAAATAAAAACTTCTTTTTGAAAAGCTTTAGATGAAAAATAGCGAAAAACTTATACTTGGACCGTTCCTTTCCGCTCCAGGCACTCTTTTTCCAAAAGAGACTAAATCTCTAATCATTCAAAATAAAAAAATCCGTTCAACCCGGAAATAAGGTCCCGGTCAAACGGATGTGATTAAAACATACGATATCCTTTTGCTCTTAAAATTCTCATCACGACACCAGAAAGGATTGCCCCCGCCAGGCCGCTTCCAAGGATTACGAGGTCGGCGACAGCCAGATGGCTGAGTCTTGTACCAAGCTCTGAGAAAGATGCCCCTGCACGTCTGAAATAATCTATAAAACGAACTTCGTCCACGATGAAAATAACGACAATCGGATAAATGATCGCCATGATCCACGTCATTCGCAATAACATATTTAACAAAAAGCCTATTCCGAAAAATAGAACAAAGAATAAAAGCATCGAAATGATCATTACATGTATAGGCATTTGATCCATTGCACCTCCATAAACACTAAATAATAGTGTACCTCGAGTGAAATGAAAGCGTCAATATTTTAAAGAAAGAATTGTAGGATATTCACAAAATAAACTTATTTTTCATGCACACATAAAAAAACAGACCCAATGTCAGGATCCGCCTCCATCGGGTCTGCTTTTATCATCTATCGTGAGGGCTTATTTCTGTTTCCCGCTGCCTCCGCAGCATGGACACGTTTCAGAACCACCCAATACTAACTGAAAGTATCCTTTTCCTGAACAATAAAGACAGTAATTCGTTTTAGTACTTGCAGTAGCTCTCATCAAATCCCTCTCCCTTTTCTTTAATTTCTTAATTTTCTGATAATATATCATCTATCTTAAATAAAGAAAAGGGACGTTATAGGGGATGTACCTTTAAGAAAGCGAATACATTTATGTTTTACTTTCATTATCTCTTTTTTTCTTAAAATTTACAGAATTTTATAAAAATAAATGGTATTTTGTGTAGGCAAATTGGTCTCCCGGATTGACTCCTTCAATCATGTTTAATTCCTGCTGAGATCCCATTCGTTGAACCATCTCATGCACCATCACGGAGGTCTTCTCATCATTCAGTAATTCTTGTGGTGACTTCCACTGTACATCCCATAGTTCAGCTTCCTCTACCTTAATGGAAGAAGTTTCTTTAATTTCCAGAAGAAAGATGATCATATTGTCGCTGATGTCATGTTGGATGACTCCTGATCGCACCCCGATGATGCCCTTGATGGTCGTATGTAATCCCGTTTCTTCCCGCACTTCCCTTATCACCGCTTCATCGACTGTCTCCCCGGAATTGACGAAACCTGCAGGAAGCGACCACATGCCTTTCAAGCCACTGTATTTCTTTTTCACCACAAGCCATTTACCCTTCTCATCAATGACCAGGCCTGCTACGGCCAGCCAAACCTTTCCCCTTTTCACTGTCTATATCCCCCATCCTTCCCATTGAATGAAAAAAAGCAGAGTGGAGTCCACCCTGCTTTATATGTTGTCCTTGTAAGACTTAAAAGAACTTGAACTTTCCTTTTTTGAACACAAGTGATGGTCCACCAACCATGTAAAGAGCACGGTTGTCGACTACCTTCTTCATGAAGGAAGCTTTTGTACCGGTGATCTTCTTACCGTAAACGACACCGATCGCATCGTCTTCACCAAGGGAGCATACTGTTCCTTTGATATCTGGAGTGAATTGTTCAAGATCCTCTTTACCGTGAAGTAAAGAAGCGATGTTGCGGGCACATACTTCCCCTTGCTGCATGGCGATTTGTGCAGTCGGCGGGTATGGACGCTCAGTCTCTTCATTGATCATCAGTGAACAGTCTCCGATGATGAAGATGTTATTGTGGCCTGGTGCGCGAAGATCACGGTTGATTTTCACGCGGGCACGCATGTTTTCAATTCCGGCTCTTTCGATGATGGAGTTACCACGTACACCGGCAGCCCATACAATCGTACCGGCTTTGATTTCTTCCACTTCATCTTCACCTTTAGCGATGAGTACGCTGTCTGCCTTTGCTTCTTTAAGTGGAGTTCCGATATGGAATTCAACACCTTTTTTCTCAAGCTTGGCACGGGCGTATTTCACAAGCTCAGGATCGAATCCAGGAAGGATCATCGGAGCAGCTTCCACGCATACGATGCGAACTTTCTTGCGGTCGATATCATATTCATGGCAAAGCTCAGGAACACGGTTACCCAGTTCACCCAGGAATTCGATTCCGGTGAAGCCTGCTCCACCCACAACGATGGTCAGTCGCTCATCGTTCAGTTCTCCCTCGTTCTTATACGTAGCAAATTGTAATTCAATGTGCTCACG
This sequence comes from Bacillus sp. AFS015802, assembly GCF_002561455.1. Lineage (GTDB taxonomy): Bacteria > Bacillota > Bacilli > Bacillales > Bacillaceae_B > Rossellomorea. The sequence continues at coordinate 126,077 of NZ_NTUP01000002.1, read as the reverse complement.
GATTTGACGGGCAGAGTTAATGTTTGAAATCATGAATGCATGCTCATGAAGGCCTTGAATTCCGAATGTCTCGGATTCTGCACCAAGAGCCACTACCAGGTAATCGAATTCTACTTCGCCTTCACCCGTGATGACCTTCTTCTCTTCCACTTTGATATCTTCAACAGTGGCTTGCAGGAAGTTCACTTTGCTTGTGTTGACAACATCTTTCACGTCGTAGCGCACACGATCGTGGTGAAGCGTGCCTGCCGAAGCTTCATGTAACCAAGTGGTTTCGTAGTGATAATCATTTTTATTAATTAAAATAATTTCTGCTTCATTTGTTCCTAGTTGCTTTTGAAGACGGGTTACCGTCATTAATCCACCATAACCTGCACCTAATACAACGATTCTTGGCTTTCTCAACTGAATCACATCCACCTTTTTTGATAAATTTGCTTTGGATACTCTTAGAGTCCTCCACATTATGCGTTTTTATCCCGTTCAATCTGAAGCTATTATCTTTTTCCCTATAAAAAAGAAACTAAAACAAATCAAACGCGATGTTTTCCTTCAGTTCTCGAGGAAAATACTGTATAAAAAATATAAAAACAAAAGTATGTGACGAATTTCACGAACTACTACATAGTTATGCGAAAATTGTCATAAATTCTTAACAATATGTCTACATTACATAATATTCTTTTTGCCTGGTATTTTCAAGATATATATAGGAAATTGAATTCTTAAGAATATTTAAAAAATGTGCCTTCGAATCATTCAAAAGTCGCAGGTTCTTTCATAGACAAGTCTGATTTATCTGAACTTATCACTTCTATCACTGTGAAGAATCAAAAGCTGTGTGATAGAATAAAGTAAATTGAAGCATACCTAAATGGTTGGAGGGGTCAAATTGAAGGAAGATCAGAAAGTGTATGATATCACGATCATAGGAGGCGGTCCTACGGGGCTGTTTACAGCGTTCTATGGCGGTATGAGAAAAGCATCGGTTAAGATCATCGAAAGTTTACCACAACTCGGGGGGCAGCTTGCTACTCTATATCCTGAGAAATACATATATGACGTTGCCGGTTTTCCTAAAGTGAAGGCGCAGGATCTCGTCAATAATTTAAAAGAGCAGATGGCGAAGTTCGAAACGACGATCTGTCTGGAGCAAGCCGTGGAAGGTGTAGAAAAACAGGCGGACGGGATGTTCAAGCTCACAACGGATAAAGAAGTCCACTTCTCAAGGACCATCATCATCACAGCAGGAAACGGAGCCTTCCAGCCGCGGCGCCTGGAGCTCGAGCATGCGTCTGAATTCGAAGGGAAAAACCTTCATTACTTTGTTGATAACCTTGAGCACTTCCGGGATAAAAAGGTTGTGATTTGCGGAGGCGGAGACTCTGCTGTTGACTGGGCATTGATGCTTGAGCCGATTGCGGAAAAAGTCTACCTCGTTCACAGACGGGATAAATTCAGGGCTCACGAGCACAGCGTCGAGAACCTGCACAATTCCAAGGTTGAATTGAAAACGCCGTTTGTCCCTTCAGAACTGGTGGTTGATGATGATAAGATCAATCAGCTTGTACTCGAGGAAACAAAAGGCGACGAAAAGGAAATTATCGATCTCGATGAATTGATCGTGAACTTCGGATTCGTTTCGTCCCTTGGTCCGATCAAGGATTGGGGCCTTGAGATCGAGAAGAACTCAATCGTCGTCAACTCCAGGATGGAAACGAATATCCCAGGCATCTATGCAGCAGGTGATATCAGTACGTATGACGGAAAGGTGAAACTCATTGCCAGCGGGTTTGGCGAAGCACCGACAGCGGTGAATAATGCCAAAGCCTATATGGATCCAAAGGCAAGAGTTCAGCCGATGCACAGTACGTCCATGTTTACAGATTAAGGTATTTAAGAAAGGCTCAGGACATCGAATCCTGAGCCTTTTTCTTATTCTAACGAGGATGCGGTGGCCTCTTCTTCGTGAAAGGTTCTCCTTTCAACCAGACCCACTGGTTTGTTTATTTTCAACCTGAATGGGTAGACCAATAATAGGACAAAAAATTTTCTGATAAAGGATGATGGATGAAATGAATGTATTAGTCATTGGAGCAAACGGTAACACCGGACGTCATATAGTGAAAGAGCTCTCGAACAGCAGTCAGCATTTCGTAAGGGCCATGATTCGCAAAACGGAACAGGCAAAGGATATGGAAGATTTAGGGGCAAGACCGATTGTCGCGGATCTTGAGCAGGATTTCTCATACGCCTTCGAAAACGTAAATGCTGTCATTTTCGCAGCCGGCAGCGGTGGATCGACGGGTGACGATAAAACACTTGCCATCGACCAGGAAGGTGCGAAGAAAGCGGTGGACTATGCGAAGAAAATGGGCATCGAGCGTTTTGTGATGCTTAGCTCCATGGGTGCAGATAACCCTTCAAGCGGCCCGGATGAATTACAGTTCTACTTAAAAGCAAAAGGTGCTGCAGATGCCCACTTGAAAGAGAGCGGCTTAAATTACACAATCGTCCGCCCTGGGTCCCTGTCATTTGATGATGCAACCGGAAAAATCGAAGCGGCTGCAAGCATTGAAGATAAAAGTCGTGACATTGCCCGTGCAGATGTCGCCAAAGTGCTTGTGGACTCCTTGACCATCGAAGAAACAAACCACAAAGTATTTGAGATCTTAAGCGGCGATACGCCTGTCGAAGAAGCGCTGAAAAAAATCCATTAATCTTGAAAAAAGGGACGGACCTCACAATGTGAGTCCGTCCCTTTTCCTGTTTAGCAATTCTCCGGCGTACCCTTATTCGTCGCCGTCACGAATGATGATCCACATCCGCATGAAGCGATGGCGTTCGGATTGTCGATCGTAAATCCGCCGCCCATCATGGACTGCTTATAATCTATTTTCGTTCCGTTCAGGATGGCAGCATCTTCTTTCGCCACGACCAGCTTGATTCCGTGCTGTTCTGTCGTGGTATCCCCATCCTGCAGGTCATGTTCGAATCCCATACCGTAGGACAGGCCGCTGCAGCCTCCCCCTTTCACCGCTACACGTAACATGGCATCTGTTTCGTCATGCTCCTTCATCATATCTTTTATCTGAAGGGCAGCAGCTTCTGTTAGAATGACAACTTCACTCATTCATTACACCCCCAACTTTTTCATTTCTTACTACTTAGTATACTCCTTTCTATTTTACTACTCAACCAAAGGAGCTTTGGTGAATGATTGGAAGCTGATTTTCGTGAATATTCCCACTAATCATGACCTTTTGCTCACAAATGATAAAAAACACTGGTCCACCTTCCTTCACCCAAGGTATAATAAGGTAAATAGTCCCGATTATAAGGTGGTATTCATGATGGTTGTGACACCCTTTTATGATAAAAAGACACAGTGCCTTTCGTGTAAACACTCATACAGTACTACAAGGATCCGGTCCCGCTTTGTAAAGTTGGCAGGCCATGACAGCGACTTTTGTCCTTTGTATGAGTCAAGTGAAATAAATCCCTTGCTCTATAACGTATCCGTTTGTCCTATGTGCGGATTTTCCTATACGGATGATTTCACAGCATACATCCCTTCCGTCCTTAAGTCTGAACTCGAAAAGAAAATCAGCCTGCACTGGCAGCCTCAGGATTACGGAAAGCAGAGGTCTTATAGTGATGCAATCAATACATATAAACTCGCCGCCTACTGTGCCCTGATCAAGAAGGAGAAAAAAGTGACGATTGCAGGGCTATATCTTCGCACAGCCTGGCTATACCGAAAGACCGGGGAGCAGGAACAGGAAAGACGCTTCATCAACCTTGCTACACATGAATACATCGATGCCTATCTGACCGATGGTGTCCCGGCTTCCTTGATGTCTGAAACAAAGCTTCTGTATATCATCGCCGAATTGCTTAGAAGGCAGGATAAAATCGATGAGTCGGTAGCTTATCTTTCCAAAGTCATCGGTAAGCAGCATCTCTCGACGGAACCAAAGATCATTGAGATGGCCAGGGAGCGCTGGTATGAAATCCGGGAAGTGTATAGAGAAACGAAGTCAATATAAAAAAACTAGTGGTCACTCCACTAGTTTTTTGCGTTGTATATCAAAAAAAATAAGCCGGTCAGACCGGCTTTTGTTTAGAACATCGGGTTGTCTTCAAGGAATTGATAGATATGATCCACCAGTTCTTCAGGCGTGTCACCTGTAACAACCTCACCATTGACAAGAGCATAAAAAGATTGGGCGCATTTTCCGCAGTAGCCCAGGCATCCGTACTCAATGACGTCAAGGTTAGGGTCTCTTTCTAATATTTCAAGCGCTTTTTGCGCACCGCTAGCAAGATTGCTTATACAAAATTCAATAATAGGTTTCAATTCCATCACCTCACTACTCTTTGTTATGCTACCTTTTTTTGACCCTATCGTCAATGATTTGCATTCCATCTAATGGTATAACAGATTGTGAACAATTTCGCTTATTTCTGTTGTGAAAACGCCATTATTTCGATATACTTTTAATGTTAATAGGTTTATTTATGTAGATTTTACTCGAATTATGCTTCACATTGAAAATGCTTACTTTATCAGGACCCGCCTCGGCGTGATTGTCCTTTGAATCCTGTCCCATGCCACTTTCGGGATATCATCATATACAAACACACTATTTCAACAATAATGTAGAGTGCAAAAAGGGGAAATTTTCATGAAACAATTAGTGCTGCTTGGCGGAGGATATGGAAATATGCGCGTCCTTCTTCGCTTATTACCAAACCAATTACCTGAAGATGTATCGATTACCCTGATCGACCGCAATCCGTATCACTGTCTGAAGACAGAATACTATGCGCTTGCGGCCGGTACGATATCTGATCAACATGTACGCGTATCATTCCCGGAACATGCCCGTTTATCCTATGTATATGGAGATATCGAAGGCGTGGATATGGAGAATAAACTCGTCCGGATGAAAGATCAGGATCCTGTCGCTTATGACGATGTTGTCATTGGGCTTGGCTGTGAGGACAAATATCATAATGTACCTGGTGCCGATGAACATACCTTCTCGATCCAAACGATTGAAAGGTCCCGAAAGACGTATCAGACGCTGTGCAACCTTCCGGCGGGTTCGATCGTTGGTATTGTCGGGGCCGGTTTAAGCGGGATCGAGCTTGCCAGTGAGCTTCGGGAAAGCCGTTCTGATTTAAAGATTAAGTTGTTTGACAGGGGGCCACGCATCCTCAACGCTTTCCCGGAACGTCTCAGCTCTTACGTTCATGGCTGGTTTGATGAAAACGGCGTAGAAATCGTAAACAATTCCAATATCACGAAAGTGGAGCCGAATACGCTTCACAATCACGAGGAGCAGATTTTCTGCGATGCCATCGTGTGGACGGCAGGAATACAGCCGAGCAAGGTCGTTCGTGGTATGGATGTGGAAAAGGATGCAAGCGGTCGCGTCATCCTGACAAAGTATCATAACCTCCCTCAGGATGAAAATGTCTATGTGGTCGGGGATTGTGCAAGCCTCCCTCAGGCTCCAAGTGCACAACTTGCTGAAGGACAGGCCGAACAAATCGTAACCATTTTGCTGAAGCGCTGGAATAACGAAGAGCTTCCTGCAGAACTACCGAAGATCAAGCTAAAGGGAATCCTTGGTTCACTTGGAAAGAAACACGGTTTCGGACTGGTAAATGAGCGCTCCATCACAGGACGGGTCGCCCGTTTGTTGAAATCCGGTGTGTTGTGGATGTATAAATATCATAATGGATGATAAAAGTACCCCTACTTTCAACAGTAGGGGTCTTTATTTTATAAAATTAATTATCCATTCAGATGTACAGGCAGTTCCTTTAGTCCTCTAAGCAGGAACATGTCCCTCCAGTTCGACTCATCGTAATTTCCAGCAAACATCATCGTTGGAAATGCACTTAACAGTTTCTCAAAGGCGATCTTTCCTTCAAGCCTTGCAAGGGGTGCACCCAGACAGAAATGAATTCCATACCCAAAGGCCATATGCGGATTCGGCTTCCGCGTCACATCGAATGTGCCCGCACCTTCAAATTTCCTTTCATCACGGTTGGCTGAAGAAATGGAGGCCAGCACCATGTCTCCTCTCTTGATACGTTTTCCCTTAAAATCCATATCATCAGCAGACCACCTTGCTGTAGAGAAATCAACAGGACTATAGAAACGAAGCGATTCTTCGATTGCCGTCTCAATGAGAGTGTGATCCTCCCTCAGCTTCCCTAATTGGTCTGGATGTTTAAAGAGGGCATACATCCCGTTCCCGATCAGGTTTACAGTTGTTTCATGACCTGCAATGATGAGAAGAACGATCATCGAATACAGTTCATCTTCTGTTAGCTGTTCTCCTTCTTCCTCATGGAGGATCAAATTCGATATCAAATCATCCTTGGGACTTTCTTTTTTATCCTTAAAGAGAAGCGTCAAGTATTCGATAAATTCTCTTACATCTACTTGAAAATCAGCGTTCATATTGTCGGATGCAGATACAATGGTATTCGACCAGCGCCTGAACTTTTCCCGGTCTTCTGCCGGTACACCAAGAAGTTCGGAAATAACGATGATGGGAAGCGGGAAGGCAAACTCATCAATCAGGTCTACGGGGCCTTCTTTCACCCTCATTTCATCAATAAGTTGATCGGCAACAGCTTCAATCCTGGGTGAAAGCTCCTGTATCCTTTTAGGATTGAAATAAGGCTGGACAAGCTTTCTCAGACGGGTATGATCAGGCGGATCGACATCGAGCATCATATGCTGGAATACCCTTGCCTCCAGAGGCAAATCATTCTTTTGCTCCGAATTGGAAAACACCTTTGATTGATTTTTAATAAACGATTGGGTTTTTAATAGTTCTAACACCTCTTCATACCCCGACACGATCCACGTAGTCTGGCCTCCGTTTTCCCAGGCAGCAAAGACAGGATCTGTTTCTCTTAAGTGGGCATAGAATGAATAGGCTCCCCTTTTAAAGTTGGACTGAAATACAGATTCGAACGTATACATCGTGTTCCCCCTCCAATTAACTGACTAGTCAGTCTTCTCAAACAGTATATGATAAGAAAGATGCCTCTTCAATTTATTCGCCTCACTCTGTACATAAAAAGAACCCATTTCATTAACTGAAATGGGTTCTTTTAGGCCTTAAACCGCCTGATATCCATACTTCTCAAGTTCTGAATAGATCGTCTTCAGGCGGGGATTGCCTTCACCGACAACATTGCCCTCCAACAGGACGACTGGATAGAACATATCCTCTTCAATCACCCTTGCAGCAAACTGCCTGACCGCTTCTTCTTCTGGAGGATTATGAATGTCCACATATTTAATCACAAATGGCTGATTCGGATATTTCCTGCTCACTGCAGCTTCGAGCCATTCGTATGTTTCTTTCGAAGATGGTAAGTTTACACAGCTTGGACAGAGTATTTCCGCCCCATATACATGAAGTTCAACCGGCTTACGCTCCATACGATTCTCCCCTTTGTTTCCTCTTTTGTTTATTTTACAAAAAAAGCAGGAGGGTTGGAACCATAATATGCGATTTTATCAGTTAAAACGGAATGGGAAACATTTCTTCAAAAAGATATGCCCAATCCTTTGCAGGTTGATAGATTTTTTGGGAATATGTCATTATAATAGATAATAAGGAAAGGAGTAGATAATTATGGCTGAAAACGAAATGATTGCACCTGTTCAGGAAGTATTAGATAAATTACGTCCGTTCCTACTTCGCGATGGTGGAGACTGTGAACTTGTAGACGTTGAAGATGGTATTGTAAAGCTTCGCTTGCTGGGTGCCTGCGGAAGCTGCCCGAGTTCAACCATCACACTAAAAGCAGGAATCGAACGCGCATTAGTGGAAGAGGTTCCGGGTATCGTTGAAGTAGAGCAGGTATTCTAATCAAGCATACACATGAAAGCCTGAATCCTTAATCGGATCCAGGCTTTTTTTCTTTCACTTCACCATTGTTTTCGGATGATCTCCCTTTAAAACGGCGCAGATATTCTTGACGCATAAGGTCATCATGGCCAGTCGGGTATCCTCCGATGAGCTTCCGATATGGGGGGTGGCGACCACTTGATCCAACTGGAGCAGTGGATGATCCTCATTGATCGGTTCTGATTCGAATACATCCAACCCTGCTCCCGCGATATCTCCCCTTTTCAATGCCTGCTCAAGGGCGGCTTCATCGACGATCGATCCCCTTGCCGCATTGATGAAAATCGATGAAGTTTTCATTTTAGTGAATTGATCTTTTCCGAACATCCCCTTTGTCTCTGGATTCAAGGGTGCCAGCACGACCACGAAATCCGATTGGGCAAGAAGCTCATCGAAAGCGGTGTACCGGACTCCGAGGGTCTGTTCAGCTTTGTATTTACGTGAACGATTATGGTAGAGCACATCCATATTGAAGCCTTTTGCTCTTCTGGCTACCGCTTCACCGATACTTCCCATACCAACGATCCCCATCGTTTTATGGTGGATATCCATCCCGGCAAGGAGTAGCGGCGACCAGCTTTTCCACTTTCCTTCTTTAATATACCGATCGGCCTCAACGATCCGTCTTGCCGTTGCCATCAATAGGGCAAACGTTAAAATCAGCCGTTGTTTCAGTGAGCACATCCGGCGTATTGGTTATGGTGACCCCCTTTTCTTTTGCCGCTTCAAGGTCGATATTGTCATAGCCTACTGCAAGATTCGCCACAATCTTTAATGAATCGGACTTCTGTAAGAGCTCCCGATCAACCTTGTCCGACAGCATGGTAAGTAAAGCAGAGGCTTTCTCTGCTTTACCAAGGAAGGTGTCTCTCGGTACAGGTGCATCCTCCTGGTCCCACATTTCCACATCGAAATCGTTCTGTAGCGGAGCGATCACGGCTTCCGGTAGTTTTCTTGTAATATAGATGAATGGTTTCATATGCATCCCGCCTTCGTTTTCCTTCAGTTTAGCATAAAAGGGAAGGCCTCATCCGTTACAAGACTCCTGAATTACAGCCAGGGAACAAGGGGGATGCCCCACTTTTTCACGGGTACCTCCGACATATGATAAAAGTCAGAAAGAAACGCTTCATACTGATGAGAGTTTTTCAAATAACGCTCCAGTTTCTCCTCGACTGTCTTTTTCTTCTGCTCGGATTGTGAAATATAATACTCCTCCACGCATTCAAAATAATGAAGTGGAAATAAAAGACGGGAATACAGCAATCTCCACGAAAAAGGAGAAAGTGGCGTAATCGATTCATACTCTCTCATGAACCCCTGAAGCTCAGGGTGAAACGTCTGGCTCCTCATGAAATATCGTTCTCTCACCCACTCTGCTATGTCCCGGCTGCAGTGGTCAAATACCCATTGGAATGGGAAATGAATGCATACTTCCGTCCCCCATGTGGTCTCGAGAAACCGCTCATGGCAAATGGTGCCTGCATCCTCAGGCGTCGGATCTTCATCTAGCTCCGTATCGACGAGATACTGAATGGCGTTTTCGGCCAATGCACTGTAATACGGATAACTTTCCACAAACCGGCGCTCAAACTCGTCGACTGGCTGGTCCTGAATGACCTGATAATACGCTTTTTCTAACTGACCCAGCCTCTTTTCCCACAGACTTTTCCACTGCCCCATCCGATTGATCTTTTCGACTTTTTCTTCGAAGGTCCGTCCCCTGAAGTGGAATTTGCTGAGCTTTCTGCCGAGCTTTTTATCAGGTGGGGATTGGATGCTTTCGTTTCTCAGGACGACATAATCTTTATCCTTTTCCACAACGAGGAACCTCCCCTCGTTGCTTTGGACAAAAGTTGAGACATGCCGGTCCCCTGCACTTTTCAAGTGCTCTGCCAATTTATAAAGTTCCACCAGTGTTTCCTGTTCCATATTCGAGACGCCAACAATACTATATACTAATCCCCCGACCATATATCGATCCATCATTCCATCGTAAAATGCCCGCTCAGGATGCAATCCAAAATGGTTAATCAAAATCTCTTGAGACATACTGACCTCTCCTATCTATAATGCCGTTCTTTTCCGTCATTCATTTACGAAATACACGTTATCTATTTTGTGAGAATGACCATTCCAACACATTTATGAATATCCGAAACCAGAGATGGGCAAGAATGAGAACAGAAGCTATTATTATGTCTATTTTTCAATTGTGAATCATATGAGTAAAACAAGGCTTCGTCTAATCGAAATAGGGGTTATATAATCTTTCAAAGAAAAAGGTGAATAGGATGAAGGATAAAGAATCAATGGATCTATTAGAGAGTACCGCACGTAAATGGCTGCATGAAAGAGGAGTGGAAATTGAAGATATCGCTCAATTGGTCATGTACCTTCAACAGAAGTATCATCCTGATCTTGAATTAAAGGAATGTGTCTATAACGTTGAACGTGTATTAACGAAGCGTGAAGTGCAGAATGCGATCCTCACAGGTATTCAACTTGATATATTAGCTGAGAAAAAGATGCTTGAAGAGCCATTGCAGGCGATCGTTGAAGTGGATGAAGGATTATACGGCGTGGATGAAATCCTGGCCTTTTCCATTGTGAATGTGTACGGTTCAATCGGATTTACGAACTATGGATATATCGATAAACAAAAACCGGGAATCCTGGAGAAATTGAATGATAAATCATCAGGTATGTGCCATACCTTCCTGGATGATATTGTGGGTGCCATTGCAGCAGCAGCTTCAAGCCGTTTGGCACATCGGGCGAAAGGCGCGGAATGAGGTAGAATAAGTATTCAAATCAGACGACTGGGTCGTCTGATTTTTAGTGAAAGAAGAAGTATACATAAGAAAAACCTAAAATATTACATATTAAAATAAAATTCGATCCATAACTTACTTAATGTTTGCACATCCGTGAGTGATTTTATATAATTACCATTATAGTTGTAATTACCATCTTTTAGTTGTACCAGGGACTTATCAACCACACATACACCAGATAAGGGCTGCCAGAGAGTTTAACATAGTAAGACATACTAAAGGTCAGCTCCTAAGCGACAAAACCCTTATCGATGCCTGTAAGAAGTGAAACAGTTAAAACCCAGAATTGAATTCATCATCCTGATCGAACAAGAAATTAAAAAGAGAAAATTAGTTCATTAAAGAATTGTTTGATTGTAAATATCTTCGTGTTCTTCACAAGTCGGCATAATGTCTTCCCACTGAACGTCCAGTGCACATACAATGGCATTCAGCTTGTTCAGGGACGGATTCGCCTCACCCTTTTCAATCAACGAAATATAATTAACCGTCAATCCACATTTGTGACTTAATTCTTGTATGGTGATTTCTTTTGCTCTTCTATGGTGCCTTATTTTCTTTCCGACAAGTCCTGTAACTGTAATACTCATTACCTCACTACCCTTTTAAAAATTCTTTAGAAATGACGTGGAATGTTTCCATAAGAAACAGTGACTTTCATTCTTAAAGTTGTGTGCATTCGTAAAGAATAGTTAGAAATTGAAAAGGTATCAATCAACGCTAATAGTCCCCTACTACCTATGATGTTTACCCTAGTTGAATACCTTTACACTTAATTTCGTCATTTTTTTAAAAAAAAGTTTAAAATCTTCACTTTCCGTCTTTCTTGGTCCTTCTGGGTACTCAAATCTGTGCAATGGAAAATAAAAGTCAGTTAGAGGGAATAATACATAATACATTAGGAGCATAAGTTTCGTTTCTGCTATCATACTTACACTAATCTCTATTGGGGCTAGATATTAGTAAAAAGGACCAACAAAGGTCCCTGAGTATAAATAGTATTTTGCTTACTTCTTTTGACACTAGTTCTATTTTACTTATACAAACGTGTGTTGTCTATTATGAATATGTTTCTAATTAACGACATTTTTCGATTTGAGTACTCAGCAGGGCTATCGAAGATGCGGAGGCTGCAGTCAGCCTCCGCTTTTTTTCTTATTATATATCCCATTGATCCAAGGTTTCAATGGTATAGGTAGGCTGAATATCCTTTTTACTCAATGCCTCCTTTGTCGTGACCCCTGTATGGACAAGGAGTGTATCGAGTCCGGCGTTTATTCCGGCGAGGATATCTGTATCATAGTTATCCCCAACCATGAGCGTCTCCTCTTTCGGTACTCCCAGAACTGACAATGCCTGTTCCATGATGATGGATTCCGGCTTCCCGATAAAGATCGGTTCGGTCTGTGTTGAGACGGTGACAACGGACGTCAAGGAACCATTCCCCGGCAGCAGTCCCCTTTCCGTCGGAATCGCAATGTCCCCATTCGTAGAAATAAACGTGGCTCCATTTCTCACACCTAAGCATGCAAGGGATAACTTCTCATAATTGATGTCCCGGTCGATGCCCACTACCACGAAGTCAGGTTTCTCATCCTGAAGCGTTATGCCGTTCTCTTCGAGGGCTGAGCGGATCCCTTCCTCACCGATGACATAGGCCGTACCACCGGGCTTTTTATTCGCCATATATTGTGCCGTGGCCATGGATGTCGTAAATACCTGTTCCTTGGTTGCGGGAATATCAAATGACCGCAATTTTTCTGCCACCTGTTCGGGTCTTCTTGAAGAGTTGTTCGTGACAAACAGATAGGGTAAGCCCTTATCCTGCAGGCGTTTCACGAAGTCCCCCGCTTCTTCGATCTTCTCTTTGCCTTTATACATCGTTCCATCTAGATCAATTAAGTATCCTTTATATTCTTTCATCATGTACCTCCATAACGTTGTTCATAGTATGTCCAATAACCTGTTCTTCACCTGTAAAAAACAAAGCGCCCTCTAAAAAGAAAGCGCAGTAAATTGCTTTTAGTTTTGGTTGTTTTTGGAAGGATTCTCTTTATAAAACAAAGGGTCTGCTTTGGCTCTGTCAACAAGTATCTGCTCGATGGGGAGGGGAACCACTTCGCTTTCTGCTGACGAACGGCCGAGCCTCCTCAGCTTCGCTTCCGGGGTCTCGGCACGCCCGTTTTTCCGCAGGAGTCTACGCATTTCCCCTCCCCATTTGAAAGGCATTTGCATGACAGAGCTTAATAGTGACAAAAAATAGCGGGGTAAAATAGGAGTCCCGCTATTCAAGTTAATATGGACTGCTTCATACTTTGAAATGCTGGCTTTAAACGTGTTTGGCATTTAGATGCTGTAATTAAGAATTTCATGCATATCAAGTTGATTGGAGCGGAAGGTGCTCGACTCCTGCGGGAATAGCGGGAAAGTTGAGACCCCGCAGGGCAAAGCCCGAGGAGGNNAGCACCTGGAGCGGAAATCAGCCACGACTTTCCTTTTAAGAACAGAAATTTTTTTGAAAAGAGCCTAGTTTTTAAATGCAGATACAGGTCCGAGTTCGTTTTCGAGGTAGTTGCGGACTTGTATTGGAAATTGGTTCAGGGTTTGGAACACTTCTTTTAAGATCGTATGTAATTGCTCATGATTGACGGACGTATATTCCTGGACCAGTGGTTTACGCTGCTCGACGAGTCGCTTAAGATCTTCACTCATCTTGTCATCGATTACCTTCTCATCCAAAAGAATATCAATGATATCCTCATAGCTCCCCGGGTCCCTCATGATAAATCCATCAATCATGCTGTTCCCTACATCGAGAACCGATTCAATGATTGTTTGGGCAACTCGTTCCAACGCTAACTTTTCTAATGTGGAGCTCCACTGATCCCGGCTTTCTACAATGTTTAATTGCTCATTCATATAAACTAAAATTTCCTCAATCTTTTCCCTGTCTACGAAATACATGGTGCTCACCTCTTCTTAAACGATACCTTCATCCTTTATTTTAACATAATTTCATTTCCCCCATACACATACATCCTGCATTTCTTATCTCAGTTTGGTATGATGAAATGAGCAGAAAAAGAGGAGGACAACGTGATGAGTGAACGCTTTTATTTATATGATGATATGGAAAATACAACAACCCGGTTCGTGAGTTTCATGGGGGAAAATCAGCGGTATGACCTGGCCATCACCCAAACCGAACGCTATTATGGGAAATCATTGGTACTGGATCTTCAGGGCAGTCGATTTGCCATCATGGGAAGAGATGACTTGGAGGAACCCGGTTATGTAGAGAGTGTATTTAAATTAACCGGGGACGAAGCGGATGAATTAAGGGACTTTTTAGGTGAAATCATCCTTTAAGACAGACGTCCAGCTAAGAATGAACTTTACCTCCCTCTCACATACTAAAGGTATGAAAGGTGGGAGATAACATTGAGTAAAGGCAATGATAAAGAAGAAGAAGTATACAGTGACTTCTCCAATGTCGAAACACAACGTAATTTTATCGTTCCTGAAACACTTCCCGAAGGTCCATACGGTTCTCCAAGAGGTAAGCACACCCCAGTCGAGAACAAGAGTACCCCATGGGAAGAAGGACAGCGTTATTATAGTGCCTTCAATTACGAAAACAAATCCCTGCATCAGGACATACCGCGTCAGGAACCCGGTTCACATCCTGTTCATGCAGACCCCGATGTGAATGAAGAACCGCCTTATACTGAAAATAAGTAAAAGAAAAGGAACAAACGATTCAGGTCGCTTGTTCCTTTTTGGCCATTATTTATTGACTTTCTTCACGAGAAAATAAGCGCACCCAAAATTACAGTATTCATACAAATAATCCTTATGAGTACTCACCTTTGTGTCGAAAGAAGACTTTTGATTGTGATCTTCGAAGAATCCTTTTAACCGCAATTGTCCGTATCCCCAATCACCAAGGATATAGTCATATTTGCTTAAAATATCGCTATATCTTTCCTTAAATGCTTCCTCGTTGAATCCGTCTCTAAATTCTTCAACGATTTCGTAGCATGTATTCTGCACACAAATCACTTCTAACCACCCACTTTCGTTTCCTTATCTTAAATTATAACGGATTGTCCATTAATTACTATGAAAAATTACAATGAGAGATGGTCACCCTATCAAATAGGGGGTGTTTAAGTTGAATAAAATCATTTTAGGTACAACAGTACTCAGTATTACGCTAATCGGGACAGCCTGTAATGGCATCGATACAGCCAATGAAGAGATGTTCCATGACAACGGGAATACCATTAACGTGAGTGACAGGGAAGACCTGTATAACGAAAATAGCTGGACCAAAAAAGGAGCTCACCGCGGTGAAGACTTCGGTTATGTTCGTCAACAGAAGAGTCCTACCGGAGGACAAAACATCTCCACCAAGGATATGTACAGCATCAACCGTGAGCAGGTAGCCGACAGCATCAGCAAGATGAGTGTAGCCCTTCCTGATGTGAAGGATTGCTCTACCCTGGTGACGGACGAAGAGGTGCTGGTCTCTTATGTGACCGACAAAAAAGATAAAAACGGCCGTTTTGAAGTAGCCGATCAGGTTAAGAAAACAGCCATGTCCGTCATCCCTCGCTGGTACCATGTCTATGTGACCGATGACAAAAGCTTAATGCGGAATGTCGAAAACCTGGCCAAAATGGACAGTGACAGTGACAACGTCAACACGGCCATAGATGACACCATCAATCTGATGCTGAAAGATTCCCCACAAGGCAGAAATGTGGACTCAGGTGAAAATGCCAACGGCGAAATGACCTCTGATCAATACGAAATGCGTGACGACGACACCCATAAAATCAACATGGACCGTCAAAAACGCAATGACTATACTGATAATAATATGATGGACTAAAGAAAAGCGCAGGCGGCTCGTTTAGAGGCGACAAGCATAAGATGAATGGGCCACTAAGGCGCCCTTTGCCTTCTTGGTCCATTTAGCTTATGACCTCGAGCCTCTAGCCGCCGGAGCTGGACACTAGAAAAGCGCAGGCGGCTCGTTCAGACCCGACAAGCATAAGACGAATCAACCGGAAAGGCGCTCTTTGCCTTTTTGGTTGATTTGACTTATGACCTCGAGGGGCTAGCCGCCGGAGCTGGAAAACCTTCATCTACAAAAGGACTGACTGTTAGAGAGCATCTCCGACAAGTCAGTCCTTTTTTCGTTATGTGAAATTATGCGTTTTGTACCTCTTGCTCACCTTTAGCTTGTCTGGCTTTCGCTGCTGCGTTCACCTGCTCGTCGGCATGGTAGGAAGAACGTACAAGCGGACCTGCTTCACAGTGGCTGAAGCCTTTTTCCATAGCGGCTTCACGAAGCTCGGCAAATTCATCTGGATGGTAATATTTTTGAACCTTCAAGTGTTTCTTCGATGGTTGCAGATATTGACCCAATGTCACAATGTCAACATGATTGGCACGCAGGTCATCCATCGTTTCAAGAATTTCTTCCTTCGTTTCCCCCAGACCAACCATGATGCTTGATTTAGTAGGGATATCAGGATTTAGTTCTTTTGCACGACGCAAGAATTCCAATGTACGATCATAGGTCGCACGGGCACGAACTCTTGGAGTCAAGCGGCGGACCGTTTCAACATTGTAATTCATGATGTCCGGTTTTGCATCCATCAATGTCTTGATGTTATCGAAGACCCCACCCATATCGGAAGGCAATACTTCAATGGAAGTGAACGGACTTTTGCGACGGATGGCGCGGACCGTTTCAGCAAAGACCTGTGAACCGCCGTCCTTTAAGTCATCCCTTGCAACAGCCGTAATAACAACGTGTTTAAGGTTCATTAATTGTACAGAATCGGCAACGCGCTCTGGTTCTTTAAGATCCAACTCAGTCGGAAGTCCTGTTTTAACCGCACAGAAACGGCAGGCACGGGTACAAATATCCCCAAGGATCATGAACGTAGCTGTACGTCTGGTTCCCCAGCACTCATGAATATTCGGACAACGCGCCTCTTCACATACTGTGTGAAGATTGTTTTCACGCATCATCTTTTTCAAGCCCATATAATTATCGTTCGTATTCAGCTTAATTTTAAGCCAATCCGGTTTACGAATATGTTCGTCTTTCTTACTCATACCCCTCATCTCCAATCCTAAATAATTCTGACTTAGGCAAAGAGTGAAACGCTATCCCGTTCATCTTATGTAAAAAAAGCCATCATCAATATACTTCTTTTGTCACTTTATCATACTAAAAAAGTGAAAACAAGCATGTGATACCCTATTACCATTTATTGATGATTATGAATCCGGGAGAACGATACAAACTACATATAGGCCCCTAAAAATGGAGGGATTATTTTGTATAAACGATTGGTCTTGATCATTGCAGTCTTATTAGCAGTATATCCTTGTGAGGGCTTTGCAGCAGAAAAACTTACAGACGAGCAGATCCATACTAAAAGGATGGAATTATTTCAGAAGAGCGAGGCTTTGACGAACATTCCCTGGTACTACTTAGCGGCCATAGATCAATATGAACGCAGTCTCAGGTTTGCCCGTAAGGACAGGGATAAGCCCTCCTCTTTTATCTCCATTTATATGGAGCCGGAAAAGTGGGTCGGCCCACTGAACCCTCATGCTGAAGATGACAATCCAGAAACGATCGCTCTATTCAATGGAATCGGTCGGGATGGAGATCATGACGGAAAAGCAAGCCTGAAAAGTGACGAAGATATTCTTGCCGCATTGACGGACATCATACTGCGGTATGGAATCGACCGCGACAATTTCAAGCTGGCCCTTTGGGATTATTACAAACGGGATAAAACCGTCAGTATCATTATGGGAAATGCCAAAATATATAAACAGTACGGGACGATCCATCTTAATCAAAAAGCTTTCCCACTCCCCTTGAGATTTAACTACAGCTACCGAAACACTTGGGGAGATGCACGTGGATGGGGAGGAAGACGGATCCACGAAGGGACGGACCTATTCGCTGATTACGGTGTCCCGGTGAGGGCGACATCATATGGAATCATCGAAATGAAGGGTTGGAACCGGTATGGAGGCTGGCGTATCGGCATACGCGACATCAATAATACGTATCATTACTTTGCCCACTTGAGCGGTTTTGCCAAAGATCTTCACGTCGGACAAGTGGTTGAACCGGGAATGGTGATCGGCGGTGTCGGAAGCTCGGGATATGGACCACCGGGAACATCAGGAAAATTCCCTCCGCACTTGCATTATGGGATGTATAAGGATAACGGCTTGACTGAGTGGTCCTTTGACCCTTACCCCCATCTCAGAATGTGGGAACGTCAGGATCGAATTAAAAGCAAAAAGCAGTAAAAAAGCAGACAATGGAGATCCATCGTCTGCTTCTTCCTTTTATACCTGCTTTTTCGATTTGGAAACAGCGTTCATGATACTAGCTGCCAATCCACCCCAGATGATGACCATTCCTACAATCATCATTGTTATCGCGCTACCAGTCATGTTAGCTTACCTCCTTATAGCTTTCAGCTTCTGTCTTGGCATTCCAGCGTTTAAACCCAAGTGCCACACCTACTATAATCGCGAAGGCGGCTACAAACCATCCGCTGTAAAGAATGAACGCATCAGAGTAACCCTCGTAGTTCCCTGTTTCCGTATCAAATTCTTTCAGTAGATTCATTTTGAACAAACCGAACATCATCCACCCAAGGACGATCGGTGTGATGACACCCAAGCATATTTTCCACCAGGCACCAAGCTGGATATCGGAAATTCCATTCGCATGGGATTGGAATGCACCCAATTTACGAAGGAACCAGGCGATCACGACTACTTCCACTAATCCGACAAATGCCACTCCGAACTGGTTGATGAAGTAATCGGCAACATCCAGGAATAACAGTCCGCCCTGTGTGGCAAAAAGAATGGAGATGACTGCTGATAGTCCGCCTCCGAAAAGTACGGCTTTGTTACGGGAAATCCCGAATTTCTCAGAAACGGCTGCTACATAGGTTTCCGAGATGGAAATCAGTGAAGACAAACCGGCGAGTACAAGGGATGCAAAGAACAAGAACCCAAATACTTCGTTGAATGCCGGGAATTCATTGATGATCTGCGGGAAGACGACGAACGCAAGGCCAACGCCACCACTTACCACATCCTGTACCGCTACACCTTGGGATTGTGCCATGAAACCTAATGCGGCAAATACCCCGATACCTGCCAATAGTTCAAACCCTGAGTTACTGAACCCTGTAATGAACGCGTTATTCGTGATATCCGATTTCTTAGGCAGATAACTCGAGTACGTGATCATAATGGCAAAGGCTATAGATAAACTGAAGAAAATCTGTCCATACGCCGCTACCCATACGCCGGGATCGGCAATCTTGCTGAAGTCCGGTTTGAAGAACGCATCCAGACCATCCATTGCGCCAGGTAATGTCAAAGCGCGAACAACAATAATTAAGAATAAAATAACAAGTGCTGGAATAAAGATTTTATTCGCTACTTCGATTCCTTTCTTTACGCCTTTGAAAAGAATGCCAAGTGTAACGGCCCATACAATGACAAGCGGGATGAATACCCCTGGAACCACACTGCCTGTCTGACCTGCATCAACCGAAAGCTTCAAATAGTCGCTGAACAGGAAGGATTCTGTATCCTTTCCCCAACCTAAATTGAATGAAAAAACACTGTACGACATCGCCCAGGCGATAATGACGGCATAATAGGTAGAGATGACGAATGCAATTAAGACCTGCCACCATCCAAGCCATTCTGTTTTCTTATTAAGACGGAAATAAGATAACGGTGCTGAACCACGGTACTTATGACCAATTGTAAATTCAAGTACTAATAATGGAATACCCGCTGTCAGAAGAGCGAATAAATATGGAATGAAGAATGCTCCCCCGCCATTTTCGTACGCTACTGCTGGAAAACGCCAAATGTTCCCTAGTCCGATTGCCGATCCGACAGCAGCTAGAATAAATCCTGCTCGTGTACCAAACTGTGCACGATTTTCCATGCTGTTCCCCCCTAGTTCTTTCCAACTACCTTCCAAGAGGTATTTGAAATTTTTATATTTTCAGATTATTTATAATCTAAAGTCAGTATAGCTAGTTCCGGGACAATTGTCAAAGCTTTATTTTAGAGTTTTTATCTAGAATTCCCCCAATCCCCGGCAGTACTATTTCACTATAAGAAATTTGTCGGATTTTGAGGAATGGGAGTCGTTGGGATCAGAGGGTAGAATCAACAAAAAAACCAG
This sequence comes from Bacillus sp. AFS015802, assembly GCF_002561455.1. Taxonomy (GTDB): domain Bacteria; phylum Bacillota; class Bacilli; order Bacillales; family Bacillaceae_B; genus Rossellomorea. The sequence continues at coordinate 106,017 of NZ_NTUP01000002.1, read as the reverse complement.
AAGCCGGAGAGCTTCTGGTTTTTCATGAATTATTCCGCAGATGCAGGTTTTGCTTTTTCACCGAATAAAAAGGCGAAGGCAAGGATGAGGATGATAACGACCGCGAGTCCCAGGATGGTGCTTCCAGTGAAGCCCAATACAAGGTAACCGATTGCGGCTACAACCGCACCGATGACCGCATATGGAAGCTGTGTGATCACGTGATCGATATGATTGCTTCCCGCTCCTGTAGAAGAAAGGATCGTTGTATCCGAGATCGGTGAGCAGTGATCACCCAGCACAGATCCGGCGAGTACCGCTGCCATGGCAGGAAGTAAGATGCTGACGTCAGTCGCAGCAGCAATTTCCCCTGCAATCGGAAGTAGGATACCGAATGAACCCCATGATGTTCCCGTGGAGAAAGCCATGATTCCGGCAACCAGGAATAAGATGACCGGAAGTGCCTGCATCGGTAAGTTTGATTGTTCAACGAGTCCTGCAAGATATGTTCCTGTTTGCAGTTGATCGATGAGTGTTACGATCGTCCATGCAAAGATCAGGATGTAAACAGCCGGAAGCATCGACTTGATTCCTTCCACTGCGGCTGTCCCGATGGCACTGCCTTCGATCCCTTTCAGGCTGACTTGGCGAAGGAAGAAGATCAGGGCAATGAGAAGACCGAACAGTCCACCATATAATAATGATCTGGTCACATCCGTGTTTTCAAAAATCGGTAACAGGTCAAATGATCCGACCGCTTGATATCCAGTCCAAAGCATCATGGATACGGTACCGATCACAAGTGCCACGATTGGCCATACAAGGTCTCCTACCGATCCTTTTGAGCTGACAGGAAGATCATTTTTCAATTCACCGGGAATCTCTTTGCCAGGATCATAAAGATCTCCCGTTTCAAGGGCACGTACTTCATGCTCCTTCATTTTTCCGAAATCAAGTCCTTTATAGGCAACCATGATGACAAGCAAGACAGCCGCCCATACATAAAGATTCATGGGAATCATTTGAATGAATGCTGAAAACGCCGTGTACTCCGTGATACTGTGAGCCGTAAGAATGCTGCCTATAATTCCGATGATGTATGCCCCCCAGCTTGAAATCGGGGATACAACACAGATCGGAGCAGATGTTGAATCGATGATATACGCTAATTTTGCACGTGAAATTCTGTGGCGGTCCGTAATCGGTCTCGCAACCTGTCCGACAGCCAGCGCATTGAAATAGTCGTCAATAAAAATGATGATACCTAATACCGCAGCTAGAAGCTGTGCGCCCTGCCTTGTCTTCACGCGTTTCATCGCCCATTCACCGAATGCGCGGCTGCCTCCTGAGATGTTCACAAACGCGGTGATCACACCAAGGATGAGTAAGAAGAATATGATGTAGACATTCCAGGTGTTAAGCCCGCCGTCTGCGACAAAGATGCCTTTTAAGGCGTCCCATATAAAGCTGAATGTTTTGGGTATTGAGAAATCTGCCAACAGAAAGGCAGACGCAACGATTCCTACTCCCAATGAAAGCAGAACCCGTCTTGTGAGAATAACCATAAGTATGGCTAAAAGGGGTGGTAATAATGAGTAAATCGTGTTTTCCATAGTGTCCTCCTCCTATTTGATAGGGGGGAACCATCGTAGCATGACAGAGGATATAAAAAAAGGCAACGATAGAGAAACTATCATTACCTTTGTTAGTAACGTAAGTGCTCCATCACGATCTGTAGCTCCCCATTATAGAGATTTCCCTATAATGACAGTGTTATCCTTCTTCAAGACAACCCCAGCAAATACACCTTCGACAAGCATATTTACTTCGGCAAAGATTCCCTTTCGTCTGTTTTCTCAGTTGTCATCCTCGAACAGATTACTCTTGAACCCTGCGCCTCTACCCCATCGGACTGATGATGTGGTGTGTTATAAAATTTTCTTTATTAATATAACAAACTATCATTCTTTTGACAACTTTTTTTCCATACTAATTTGTGGGAAATTCAATGGAAGGACTCGATTCCCCTCCACCATTGTTATAAAATTGCGGTACATCCAAGTGGACGGTGCCCATTGCGACCAGGATATCCTGTTTGATGGTTTCGGTTTTCGTTGCAAACGGGATGATGATTTGCACATTCACTTCAAGCTCCACAAATACCTTCACAACCGCATTATTGATCCCGAACTGTTCTACCGTCGTTTTCACGTCCGAACGGACATCACCGATGGAATGAAAGCGGATCGGGATTTTCGGCCCCAGGTTACCGAGCAATACGTTGTTCGTCGCTTGACCCAAAGGTACGGAATAGGTAATTCCCTTTGACGCTTTCGACTTCCCTTCATCAATTTCCACCTCGGTGAGGAACTCAAGATTCTCAATATTCCCTGCCTCTGCTTCCTGAAGGTTCTGCTGTACCAGATTCGTAATTTCTGCCTGGACCCTGTTGATGGTCTGCGTATTGTATTTAAAGGAAACGATATCGCCTTCCTGGTTCTTCACTTCTTCCGTTATATCCGAAATATCCAGAACGTCGGCAATTTTCTTATTGATCGCTTTGTTAATCACCAGGGTGCCGATCCTGCTCGTTTGCGTCTCGGCATAGGCAAGGAGCGTCGGTTTCAACCCTTTGTTAATGATCCATAACCCGAATCCCGTTGATATCATAAAGAACAAAAACGTAATGATCATGACGTGTCGAAAAGGCAGCGGACCTCCTCTTCGGGGTTTGTAGGTTTTGAACTTTGACAAAAAAATCCCCCCTTACAAGCTATTTGTATGCTCCGTAAGAGGGGATTAACGCAAAAATTTATTTAATCTTAAGAGATTGGGGTTCATAATCCGGATCAAAGCCTGTAATCACCTTGTCTAATTCCCTGCTTAAATCCAGTGGATAAGGAGAATTCAGTTCCTGGCCATCCTCTTCGATGATCCGGATGACCGGCCGGTCTGTCCCCCCTTTATTTTGATCCGTGACGATCCCTTTCCGTCCATCATTGAGTTCTACGATCATGCCATTTGGATAGATTGCCACCGATGACCGGAAGGCTTCAATTACTTGTGCATCGAATAGTGAACCTGATCCCGCATACAATACCTCTAAAGCCTGATGAGGGAGCATGGCTTTCCTATACACCCGATTTGAGGTCATGGCGTCAAATACATCAGCGACAGCGATGATCTTTGCAAACGGATGAATGTCTTCCCCCTTGATCCCCCGAGGATAACCGGAGCCATCGAGCCTCTCATGATGCTGATACGCACAATGGGCGATGATCAGGGACACAGAATGAAGCTGCCTCAGTATGTCAAAGCCGTGCTCCGAGTGCTTCTTGATTTCAAAGAATTCATCTTCAGTAAGTTTCCCCGGCTTTAGAAGAATTTCTTCAGGCACAAGCATCTTCCCGATATCATGCAAAATCGCTCCCACCCCGAGCTGCTCCAGCTGCTTCTGTGACAGCTTGAGTTCAAGGCCGATGGACAGCGTATATAACGTTACATTAAATGAGTGGTGAAAAATATAGGAGTCGTATGTAAACACGTCTGTCAAAATAGTGAGAAGGTCATGATTCGCCTTTACTTCGGACAGGACGACATCGATCACCTGCTTCAATTGCTTGGCACTGTCTTCAATCATCAGGACACTGGGCGATGCATCCGATGCACTTAATTGATTAAAGGTCTTCTCTATATCATTGACCGCCTGCTGTCTCACTTTACTCGAAACGGTCCCTTTCACATGGATTCCACTGGAAAGAGAGTCTTCAATATAGACATATTGAATACTAAGCTCCTGCAGCCTGGAAATCATGCGTTCTGTAATGGGAACATTATCATGAATCAAAGCTTGACCTCTCATATTATATACCGTTGTAGCTAGAACCATGCCGGGTTTTAAAGCCCGTGTTGATATAAGCCTCATAGAATTCTCCTATGTAATTCTTTCATTTTTCGACAAAATTTCCTAGTATCTCCATTATAAAGGATAAAAGTGATCTTGCAAGGTGTATTTCGTTAAATATTCATGAAAGAATATTGAAGGAAATGGGGTTACAGGACATGACTTGATAGGTCATACTCTTCTCTCCCCTTTCCTAAAACAAAGACCAGATACTCAATAATGAGCACTGGTCTTTCTTAACTTTTATATCATCTTCAGAAGCGCATCCCTGCCCGCCATCCCTGTATGGATACCGAGATTCGCAGCTTCATAGGTGATGGACTCCAGCGGCGCATCCAGGAGCTGATCAATGGTTTTCACACCGACCGCTCTTCCAGCGATAATTCCCCTGTCCTTTAACTTCTCATTCAGCAGCGCAACATCAAGTGCCCCACACATGATATATCCTTTTTCACTCGTCACGACGAGGAGATTGGTTTTCGGAAGTTCAACAGAAATGGCTGTAAAGGTATGTCCCCCAATGGTGATTGGAGATACACTCATCATAGTTCATCGCTCCCTTCACTCATATGTATGTTATGAATGAAGAAACGGTGACCTATTTACTTTTAAATTTCCACTCCAAAACGTCCCGTAAAAACTCTGGCATAAAGTACTTTTTCTCGAGTCTTTGAAGGTCTGGAAAGAAGTGGCCGAAAGTGAACATATCCGGCAGGGCAAGCTTGTATATTTTCCCTGGCTCGATCGGACGGTTCCCAATCAGGATATCTTTGTCTTTGAAGTGAATATTTGAATACTCAAACCTTCCCATCACCTTTCCCCTGAAGCCGAGTCCTTTCACTTCCAGGTGTGGCCAGTCCTCATTTCGGGTCTGCTTGATGATTTCCTTCAGCTCAGCCCCCTTCATCCGGATCAGGCAGGGGTTGATGGGGTGGGGCAGGATGCGATGTAAATCCTGCTTGGTCACCACTCCTTCATGAAGTCCATCTATGAGCAGGCCTGAATTTAGAAAACCGCAATCAGCCCCACACCAGTCGACAAGAGCATCACATAACAAATTCGGCAGGGGCGACGCTTGAAACCAATCCACAGGGAAGGATTGGGTCAGCTGGGTGACTTCCTGCTGCAACAGCTCCTCACCCTTCCGGATCCATTCCACTTTTTCCTTCTCCTCGTCCTTTACAGGCGGAAGTTCCCCTTGTCCATATAGACGGGCTTTTTTCCCGGTGACCTGCTTTGTGGCTGTATCCACCTCGATCATCATATGACCGACATAATGGCCATATTTCCCTGCAGCACCGAGCATGGTGCCGTTCACGTCTTTCCCCTCGGGTAAAACATGATGGGTATGGGCGCCGAGTACGACATCGATCCCAGGTAATCGTTCCCCGATCATCTCGTCATCCCTTATGCCTAAATGGGATAGGAGAATGATCATATCGACGCTCCCTTGAAGGGAGTGAACCAGCTTCTCAAGTTCCTCCATCGGTGAGGTAATGTTCCAACCGAGGGCTTTATAAAAGGGCTTGAAATACGCAGTCAATCCGATGACACCAATCTTCATCCCGCTGTGGGTATGATAAATCCGATGTGTATCCGCCCAACCTGGACGCTCGGAGGAAGAATCCAACAGGTTCCCTACAATCACATCGAAACGGGCTTCGTCATATAGGCTGTTCAAATCATCATAATCCAATGTGATTCCTTCATTATTTCCGATTGTGACAGCATCGTATCCAGCTTCATTTAATAAATCGACATTCCCTTTCCCCAACGTCGCTTCGCTCAATGGATGCCACCTGTCCACATGATCCCCGATATCGAATAGATACACCGTTTCTCCTTCATTCTCATGGTGCTGTTTTCTCAGCTTTAAAAAATCCCTGATTCTTGGCCAATGCTCAAAGTGACTGTGCAGATCGTTTGTATGATATATATGAATGGTTTCTCTCATAATCCGTTCACTCCTACTTGGAGGTATATTATCCTGTCACGCCTTGATAGATCAGTCGAAGGCCAATGACGATTAAAATAATTCGCAGAACACTCACCAATACATTCGATTCCAGCTTCGTATTGATATACGCCCCGAACTTGGCCCCGATCCATGCTCCAGGAATGAGGGCCAGTGCATAGAGCCATTTTACATTCCCCAACAGGACATGTGTACCCGAACTCACGAGTGCCGATAAAAAAATCATAAACATGGATGTTGCCACAGCCACATGGGGCGGAAAAAGAAAAATCAGGATCATGGCTGGGACCATCAATGATCCTCCACCGATTCCGAACAAGCCGGATGTAAATCCGACGACAAAGGCAATGGCCGCCCCGAGAATTGGGGGATATCCGTAACGGAAGGTTTCCCCGCCCGGATTGGTAAATTCCCTTTGAAAAGAAGCATTCCTGAATTTTTCAATAGGCTTTAATTTGTTCCGGACCATCAGGACGACGGCGACCAGGATGATAAAAATACCGAAATAAATATTAAAGCTTTCCATATTCAACCCTTTGTTCACCCACGCCCCGAGGATGGAGCCAGGTCCGCTCCCGGCAAAGAAGATCAAGCCGCTTTTATAATCGACGGTTTTGTGCTTTAAATACGCGAGAGTAGATGATAACCCCGTGAAGATCATGATGACTAAAGAAGTACCTACCGCGGTCTGGGGATTCATCCCTTCTATCAAGTTTGTGTATGTACCAAAATAGATCAGGGCAGGTACGATGATCACTCCCCCGCCTAAGCCAACGAGGGATCCTATCGTTCCTGCTAAAAGTCCAATCAATAGAAGAACAAACCATTCCATCTATCTTTCATCTCCAGTCGGCTAAAATAAATCCAGCTGTTTAGGTGCAAGCCCTTCATACTCAAGCCCCAATAATTCAATCAGCTTTTTCGCATTATCAGCGGCGTCCCCGCCTGAATTATTATTAAAAAGAATATAAAGATCCTTGGATTCTTCATGCAGGCGATGAATATGCGGGATCCATTCTGTAAGCTCAGCATGATTATAGCGATATAAATAACGGACCTCCCGCCAATCTTCCCCATTCGGTTTATTCCATCCGTACAGATTCCTGCCGTGGAAGCGAATGAGGGTGGCTTCCTTATGAGTGGCCACCAATACCCGGGGGATAGATCCTTCCCCAGCCTGCGGTTCATCACAAATGCTGTGGATCCACCCTTCCTTTTTCATGAACGTCAATGTCTTGTCCCGAAATTCCGGCCGGAACCAGCTTTGATGACGGAACTCCAGCGACAGGGGAAAACCCTTCAATTGTTCCCTGCAGTACCGGATATAGGCGACATGCTCCTTCTTACAATCATACCAGGGGGGAAATTGAAGAAGGACCATCGCAAGCTTACCTGCATTCACGTATGGAGCCAGGGATTCTTTAAAGGCACCGAACATCTCTTCCCTCGTCTCAAAAGGGATCTCTCCCCGCTGATGCCCCGTCATCCCCTGATACGCTTTGACGATGAACTGAAAGTCCGCTGGTGTTTCCTTTACCCATTTTTCAGCATTCCGAATAGGCTGGACTGCATAAAATGTCGTGTCCACCTCTACGATGGGAAAGTGGGCTCCGTATTCTTTTAACTTATCCCTTGGGGAAACATTTTCATAAAGGGTATCATGATCTCCCCAGCCTGTAACACCTATGTATATCATCCGCATTCACCTTCTTTATTATGAACATGTCCATTTTATCATAAGGGAAATGGAAATTCTTATGTTTGGATTGAATGAAGGATATTCAAGCAAAAAAACTCCCCTGATGAAACATCAGGAGAGTGTGAATGATGGATTATCCGATTGAACCTTCCATTTCGAACTTGATCAGACGGTTCATTTCAACTGCATATTCCATTGGAAGTTCTTTCGTGAATGGCTCGATGAAGCCCATTACGATCATTTCTGTGGCTTCTTCCTCTGAAATACCGCGGCTCATAAGATAGAATAATTGTTCTTCCGATACTTTCGAAACCTTCGCTTCGTGTTCCAATGAAATGTTATCGTTCAGAATTTCATTGTAAGGAATCGTATCAGAAGTCGATTGGTTATCCATGATCAGCGTGTCACACTCGATGTTTGAGCGTGCACCTTCCGCTTTACGGCCAAAGTGTACAATACCACGGTACGTTACTTTACCACCATGCTTGGAGATGGACTTAGAAACGATTGTGGAAGACGTGTTAGGTGCCAAATGAATCATTTTCGCTCCGGCATCCTGGTGCTGGCCTTTCCCTGCAAGTGCAATGGATAGTGTCATACCACGAGCGCCTTCACCCTTAAGGATGACAGCTGGATATTTCATCGTCAGTTTTGAACCGATGTTTCCATCCACCCATTCCATCGTTGCATTCGCTTCACATACGGCACGTTTCGTAACCAGGTTGAACACGTTGTTCGCCCAGTTTTGAATCGTCGTATAACGGCAGTAAGCATCTTTCTTGATGATGATTTCAACAACTGCAGAGTGAAGTGAGTTCGTTGTGTAAACCGGTGCTGTACAACCTTCGACATAGTGAACACTTGCGCCTTCATCAACGATGATCAAGGTACGCTCGAACTGACCCATGTTTTCAGAGTTGATACGGAAATATGCTTGAAGTGGTGTATCCACCTTTACTCCTTTAGGAACATAGATGAATGATCCACCTGACCATACCGCTGAATTCAAGGCAGCGAATTTATTATCCGTAGGAGGGATAACCTTCGCCCAGTGCTCACGGAATAGCTCTTCATTTTCCTTAAGAGCGGAATCTGTATCTTTGAATACGATTCCCATATCTTCAAGATCCGATTGCATATTGTGGTATACAACCTCTGATTCATACTGTGCAGATACCCCTGCAAGATACTTTTGCTCAGCTTCCGGAATCCCTAATTTATCAAACGTTTGCTTGATTTCTTCAGGTACTTCGTCCCAGCTGCGCTCGGATCTTTCAGATGGCTTCACGTAGTAAGTGATTTCATCAAAGTTCAATTCCTGCATATCTCCGCCCCATTGAGGCATTGACATATTATAAAAATGCTCAAGTGATTTCAAACGGAAATCAAGCATCCATTGAGGTTCTTCTTTCATGCGGGAGATTTCTTCTACGATTTCACGCGTCAACCCACGTTTCGAGCGGAAAATGGAAACGTCTTTATCGCTGAATCCGTATTTATAATCCCCGATCTCAGGCGCTTTCTTAGCCATGTTGATTCCTCCATTCTTTGGTAGGGCCAGTGGAGAGCATTAGTCCTGCTCTTCCTCTGACACTCCTTTTTCCATCGCTTTCCATGCCAACGTCGCACATTTGATACGGGCAGGGAATTTCGCGACTCCTTGTAATGCTTCTATATCTCCTAAATCCACATCATCATCGTATTCATTGCCTTGCATCATATCAGAGAAGATCTTGGAAAGCTTGAGGGCTTTTTCAATCTCTTTCCCCTTGACCGCCTGTGTCATCATGGAAGCAGAAGCCATGGAGATTGAACAGCCTTCCCCGTCGAACTTCGCATCCTGAACGACACCGTCTTCCACCTTCAAGGTCAGGTGGATGCGGTCGCCACACGTAGGGTTATTCATATCGATGGTAAAGCTTCCATCCTCCAAAGAACCTTTATTGCGTGGATTCTTATAATGATCCATGATGACTTGTCGATACAACTGATCTAAATTATTAAAAGACATCGCTGAAAAACTCCTTTGTCTTCACCAGGCCGGCAACCAGTTTATCAATATCTTCTTCAGTATTGTAAAGATAGAAACTTGCACGAGCTGTTGCCGATACGTTCAACCACTTCATCAGCGGCTGTGCACAGTGATGGCCTGCGCGTACGGCAATCCCTTCTGCGTCAAGCACGGTTGCTACATCATGCGGATGAACATCATCTATGTTGAATGTCACAAGACCGGCACGCTGCCCGGGATCACTTGGTCCGAAAATGGTCATACCCTCTACTTCATTCATCTTATCCAAAGCGTAAGCGGCAAGCTTATGCTCATGCTCTTCAATGTTATGAAGACCGACTTGTTCAAGGAAATCGATGGCAGCTCCAAGCCCGATGGCTCCTGCAATGATCGGAGTGCCTCCTTCGAATTTCCATGGAAGCTCTTTCCAAGTGGATTCCTGAAGTCCGACAAAATCGATCATCTCTCCACCGAATTCAACCGGCTCCATATTGTTCAGATGCTTTTTCTTGCCGTACAATACCCCGATCCCGGTAGGACCTACCATCTTATGACCGGAGAAGGCGAAGAAATCGCAGTCCAAATCTTGTACGTCAATTTTCATATGTGGAGCAGCCTGAGCTCCGTCCACAACCATGACGGCATCATTTTCATGGGCGATCCTGGTAATTTCTTTGATCGGATTCATCGTACCGAGTACGTTTGAAACCATCATGATGGAGACAATCTTCGTCTGAGGTGTTACGGTTTCTTTTACATCCTCAATCGCAATCGTTCCATCTTCCTGAAGTGGAACGTATTTTAACGTCGCACCGGTTTCTTTGGCTAACTGCTGCCAAGGAATGATATTACTGTGATGCTCCATATGTGTGATCACAATTTCGTCACCCTCGGCAAGGTTCGCACGTCCGTAGCTTGCTGCAACGGTGTTGATCGCGGTTGTCGTCCCACGGGTGAAAATCACCTCTTGAGTGGAAGATGCGTTGATGAAATGACGGACCTTTTCACGGGCCCCTTCATATCCATCCGTCGCTCTCGTTCCAAGGGTATGCACTCCGCGGTGAACGTTGGAGTTATATCCACGATAATAATCATTCATCGCTTCAATCACGGAAACCGGTTTTTGAGATGTTGCGGCACTATCTAGATAAACCAGCGGATGGCCATTTACTTCCTGGTCGAGAATCGGAAATTGTTTACGAATCTCTTTTACATCCATTAGTTTACTTTCCTTTCAATAACCTCAACAAGCTGCTTCTTGACTCCTTCGATTGGTAATTGTTTTACCACTGGAGCTAGGAATCCGTGAATGACAAGGCGCTCTGCTTCGTGCTGTGGAATTCCGCGACTCATAAGGTAGTAAAGTTGTAATGGATCTACCCGGCCGACAGATGCAGCGTGACCTGCAGTTACATCATCTTCGTCAATTAGAAGGATAGGGTTCGCGTCTCCACGTGCTTTTTCGCTAAGCATTAACACCCGTGACTCCTGCTCTGCATTTGACTTGGATGCTCCATGTTCAATTTTACCGATTCCGTTGAAGATGGAAGACGATTCGTCTTTCATTACACCATGCTTAAGGATATATCCTTCAGAGTTCTTACCGTAGTGAACAACCTTCGTTGTGAAGTTTTGTTTTTGTTTCCCACGTCCGACCACAACGGTTTTCGTATCGCCATATGAGCCATCACCCATCAGGTTCGTCACGTTTTCAGAAACGGTGTCACCGTCGTTCATTAATCCTAAAGCCCATTCGATGCGTGCATCTCTTGCTGCCACACCACGGCGATTCACATATGTCGTGATACCGCTTGAAAGATTATCCACTGCACCATATGCCACTTTCGCATTATTGTTTGCCAACACTTCAGTGACAATGTTGTATACACCGTTCTCTACATCAGCTGTAGAGATATAATTTTCAACATATGTGACAGAGCTATTATCTTCTGCGACAACCAATACATGGTTGAACATAGCAACTTCTGCATTATCGTGAACGTAAACCGCTTGAATCGGTTGAGAGAGTTCCACATTCTTTGGAATGTAAAGGAATGCTCCTCCATTCATCAATGCTGCGTGAAGGGCTGTCAGCTTATGCTCATCCGTTTTCACGCCTTCAGTCATGAAGTACTTCTGTACAAGCTCACTGTGTTCTTTCACAGCCGTAAAAATATCCGTAAAAATAACACCGTTGTCTTTTAATTCATTTGAAAGAGAAAGAAAAGCAGGTGTATTATTTCGTTGAATATAAAGGCTTTGATCTTTGTTTTCTACATCTACTAATGCTTTTACTTCTTCAGGCAGCTCGCTCAATGATGAAAACGCATCACTTTCCACTGTGTGCTTCTGGAATTGAGTGAAATTCCAATTTGTGATCTTCGTTTTATCTGCAACTGGAAGGCTGAGATCCTTTACTTTATCAAAGGCATCCGTACGAAGGGTTGTTAACCATTCGGGCTCTCCAAGTTGTTTTGAGTAGGAGCTGACATAGTCCTGATCTACTGGTAGTTTCGTTTCTACAGTCATTTTCATCCCCCTAACACTTACGCTTCTTGGCCGACAGTTTCGTCTTTGATTCCCAGCTCTTCTTTAATCCAATCATATCCTTCTGCTTCAAGGCGTTGAGCTAATTCTTCGCCGCCTGATTTCACGATGCGTCCCTGCATCATAACGTGAACATGATCAGGAGTGATGTAGTTAAGAAGACGCTGATAGTGAGTGATGATCAAGCAGCCGAAATCTTCTCCGCGCATTTTATTGATGCCTTTGGAAACAACTTTAAGAGCATCGATATCAAGACCAGAATCAATCTCGTCAAGGATAGCGATCTTAGGTTGGATCATCATTAGTTGAAGGATTTCGTTGCGCTTTTTCTCTCCGCCTGAGAATCCTTCGTTCAGGTAACGCTGAGCCATATCCGGATCCATTTCTAAATATTCCATTTCAGAATCCATTTTGCGGATGAACTTCATAAGAGAAATTTCTTCGCCTTCCTCACGACGGCTGTTGATCGCTGAACGTAAGAAGTCCGCGTTCGTCACACCACTGATTTCGCTTGGGTATTGCATTGCAAGAAATAGACCTACGCGAGCGCGCTCATCCACTTCCATCTCAAGGACATCTTCACCGTCGAACGTGATGCTTCCTTTTGTCACTTCATACTTCGGGTGACCCATGATTGCGGAAGATAAAGTTGATTTACCTGTACCGTTTGGTCCCATTACCGCGTGGATTTCTCCACCTTTAATTTCAAGGTTAACCCCTTTCAGGATTTCCTTTCCTTCAATCTCAACATGAAGATCTTTAATTGTTAAAGTAGAACCTGCCATGTGTATTTACCTCCGTGACTTTATAATGAATTTAAGAATATAATTCTTTAATCATTCTCAATTTATTCTCATTACAATCTTATAACAAATAAAAGCTATTATCAACTTTTTCAAGTTGTCAGTTCATGTTAACCGGACAATAGAATCCCTTTCTATTGTTGGCCAAAACTGGTGGGAAAATGTAGGCTGTCTAAGAGCCGTTTTCTAAAGCAGACGTATACCGGCTTCGCACAACTATGAACTTTGATAAAAAACAAAAAACCAGTGCATCGTCTACACTGGTTTCCTTTTTTCTTCCTTATTATATATTAGCGTGCACCCTGCGATCAAGTGCAGCAATCATTCGGCGACTTTCCTTGTAATCCTGCTCTCTTTTCTTCTCTACTTGCATTCTGACTTCATGCTTTCGTTTGTACACCTCATAACCTATTCCATGGGCTCCATGCATTGCCTTCTCCATTTCACTTGTGTACGAGATACTCTCAAGAGAGTCGATAATGAATCATTCCTTTCGGGTTTTTAATTACTTTACAACTATACTACCCCGTGGTTCACAACACAAAACCGGTATTTCATCATTTTTTCTGAAATTTATCCTTCAGCCTGATTCCCGAGGCCTACCCTTAAGTTTTCACAAAATTCCGCCATTATACTGCCAAATAATAGTGTGCCGGTGTAAAATTATGAGTTATTATGTATATTTATTATATATAGAGCTATATTAATTGACTTCTCGAGTAAAAACCCCATAAGAAAAGAGAAGGATTTCTCCTTCTCGCCTGTTTACTGTTTTAGCTGGTTTAAGTGTTGGATGGATTGCTGTACCAGTGTGACTGCCTGGCTCATGACCGCTCCGCCGCCGAATGCAGCGGTTACGCCGATGGCCTCAAGGATTTCCTCTTCTGAACATCCTTGATCCAGGCATCCTTTTGTATGGTAGATGATGCAGTATTCATCCTGGGAATAAAGGCTGATTCCAAGCGCGATCAATTGCTTTTCTTTTTTGGAAAGCACGCCTTCTCTAAAGCAGTGCTCAGTAAACGTATTATATTGCTCTGCCAGTTCAGGCATTTTCTCTGTGAAGATCCCAAGTCCCATTTTATAATCATGAAGAGCAGCTTCTGTTGTATTTCTTGATTCCATCTGCATTTCATTCAGCTCCATTTCTGAAATAGATTCATCGAAAATAGTATGAGCCATAATGGAAATGATTATGTTATAAATTTCGGGAAGTCTCCATAATATAAGAAACCCGACCCTGAAGATGATCAGAATCGGGTTCCAAGGGAATTCTTTATTCTTTTACCGGAACAACCGCTCCGTCCCATTCTTCCTCGATGAAGTCCTGGATTTCTTTCGAACGAAGTGCTTTTACCAGTGCTTTTACTTCTTCTTTGTTTTCATCACCTTTGTTCACGGCAATCACATTTACGTATGGAGAGTTACTGTCTTCAATGGCAATGGAATCTTCCAATGGTTTCAATCCTGCATCGATGGCATAGTTGGAATTGATGACAACCGCGTCGCCTTCTTCATTTTCATACATTTGCGGTAAAAGGGCCGCTTCGTACTCATAATCGAACTTCAGGTTTTTAGGATTTTCTTTGATGTCCTCAAGTTGCGCCTGTGTATTTTCCACGCCATCCTTTAACGTGATCAAACCCTTTTTCTCTAAAAGCGTCAGGATGCGGCCATGATCGGATACGGAGTTACTCATCAGAATCGTCGCGCCTTCAGGAAGTTCCTCAAGTGATTTGTACTTTTTAGAGTAAACGCCGATCGGCTCGATATGAATTCCGCCGGCATTGACAAAGTCATATTCATTCTCTTTCATTTGCAAGTCCATATAAGGGATGGTTTGGAAATAGTTCGCATCCAGATCGCCGTTATCCAAATCTTTATTCGGTAAGATATAGTCTTGATACGTTTCAATCTGAAGGTCGATCCCTTCTTTCTCAAGGATCGGCTTCACTTGTTCAAGGATTTCGGCATGGGGAACATTCGACGCCCCGACCACCAATTCCTTTTCGTCGCTGCTTCCTGATCCCGAATCGCTCCCGCATGCTGCCAAACCAAAGATGCTTGTTGCTGCTATTACTCCTGCTACCCATTTTTTCATGTTGTTTCTCTCCTTTTATCGTTTGTCTAATTTATTTGTAAAGAAATCACCTATCAATTGAATCGCAAACACAATGAGTAAAATCATGATGGTCGCTGCCAGGGTCACGTCTTCCCTGCTTCGTTGAAAACCGTCCAGATAGGCAAGGTTCCCAAGACCCCCGGCTCCGATGACCCCGGCCATCGCCGTGTATCCCACAAGGGCGATCGCTGTTACTGTAATCCCAGAAATCAATGCCGGCAGGGATTCCGGGATCAATACTTTCCAAATAATCGTACTTGTCTTCGCACCCATCGATTTCGCTGCCTCGATGACACCTTTGTTCACTTCCCTTAACGCAATTTCAACCATCCGGGCGTAAAAGGGTGCGGCTCCGATGATAAGTGCGGGCAAGGCTGCGTTTGCCCCCCTGATCGTGTCCAATAAAAATTTGGTGAACGGAATCAGTAGTACAATCAATATAATGAATGGAATCGATCTGAACACATTCACGACGGCACTTGTCATCGTGTAGGTCAGTTTGTTTTCCCACAGATTTTCCTTTGAGGTGAGGAAAAGCAAAATCCCAAGGATCATTCCCAGTACAAAGGTGATCAAGACTGACATCCCTGTCATATACAAGGTTTCAAGTGTCGCTTCCCACATCTTTTCCCAATCTACATTTGGAAATAAATTTTCTATCATCCTCGTAACACCTCCACTCGGACCCGCTCAGCTTCAGCAAATGCCAATGCGTCTTTTATGACCCGTTCGTCCCCATCAAGGTGAACAAAAAGCGTTCCATAAGCCCCTTTTTGGGTTTGGGAGATTTGTCCCTGCAGGATGTTGACGTCTAAATCGAACTTCCTGATCAGGCTTGTGATAAGCGGTTGTTCAGTGGATTCACCGACAAACGTAAATTTCAGCATTTTCCCATTAGGATATTGCGTCAACAGGTGATCAATGGCTTCATCCGTTTCCTTTACTTGGGACACTTCCCCCACAAAACGCTTCGTCACTTGCTCTTTCGGATTCCGGAACACATCCAATACGTCTCCGAGTTCCACGACTTTCCCCTGTTCCATGACAGCGACACGATGACAGATCTTCTGAATCACGTGCATTTCATGGGTGATCAGTACGATCGTGAGCCCCAACCGTTTATTAATATCCACCAACAGATCAAGAATGGAATCGGTCGTCTGTGGATCCAGAGCTGAAGTAGCTTCATCACACAGAAGGACATCGGGGTTATTGGCAAGGGACCTGGCAATTCCCACCCGCTGCTTCTGACCGCCGCTCAGTTGAGACGGATAGGCATCTCCTCTTCCTTCCAATCCTACAAGCTCCAATAATTCATTTGCCCTCTGGTCTCTCTCTTTCTTTGGGACTCCGGCAATCTCGAGGGGAAATTGAATATTTTGAAGGACGGTCCGGGACCAGAGAAGATTAAAGTGTTGAAAAATCATCCCGATGGACTGCCTTGCCTCCCGAAGCTTTTTACCCTTTACCTGGGAAACGATCTGTCCGTTTACATCGACGATTCCTTCCGTGGGAACCTCAAGTCCATTGAGCATGCGGATAAGCGTGCTTTTTCCCGCTCCACTATAGCCGATCACCCCAAATATTTCCCCCTGGGCGATATCTATATTGACCCCATCCACCGCAGCGATAGGACCTGATTTGGAATGGAAGATTTTTTTTACATCTGAAATGGTAATCATGTTGTATCCCACCTTCTTTCTGAGTAAAACGACCTGTTTAATCAGGTTTAACGTTGCACTTACCTGGCAGCTGTCCATCAGCTTTCTGTGGCAAGTAATAAAAAATGCCTTCCTGCGATAAGCAGAAAGGCATAATCATATAGGACTATCCTTTCTCTCATCTTTCAAAGCAGATGCTTTGAGTGAATTGGCACCATTTCAATTTTCATTGACGGTTGCCGGGCTTCATAGGGCACGTCCCTCCACCTCTCTAAATAAGAGTAAAGTATCGATTATTTAATTTTTTCGAATTGTTGAAGACTCAGAAAATTTGCTACAAGAGAGATTCTATCATCGGATATAGAGTGTGTCAATTATTTTTTTCTCATCGATGTTTTAGACTTCGACCGGCTCTTTCCCCCTTGATCTTGTAAGCCAAAGGACCGACTCCACAAATAGAAGCGGTCGGTACCCCCCACTTATTTCAAGGGCACCTGCCTCGATCAGCTGTGACAAACGTTCTTCTCCTGTGAGCAGAGAAACCACTTTATCCTCCACCCCTTCAATGACGAAGTGAGCGTCTTCACTCAATTCCTCTAATACAGCGCATCCTTTGCTCGAAATCGATATACCGTACAAATCGTTTCCACAGTGAAAATGAAGAATAAATGGGCTGTCCCGAAACAAGAGTCGTAAGTGATACCTTGAATGACACTGATCTACTAATTCCTCTAAATATATTCGCATGAATACCCTCCCAGTGAAACTTCTATATACTTACAATTCCACTTCTAGGTATTATTCCCTTTTAAACATTCTCGACATGTTTTGAATGGATCCATCGAATTTGTCGAACAGTAAGAATCTGGATGAAGATGGGTCAAAAACTGATGGAATTCGAAACATTTCCCGAGAAATATGTCTGCAGTTGTAGAAAGAAAAATCGCATTATATTTGTATTTCCTATAAAAATAAGAGGAAAATCATATAAAAAAAGTAAAAGACCTTCTCTAAAAAAGGTCTCTTTTCCTCACCTGTTCTGTATCTTGGTCATGGTTTCATATAGGAATGGTACAGATTGAAAGGCGTAGATCCTTTCTTTTTCCACTCCATCCTTGAATAAAAGGAGGCAGGGGACACTTTCAATGGATTGCCCTTCTGCAAATTGGGGTAAGTAATTCAAGTTGGCCTTCACAAAGTGAAACGACTGGGGAAGCTGCTCCACCACGTCCATCATTTTGCCTGCAACCTGACATGTACCACACATCGGTGTATAAAGGTAGACTGCTTCTAATACATGGTCTTCAATCGATTGGTTTAATGCTTCGGTACTGCTTACCTCCATCAAAACTAGATCATCCTTTTTCCCAAAAATTCTTTATGCACATCAATATTTGCGCCAATGAGAACAGATGCCAGGTGATATTCGGGCGCTGCGGCCACTTCCTTATACATCCGGTCAATGTAAAGATGTTCGGCTTCTGGAAACTCACGCTTAAACTGTTTCCGCAATTTCTCCCCTGCATCATCAGCATCCACGAGGATATACACATCCCTTTCAAATAGCTCATCGATGAGTTCGTCCATCTTAGTGATGCTGATTGTTCCATTTGTGCAAATAATTTCAATCGGTTCTTTGATGATGTCTTTTACTTTTCGCTTGTCCGTTGTTCCTTCAACAATGATTACCTTTTCGTCGACTTCCATCATGATCATCACCTTATCTTTCAGAAATAAGATTAGGATAGTATATTCAGATAACAAGAGATGATGTCCACTTTCTACTCATATTTTCTCATGTTTACAAAAAATAGTGCAAGTGGTTTGCCTGACTGCTTATAGAAATGGTGCCAGACCCTTAAACGAATCTGGCACCACAGAACATTTTTAACACCATCCACCTTCATCACAATCCGTGTATCTTGCATCATGTCCTTCAGTGGAGGTATAGCTTTGATATATTTTATTTTCTTTCGCTTCAAAGTTTGGCTCCAGGGACACTCCGTCTAGAGGCAGGTTCATTTTGCCGATGGGCTGATTATCCAAGTATAATTCAACTTCACCATTTTTCAACTTGCCAGTCACTCTGCTTGTGACATCCATTTTTTTCGGTTCCAACACCATACGTATCCATCCTTTCTTTAGTACGAATAATCTTATGGTGCCCAAAAATAAAAACAAAACACCCTGAGAAACCCTCAAGGTGTTTTGGCAGAAATATTATCCTTCATTAATCATTTCATCATACTGCTCAGCTGTCATCAGCTTGTCTACTTCTCCAGCATCTGTTGGTTCCACAACGACCATCCATGCCTTTTCATAAGGTGATTCATTCACGAATTCCGGGCTGTCGGACAGCTCTTCATTCACTTCTACCACCTTACCGGATACAGGTGCATAAAGCTCGGAAACGGTTTTAACCGATTCTACACTTCCGAATGGCTCGTTCGCTTTGATTTCATCACCGACCTCTGGTAACTCGACGAATACGATATCGCCCAGTTCAGATTGTGCAAATGATGTGATCCCTACGCGTACATTTTCCCCTTCAACTTTGACCCACTCGTGTTCTTCTGAATAACGAAGTTCTTTCGGTGTACTCATTCTCTATCCCTCCAAATGCTAGTTATACAACCTAATATTGACACACTTTTCATTGAAAAAGCAAGAAAACTAAGCATGAATAATGAAACTTTTTCATTGTCCACGATCTGGAAATTGCGGACCCGATTTTACTTCCAGGTTTCTTCGAATGTTTCCTCTTTGAATCCTACTGTCACCTTACTTCCATCCGTTGTGATCGGTCGTTTGATCAGCATCCCGTCCGAGGAAAGGATTTCTAATAATTCATCATCGGAAGCTGAATTCACTTTATCTTTAAGACCCAGTTCACGATACTTTTTTCCACTTGTATTGAAGAACTTCTTAAGCGGGTATCCGCTCTTCTCGTATAAGCTTTTCAGCTCCATTTTAGAAGGAGGATTCTCTACGATATGTATTTCATTCAGGGCTATACCTTGATCTTCCAGCCACTTCTTTGCTTTGCGGCATGTGCCGCACTTTGGATATGAATAAAAAGACAATGACATCATTCCACCACCTTTCATTAGTTACCGGGCGGGCGCCCACCCGGTCCTTTGAATCTATTTCTTACATTCGACAATATTCATTAGTATCCTTCTTTTATGGAACATTACTCACATTGTTTTTCAACGGTATCAACCAATTCCTTGAGTAGGACGGTAGCATTGTCCAGCTCAAGAGAATAGAAACGCTGCGTCCCTTTTTGCTCCAATGATACGAGCTGCTGATCTCTCAGGATTTTCAAGTGATGAGAAACAGCGGGACGGGATAATGTCAGATTTTCTGTTATTTGATTGACCGTAAGAGGTTCTTGTTCGGCAAGAAGTAAAATGATGTCCTGACGATAAGGATCACTCAGCGCTTGGAATAATGGAATACAAGCACGGAATGTATCGATTGCTTTTTGACCCATAGCCTTCTCCCTTCTGCTCATTCACATTTCATTATACCCGTTCTTGTACCTTGCGAACAATATTAGTGACCATTTTACGGGGCATAAACCGGATCGACTGTGTGAGTATCCGGTTTTTCATACCCGGGACGATTACGGTTTTGTTCTTCGTCATCATTTGCTTGTATCCCTCTTCCACTACGTCTTCCACACTCATCACACCTGACTGGAAAAGCTTGGAGGACTGAAGTTCGGCAGCATCACTGAACCCTGTTTGGGTGGCGCCCGGGCACAAAGCCGTCACCTTCACCCCGTGCGCGGCCCACTCATTGGCAAGAGCTTCCGAGAAAGACAGGACATAGGCCTTCGTTGCATAGTAAACCGCCATCAGCGGACCCGGCTGAAAGGCAGCTGTGGATGCGACATTCAAAATCTGACCACGCTTCCTGCTTACCATCTCTTTACCGACATACTTGGTTAACTCTGTCAGGGCAGTGATGTTCACTTGAATCATATCGAGTTCTTTTGATAGCTCCGTTTCTTCAAACTCCCCAAATAATCCAAAGCCGGCATTATTGATGAGGATATCAACCTGATGCCCGTGAGCTTTGATGCCCTCATATAATTCTTTTGCTGCTCCGGCTTTGGAAAGATCAGTGGGGTACACGTGGGTTTTCACACCGTATTTGTTCTTGAGTTCTTCTGCAACAGTCAGAAGTTTCCCCTCGCTTCTTGCTGCCAGAATCACGTCATGGCCTGAACCTGCAAATTTATGACAGAAGTTCAATCCGATCCCGCTTGAAGCCCCTGTAATTAAAACCGTTTTATTCATCTATTATGACCACCTTATATTATATGTTTAAACACTTAAACGTTTAAGTGTTTAAACATATAATAATTTATTGGAGTGGGAATGTCAATAAAAGAGGGACGGACCTCCGATTCGGAGGTCCGTCCCTGGCTTACTTACAGTGCATATTTTTCTGCGTCGATCAGCTTTTCTGATGCTTCACGCTTCACTGCGATCACGTTGATCGGTGTGTGGCGAGTGAACTTACGAAGTGCTGACAGCATCATACGCAGTGTGTCACCAGTTTCAGTTGCCACAAGCGTTTCTTTTGCATGCTGTTCGATTTCGTTGAAAGCTTCTTGACAGAAGATTTGTGTGTAAAGAAGCTTTTGTTTCCCTTTCTCCACTCCACCTTTTTCAATCGCTTTTTCCGTTCTAAGGACAACGGATTCCATTGCGTAAGCCTGTGATACGATATCCGCAATGTTCACAAGGATTTCCTGCTCTTTTTCAAGGGCTTTACCGTATTTCTGTGCTGCCAATCCAGCCAGCATCAAGCCGATTTTCTTCGCATTTTTCACAAGGTATTTTTCTTGTGCCAGTGGCTCATCACCCACTTCTTCAGGCATAAGCATCATGAGTTCTTCTTGAAGGGCCTGTGCTTTTTGAAGGAGCGGTAATTCACCCTTCATTGCTTTACGAAGGTATGTTCCAGGAACCAGAAGGCGGTTGATTTCATTCGTTCCTTCAAAGATACGGTTGATGCGTGAATCACGGTACATTCTTTCAATTTCATATTCCTGCATGAAGCCATATCCGCCGTGAAGTTGAACGCCTTCATCAACGATATAATCCAGTACTTCCGTTGCGAAGAATTTGTTCAATGAACACTCGATCGCGTATTCCGCAATGGATTTGGCCACCTCTGTCCCATTCTTCACTTCTTCATCCGTAAGCTTGCTCATGCGATCTTCGAACAAACCAACTGTACGGTATACGGAAGATTCCGCTGCGTATAATTTAGACGCCATCGTCGCTAACTTTTCTTTCGTCAAGTTGAAGCTTGAGATCGGTGTTTTGAACTGCTGGCGTTGATTCGTGTACTGAACCGTTACTTCTAGCGCACGCTTACTTGCTCCGACAGCGCCCACACCTAATTTGTAACGTCCGATATTCAGGATATTGAAGGCGATGATATGACCTTTACCTGCATCACCAAGAAGGTTTTCCACTGGGATCTCAGCATCTTCAAGGATCAATGTACGAGTCGAAGAGCTCTTGATACCCATTTTCTTTTCTTCAGGACCTGTTGAAACGCCAGGGAATTCTTTTTCCACGATGAATGCTGAGAAGTGCTCCCCGTCAATCTTTGCATACACAACGAACACATCGGCAAATGCAGAGTTGGTGATCCACTGTTTTTCCCCGTTCAGAATGTAGTGGGTGCCTTCTGCGTTTAATTTAGCCGTCGTTTTCGCACCAAGTGCATCAGAACCTGAACCCGGCTCAGTCAATGCGTAAGCTGCTAATTTCTCCCCTGTTGAAAGTGCTGGAAGATATTTTTGCTTTTGCTCTTCGTTACCGAAAAGAACGATTGGAAGGGATCCAATCCCTACATGAGCTCCGTGGGAGATCGAAAATCCGCCGGCACGTGACATTTTCTCAGCGATCAAAGCCGAGCTTACTTTATCAAGTCCCAGTCCGCCGTACTCTTCAGGTACATCTGCGCCAAGAAGACCTAGATCCCCTGCTTCTTTTAACAGACGAACAGAATGATCGAATTCATGATTTTCCAGATTATCAATGACAGGAACCACTTCATTCAGCACATAGTCTTCTGTTGTTTTTGCAATCATTTTTTGTTCATCGGAATAATCCTCCGGTGTGAAAACTTGCTCAAAGCTTACATCTTCAATTAAAAAACTTCCACCTTTGATTAGCTTTTCTGTTTGATTCGCCATTTCGAATCCCCCTAAAATTGTTATTTGAAGGAGTCGGGAGGGCCTCGCCTTTAGAGGTCCGTCCCTTCTCTATTAACCGATTAATTCAAATACGCCGGCTGCTCCCATTCCGCCGCCGATACACATGGTGACGATCCCGAATTGCTGGTTTCTGCGTTTCATTTCATGAACAAGTGAAAGGGTCAGCTTCGCGCCGGTACAGCCAAGGGGATGACCAAGAGCGATGGCCCCACCATTCACGTTTACTTTTTCTTCGTCTAATCCGAGCTGACGGATGACCTGGATGGACTGGGAAGCGAATGCTTCGTTCAGTTCAAACAGTCCGATGTCGGATAGTTCAAGACCAGCCATCTTCAATGCGCGTGGAATCGCTTCAACCGGTCCGATTCCCATGATTTCAGGTGGAACACCGGCTACCGCAAAGCTTCTGAATTTCGCCATTGGCTGAAGTCCCAGTGAACCTGCCTTTTCCCGATCCATCACCATCACGGCTGCGGCACCGTCACTCGTTTGTGAAGAGTTCCCTGCCGTTACAGAGCCCTTCACATTGAAAGCCGGTCGTAATTTAGCCAGTACTTCCGAGCTTGTTTCAGCACGTACACCTTCATCCTTTGTAAATTGGAAGGATTTCTCGACGAGTTTATTTTCACCGTTCACCGATCGATGAAGTACATCAACAGCTACGATTTCATCATCGAATTTCCCTTCAGCGATCGCCTTGGCTGCTTTTTGGTGACTTCGTACGGCAAAGGCATCCTGATCTTCACGGGATACGCCGAACTTCGTTGCAACCTGTTCAGCTGTATGACCCATACTCATGTAATATTGAGGAGCGTTTTCAGCAAGCTTCGAGTTGGGACGGACCACGTGACCCATCATTGGTACAAGACTCATCGATTCTGCTCCACCTGCAATGGCCGTATCAGAATGACCCAGCATGATTTTTTCTGCCGCATAGGCAATGGATTGTAATCCAGATGAACAGTAACGGTTGATCGTGATTGCAGGTACGGAGTCCGGAAGACCTGCCAGTCCTCCGATATTCCGTGCCATATTCAACCCTTGCTCTGCTTCCGGCATCGCACATCCGATGATCAAATCATCGATATTTCCTTCATAATTCCCTGCACGCTTGAGGGTTTCTTTGACTACAAGTGCTCCAAGATCATCCGGCCTTACCTGGGCCAGTGATCCTTTTCGTGATTTTCCGACTGGTGTTCTTGCACCAGCGACAATGACTGCTTCGCGCATGATATTCCCCCGCTTTCTAATAGGTTCTGATTAGTTGCGTAATGGTTTTCCTTTTACAAGCATGTGCTGCATTCTCTGCTGAGATTTCGGCTGAGCAACCAGGCTCAGGAACGCTTCTCTTTCAAGATCCAGCAGATATTGTTCGTCTACTTCTGTGCCATATGGTACTTTTCCGCCCGCAATCACGTAAGCAAGTTTTTTCGCGATCATCAGGTCATGTTCTGAAATGAAGCCTGACTGGAACATGGACTGAGCTCCAAGAAGCAGCGTCGCATATCCCGGCTCACCCACAACAGGTACTTTCTTACGGAGCGGTGCTTGGTATCCACTTTCGTATAAGCTGAGTGCAGCCTGTTTTGCGTCATATAACAGATGGTCATTGTTTACGCTCACACCATCTGCTTTGTTTAAGAAATTATTGTCCCTTGCTTCATCACCGGATGTGGAGACCTTCGCCATGGCAATCGTTTCGAATACTTTATTGGCTACTTTCTGAAGATCGAAATCCACACCGTTTGGAAGGTTGGCTAAGTGCTTCATATAAAGCTCTTTGTTTCCTCCTCCTCCAGGGATCAATCCTACTCCTACTTCCACTAACCCCATGTAAGTTTCCATGGAGGCCTGGATGTGGGCCGCTGGTAAGCAGACTTCGCTTCCTCCGCCTAATGTCATACCGAATGGAGCTGCTACGACTGGTTTTGATGAATATTTGATCTTCATCATCGCCTGCTGGAAGTGTTTCACGACCATATCGATTTCAAAGACGTTGTCATCCTGCGCTTCCATGAGGATCATGGCAAGGTTTGCTCCTACACAGAAGTTCTTGCCCTGGTTTCCGATGACAAGTCCCTTGTAGTTCTTCTCCACTTCATCAACGGCAAAATTGATCATTTGAGTGATATCCATTCCGATGGCGTTGTTTGGAGAATGGAATTCAAGAAGGGCGATTCCATCCCCGATGTCGATCAGGCTAGCACCGGAATTCTTTTTGATCAGCTTTCCTTGCTTCTTAAGTGCCTTTAAGTCCAGTGCCTTCGGGTTACGCTCTACTCGTTGGTACTCCCCATTGTGATAGAAGAAACGCTCTCCGTCCTCTTCTTTATAGAAAGTCGTATGCCCTTCAGCGAGCATGGTTTCCACCCACTCCGGCACCTGCTTTCCTTCTTCCTTCATACGGGTCACGGATTTTTCAACGCCGATGGCATCCCATGTTTCAAATGGACCCATTTCCCATCCGAAGCCCCATTTCATGGCCTGGTCGATGCCAACGATATCATCTGCGATTTCACCGTGGAGCTCGGCAGAATACGTTAAGACCGGAGATACGATATTCCACAATAGCGTACCGACTTTGTCTTTTGCGTAGACAAGTGATCTGACTTTATTTTTCAAGCCCTTTTCATTTTTCGCCATTTCCAGTGAAGCCGTTTTCAGCTTCTGGCGTGGCTGATATTCCAATGTTTCAGGATTGAGCTCAAGAATTTCTTTTCCTTGCTTCAAGAAGAAGCCTTGACCGCTTTTACTTCCGAGCCAGCCATTTTCAAGCATTTTTTGCATAAAGGCCGGTACTTCGAACACCTTTTGCTCTTCGCCTTCCACTTGGTCGTACACATTCTTCGCCACATGTGCGAATGTATCAAGTCCGACTACATCAAGTGTGCGGAACGTTGCACTTTTCGGTCTGCCGATCGCTGGTCCCGTGATGGAATCAACTTCCCCTACAGAGTAGCCGCCCTTCAGCATTTCCTGCACCGTGATCAGTAATCCATATGTTCCGATCCGGTTGGCAATGAAGTTTGGCGTATCCTTCGCCATAACGACTCCTTTACCGAGGACGTCTTCCCCAAATGCTTTCATGAAGCTTACGACTTCCGGATCCGTCTTTCTCGTAGGGATCACTTCAAGAAGCTTTAAGTAACGAGGCGGATTGAAGAAATGCGTTCCTAAGAAATTCTTCTGGAAGTCATCGCTTCGTCCCTCTGACATCGCCTCGATTGAAATACCTGATGTATTTGAGCTGATGATGCTTCCCGGTTTACGGTAGCGTTCCACTTGCTCGAAGACCTTCCTCTTAATGTCCAAATTCTCTACAACGACCTCAATCACCCAGTCACAATCCCCGATGTGCTGAAGATCATCCTCGAAGTTGCCTGCCGTGATAAGTGACGCATTCTGTTTTGATGTCAATGGTGCCGGTTTTTGTTTGAAGAGCTTTTTTAAAGCGTTTTCACTAAATTGATTACGAAACGCCTTGCTCTCTTCTGTCAGTCCCTTTGCTTTATGTTCGTCAGTCAATTCTCTTGGTACGATATCTAATAACATTGTCGGGATGCCGATATTTGCAAGATGAGCGGCAATTCCTGAACCCATGACTCCTGATCCTAACACTGCGGCTTTCTGAATTCTACGAACCAATGGTATTTCCCCCTTATACACACTTTGAATGAATACTCATTCATTTTTTATCCAAAAAAAAGACTCGAATGAGTTCCTGTTACATCTAATATAGCGGATATTCTAAAATATCGCAATATTTAAACGTTAAATTTACAAAAAATTCACTACAGTCCGCCCACACCCTCCTGGGCCATCGTCTACCTCAACCTATTCAGAAAGCCGCGTCCCCGTGATACCGAAAGTGAAAAATAATTTTCCTACTATATATATATGTTTTTGTTGAGGGACGGACCTTGGGTAGACGACCATTTCTTCTCACTTTTTTTCGATGAATGCCTATTCTAAAGGGTTTTCCGCTCCATAGTGTCTTCGTTTCAGCTAAGATTTGGAGGTCCGTCCCTCATATTTTTTTCACGATGCGGGAATGTTAGGAGTGGAGGTGTTTGATATGGCGAAGCGAAAAAAGAATCCTTCTAAGGCTGGGGTTAGTGCAGCGAGTGTGAAGGGGGATGCCGGCCCGACGGTTGAGATGGACGGCGGCGGCAAGAGAAACAGTCAAAACAACCAATTTAAGAAGCAACCATAGGATGAGTGAAGATGGCACCTGATGACTGATGATCGGGTGCTGTTTTTATAGTGGGTTGAATTGTCTTAATGCTATGGATCCTTCGATTGGGTTTTATCGACCTTGGTTTGTTACCAGCCTTTTTTTCATTTTATCCACCGTATCCTCAATATACCGACCGTTTCGACAATTTCCGCCACCTCCACCCCACCACTGCCTTCTTCAAACTCCCGCCGCGCCTCAAAAACCACCCCTTCCTCCCCATACAGAAATTAACTTTGCCTTCCTGCATGTTTTAAAGTAAACTATTATTATTCATTAGAAGACGTCAGACCTCCTACTTTAACAGGGCATCACCATCAAAGTGGATTGTCTGTTTTTTTTAAGAATTCGAATGAGAACGTTTACAGAAAAGGAGTTTATGTGAATGAAGCGGAGATTTATGTTTTTTACAATTGGACTTTTCATTTTAACAATGGGGGTTGCCCTCATCATTAAATCAGGTCTTGGCGCCTCTGCCTGGGATGCCCTCGCAGTTGGAGAATCGAATATGTTCGGGATTACGGTGGGGACAGCGGTCTTTATCAATGGGATCGTATTGATCGGCCTCAATGCCCTCATTATGAAGAAGAAGCCGGATGTATTGGCAGCGGGATCAATTTTGGTGATCGGGATGTTAATTGATTTTTGGCTGCTCGTTGTCTTTAATCATTATGCTCCTGAGATGCTGATGAATCAGCTGTTCGCTCTTGCTTCTGGTATATTGACGATGGGGCTTGGGATTGCCATTTATCTGCAGGCGAAGTTTCCGGCAAGTCCGATGGATACACTGATGGTGGCCATTCACACACGTTTCGGATTAAATCTCCGCAACTCCAGGATCATCAGTGAGGGATTTGCCCTTTCACTCGCCTTCCTATTTAGAGGCGATATCGGAATCGGAACGATCATTGTGACGCTCACATTAGGATTCGTCGTTCAATACAGCTTCCCGATTTTCCAGCAGATCTTCGAGAAAAAAGCAGTGGGGAAAGCGGCCGTTTCAGCTGACTGACCCGATAGAAAAAGCCATCTCCCGGGAGATGGCTTTTTCTGTTCCATATCATTAATCAATGACCTGCTCCGCCTTTCGCATTCAACATGTCATTGATACGCTTTCTCTGGCTTTTATCAGCGAGCACATAAAGAGTATCGCCTGCTTTGATCAGAGTGTCACCCATGGGAGTGATCAATTCATTGTTTCGTATGACGGCAGAAATCAACGTTTTCTCCGGAAGGTTAATGTCTTTGATGGCACTGTTCGTAATATAGGCACCCTCATGAATGAGGATTTCAAGCATTTCATTATTGGTTTTTCCGATGGAGACAAGCTCGATACTGTGGGCAATCGGTGGTTTCTCTTCCCCTGCAAGTTTTAGATAGTTTGCCAAAGGTGAGATCGTCGTCCCTTGTATGAGGGCAGATAGGAGCACGACGAAGAATACGACGTTGAAGATGACTTCATTATTCTCGATACCGGCTACCATGGGATACGTAGCCAATACGATCGGTACGGCCCCTTTCAAACCTGCCCATGAAATGAAGAACTTTTCTTTTACCGTAAAGTGCTTGGCGAGTGCCAAGCTTAAATAGACTCCGAGAGGTCTCGCTACCACAATCAGCAGAACCGCAAGGGCAATTCCCTGCCATGCGATCCCCGGCAAGTGCTGAGGGAATACCAGTAGTCCCAGGAGGATGAACATGACGATCTGCATCATCCACGCGAACCCCTCATTGAATCTCACGATGGAGTGCCGGTACGTCAATTCCTTATTCCCGACGACGATCGCCATGATGTATACGGCCAGCAATCCGCTTGCTTCCAGGATGCTTGTGAACGCGTATGTAAAGATGGCGAGGGAAATGGACAGTACCGGATACAATCCTGATGAATCAAGATTGATCCGGTTGATGATCCATACGGAAGCAAACCCGAGAGCCAATCCAAGTACCAGTCCCATTCCCATCTGCCAAAAGAAGCTTAAAATCAAAGTCGCAGGATTCAAACCGGGAAATTGAATCAATTGTAAAAACGCGACGGTTAAAAAAATGGCCATGGGGTCGTTACTGCCGGACTCGGCTTCGAGTGTGGCAGATATCTTCGGCTTGATGTTTTTGTTCCCTAAAACGGAAAACACGGCGGCTGCATCGGTGGAACCTACGATTGCCCCGAACAGCATCCCTTCAAGCCAGCTCAAGTCCAGTATGAACTTGGCCGCCACCCCGATCGAAACGGTGGTTGCCACAACGCCGATCGTCGCCAGTGATAAGGCGGGTTTATACACCCTTCGCACATTGTTCCATTCTGTTTGAAGACCGCCTTCGAACAAGATGATGATGAGGGCGAGGGTACCGATGAATTGAGTGATGGTAGCATTATCGAAGAAAAAGTATGTATTCAGGACCATTCCCACGATGATGAACAGGATCAGCGAGGGGACGCCTAATCGTGTGGAGAATTTAGCGGTGATGACGCCAACCAATAGCAAGAGGCCAAGGAGCAGGGTCAAATTATCAATGGTCATTTCCATATTATCGCCTCTTATTTCATAAAGATCATTTCTTCTATTATATAAGATTGTGAATTACGTAACAATTATAAAGCCCTGTCTTATCGAGTCTTCCTATAAACGTTTACCCATTATGATATACTCATGAGGGACGTTCGGATAGAATCCCTCCCTGATGGTCGTAAAGCCGAGTGATTGATAAAAGGCAATGGCTGGGTGGTTATTCTTACGCGTCGTGAGGAGGACTGTCTCTTCTGTTCTATTTTGCAGTAATCGTCCCACCAGATGCTTCGCGATCCCCCTGCCCCTATATGAAGGATCGACCCCAAGCTCCACAAGTTCCATGCAGTTGACCATCCACTCCCGCTCGGAATTTAGATGACGGGCAAGTAACTCATGATAATATTGCCCTTTCCTCGAAGAATAGCCATATATGTATCCGACCACTTCTTCACCGGCCAAGGCCAGGTACCCTTCAAAAAGGGGATACGTCGAATGCCGTTTGAACTGGTCTTCCATACCAATGGGATCCACCTCGAAGAGCCGGCAATACAGCCTGATCATTCTTTTAAAATACCTTCCCTCTAGCCGATAAGGAACGATTATCATTTTTCCCGACCTCCCACTTATATAAACAAAAAGACCCTATGAACTTCCATAGAGTCTTTATCTTACTTACTATTATTTCTTCATGACCCCTTTTAGAACAAAGGCGACGTTGGCCGGTCTTTCAGCCAGCCTTCTCATGAAGTAACCGTACCAGTCCGTGCCGTATGGAACGTAAACGCGCATTTTATAGCCTTCTTTGACCAGTTCATGCTGGCGTTCCACGCGGATTCCGAAAAGCATTTGAAACTCGAATTGATCACGCGGGATCTTATATTCTTCCACGAGTCTCTTCGTATATTCGATGATCTCATCGTCATGGGTGGCAATAGCCGTATAATTCCCATTCAACAGATGAGTTTTGATGATTTTTTTGAAATTATCGTCTACATCCTTTTTATCGGGAAAAGCGACTTCAGGTGACTCTTTGTAAGCCCCTTTTACAAGACGCAGATTGGGGGAATACGCATTCAGATCATCGATATCCTTTTCTGTTCTATATAAATAGGCTTGAATGACCGTGCCGATGTTATCATACTCCGACTTAAGGCGCATGAAGATATCAATGGTCTTCCCACACCGGGAATAGTCTTCCATATCAATGGTGACAAAGACGTTCTGTTTGGTTGCTTCATCAAGAATCAATCTCATATTCTTCATGACAATCTCTTCAGAAATATCCAGCCCCATGGAAGTCATTTTAAGGGATAGCTGTGATTTGAGGTTCTCTCTCCCGATGGCACGAATCGCCTCAACGCATTCGAGGGCCATTTCGTTTGCTTCACGCTCATTGTCCACAAACTCTCCTAAATAGTCGATCGTTACAACAAGATTCTGACTATTCAGCTCGCGAATGACCTCAACTGCCTGCTGGATGGAAGACCCTGCAACGAATCGACCGGCACCAAAGCGCAGGCCATATTTCTTAGCCAGTTTCGTCATCGGCTTATTTTTTGAAAGGAATAAAAAGAAATTACGCATTGCTTGCTCCATGTTGCTTACCCCCTGAAAAAACATATATACCATACTATGAAACCGTTTTCTTTATTGCTAAAAAAGAGAAGGTTCATACGTAGTATATCTACCAATATTTTATCACCTTTTAAACGTTTTGAATATACTTTCAATACTTTCTTAGTAGAATATGCTCGAAATTTGTAAATACGTGTATAAGTCTGTAGGAAAGTAGGAAAAATAACCTTTGCCTTATGATGATATCGCTTTCTGACTGGGTCGTATACAGGATATTATTACCTAAACACCAAGGACAAAGAGAGGATATTGAAGACTCGAAAAATGAAAGGGAGGAAGTATTCATGCAACAACAACCTCAGCAAGGAAATCAGCAGCAGGCGTATACACAGCCGCCTCAAATGCTTACAACGAAGGATTCCCTCTATTTGAATGACATGCTTGCCTGGAATCTGAATGCCATGAAAAAATGTCATTTTGCAGCAGCTCATTGTCAGGATGCAGACATTAAATCCGAGTTGGATAAATGCGGGCAAATGCATCAGCGTCATTACCAACAGCTTCTAGCGCACTTAAACACCACTAACCAAAACATGATGTAGAAGGGAGTCCATAAACATGAATCAACCGAATCAGCAAAAAATCCAAAACGCTCAAACACAAGTGCCCGAAACGCCGCAAATGAATGACCGGGACTTTATCACTGACGTCCTGTCCCATGAGAAATATATGACGGCTTCTTACTGTACTGCCTTGAATGAAGCGAGTCACCAGGCCTTATATCAAGACCTGCTGACGATCTTCAACGAGACACAAAATGCGCAACGCGAGCTGTACAACGAAATGTTCCGCAAGGGCTGGTACAAGCTTGAAGCTGCGGATAGCCAAAAAATCCAGCAATCCTATCAGCAGCATCAGCAGTATTCTTCCCAATTCCCTTATGGGCATGGCGGTCAAGTTCAATAATCGAAAGGCAGACCCGGGTCTGCCTTTTTGGTTGAGGGGAGTGTCACAAGCGGTTGAAGATCGTTTTTTTGAAAGTCGATCATATATCCAAAGGACCCGATAATAAACGAATCTATAACAAACATTCTCCTTCTTACTTACCCTTCTTGGTCATTACCCAATAAAAAAAGCACCCTCAACTCATTAAAAGGGTACTTTTCAATCAAAGCCGTTATTCTTCATGATTTTTTCTGCTCATTTCTGCCCGATGAGCTTCATTCATCTCTTTGATCTCCCCAACGATCCGTTTCATCTCGTCCTTCCCTTCAGGATATAAAGAGTTCCAATGCTTGACGAGAGCCGGCATATTTTTGGCGATGAATGAGTAAAGAGCGTATTGTGATACCATTTCTTTCTTGTCGGCATCGGTTTCACCCACTAATAGCTCTGTGTATTTTTCGAGCAGGGCATCAAATTGTTCCGGGAATTCTTTCATTGCGTTAACCTCCTTCCGAATGCTGAATCAGATCTTCTTCACCCGACAGGTTTGTGGACATGTTTTACAACGGTACTGTTCCCCGTTCTCAAGTCTATAGGAGAAGCAGCATGTTTTCCGGACACGCACCTTTCCTGGCACAGCCTCTACATTTACTTTACTGCTATAGTAACGGGCCAATGGGTTGTTGTGATACCTGCCGAACCAGTGGCTGTTTTCATCTGAAAGGAGAGCCTGAAATTGCTCATCCCTCCCAATCCCCATCCCTCCGTTTAGAAGGAAGTCATCATTCTCATAGATCCAAAACACATATACTGCAATGTTTTCCCAAAGGATCAGATTGGAAAGCTTCGATGCTTTCTTTAAAGACTGAATCACCGGATTGAGGTGATCCCTGAAGATGGACTGAATGAACTCCTCTTTTTCTTCCCGGGAAGTAAACTCCGTAGCGGAAGCATCCTTCAGATGAAATTGAGGCATCCATAGCCCTTTTTTTTCCCCATCCGTCATGATCAGATTGTGAGGCGCAAGATTCAGTTTCTTATTCCAATACGTCATGGTCATTAACCCCATGGCCGCTACAAATGCGTACCGTTTCATGAATAAAGACGCTGCTACTTTCAGATCGTCTGTTCCGATCACGGAAAGGCGATGATTCAGATACGACTCCATCTCATCACCATCCAGGAAAGAGCTGGCTTCCTCACCTTTTAAGGCCTTACGGGATTGGTGAAAGCGATATGTGTTGAGGATTTCCCATTCTTCCTTGGTCAGGGAATTCATCCCGTTTCACCTGCATGATTCAGGATGCAGCGACCCTTACCAAATGGAATGCAGAGGGGAGTGCCGAATAAGGGATCCCGTGATACTTGACAGTCCATATCGAACACATTCTTCACGAGTTCACAGCTGATCACCTCTTCAGGCTTCCCTTGGGCATAAATCTGCTTATCCCGGATGGCGACGATATTATGGGCATAGCGGCATGCCAGATTCAGGTCGTGGAGAACCATGACGATGGTGCGCCCTTCCTTTTCATTAAGTTCGAATAACAAGTCGAGGATCTCGATTTGATGGGTCATATCGAGATACGTTGTAGGCTCATCCAATAAAATGATGTCTGTGTCCTGGGCGAGTGTCAGGGCGATCCACGCACGCTGCCTCTGCCCCCCGGACAGTTCATCCACTTTCCGGTGCTGGAGCTCCTCCATCTTCGTTGCCTTCAGCGCGTCCTGGACGATTTCTTCATCCTTATATGACCACTGTTTGAGCCACGTTTGATGCGGGTACCGCCCCTGCTTGACGAGCTGAAGGACGGTAAGCCCTTCTGGAGCCGTCGGGGATTGAGGAAGAATGGCCATTTTACGAGCAACTTCTTTTGTTGATAAACGTGAGATTGCCTCCCCATCCAAAAGGACCGATCCCTGTTTCGGCTTGAGTAATCGGGCGATCGAACGGAGAAGTGTGGATTTACCACAGCCATTTCCGCCGATAAAGACCGAGATCTCCCCTTGTGGAATGTCAATATTCAGTTCATCAATAATAATCCGATCCCCGTAGGATAGAGTTAAATCCTTCGTTTGCAATACGTTACTCATTTATGGCCAACTCCTTTAAGAATTTCGTGTTTTGAATAGTAGATAGATAAAATAGGGTGCACCGATCGCTGCCGTAAACACACCTGCCGGGACTTCCAATGGCAGAAACAGGGTCCTTCCGATCAAATCTGCCACCATGACGAGAATCCCGCCGATGAGGGCAGCAGTCGGGAGCAATGCACCGAATGAAGATCCCACCATCCGTCTTGCCATATGGGGAGCCATCAGCCCTACAAAGCCGATTCCCCCTGCAAAGGCAACGGCTCCTCCTACTAAAGCCGTCGACATGAGGAGAAGAAAGAAGCGCTGCAGCTGAACATTGCCTCCTGCACTTGTCGCCATTTCTTCGCCTAGTTCCCGTATATTCAATTGACGCGTGATAAAGAAGCTTAACAAAATAAAGACCAGGCTCCACGGAAGCAGGATCCATACGTCCTGCCAATCCGAACCGTTCACGGTTCCCGTGATCCAGATATTTGCCTGACTCGCCCTGTAAATGGGGCCGAGTATCATGAGCAATGTCGTCAATGCCTGTGTCAGGGCAGATATCCCAATACCAATCAGCACAAGTCTAACAGGAGATACCCCTTTCCGCCAAGCGAGAAAGTAAGCCAGAAAAGCAATGACCGTCGCACCGGCAAAAGCAGCGACAGGCAGCCATTTAATGCTGACCATAAGCGAGTTATCCTCACTGCTGAAAAGGGTCAGGAAGGCTACGACAGCCGCTCCCGCTCCCCCGGTGATCCCGATGATGTCAGGGGAAGCAAGGGGATTCCGGATCATCCCTTGAAGAATTCCGCCTGCAACGGCCAATGCCATTCCCGAGAGGAGTGCGATGAGGATCCGCGGCAGACGGAATGACGTCACCACGAGATGTTCCAAGCTAGTCCCCCCTCCAAAGAAGACGCTGATCACCTTCCAGGGAGCGATCTTTAAATCCCCTATCCCTGTACTCATAATGAGAACCAGAAATGTGATCAAACCAAGTATGGTTACTTTTTTGAGCGCTGATATATCCACGAGCATGGAAACCCGGTCCTTAAGCCAGCGTTTGCCAATAAATCGATTCATCTGTTAAAACCCCTTCCTTGCCACATACACGAAAAATGGGGCACCTATGATGGCGGTCATGACGCCAACCGGCACCTCCTGGGGCATGATGATGTAACGGGCTCCAACGTCAGCGGCAAGTAATAGGATCGCTCCGAGCAGTCCTGAGAAAGGGATCAGCCAGCGGTGGTCCACACCGATGATCTTCCTGGCCAAATGGGGAATGACAATGCCGATAAAACCGATGGGACCGGCAACAGCTACGGAGCCCCCCGCCAACAGGACGACGACCGCCAAAGCGAGAAATTTGATCAATGATGTTTTGAGGCCAAGGCCCTTCGCAACATCTTCCCCCATGGCAAGGATATTCATTTTTCCGGCTATGATGAGAGCAAGGATCCAGCCAGCCACTATATAAGGGAAGACCCCGTTTAAAATATCCAGGCTCCTCCCCTGCACCGACCCCGCAAGCCAAAATAACACCTGTTCCAGGGCGGCTTCATTCAAAACGAGCAATCCTTGTGTAAAGGAAGAAAACATCGCTGTAATCGCCGCACCCGCAAGCGTCAGCTTCATCGGAGTCAAGCCTTGATTCCCTGCAGAACTGATGACATACACGCCGACAGCTGCCAAACCTGCGCCGGTAAATGCCAGCCACGTAAAGGACTGAAGATTGGTTACGCCAAATAGCGTGACCGCCACGACCACCATGAATGCCCCGCCTGCATTGATGCCGAATATCCCGGGTGAAGCCAGGGGATTCTTCGTCAGCGTTTGCATCAGGACCCCTGAAACCGCCAGGGACGCCCCGACTGTTGCTGCAATCAGCGCCCTCGGTAACCGGATCGATTGGAGAACGATATGCTCGGTCGATCCCGTTGGGTTGGTGAAGGCTTCAAATGCCGTTTTCCACGATGTATCCGTGTATCCGTATACAATACTGATCCCGATACACAAGATAAGAAAAAGGAATGTTCCTATAAATAAAAGAAGCTGTCTTTGAATTTTCATTATGCTGACCTTTCTATTCCTTGAAGGAAAGGAAATCCGTTCTGTTCTTCCCTTACTATTTTAAAGAAGAATGAAACGAGCGTCAATGATTTTGAAAATCATTATCATTTAGGTATTGACAATGAAAACCTTCTCAACTACTATTATGAGTGTAAATGATAATCATTATCATCAATAATATCATATCAGGAGGATTTACATATGAAACTAAGAAGCATACTCTCTTTCCTGCTTATCTCTTCCCTTCTATTTCTTGCGGCTTGTGGAAATAAAGAGGAAAAGGATGAGACAGCAGGAAATGATAAAAAAGAAGAAACCTATACTGTGGAACACGCAATGGGTACGACGGAAATCAAAGGAACGCCCAAGAAAGTCGTGATCCTTACAAATGAAGGTACCGAGGCACTTCTTTCCATGGGTGTGACACCCGTCGGAGCCGTGCAATCGTGGACAGGTGATCCTTGGTATGATCATATCTCTGACAAAATGAAAGATGTTGAAGTCGTCGGAACGGAAAGTGAATTAAACGTTGAAGCGATTGCGAAACTTCAACCTGACCTGATCATCGGGAACAAAATGCGTCAGGAAGAGCAATACAATCAGCTGAAAGAGATCGCTCCCACCGTCATGGCTGAAACCCTTCGGGGAGACTGGAAAGAAAACTTTAAATTGTATGCAAAAGCTTTAAATAAAGAAGAAAAAGGTCAAGAAGTACTGGCGAAATACGACCAGCGCATCGAAGATCTTAAAGGCAAGCTTGGAGATAAGTTGAATCAGGAAGTGTCGATGGTCCGTTTCATGGCTGGAGATGTTCGTATCTACCATAAAGACTCATTCTCAGGAGTGATCCTGGATCAATTAGGGTTCGCACGTCCTGAAGGTCAGGATGTAGACGACTTCGCCGAAAAGGGTGTGACGAAAGAGCGCATCCCGGCAATGGATGGAGATGTCCTCTTTTACTTCACGTATGAAACAGGAGATGGCGAAGCGAATAAACTGGCAGAGGAATGGATCAACGACCCACTGTTCCAGAACCTTGAAGTGGCCAAGCAAGATCGCGTCTACGAAGTCGATGATGCCATCTGGAATACAGCTGGCGGCGTCATTGCAGCCAACAAAATGCTGGATGATATCGAAAAGTTCTTCCTGGAACAGGAATAACCGTAACAAGCCGGAAAAGGAGCACTCCTTTTCCGGCTTGTTTTATTTATACAGATCGACCTTTCCCTTCCAACCGTCCATGACGTTTTTTTCTTTCGTCCCCCTCCTTTTCATAATTCTCCTTTTTTCGGAAACACTACTGGATAGACCATACATCGGACATGAGGGATTAGTATGTTTCCATTCTTTAAGAACAAGAACAAAAATGATCAAGAGAAGAAGAAGCAATCATATGAGAGTCTGAAAAAGGAAGCGGAGAAATCCGCTGATTATAAACAGGCCTTCTATCAGAATCCAATTACAGGTGTAAAATTCAGCTTGCACTTCATCACAACGTTGATTGATGGGAAAATCCTGCAGGAGGACGTCCTCCCCTCATTACTTTCTAAGGATTTTCATACATTCGATGATTTGAAAACCCTGGTTCCCGTATTGGATATACAGATTTCAAAAGATGAATCCGAAATTGAACAAAAGCTCTATAACGGATATACCTTGCTGACGATGGACGCTTCCAATCGTAAGTTTGCCTTTATCGCGACTAAAAATGAAATGGGCAGGAAGGTTTCCCAACCAGAGGTAGAGTTCAGCGTCGTGGGGCCAAAAGAGGCCTTTGTGGAATCTCTCAGCGATAACTTGAACCTGCTTAGAAAACGTCTGCCCATCAAGGAAATGGTTGTGGAGGAATTCAACATAGGAAAACTCACCCACACCAGGGTGGCGTTACTGTTTATTGATGGATTGGCTGACGAAGCGAATGTGAACACAGTCCGACAGCGGTTACGTGATTTGGATTTCGATCAAATCATGGATAGTTCATTCATTGAACAGCTGATCGCTGACAATAGCAAGTCGCCGTTTCCCCAACTATTGGATTCCGAACGGCCGGACCGTGTCGCTTCCGTGTTGGTGGAAGGAAAGATTGCAATCATGGCGGATGGTTCTCCACACGCCTTGATCGGTCCCACCACTCTCGTCGAGTTTTTTAACTCCTACGAGGATTATTTCCTGAATTTCTCTATTTCTTCCTTTCTTCGTCTAGTTCGTGTATTTGCAGTAGCCTTCTCGATTTTGATTACGCCTGTTTATGTGGCGGCATTGACCTATCATTACGAGCTCATACCGAAAGATTTGATGGCCACACTCATCACGTCCAGACAAGAGATCCCACTGCCTCCTATTCTTGAGGCATTATTTCTGGAATTGACCATCGAACTGCTGCGGGAAGCAGGGGCGCGCCTGCCGACCAAGGTTGGTCAGACCATCGGTATCGTTGGCGGGATCGTCATCGGGACAGCATCCGTTGAAGCGGGGATCACAAGTAATGTCCTGCTCATCTTGGTGGCTCTTGCTGCCCTCGCGTCCTTTACCACACCCGTATATCGCATGGGTAATACGATCCGTATATTACGTTTCCCCTTCCTTCTATTTGCTCAACTATGGGGACTGTTGGGGATTGTATTCTGTTTCTGTCTTCTCATGGGTCATCTATTACAGTTAACGTCATTGGGGAGACCCTTCCTGGAGCCTCTGTACCCACCAAGGGTAAAAGACTTGAAAGACGCTCTGATTCGATTCCCTTTTAATAAACAAGCAGGGCGTCCTGAATATTTACGAACGAAGAAACCGTTTAGGTTCCGCCCGTCAGAAGGTAAGAAAAAGTTCGATATCGACGAATAGAAGAATGATTGGAGGTGATCACATGCAGCCGATTCCCGATAGAAGAAAAATATCGCCGTTCCTTGTCTTCTTTCTCGTTCATGCCATTCAAGTGGGGGCGGGAGTATTGGGGTTTCAGCGAATCATTTCAAAAAACGCAGGATATGATGGCTGGATTGCCGTCATTCTTGCCGGTATATTCACTCACGTCATCATGATCATGATGTACCACATTTTAAACACGGTGGAGGGGGACCTTGTATCTGCCCATACTCTCGCCTTCGGAAAATGGATTGGGAATGTGTTCAATCTGATTTTTGTCCTCTACTTCAGCCTGCTCGTGATCACCATCATGCGTACATATATCGAAGTGTTACAGGTGTGGATGTATCCGAGATTGAGTACGTTCTTTTTTTCTTTATTCTTTCTTGTGCTTGTGTATTATATTGTAAACGGCGGGGTCCGGACAATTACCGGTACGGCCTTTTTCGGCATCATTCTTCCAAGTTATCTCGTTCTGACCTTTGCCTTCACGTTTCAATATGCAGACTTCCGGAATGTTCTGCCGGTCTTCGATCATTCGCTAAAAGACATCCTTATTTCGACCAAGAATATGTCCCTGACGTATCTGGGCTATGAATCCATATTGATTCTCTATCCCTTTGTGAAAGACGCAAAGAAATCGCAAAAGTATGCCCACTGGGGTCTATTCGCCACGACTACTCTATACACGTTGTTAGCCGTTATTTCGTTTGCGTTTTTTAGCCAGAAGCAGCTGGAGAAGACCGTCTGGGCCACCCTTTCCATGTGGAAGATCGTCGAAATGCCATTCGTGGAGCGATTTGAGTACATCGGGATTGCCAATTGGTGTTTGATCATCCTTCCAAACACTTGCATCGCCATCTGGTGTGCCAGCAGGATCTTAAAGCGGATGACCCCTTTGAAGCACCGGCATACATTATTGATCATCTCCATCCTGTGCCTATCCGCCCTCACGTTTTTCACTGATCGAAAACAGGTGAATTTCCTGAATACGTTATCAGGGCAAATTGGATTTTATATTAACTACTTCTACGTACCTGC
This sequence comes from Bacillus sp. AFS015802, assembly GCF_002561455.1. GTDB lineage: Bacteria > Bacillota > Bacilli > Bacillales > Bacillaceae_B > Rossellomorea. The sequence continues at coordinate 65,747 of NZ_NTUP01000002.1, read as the reverse complement.
ACTCTTACTGCTTGTGATCATCATGAAGAAAGTGAGGGATAAACAATGAACAGACGATATGGAATCGTTTCTCTCCTCGTTTGCTTTCTGTTCCTTACAGGATGTGTGGAAAAGGAGATCCTGGATGATCTATACATTGAAACGGGGAAGGCCTATGACTATGTAGGGGAGGATAAAATCAGGGGGACCGCCCTTTTCCCCATCTATTTAGCCGATAAATCGATTCAAAACGGAACCCTATCAGCCGAAGCTTCCTCAACCAGGGAAGTACTGGAAAAGTTAGAAAGAAGATCTCAGCAGCCCCTGGTACGGGGAAGTCTGGACGTCGTGTTAATCGGGGAAGAGCTGGCGAAGAAAGGGGTCATCGATATCGGTGATTCCCTGCAAAGGGATGCGAGCGTCGGGGCACGTGTCTATATTACGGTTGCTGAAGGGGAAGCAGGAGAGCTCATAAAAGGGAATTACGGATTAAGGGGAAACGGAACGTACCTTTCTAATTTGATCCATCATAATATCACCCGGAGAGAATTACCGGAAACCAATCTTCATTTATTTTTATTTGACTATTTCCAGCAAGGGCAGACTCCTTATCTTCCCATCTTGAAGCAACTTTCAAATGAAAGTGTCGGGATTACAGGCGTTGCATTGTTTGATAAAGATAAAATGGTCAAAAAGATCCCTGCTAATGATATGTTCTTCTTCAAGCTATTGGTTGATAAATATGCTGAAGGAAGCCATGTCATTAAAATGGGGACTGAAAAAAGAAGCGGCCATGTCGAGAAGTCCATCGAGGCGTCTGTAACAAGTCTAAAATCTAAAAACAAAATCATCTTCAAGCATCACTCCGACCCGGTGGAAGTGACCATAAGGATAAAACTGAGGGGCATCATCCGTGAGTATACAGGTAAGAAATTGACCCCGGGAAAAGTGGTGGAAGTGGAAAAACAAATGAAAAAAGATATTGAAAAAAACTGCATGAAAATGCTGAAGGAGTTTCAGGAGATGGGAATCGATCCTGTCGGTATCGGCCAGAACCAGAAGCATGGTATACGGGGATTCGATTTCAAAGAATGGAACGAGAGCATTTATCCCCGGGTGAAATTCAATGTAGATGCCAGGGTTCAGATCCTTGAAGCAGGTACGGTTGAATAGATACGGAAAAAGGCTCCCAAATAGTCAGGGAGCCTTTCCTTTTTTAGTCCATGATGATGGTGCGTCCGGTTTCCGCACTCTCTTTACAAGCTTCAATTATTTTGATCACCAGTAAAGCGTCCCGGGGATCGACCGGAAGTGGCCTGTTTCGTTTTATGCTATCATACATCCCCAGGTAATATTGGGTGTAATCCCCTTTTTCCGAAGGTATGACCTCCGATGTCACTTCTTCCTCCAAAATGGTCGTGAGTAAACCCCAATTTTCTTCGTCTTCCATCCCCCACTCTTCTGAAAGAGGATTTTTCCCTGCTTTTAAATCATCTTCCTGACGATCCATCCCGTGTTTCACAAAGCTTCCTTTACGCCCATGGACCTGATAGCGGGGGCCGGGATCGAGCACGATGGACCGTGAATAAAGCTGCACTCTCAATACATCGTATCCGAGTGTGATGAGGAAGTAATCCTCCGCTTTGTCAGGATTGCGCTGAGGGAAGACATCGGCCTGCACCCATTTCGGGGTCCCAAACAGGGTAAGGGCCTGATCGAGAAGATGAGAGCCGAGATCGTACAGTACGCCTGCCCCCTCCATTTTGTTCTCTTTCCACCGGTCCTTGATGGTTGGCCGGAAACGATCAAAATGCGCTTCATATGTATAAATCTTTCCAAGCGTTTCTTCTTTCAACAATTTCTGAATGGTCAAGAAGTCGGCATCCCAGCGCCGATTATGGAAAACGGAAAGATGGAGCCCTCTCTCTTCTGCCAGTGTCAGGAGCTCTTCCCCTTCTCTTGAGTCCGTTACAAAGGGTTTCTCGACGATGACATGTTTACCTGATAATAATGATTGTTTGATCATTTGATAGTGAAGGTGATTAGGTGTCGTGATCACGACTAAATCTATGTCTTCCTGAAGCAGTTCGCCGAGTGAGGACACCACTGTGGCTCCCTCGATGTCATTCAATACTTTTTCTTCATTGGAGGACATGACCGCTTCAATATGATATTCCTCTAAATGGGAGAGTAATGGACGATGAAAGCTTTGTCCTGAAAATCCGTATCCTGCCAAACCTACTTTAATGGGCTGCATAATGTCACCTTTTTCTTTCAAAATGTATTCCTATATTATCATGTACAAGATCGGACGAAAAATGATTCGTTTTACAATCGGGCGGGGTTTTGTATAAAATAAGTGGAAAAGGGAGGTTATCATCATGCAATCAATCAAAAACAAAGAAACCTTTGACGATCTCATCTCATCACCAGAGCCAGTCATCGTAAAATTCCATGCGGACTGGTGTCCGGACTGCCGTCGCATGGACATGTTCATTGATGAAATCATGGAAGAGTTCAATCAATATAAATGGTATGACATCAATAAGGACGAATTCCCGGAAATCGCCGAAAAATATGACGTCATGGGCATTCCGAGCCTGCTGGTATACAAAAACGGCGAAAAACAAGCCCATCTGCACAGCGCCAACGCCAAATCGCCGGAACAAGTGACAGAATTCCTGAACACACTATAACCTGAAGGTCCGTCCCTCATTATGAAGAGGGACGGACCTTTGTCGTTTCTTATTTTACATTCCATAAATATTTCCTTTTCCATCGACATATACCGTCTGAATCTTCGTTCGCTGGTATTCATTTCCCAGCGACGTCTTGCCTTCTATGTCGAGGGTGATGTTATGGATTCCTTCATCAAAGTCAGCAAGTGGCAGGGAGGTCAAGTCTTCTGTGGTGATGAGTACGGAAGATTTCTTTCCACTCTGCATCGGGATATAGTGTATGGTATAGGTCCTCTTTAAAACAGTATCACCCCCACCCAATGCGCTCACCACCTCTTTTCTCTTTTTATGAAAGAGAATGCTAACCATGTAATGTTCTCTTTGACCCGATTTGGCCCTCACCTCCCACCTGCCTGAAAGGGGGTCGGAAAGCAGGATCGAATGATGATACGCACCGGGGAAATAGCCCGTTGCGTCTTCTGCCATGCCCCATTGCTTATATAGTTGGCCGTCCGGACTCACCAGCTCATAAGCGGAGTCACTTAGGTTACTGATCCAATCAACGGTGATCTTCCCCATTCCTTCTTCGACAAAGAAGCTTTCCACGACTGTCCCATCGAATTCCCCGCCCCTGTGAAGAACAGAGGTTTCATCTTCTGAAGCCATTTCGCTCACCTTTGCATACGGAACCTCTTTCACCATTTCGGTGTAAAGATTCTTCAAAAAAGGGAATACCTCGCTGCCTTTTTTAATGGTGGTATGAGTCCAGTCCTGTACGGCCACTTCTTTGGCATAAGGAAGCCGCGAGCTTCTCACCAGCACGGCTCCGTCACTTTGACCGAAACGGCTTAAGTATAAACCTCCCCAAAACAGTTCAGAGTTGGCCCCACCCCAGCCTGTGCCTCCAAATGTATAGATCGGGACGTCCTTCACTGGGTCCTGTCCGTCTGTCTCTGACCGGAAACCCTTCATATAACCCGTTTGCAGTGAAAAGACGGCGGGTGTCTTGCTTTTCAACGCATCCGTCAGCCACCCTGCCCATTTACTGAAGGCAAGGTCTGCAAGCTCTGATCCGTGATGGGGCGTCGACAGTGTGATGACCCTTTCTACATAGGGAGAAGCTCCGTAATGGATCAGTGCCGCTTGAGTATCGATCCCTCCTTTACTGTGACCCACCACCACAATCTTTTCATTAAAGTATTCGTACATTTCGCGGAGCTTGTCTGCCAACATCTCCCCGTTCCTCCACATGTCTTCATCTGGATGCAATTCGATGAACACCGATTGGTAACCGGCTCCCCGGGTGATGGGAAGCATGTCATTCTCCTTTATCCACGCAGCTGAGGATGAGTTGATGCCATGAACAAATAAAATCGGATATCCTTCCGTATTCGCTGCCTCTTCATCCTTAAACCATGTGCCGGGTATTCCCGGACCGTTCTGTTTTCCTTTCATACTTTCGTGCATCGTTCTTTCCCCCCATTGAAAGACGTTCTTTCCTTCATTATCGTTCAGCCGGAAAAAAATTTCACCCCCGATGTAAAATCCAGGAAGAAAGACATATATTCTCTACGCGCAGTATAGGACTCTTTATCTTAACGAAAACTAAACGTGAACCTACTGAAATGGAGGAATTCATATGACAAAGAAAAACAACCGGGGAAGCGAGAATCAAAACTCACCTAAGCGGGGCACGACGGAATTTGCAACAGAGATCACAAGCGGGGACAACAGCAAGGGAAATAAACATAATAAAGACCAGAAAAACAAGACGAAATAACCAAAAACCTGCCCGAATCCCTTCTGGCAGGTTTTTGACTATCATTCACTCATCGTCGTCAGAGATACTCACAGGGATCATGTTGGATTCAACATGGATGTGAGGGGGACCCGCTTGCCTTTCCCTGTCTCCATACAATCGTTCATTCAACTCAATATTGGCTTCTGTTGCCGACATTCTTTCATGCTGCTTTTTCATTATCCTCATCCTTTCACTAATAGAGTATCAATTCCCCAGTGGAATTATGCGGACATGGTTTTCCTGAACTTGGATACACTAAGCATTGAAAAATGATAGGAGGAAATGATTATGGACCAAAATCGAGTTAAACAGATTTTATCTTCTTCAGCCGACATCCAGGTCAAATACAAGGATGCATCGGTATGGATCGACTCTGTATCTGAAGACGGTAAAACGGCCGTTGTCCACCTTCGCGGACCGTTGGAAGAACGTTCTGAAGTAAGTGTTTCCGATTTAGAAGAAGTATAATGGAAGAAAAGACCATGCAGGGATTCACCCGGCATGGTCTTTTCTCTTGGAGCATTATTTTTGATCTTTGATTTTTCCTTTATTCTTCAATAATTCAAAGATCATTTTTGCTTGATCCGTGTTATCGATCAAGCCGGCGAATTTTTCTTTTTGTGGACCGAACGCATACACAGGTACCTCGTCACCAGTGTGTCCGCCTGTTGTCCAGCCTGTACCTGAACGTTTGTCAAAAATCTTCTCGATCGCATTATCGATTTCGGTTTTATCGCCTTTTTCAGCTGCGGCTTTCACAGAAGCGATTTCTTCCTGCGTCAGTTCAAGGTCGATATTATTCGCTAACGTTTCTTCAACAGAAGCACCATTCACAATTTGCTCTGCCATAAAGTCAGGTGTATGTTTTGCAGCTTGGATCGGTGTTGGATCCCACTTGTACTCACCATCAGAACCAATTGAGATTCCACCTGTAGAGTGATCTGCCGTCACGATGACAAGGGTTTCTCCATTTTCTTTCGCAAAATCTCTTACTTTTTCAAACGCTTGTTCAAAGTCTCTCATTTCACTCATGGCACCGACTACATCATTATCATGACCTGCCCAGTCGATTTGACTTCCTTCTACCATGAGGAAGAATCCGTCTTTATCACCTTTTAATCGATCAAGAGCTGCGGTTGTCATATCCGCCAGGCTCGGCTGCTTCTCATCTCGGTCGATCATCTTGTCCATTCCGACTTCTGAGAAAAGACCTAGAACTTGTTCATTGTCATCGTTTTTCAGTTCTTCAGCTGATTTCACATAGCTGTATCCATCTTTTTGGAACTGCTCGGCAAGATTACGGTCTTCGCGTTCAAAGAAGTCTGTTCCTCCCCCAAGCATAACGTCAATTTTATGCTCTCCGTTGATCATTTCATCATAATAGTCGTCGGCAATCGCATTTTCGCTTTTACGCTGCTCTTCATGTGCTCCGTAAGATGCAGGAGTCGCATGTGTAATTTCAGATGTGGCGACAATTCCTGTAGACATGCCATTTTCTTTCGCCTGCTCTAATACTGTTTTTACATTTGATTTATCATTGTCAACGGCAATCGCGTTATTATATGTTTTCACTCCGCCGCTCATCGCAGTAGCAGCAGCTGCCGAATCTGTTACATTTTCTTCTTCATCTTCCGGATACGTCGTCTGCAGTCCGACAAGGTAAGGATCGAATGCCGTTTTTTCCATTTCGACTGTATCTGGATTGTCATTCATATAACGAAGGCCGGTGGTGTAAGGAACCCCCATACCATCACCGATCATAAAGATGACGTTCTTGGCTTTGCCATTTTTAGATTCCTTTGCCTGCGCTTCTGTGTTGTCTTGATTCATCCCTATTACACTTCCAAGAGCTAATGTTGACACAACCGCTAACGGAAGGATCTTCTTCATCGATTTCTTCATTTTCCCTACCTCCTAAAATTCGTGGTACATGTAGAAGAATAAAGGGAAAGTATGAAGAACCATTTACAAAACGAATACAGGTGTGTAAAGCTTATGTAAAAATGAAAAAAACAGGCATAAAGTCACCTGTTTTTCATTCATCACACTCACTCCCTTATAAGAGGCAGCGTACAGCAGCGGAATGAACCGCCCGATTTAATGATTTCAGATAAATCCAGTTCGATCACCTCGAACCCTTTCGCCCTGATCCGCTCATTTAAGGCATGGTTCTGGGTGAGACTGATGATCTTATGATTACCGATCGCCAACACATTCGGTCCCATTTGAAATTGTTCCTCATCTGTGACGGTGATGACATTATAATGCTTCTTGATGGTCTCGAGGTCCCCTTTTGAAAAGGCCGGTGGGTACACAAGTGCCCAATCACTTGAAATGATGGTAAACACACAATCCAAATGAAGGATGTCTTCCCTTAAAGGCAGTTCATGAACGGTGTAAGGGGCAAGCTGATTCCGCAATGATTGGATGGCCAATTGGTTTGTCCGGCCACTCACGCCGACCCAGATATCCTGCCCGTCAACAAGGACATCCCCTCCCTCGATGGAATGCATAAGCTCGCTGTAAGGGACAGCATTCTCCTTCAGCCACTTCTTGAGGGTCTTCACTTCCCCCCTCCTGACATCAGTATTCATCGAAGCAACGAAAAACTGATCATGAATCGAGAAACCGATGTCCCTTGTAAAGACCTGCTCATTCAACTCCTGGGATGGTTGAAGATGAATGACCTCGGAACCATGCTTCTCCAGCACTTCTACAAACGTTTCATGTTGTTGAACGGCTTTATCTATATTGATATTTTCGTTTAAGAAATGCTTTTGAGTCTCATTTATGATTTCATTGATTTGCATATTCTCGGGTGAAACCACCACCACTTTTTTCAACTTTCCATACTCATTGGTACAATAGGTTTTCGTATTGGGAACCAACGGGGAATTCAAACTCATCTTTACTCCCTCCAATTGTCTACTCTTAAAAACTGCTTTTCCCTGTTATTATGATGATAAAACGTCCTTTTTATAAATTATGCAGGTGCATCCTGAACAGGGACAACGCGCTTGGTGAATGGGTGTTAGATGGGCTACTTCTCCACTCCAATAAAAAAAGGACTCAGCTGAGCCCTTTTCAACGTGCCTTCTATTGTTCTTCTGAGGCTTTATCGTCCTTATCAACCTCGTCATCATTCAACGTTTCACCGGAAGGATCTTCATTAAGCGTACCTTCATTATCTTCTTCAGCCGCTTTGTCTCCGTTCATGGAATCTTCGTTTTTTGACCCTTCATCCATATTGCTTTCATCTTGAGAAGTGTCCTGCTGCTCCACGTTATTACTTTCCTCTTCGGCACCTTCATCATTTCCACAACCAGCTAAAACCAAGCCTGCACTCAGCGGTAAAGTTAGTAATAAATTTCTTGTTTTCATTAATATCTCTCCTTTGAAGTGTAGTCTGTAAGTGCTTAGTTCTTGTTTACCACGAATAGATTGTTATAAACAAATAAGTTAGCTTTTGGAAATAAGCCCTTTGTTATCCAAAGAAAAAAGCGTGCTGTCGCACGCCAAAATAAAACTTCCTAATGAACCATCCGATCATGATCCTTCCAGAATTCTTTTCTGATGACGACCTTTTGGATCTTTCCCGATGCGGTTTTGGGTAATTCCTCCGCAAAGGTTATGCTCTTTGGGGCCTTGAAGTGGGCAAGCTTTTCCCTGGTGAACTCGATAAGGTCCTTATCTGTTATGCTGTGGCCCTCCCTGAGGACAACCACTGCATGGGGCACTTCTCCCCAACGCTCATGGGGGACGGCCACCACGGCCGCTTCCAGGACACTATCATGCTCATAAAGGGCCCCCTCCACTTCGATAGACGAAATGTTTTCTCCCCCACTGATGATGACGTCTTTCATCCGATCGACGATTTCAATGAAGCCATCTTCATCAACCGTCGCCATATCCCCGGTATGGAGCCAGCCATCCCTGATCGTGTGATTGGTTGCTTCAGGATTTTTATAATATCCTTCCATCACCGTATTCGTCCTTGTCACAATTTCCCCTATCGCTTTTCCATCATGGGGCACTTCCTTTCCGAACTCATCCACTACTTTCACCTTGCTGCCGATCATGCTGTAACCGGCTTTCGCCTTTAACCGGTACTTTTCTTCCTTAGGTCGATCCTGTTCGGAGGACCTCAGGATGGAAGTGGTGATGAGTGGAGAGATTTCAGTCATTCCGTACACCTGGATGAACTCCCACTTCAGATCCTCTTCCACCTTCCGGACAAATGCCGGTGGTGGAGCCGAGCCCGCAATGACAACCCTAACTTGTTGCCCGATCGTCCGCTCCCTGTTTGGATAGGTTTCCAGAAGCATGTTCAGAACGGTCGGTGCCATATGCATAACCGTCACCCCATGCTTCTCGACTTTATCCAGGATGTACTCCGGGTCTACTTTTCTAAGCATCACCTGTGTCGCACCGTTGGCCGTATAATAAAATGGTGACCCCCAGCCATTTACATGGAACATTGGTAGGACATGGAGAAGGGTATCCTGATCCGAGACCCGTAAATGATGCATGGATGAAAGGGCATGCAGATAATTGGACCTGTGGGTGAGGAGTACGCCCTTCGGATCCCCTGTCGTTCCGCTCGTATACAATAAGGAAGCAATATCCGTTTCTTCCAGTTCCACGCGATCGAAGGCTTCGTCACTGAATGAACTGCGCCACTCGTCATAGCCGGGATGACCATCCACCGACTCACCATGGATGACAATATGCTCTAAAGACGGCACCTTAGACAAAATCGGCTGTACGAGAGGATACAGTTCCTCATCCACGAATAAGGCTTTCGCCTCACTATGAGTCAGAATAAATTGATAATCTGCCGGCTTTAAACGCGTATTAAGCGGCGTCATGACCCCTCCGACTCCATAGACCCCGTAGAATCCCTCCAGCATCTCCGTGGTATTCGGGGCGAGATATGCCACCTTGTCCCCTTTTTCAATCCCGAACTCCTTCAGCCCCCTGGAAAGTTGGTTCACACGTGCATTCAGCTGCCTATACGTCAAACGCTTCACATCATCAATGATCGCCACCTTATCCCCGTACTGCTCGACTGCGCGATCCAGAAAATCCGTCAACACTAATGGTACATGCATATGTACAACCCATCCCCTCTGTTCGATAATGACTGCTATATTGATTATTTTAGCAGATTCGATTTATTAATTGGGAATATTCTGAAATTAATTCCATCAAAAAAAGCATGGTGACAAGTAAGTCACCATGCTTGACGGGTCAGCGTCCCCTTCTGGTTGAAGATGATTTGCCCGGACTGTTTCTTTTGGCGCCGGAATTGCTTCTTGGTTTGCCGGAAGCACCCGGGCCGGATTGTCTGCCCCCTGTTGGACCGGCAGAAGATCCTCCACGCCGGGATGATGATTCTTCCCTTCTCGAGCGGCGGCTGCGTGAAGAGTCACCACCGTCGCTGTTACGGGACCGTCCTCCACGGGGAGATCTTGCACTGCGCTCTTTATTGGCTTGAATATTCTTTTCCCGCCGTTCCTTCGCACTTTCATTGGATCCCTTATGGACATTTGGGGTTTCCTTCGAAGCTTCAACCTCCACGATACGACGTGGCAATGAACGGCCGATGCCTTTTTCGATCATGTCCAGGTCCTGCTTATCCTTTAGTGCGACAAAGGTGACGGCAAGCCCGTCTTTACCGGCGCGTCCCGTACGGCCGATCCTGTGAATATAGCTTTCCACATCCTGAGGGATGTCATAATTAAACACATGGGTGACGCCTTCCACGTCGAGTCCCCGGGCCGCCACATCCGTCGCGATCAGAAGCTGTAGCTTCGCATCCCGGAACTTCTTCATGACGTTTTCCCGCTTCGCCTGGGACAGATCACCGTGCAGTTCGTCCACCAGGAATCCCCTTGCTTTCAGGTCGCCCAGCAGCTTGCTGACCCTTCTTTTTGTCCGGCAGAAGATGATGCCGAGAAACGGCTGGACATCGTGGATCGTTTGACTGAGTGCATCGAGTTTCTGACGATCCGTCGTTTCCACGATTTCCTGCTCGATTTCTTGAACGATTTTTTCCTTTTCACGGATCTGGACATTATGAGGATTGTTCATATAGCGCTTGCCGATCTTACGGATATCCTTTGACATCGTCGCTGAAAACAGGGCTGTTTGACGGGTGAACGGCGTCTCGCGGATAATCGACTCCACTTCATCGAAGAAGCCGATATGAAGCATCTGATCCGCTTCATCCAGCACAAGGAACGACACGTGTGAAAAGTCAACCGTCTCCCGCCTGACGTGGTCAAGCAAACGACCAGGCGTCCCGATCACGATATGAATCGCTTTATTCTTCAGCTTCTTAATTTGCTTCTCCACATCCTGGCCGCCGTACACAGCCAATACATGTATATCATCTTCCGTAGAAGAAAGGATCTGATTCAACTCAGCCGTTACTTGAATCGCAAGCTCCCGCGTCGGGGTTACGATAAGCGATTGGATCTCATCTCTCGCCGGATCGATTTTGGCAAGCATGGGCAGGAGAAACGCCATCGTCTTTCCGGTTCCCGTCTGTGCCTGTCCGATCACATCTTCTCCATTTAAGAGGACAGGGATCGTTTCGCTCTGAATCGGCGTAGGTTCTGTTATGGATTGTTCTTTTAATGCATTGACGTACTTAGGTTGAATTCCTAAGGAAGTAAAATCATTCATTGGGGTCACCTCTTTGTTCCCCATTATACCTTTAATCCCCTTTAGAAAATAGGGCGCTGTGTTATAATGGGAAAATCGTAAAATGAAATGAGGAATAACAGTGCTGACATTTGAGGAAAAATTAGCTGTCATAGAAGAGTTTCCTGAGCTTTCACGGAAGGACGTTTCCATGAAACGTGTAAACTTCCACTTTGAAGATAGTTTATATGAAAAAACGACCGTCGTGTATCACCTGCATCCGAATGGTAACGGGTTTGTTTATACGGGAAGCCTTGCAGACTATGAATCCAATCAAAAAGGGCTTGTGAATATCCGTGATTTTTCGGCGGATGAACTGCGCGGGATCATTCGGGCTTCGATCAATCACTTGGCAACGGAAGAAGAAATAGCTCCGCCGATCGAACAGTTGTGGAAAGACGCGGAAGGGCATTCCCTCACCTTGCTGGAAGAAGATGACCGCTGGAATATTTATGCCGGTGACAATCTGGAGGACAGCTTTGGCGGATATGATGAGGCGGCCTTGTATTTGCGTGAGGAAGGGTTCCGAAGACGGTGAATGTGAATTTCAGGCAACAAAAAGGGCGAATCGGATTGCGATTCGCCTTTTTTCTTTAGGTGGGAAGGGGTTGATGTGTGTGGACGTAGCCGGATCAGAGTCGGAATCCAGCCGTTTTTTGAGAAAATCCAGCCGAAATGATGAATTAATCAGCCGTTTTCTCACTTAATCCGGCCGAACTCTCTCTTAATCCAGCCGTTTCAAGAGAAAATCCAGCCATTACCCTTTTTTCACCAAACCTCAACCTTCCCCAATCCTCTCTTTTACAATGAGCGAACCAGGATATCCCGCACACTATTATCATCCATTACTTTATACGTCCCGACGCCAGGTTTGATGAACGTCTTCTCGACAATGCTATCAAACTGACTGTCATCGATATCATAATCGGCCAGTGTACTTGGGGCCCCCAGTGAAGTCCAGAAATCACGGAGCGCTTTTGCCCCTTCCCTTGCCACGTCGATATCTTCCTTGCCTTCAGGCGAAACCCCGAACACATTGACCGCAAGCTGTTTCACACGGGATGGATCTTCTTCCAGCACATGCTCCAGCCAGTTAGGGAAAAGAATGGCAAGACCGCCGCCATGAGGAATATCATAAATCGCAGAAATCGCGTGCTCGATTCGGTGGGTTGCCCAGTCGCCGCCGTCTGTCCCGTTGGCAAGGGTTCCGTTAAAGGCGGTGGTACTGATGTACATCATCGTTTCCCGATGTTTGAAGGAATCAAGATCCTCCAGCAGCCTAGGACCGGTTGCAATCGCCGTTCTCAGCAGGGACTCTATGAACCCGTCAATCATCGGAGTATTTTCAGTCCGGTGGAAATAGTGTTCAAGGGCATGGGACATGCTGTCCACAATCCCATAAATCGTCTGATCGCGTGGTACAGAAAATGTATAAGCAGGATCCAGGATTGAAAACGTCGGGAACACATGTGGAGATCCCCAGCCTAATTTATCATTCGTTTCCCAGTTCGTGATGACGGACACCGAGTTCATTTCTGAACCCGTCGCTGCAAGGGTCAGAACCGTGCCAAAGGGAAGGGCTTCATTGATCGGAGCTTTCGCGGTGATCAGTTCCCACACGTCCCCCGCGTATTTTGCTCCAGCGGAAATTGCCTTTGTGCAATCAATCACGCTTCCGCCGCCTACGGCCAGGATGAAATCGATCGCTTCGCTTCGGCAGATGGCGACACCCTTACGAACCGTCGTCAACCGTGGATTCGGCTCAACTCCGCTCAGCTCGAATACGTTGGCTTCGATTTTATTCAATTCGTTCATGACATCATCATACACGCCATTACGCTTGATGCTTCCCCCGCCGTAGACGAGTAATACATTCAGTCCTTTATCCAGAATGGAAGACAGCTGCTTCACTTCATCTTTACCGAAGTAAAGCTTTGTAGGATTGTATTGTAAAAATGTGTTCATGTTCAGCACCTCTAATCGTATTGTGCATTCATTTTAGCACTAGTTTCACCCATGAAGTTATCGATAGTTTTTCATATTACCTATCAAAATTATTGATGATTCAAGTAGTCAGGGCTGAAATGAATTGCGCGATCGGGGGTGTCAGCCATTTTTTCTTTTGATAGACGATTTGCGTATACACCGGAATTTTTTCATGATCAAATGGCACCTCGACGACCTTTCCGCTTTCAAGGTCTCTTTTTACAGCAATCTCAGGCATGATGGCAAGCCCCAAATCATCCGCCACACATTGTTTGATGGCCTCCAGGCTGCTGAAAGAGATGACCGATTTGGCCTGAACATTTTCCTCTTTTAATAATTGCTCGAGTAATACCCGATACGAACATCCTTCCTCCGTCAGGATGAGGGTTTCGGTTTCAAGCTCTTTTAAGCTCATTTCCTTCAGGGAATGCAGACGGTGCTTCGGAGGGGCGATCATCACCAACTTCTCCTGACGGATGGGGATCGTCGTCAGGTCCGGATGCTCCGATAAACGGTCCAATAGGATGGAGAGATCGAACTTCCCCTCAAGGGTGCCTTCTTTTAAGTTCGGGCACAGTCCTGCTTCAAGCAGGATCTTCAATTCCGGATGCCTTCCTTTCAAATCCTTTATATAGGGGGTGATGAAATAAGCGGCAAGAGATTCCACTGTGCCGATCCGCACGGTCCCCCTCAGATTGCTTTCCTTCGAGATTCGTTCTTCTGCCTCATCTAACAAGGATAGTATTTTGTCTATATAAAAATAGAGTTCTTCCCCCGACTGTGTCAGCCTCATTTTCCTGCCGACCCGTTCGAACAGCTTGACTTTATAGTGCTCCTCCAGTTTCTTGATTTGGGTCGTCACACTGGACTGGGCATATCCGAGCTCCTCCCCGGTCTTCGTATAACTCCCCCACTTGGCTACTTCTTTGAAGGTATAAAAATAGGTAAGATCCATTTGCCTCTCCCATCACTTATTACAATAGTTAGTATCAATAATTATAGATAACTTTAATCTTTCCAACAATGGTATAATCCTATTCATTGCATGCCCCCGTACGGCCTGATTGCCTCAAAAGGTGCAACGGGATGAAGAATTACTGTACACTCAACATGTGACGAGCTGAAAAAAATCAATTCATAAAGGAGTGTTAAACAATGAAAATATTAGCCCTGTTAGGAAGTACACGAAAAAACGGAAACTCCGAATATCTTGCCAAGAAAATCGTCGATGGGACCGATCATACCGTCGTATCCCTTGCCGATCTGCATATCGAACCGATCGAAGACCTGCGCCACTCTGAAGGAGGCTTCCTGCCAGTCGGGGATGATTACGAACAGCTTGTCCGTCTGATGGAAGAGCATGATGTATTATTATTCGCCACCCCCCTTTACTGGTATGGAATGAGCGGCCCGATGAAAAATTTCTTCGACCGCTGGAGTCAGTACCTTCGTGATGACCGTTTCAATTTAAAAGAAGAGCTTACGAAGAAGAAAGCGTATGTGGTAATCACCGGGGGGACTTCTGCCAAAATAAAAGGACTTCCACTGGTTCAGCAGTTTGACTACATTTTTCAGTTCGTGAATATGGAATTTGCGGACTACATGATCGGTGCAGGAGTCAAACCTGGTGAAATTGTCAACGATATAGCCGCACTTGAGAAAGCAGAACGCTGGAATGCCACGTTTAAAGGATGATCCCTCATGAGGGTCATCTTTTTTTGTTAATCCCCTCTCGATAAGGAAATAGTATGAACAAAACCATTAGGAGGCACCATATGGACTTCCCTACCATTCACACAAACTTCTGGGATGCAGTCATTGCCATTCCGATCATCATCCTGCTCACACAGCTTATAAAAGTCTCCTTCAAACCCCGGTCTTTTTTGGTTCCGAATATTGCCGTCATACTGGGCTTGTTCATTTCCGTTTTCATCAGCCACAGGGGACATATCGTCACGGGCATTTTCATGGGCTTTTTTTATGGATACGCAGCAATCGGGAATTATGCTTCGTTGAAGACTTCGGTGCTGGCTTTTCGAGGGGAGAAGAAAGAGTCTCCATGAGGGGTGGTAAGTGATACGCTCTATCTTTTTTTGTACGCCGATTATGTTGAAAATCGTGCCGTTTTGGAAGAAAATCCAGCCAAAAACGGCAAAAAAACAACCAATATCCAAACAATTACAGCAATACCAACCTCAAAAGGAGAAACATGATTTTCTACCCCTGCAGTTTCCCTAAAATCGTCGTCAGCGTCTGATCGAGGGTCTTCAATTCGTCAGCGTCCATTTCCAAACGCTCGAGTAAACGGGTCGGAACACACTCTGCCTTGTCCTTCAATTGACTTCCTCTATCTGTAAGGGTGATGAGGACGCTTCTTTCATCCTCTGCCGATCGTTTCCTTTCAACGAGCCCGTTCGATTCCATCCTTTTCAGCATGGGGGTGAGCGTACCGGAGTCGAGGAATAGCTTTCGACCGAGTTCTTTCACCGATATCGTTCTTTCTTCCCATAATACCAACAGCGCCAGGTATTGAGGATACGTGACACCGATTTCCTCCAGGAGACTCCGGTAAAGCTTCGTGATCTCCCTCTCAGCTGTATATATTTTAAAGCAGATTTGATTTTCCAGTAAAAGTGGATTCATCATACATGTCGATTCCTTTCTTGAACATACTAATTGTGATTATCATACCGAAAAAAGTATCAGTGTTCAAATTTAATTTTTCACAACTAAATTGTTGACAACTAAATTGAGACCAGTTATAGTTGATCTTGTAGAATTAAATTGTGCACAATACAAAAAAGAGGAGTGAAAGAAATGGATGCATTATACACAGCAAAAGCAACGGCTAAAGGTGGCCGTGAAGGAAAAGTAACAAGCAGTGACGGAGTATTGGATGTGGCGCTTGCCATGCCAAAATCACTTGGTGGCAACGGGGCAGAAGGAGCAACAAACCCTGAGCAGCTATTTGCAGCTGGTTATGCGGCTTGTTTCGACAGCGCTCTTAACTTAGTGTCCCGCCAGGAAAAGAAAAAAATCGAATCCAAGGTAACGGCTGAGGTCTCGATCGGTAAGGATACAGACGGCGGATTCAAATTAGGCGTTGTCCTTTCAGTGGCCGTGAATGGCGTAGAACTGGATGAAGCCAAGCAATTAGTGGAAAAAGCACATGGCGTATGCCCATATTCAAAAGCGACAAATGGAAACATCGAAGTGGAATTACACACGGAACAATTCTAATCACACAGGATGGGCGGCCAATGCTGCCCATCCTTTTTTTGTACTTTCCTCCCCTTCCCCCCTTTTAAATCAGCCGACCCTATACCCCTGAAAAATTTATGTTTTGTTCCTCCCGCCCCAAGGGAATGGAATAGAACAAATTCATTTTCAATGGGGGCACCAGGATGGAATTACATAACGGCCAATTGTTCTGGCCAACGACATTAAAAAATAGAAAAGAAGATTTTGATAAAAAGTATGATGCAGTCATCATTGGAGGCGGTATGTCAGGGGCGTTATGCGCTTATTCACTCGTACAGGAGGGGTTGAATGTCGCCATCATTGAAAAACGGACACTTGCTGCCGGCAGCTCATCCGCCAATACAGGGCTGCTTCAGTTTTCCAATGACGTCATGCTTCATGACTTGATGGAGCAGATGGGAGAAGAGAAGGCGGTCCGTTTTTACTCATTATGTTTAGAAGCAGTGGAGAATCTGGAACAAGTCGCGAAGAATCTGCCGGATTCTCCAGAATTCATTCGCAGAAAAAGCATTTACTATGCGAGCACCTCACGACATGTCCCAAAATTAAAAAAGGAATTTCAAACCCTGCATGAGCACGGTTTTCCAGTGGAGTATTGGTCTCGTAAAGAGATGAAGGACCGATTGCCTTTCTCAAAGCCCGGCGCGTTGATCACCCACGGAGACGCAGAAGTGAATCCATACAAATTCGTAAACGGGATTTTTGACTATTTGAAAGAAGGAAAGCAAACAACCATCTTTGAGAATCTCGAAGCAACGGGTATAGAAGAACATTCTACAGGTGTAAACATCCAAACACCTGACGGGATCATTCAAGCGACGCACTTGATTCATGCAACAGGGTATGAAACACCACCCTTGAATAAAAAAATCGGATCGGACATCAACAGGTCTTACGCCATTGCAACAGAACCGATCGGAGACTTATCCCAATGGGATGACAGAGCCCTCATTTAGGAGACAAAAAGACCTTATTTATATATGCGCACCACGGTTGATAATCGCATCATCGCCGGCGGGTTGGATGAAGATCCTCCCGAAGCACCTCAAAGTGAGAAAAAAATTCAAAAACGAGGAAAACAGATCGAAAAAAAAGTTCAGAAACTGTTTCCCGATTGGAAGATCAAGATGGACTATGCATGGGGGGCAAGCTTCGGGGAGTCACTTGATAACCTTCCTTACATCGGAAGACACCCCGAGAAGGACAGGGTTTATTATCTGCTCGGCTACGGAGGGAACGGAACTGTATATAGCATGCTCGGATCCCACATCCTCCGTGACCTCATCCTGAATCGTCCAAACCAGGATGCAGAAATTGTTAAATTGGACAGATGAATGAAAGGGACGGACCTTCAGTTAAGGTCCGTCCCTTTCAGCATATAATACTTATCGACCTTTTGGATGTGGCCTTCTGTGATCAGTTCTTTTGTCAGGCTGGTGACGGTTTCCCTGGTCGATCCGATGAAGCTTGCTATGTCCTGATGGGTAAGGGGAACATCGATTTTGATCAGATTTTCCTGCCTTTCTCCGAATCGTTTCATCAAAAAGGAGAGGAGACAAAGAATCCTTTCTTTGACGGGGGCATGTATGATGCGTTCCATGAACAGATTCCGCTGTTTCATTTGTTGATTGAGGGCTGAATAGATTTCCGTCACGGCCATGGAATGAGTGACCTTCAAACTATCCACCTGTTTATGAGAGACCATGCGAAGTGCGGTGGATTCGATCGTTTCTGCATACACCCCCTCTTCATCCAAACTGAGACTTGGGATATTACTGAAGATGTCTCCTGCTCCCAGAACGATAAGGAGGGTTTTCCGCCCATCCTCACTATTTTTATATAGTTTGATTTTTCCAGATTCAATTAAATAAAGATGTTTGCTTAACGAAAAAGGCTGGTAAACGACTTCTTTTTTCGAGTAGTGGATGACCCTTCCAAAAAGATTTTCCATCATGGAAGCCGGTTGCAATAAAGATACCGGATTCATGACGCATCCTCCCCATTCGTGTCAAAATGAGAGACAAACTCACCATACCCCTGCTCCCGAAGCTCATCCTTCGGTACAAAACGAAGGGCTGCCGAGTTCATGCAATATCGTAATCCCGTTGGTTTCGGTCCGTCATCAAATACATGTCCGAGATGTGAATCGGCATGTTTACTTCTGACCTCCGTCCGTACCATGAACAACGTCCGGTCCTCTATTTCTACAATATTCTCTTTAACGAGGGGCTTGGTGAAACTCGGCCATCCCGTTCCACTTTTGTATTTATCCTTCGAGCTGAAAAGGGGTTCCCCCGAAACCACATCGACATAGATGCCTTCTTCTTTGTTATCCCAGTATTCATTGTCGAATGCTTCCTCTGTCGCATCTTCCTGAGTGACCTTGTATTGAATTTCCGTCAACTTTTCTTTTAATTCATCATCCGTGAAAGAAGGATAAAGGGAATTGGTTTCCAGTTTGATATGCCGGTCCTTCCCCCATGCTTCATCCAGAAAATCGTCCCTGCCGGAATTACTTCGGTAAAATTTGTAGCTAAATTTATTTTTCTTATAATAATCCTGGTGGTACTCTTCTGCTTTGTAGAAGGTTTTAGCCGGCTGTATCCCGGTTACTATTTTTTCTTTAAAACGCCCCGAGTCCTCAAGTTCCTTCTTGGCCTCTTCTGCCGCCTTCCTTTGTTCTTCATCATGATAGAATATCACGCTGACATACTGGGGTCCCCGATCGACGAATTGTCCCCCCGCATCGGTCGGGTCGATTTGTCTCCAGAAAACCTTTAACAGCTGTTCATAGGTGATCACGTCAGGATCGTATTCAATCTGGACCGCTTCCACGTGTCCCGTCTGCTTGGAAGAAACCTCGTCATAGGTTGGATTTTCCTCGTCACCGCCTGTATATCCAGAGATGACGGAGTATACGCCATCCAATTTTTCAAAAGGTGGCTCCATGCACCAGAAGCATCCCCCTGCAAAGGTAGCGACTGCATGATCTTCATCGATCATATCCGTTTTCACTGCTTCACTCCCCAGCGATTTCTGGGTCACGCTTGCATACAGTTTCGGTCCAAAAAATGCCGCCAGACCCACTAGAAGTATGAGTCCGAGGCCAATCAATCCTTTTTTCATCGTCTCTCCTCCTTGCTATTTTCGAAAGGTAATCGAAACCAAAAGGTACTGCCCGAATGCCCGTCACTTTCCACACCGATTTCACCGCCGTGAAGCTCGATGATTTCCTTACAGATCGAGAGGCCGAGGCCCGATCCTCCCCCGGCTTTGTTACGGGATTTCTCCACCCGATAAAATCGTTCGAAAATGGAAGACTGTTCATCGAGGGGGACACCCTTCCCTTGATCGGTAACAGAACATTCCACCTGTTTTCCTTTTTTCACAGCCCGTACTTCCAGGGCAGTATGGTCAGGCGAGAATGAAAGGGCATTCTGGATAAGGTTCGTCATCACCCTTTTCATTTGGACAGGCATTAAAGGAATGAGTGGCAACCTTTCATCGTACTCGACTTTCAGGGTGATCCCTTTCCTCTCCATCCTTCCCTCGAACGGGAGAATACTGTTGACAAGAAGCTGATCGACCGCGGTTGGCTTGGGATCCCATTTCAGCCTTCTGTTTTCCAACTGGGAAAACTCCAACACCTCTTCAATCAACAGACTTAATTTTTCCGTCTCGGACAGAATGGTTTCGTAATACCGCTTCCTTGTTGCCGGATCTTCGATGATGTCATCATTCAAAGCCGCTACAAAGGAATGGATGGATGACAGGGGTGTCCTGAGGTCATGTGATACATTTGCGATCAGCTCACTTTTGAATTTTTCCGATTCTTTTAATTCCCCAAACATCTCTTCTATTCTTGTGGACATATTATTAAAGTTGGCAGCGAGCTCTTTGACTTCACGGGGACCCTCTTCCGTCACCTTCACATCAAAGTCGCCACCCGCCATCTTCCCGGCTTCCCTGCTCATCTGCTTCACAGATTTCAATAATGGGCTTGTGATCATCAGATTAATAGCAAATGATAACAGCCCTGCCCCCAATGTAATGAGGGAAAGCAGGATGATGATATCGGTAGAAATGAACATCCGGACATACGAGATGGTGAGGAAGATCAGAATCACGACAAGGGAAATCGTGTTGGCTAAAATCAGGAGGGTCCTAATCTTCAACGTGCTTCGCCTCCTCGAACTTGTAGCCGATTCCCCATACCGTTTTAATCCACTTTGGAGCGGATGGATCAACCTCAATCTTCTCCCTTAGCCTGCGGATGTGAACATTGATCGTATTGGCATCCCCAAAATACTCATATCCCCATAACGTTTCGATCAGTTGGGATTTCGAGAATACTTGGGAAGGGTGCTGGGCCAGGAGGGACAATAGTTCGAATTCCTTCACCGTCATGTCGACTTCCTGCCCTTCTGCGATCACTTTCCGTTTATGAGGGTCAATGATCAACCCTTCCCATTCCAGGACCTCTGGGTCTTTTCCTGCAGGTGCAGAATGGGTCCTTCTTAACACATTCTTGACCCGAAGCAACAGCTCCCGAGGGCTGAAAGGTTTGGTGACATAATCGTCCGCTCCTATCGTCAGCCCGTAAATCCGGTCCTTCTCCTGGCCAAGTGCTGTCAGCATGATGATCGGGATGTCATGATCTTCCCTTATTTTTTCGGCTACCTGCCACCCGTCCATTTCAGGCATCATGATGTCAAGGATGACGATATCCGGCTGAAACGATTCATACCGCTCCAGGGCTTCTTTGCCGTTAAAGGCCTCCATCACCTCATAGCCCTCCCGGACAAGATAGCGCGCACAAACATCCACAATATTTTCTTCATCGTCAACCAACAGCACTTTCTTCACCATTCTGATCGTCCCTTCTTTCTATCCCTCTGATTGGGATGCGATCCCTCAAAGGTTCCTGCAAACCCGCTTATTTTCATTGTATCGTTTGTCATAAAGTCTTGCGAAGATGAATCGGCTTCCTTCTAGATCCTGCCTACCATGATAGCCATGAACAACAGTATAAAGACTAAACATTATCGTTTCTTAACGAAATTCTTAACTAATTCTTAAATGCGTCCCCTTCTTTTTGGACAGGCTCTTACGAATCTGCGATAGTAAAAGATATCCAACGAAAAGGAGAATCTTCATGATCACTACTCTTATATTGCTTTTCGCCATCCTTTTGACCATCTTCCTGGTTGTGAAGTATCATCCCGCATTCGGGAAGAAGCCTTCAGGTGAAAGAGTCCACTCTTCACCTCAGTATTCCCGGGGATCCTTTCAAAATCAGATTCCCACTTCCTTGGATTCAAGCTTTTCTTCGTCTGTGTCCATGGTACGGGACCTTGTAAAACGAAACGGGAATCGCAAACCGCATGGGGACCTGCCAAGAGTCCCCTTCCCTTCCTTATCTCACCCCCATCCAGTAACGAATGTAACCTGGTTCGGGCACTCAGCCTCTATGATTGAAATCGATGGAAAGAGGATTTTGCTTGATCCCATGTTTGGAAAAGCCCCTTCCCCCTTTCCGTCGATCGGGGGAAAACGATTTAGCAAGGAGCTTCCATTTCAATTTGGTGAACTACCTCCCATTGACGCCGTGATTTTCTCCCATGACCATTACGATCATCTCGACTACGGCACGATTCGAAGGCTGCGCAATAAAATAAACCGATTCTTTGTGCCGATTGGGGTGGGAAGTCATCTCGAGCGTTGGGGTATCAAGCCGGATCACATCGTAGAGCTTGATTGGTGGGATGAAGTAGAATGGTCCGGCCTTACATTGACCTGTACTCCTGCCCGACACTTCTCCGGCAGAAGCCTGAATGACCGGAACGCTTCCTTATGGTGTTCGTGGTGTATCAGCGGCATTTCCTCCAACATCTTTTTCAGTGGGGATAGTGGGTATGGTCCGCATTTCAAAGAGATTGGTGAGCTGTACGGTCCTTTCGATTTAACCCTGATGGAATGCGGCCAGTATGACCCAAGATGGGCACCGATCCATATGCTCCCTGAAGAGACCGTCCAAGCCCATGTTGACATAAAAGGGAAATGGCTGCTTCCCATCCATTGGGGGGCTTTCACATTATCTTTCCATGAATGGACGGATCCGATTGAACGCGTCACAATATGCGGAAAAGAACGGGATGTCCCCATTGTAACGCCTAAAATCGGGGAAACATTCCTTGTGGAAGGTGATTCATTCCCATCTTCGAAATGGTGGGAATGAACAAACCATTGCCCATATATATATACACTATCTAAGAACGAAAAAGTAGGCGATCAACTATGGGTAATGAGCAAAAAGCCACGTTCGGTGCATGGGTGGGAACCTGAATGTTGTCGGCAGCTGGATTCAGGCGATCGGAGCCATTATTTCAGCTCTCGTACAAACCAAAGGTTCCTCTTCTTGAAGTTGCTCTACATATTCTATTTATAGAATGCAGAGCAACTTCAAATGCTCTACAAGGATGACTGATTTCATACACGGCCTTTTTAGTTGTCATCCTCCTCTGCGGTCATTTTTATAAAATCTCTTTATCTGGGTATGTGCCCATACCATTTCTCTCTGACACGAATACTCATAACCTAGATAGAGAGGAGGTTTTATGCTTTGAATGATTTTCATACAACAGGCAACGGACATTTTATAAACTATGGTGATGTCCGCCGGCCTATCGGACGGGTCGGCTTTGGTAGACCGGGATTTGGATTTGGCGGATTCGGAAGACCAGGATTTGGCTTCAGTCCGTTTTTGGGAGGACTTGCCGGTGGATTATTAGGAGCAGCTTTATTGAGTCCCGGGTATGGGTATGGTTACGGGTATGGATATCCTCCACCGTATTATGGCTATCCACCATATCCTTATTACTATTGATTTCATATAAATCGAAAGGGAACCTGGTCGTGAAAGCGACATAGGTTCCTTTTCTTATTTTCAGAGGTTTTCACGCCTTTTCGATCCCTTGGAGTTAGAGAATCGCCTCAGCTATCAACTCATACGACCTTACTTTGTCTTGGAATTGCGACACATTGGTGATGATCATAAATTCATCGGTTTGATATACTTCACTTAGCATCTGGAGTTCTTCCTTCACTTTTTGAGGGGTTCCGACTATCGTTCTTTTTCTGTTTTCCTTTATTTTTTCTTTTTCGTTCGATGTCAACACTCTTGCCTTTGCTTCTTCTACGGAAGGAATTTCAGTATCAATCCCCTTCTCTACAGCCAATAACCACAAGTCTTGTGTAAGAGCCATTTCTTCTGCTTTCTCCTCGGTTGGAGCGCAAACGACAAAAATACACACATTGCTCAAGGGTCGGGCTAATGAGGCTGATGGTTGAAATCGGGATTGATAATAATCCATCGCCCGCTTCCCATTGACCGGATTGATGAAGTGACCAAAGGTAAAAGCCGTGCCTTTTTCAGCTGCCACCCTGGCACCTCGATGGGTGATGCCCAATATCCATGGAAGTGGAGGAGATGCTGCGTCGGGATAAGCCTTTACGGATTGTTCAGGTGAGAGATGCAAGTAATTCTGAAGTGCCTCGACCTGCCCCGGAAACTCATTCATACTCTTTTTCAATCCATCCGTAAGAGCCATCCGTGTTTCATATGATCCACCGGGGGAACGGCCGATTCCAAGATCGATGCGATTGGGGAATAGAGTTTCCAACACCTTGAAGTCCTCCGCAATTTTGTACGGACTATACTGTGGAAGGAGGACACCTCCAGATCCCACCCGGATCGTATTGGTCACGGACGCAATATGTGAAATCAATACCTGGGGAGCAGAACCCGCCAGGCCGTTCGTATTATGATGCTCTGCTACCCAGAATCGTGTATACCCTAATTCCTCCGTATACTGTGCAAGCTCCACTGTATTCCGAAACGCAGTACCTGCGTCCCCTCCCCTCACAATCACAGACTGATCCAATACACTCAACTTCATCCATGTCACTCCTCCTGTAAACCGAATTTCCTCTAGTATGTACTTACATTATCCCACTAAAATCTAAAGGACCAAAAAAAGCTGCTTAGAGGGACGGACCTCGCTTTTCGTTGGAATATCACGGGAAACACTAACAATAACTCCAGATGAATCCCTCTGTATCAACATTTATGAAGAATAGAGAAAGAGGGACGGACCTCAAAAAACGAGGTCCGTCCCTCCCCTTTACAAGCTTAAATAGATGTGGTTGCCGGATGGGTCCACGGTGAGGATTTTACCGTGATCCTCCTGTATTGCGGCCCCAATGGATTGGAGACTATGAATGATGTTGTTGCGCTTTTCTTCATCTGTGAAATGAAGGGTGAACCAGTTGAGGCCGGCACTGTTTTCAGAAGGAGCCGGTGCGCCTACACCATTCCACGTATTCAATCCTATGTGATGATGGTAGCCTCCGGTCGAAATGAAGAGTGCCTGACTCCCAAAACGGCTTACTACGTTAAAGCCAAGACCTTTCCCGTAGAATTCTTCCGCCGACTTCAAATCCGATACATGGAGATGAATGTGCCCCATCACTGTACCGGCAGGAAGTCCATTCCATACTTCCCCTTCCCCCTCGGCTAATATCCCCCGTGCATCAAGCGGGTTAACAGCCATCTCGACTTGATCACCATGCCATGTCCAGGCAGATGCTGGACGATCCCTGTAGATCTCGATTCCATTCCCATCAGGATCGGATAAATATAATGCTTCACTGACAAGGTGATCAGAAGATCCGAGCTGTATATTCAGTTTGATCAGATGGGAGAGGATCTTACCAAGATCTTCTCTACTTGGCAGCAATAAAGCAAAATGATATAACCCCGTCGTCCGGGGTTCTTTAGGAAATGTTTCTTCAAGCTCTTCAATGGATAACAGAGAGTGAATACCGTCAACCGTTAAAGTGGCCCGTTTTTCTGATTGCTCCAGCACTTTAAACCCGATCACTTCCTTGTAAAAAGAAAGAGATCGCTTCAAATCTTGTACGATCAGGCTCACTTCCCCAACAAACGTATGTGGTTCTTTATGAAAGTTCATTATGGTTCCTCCGATTTATGTTTAGACGTATTGAATTAAGTTACTTTATGTAACTAATTTTAATTTAATAACTAAATTCCGTCAAGTAATTAAATTACCCTATTACCCGTTATATGGTATACTACAAATTAGAATTGCCATGATTAAAGGAGGCATTGAAGATGAACCAATCTGAAATATGTCCACGATTTGAAAAAGCGATAGGCATCTTAAGTCAGCGATGGACGGGACTCATCATATATCAACTGCTTTCCGGTCCCCAACGGAACTGCACCATCAAAGACGCAATAGGTATCAGTGGCAGACTTCTATCCGAGCGATTAAAGGATCTTGAACAAGAAGGAATCGTTACACGGACCGTCTATCCTGAAACACCGGTGCGGATTGAATATTCGTTAACAAAGAAAGGACATTCTTTAGAGCCTTTAATGAAGAATATAGAGAAGTGGTCCCAGAAGTGGATTGAAAGGGAATGAGAGCCCGTTTGTTATTAATGGGCTCCTTTTTGGGTGAGAAAAATAAAAACTTCTATATTTGCAGGGTAATAAGTCGATGATAGGAATAAGTATAGCAACAAAGTGGGAATATGAAGCGACATTGGAGTATTTTAGCATAAAAGATCATGAACGTTTTAATTATCCTTATGGTGAGTATTTCATAAGAAGAATGCATGATACCGAACTGGTTTTTTATAGTACCGGTGTAAGAAAAGTGAATGGTGTTGGTGGTAATCAGTATATGATTTCTAAATTCAACTTAACGAAAGTTATCGTTGCCGGAACATGTGCAGGAATAGACGATACGTTCAGTAATTTGGATATTTTTGTACCTGATAAAGCCGTTCAATATGATTGCACAGTAAAAGAAGTCGAGCCTCTTATTAAACAATCCTTTATAGTCGATATTGATCTATCCAAATACGGAAATGATTTTTACACCGGAACAATTGGCACCGCTGATAAAGCAGTCGTTATGTGGAAGGATTATTTAGAACTTAAAGAAAACGAAATAACCATAGCCGATACAGAAGCGGGTGCCATTGCTTATATATGCAGGAAGAATGATGTTGAATGCATCATTATTAAGGGCATATCTGATTTTCCAACAGATGAAGGAACCTCTGATAAATTTGAGTCAAACATGGCACAGATTAATGTTTATTTAGAAAACACACCCAAAGTGATGAACAAAATATTGGGCGAATATTTAAGTAGATTTATCTAATCTTAAAAATCCAGAGTCATTGGCTCTGGTTTTTTTACTGATCATTATATTCTCCATAAAACACACCCTCCCCCAACAAAAAACCATTCCCTTCCCACCCCCACCATAGTATATTTAGAGTAACGAAATAAATCGACTGCGAGGGACGGACCTACTATGTGGAAAAATAAGAATGTGTGGATATTATTGATCGGGGAATTCATTGCCGGGCTTGGATTATGGCTCGGAATCATCGGAAACTTGGAGTTTATGCAAGAGAAGGTGCCTTCTGATTTCCTGAAGTCGGTCCTGTTAGCTTCAGGCCTCCTGGCCGGCCTTGCTGTCGGTCCCTTGGCCGGCAAAATAACGGATCAGGCTAATAAAAAAACCGTGATGCTTGTATCTGGATTCACACGGGCACTCAGTGTCGTTTTCATGCTCTTCGCTATATATACGGGCTCGGTACTATGGATGGTCGTCTTTTTAGTCAGTATCCAAATCTCTGCTGCCTTCTATTTCCCTGCCCTTCAGGCTGCCATTCCGATGGTGGTGAAAGAGAAGGAACTGTTGCAGATGAACGGGGTGCATATGAATGTGGCGACTCTTTCAAGGATCCTCGGGACGGCATTAGCGGGAATCCTGCTGGTGATCATTTCTTTATCGATGCTGTATGTTCTTTCGCTGATAGCTTATCTTGCCCTGTTCGGCATGACCTGGTTCCTGACCATCGACGAAAATGAGACGACACATGTCAAATCGCAAGGCAACAAGCCTAAAGCCGCAAGCTTCAAAGAAGTGTTTCCGGTCATCAAAGGGCTTCCCATCGTGTTCATGACCCTCGTGATGACACTCATCCCGCTATTATTTATCGGCGGATTCAACTTGATGGTCATCAACATCAGTGAACTTCAGGATAGTTCCGCCATTAAAGGATGGATTTATACTGCTGAGGGAATCGCTTTTATGACTGGCGCATTTGTAGTGAAAAAAATCGGTGAGAACGTTTCGCCATATAAGATTCTGTTCACCTTCAGCTTTGTCATCGGGATTGCGCAAATGCTTCTTTATTTTGCTACAAGTCCTGTCATGTCGGTGCTTGCCTTCACTGTGTTCGGCTTCTCTGTAGGGTGCTTCTTCCCGACAGCTGCCACCATTTTTCAAACACGGATCCCGAAAGAATTTCACGGACGCTTCTTTTCGTTCCGGAATATGCTAGACCGGCTGATCTTCCAAGTTGTCCTGCTTTTAACAGGTCTCTTATTAGATCTTGTCGGGTTACAGATCATGACGTTTTTATTCGGAATCCTCTCCCTTGTGATGACAGGGCTTTTCTACTCGAAATACAGACAGCACAGAACGACTGCTTTATCCGAACAAGCAAGTTAGCTCACAACTATTTGTGGGCTTTTTTGTATAACATTGAGAATTATTATCAATACTATATAAAAAGAAGACAACCACGCCTATGGTTGCCTTCTCTCCTCTTACATACCCGGTTCGAATGTTTTGCAATCCGTTTCTTCGCTGTTGTGCGCTTTGTTCCCTTTATGACTGACAACGAAAATCTGGTCAGCAGAACACTTCTTTCCTTCACTGTTGTACCTGCAGTTGCTAACTTCACATAATACGTCTTGTGCCATGGTTTTTTACACCTCCCCTGTACCATTAGAGTGTACGTTTCATCTCAGCTTCATACCTTCACTTTAAGATCTTGGCCATTCAAAAAAGGACTTACCCGCATAGAGTAAGTCCCCCTTTTTAAACCCTACAATTCCACTGCTTTCACCGTATGATCCACGGAGTCTTTCTTTCTTTTTGTTACGAGTTTATACGCTGCGACAGTTACGAGTACCACCCCGCTGCAAATCATATACAGGGACGGGAAACCGAGATGTGAGGAAACGAGCCCCAGCACAAATGAGCCGACGGCAATCCCCAGGTCATAAAAAATGAAGAAAGTGGCCGTCGCATGTCCTGTTCTCCTTTTAGGCGCGGCCTGGATGGACATGGTCTGGAAGCTTGGAAGCAGTGCACCATAACCAAGGCCGATGAGGGTCCCCGCCATCAATAATAACGTGACGGAATGGGTGACGCTCAGAAGGATCAATCCGATCGCAAAGATAAAAAGGGACGGATAGATGACGGCATGTGGTCCTGACTGGTCAAATAACCGTCCTGTAAATGGCCGGGACAACAGCATGGCCGCTGCAAAGACGACGAAGAATAAGCTGACCGATTCGAACAGACCGACAGACTTCGCATAAACGGAGATGAAGGACATGATTCCCGAGTAGGCAAATGACGTCAGGAAACCGACCAATGCAATCGGAATGGCTTTCACTTCCATTAAATCCTTAAAGGTCAGGCGCCTCGATATACTCCGTTCGACCGCGTCATCCTCTCTCACCTGAATGGCAAATGAACAGAGAAATCCGATGACGATGACCCATGCAAGCCCCATAAACAATGAACTGTACGGGATCCACCGGATGAGGGCTAACGAAAGGAACGGTCCGACCACAACCGCCAAGTTCATGGACATGGCAAAATAGCCAAGCCCCTCTCCCTTCCTGTGGGCTGGGATCATATCTGCGGCTATCGCCACCAGGACCGTCGAGCCGATGCTGAACCAGATACCATGGAAAAAGCGGAGCCCCATTAAAAGATAAAAATCATGGACCCAGAAGTAAATGAATGAAGAGACACCAAACATGAGCACACTCATGATCAGCGTCTTTTTCTTGCCCAGAAGCTCAATGATTTTCCCCGAAAATGGCCTCACGATAATCGCCGATATCAAGAAAACCGTCGTCGCAAGCCCCGCCTGCCCTTCTGTCCCATGAAGTTCATCGATCACATATAGGGGCAGGACGGTCAACAATGAGTAAAACACTAAAAAGATGAAAAAATTATTCAGTAACGCCATAAAAAAAGGCCGTGTCCAAATCGTTTGTTTCGTTGAATGATCCAAAAAAATTCTCCTCTGTCAAATTAGTTGTTATACTAATTATATCTATAACATGTATATTTGTAAATATAGTTGTTGTGACAATCATTTTGAAATTCGTTCTCAAAATATCTCTTTTTTCATGTATGATAAGGAGAAGAAATGAATGTAGAAGGTGAATATTAGTGACCATATCCCGAGATGAATCCATCGGCTTGTACACAAGCCACACAGTGAAGAATATCATTCGATTCCTCACCCTCCATCTGAAAGAATTCGATGTGACGCCCGAGCAGTGGACGGTGTTGAAGACACTGGCTGAACAGGATGGGATCAGCCAAAAACAGCTTGCCCTGAAGGCAGAAAAAGACCAGCCGACCGTGACCAGGATACTGGATATTTTGGAAAGAAAAGAACTGATCTACAAACAGAAAAACACCGAGGATAGAAGATCTTTCCTTATTTTCATCACAGAAAAAGGAATGACAGCGAAGGACGAGCTCTCCCCTTTTATCGAAAGCTTATATGAAGGCACGATTCTTAGAGGAATTTCCGAAGAGGAATTAGAAGTATATAAGAGCGTTCTTTCTCAAATCAACGCGAACATCACAAGAGGATAGGAGTGTTGGGATGAAACAAATGTCAATTGCCCTCCAAATGTATACACTTCGAAACGAGGCGGAAAAAGATTTCATCGGTACACTGCAAAAAGTGGCTGAGTTGGGCTATGAAGGTGTGGAACTCGCCGGATATGGGGGATTTTCCCCGAAAGAGCTAAAAGGGGTACTCGATGACCTGGGACTCCGGGCCGTCTCCAGTCATATTCCCCTCTCTGAGCTAAGAAGCAATGGGGATGCCGTGATCCATGATCAGCTTGAGCTCGGCAGCAGTTACATCGTATGCCCATATCTGCCGCCTGAAGAACGGAGCGAGGAAGATTATTTCCGATTGATCGATGACCTGAACTCCATTGGCGAAAAGTGTTTCAACGAAGGACTCACCCTTTGCTATCACCATCATGATTTCGAATTAACGAAGCTCTCAAACGGGGAAACGGCACTCGGGACGATCCTTTCTGAAACCAACCCCCATTGGGTCAAAGCGGAGTTCGATCTCTATTGGCTTACCTACGCCGGGGAAAATCCGTTGACGTGGCTGAAGCGTTACCAGGGGCGGACGCCGCTTGTCCACTTAAAGGATATGACGACGGATGGAGAACAATTTTTTGCCGAATTGGGTGCTGGTGGTGTGGACCTCGCCCCTGTCCTGGAGTTTGGCAGGCATAGTGATGTGGACTGGTGGATTGTCGAACAGGACCAGTCCAGGATCCCACCCATCGACAGCGTCCGGATGAGTCTTGAATACTTGCGTCACAACAACGTATAACGTACAAAGGAGAGCCCGATGAACGGCTCTCCTTTAAATCATTTTAGCTTCGCTACGATTTTACCTTTTACATGGCGTTCAGATAAACGGCTCAGAGCTCCCGGGACTTCTTCAAGAGCAACCGTCTCCTTCAGCATCGCATCCAACTTTCCTTGTTCCAATAAGGTAAGCATCTCATCCCCGATGACGGTAAAATCTCTCTGCGCTTTAAAGTCGTCGGTTTGATGTGCCGCTGCAAGAGCGATTTCGTGATAGGAAACCACTTTTGTAAATGATGGGACTTTCGTGAAATCAGGTGCACCGGCGATGTATACCATATGACCCATATAGGCGAGTGCATCAAGAGAGTCTGTCGCGCTTTGTCTGCTGACAGCATCCACGACAGCGTCCACCCCACGGCCATCCGTGATTTCCATGACCCTCGCATTGACGTCTTCTTCACGATAGTCGATGACATAATCGGCTCCGAGTGACTTCACATACTCATGATTATGACGGGAAGCGGTGGAGATGACAGTCTTTCCTGCGAGTTTCGCCAGCTGGACACCGAATCCGCCTACTCCACCTGCACCCCCGTGAATCAAGATCGTTTCGATCTGATCAAGGGGTAATTTGCGGTGAATGGCCTGATACGCCGTATAACCTGCAGTAGGAAGTGCCGCCGCATCTTCAAAGGACACGCTGTCCGGGATGCGTGAAACGGTATGTGCCGTTATAATGGCATATTCTGCATATCCGCCTTTCTTCGTGAAATCACCATGATAAACGACACGGTCTCCCTCTTTGAAATCTGTCACTCCCTCACCGACTTGTGACACCACACCCGCTACATCCAAACCGAGGATATGCGGATAGGACCAGGCAGACATCCCATTCGTGGCTGTTTTATAATCAACCGGGTTCAATCCGACCGCGTGGACTTCCACGAGAAGTTCTCCTTTTTGCGGTGAAAGCGTTTCGATTTCCTCCACCTTCATGTCTTTCCATAAACCTTTATCTTTTAAAAGCAATGCTTTCATTATAGTCATCTCCTTACAAGAGTATATATTCATTATTTTGTCTTCATGGTATATAATATATACTGTTAATAAAGAATACAAGTAGGCACTATTTAGTATCCTAGTTACCGAATAGAAACCTGGGCTCAATAAGAATGGTTGGTTCAGCTGTTGAATTTGTCTAATTATTCAGCTGCTGATTTCCGGGTGTTTTTCAGCAGGTGAATACAGTCTGATTTTCAACAGCTGAATTATGTTGATTATTTGACTGTTAAAAAACCCTCTATCTTTACCTGTTAAAAAAGATAAGAATGTTAACAGATGAATCCCGCACATTTTTCAGCTGACAAATCCTGCAAAAACCAAGGAGGTACCCATATGAAACAACTGAACCCCCAATACCAATGTGCCATTGACCTTGTGATCGATGTGATCGGAGGTAAATGGAAGGTCTTGATACTGTGGAATTTAAATGAAGGTGTGAAACGATTTAATGAACTGAAGAGGTCCATGCCGAACATCACGCAAAAGATGCTTACCCAGCAGCTCCGTGAGTTGGAGGAGCACGGCCTTGTAAAGCGTACCGTTTATCAGGAAGTCCCGCCGAAAGTGGAATATTCCACGACTGAGATGGGGAAGAAGCTGCAAACCACCCTTTTTGAAATGTGTAAATGGGGTGATGAATATGCGGAGCAAGAAGGGATCGAGATGAATCGCTGCTGGACGACATATAATTTCATGGAGAATGATCAGTAGCACCAGAAGGACTTGTCCACCGTGGACAAGTCCTTTCATCATTACTTGGAGAGAATCTGCCCCAGTGCCTTTTCCACTGTATCATATTGAAAGACGAATCCTTCCTTTTCCAATCGTTCAGGGATGACCCATCTGCTTTTCAGGACCAGTTCGGTTTCCGTTTTGATAAACAGGGCACCTGCTTCAAGCATCCATTTCGGGGTCGGGAGTCCTACCTTCTTGTTCATCACCGTCCTTAAGTGTGCCATGAATTCGCGATTGGTGACTGGATTTGGGGACGAACAATTGAAGACTCCAGTTAGGTCCCTCTTCTCATTCAGAAAAAGAATGGTCCGGAACACGTCTTCCACATGAATCCAGCTGAATCTCTGCTCGCCTGGACCCTGTACCCCGCCAAGACCGTATTTGACCAGATTTTTATAGGGTGTCATCACACCGCCATCCGGTCCTAATACGATGGCGATTCTTAAGGCCGCCTGCCTGGTTGCCGGTAACGAAATGGAGAAGAATGCTTCCTCCCATGCTTTTGCTACGTCAACGGAAAAGCCCGTACCGATTTCGCCCTCTTCTTCCGTCATGGGCCGGTCCTCTGCATGACGGTAGATCGTTGCCGTACTGGAATTGATCCATAATGGCGGGGGATTTTGACACTGTAAAAGGGCATTCCCCAATGTAATCGTGGTTTCCGTCCTGGACCTGAAGATTTCCGCTTTATTTTTCTCATTGTACCGGCAGTCGACTGACTTTCCGGCAAGATTGATGAGCATTTCCGCTCCTTCCAGTGACTGAACAATATCGGTGGGACGATCCCAGGATACATGGTGAGGCTGTCTTGAAATGATGGTTACTTTATAGCCTCTCTCAAGAAATTTCTTCTTAAGATACTGTCCGATAAAACCTGTTCCCCCTGCTATGACGATTTTCTTCTCCACCGTATCAGCTCATTTCATCGTATATTTTGTGAAATTATTCACATTTATTATACCAAATCCTGTCACTCATTTAAACCTGATTTTTCTTGATTGCCCCATGCACAAAAAATAGTGGAATATTCCTAGAAAAATATTTTTTCATGAATGGAATAGATAATCGCAGAAATTCACCTCAAATTTGTTATATATCGACATTAACAAACACTAAATATTTCAAATTTACTGATAATTACCAATTATTTCATTGTCAACCCTCTCATTTTTTACTAGACTACTAATTAGCCACCGGGGCAAAAGAAATAGCTATTTCCAAAATCTAAGATCAAAAGGGGAAATTGTAATTATGTCGAAAAAGAAATTAGTCAGTTTAGCTCTAGGTACTTCTCTTGTATTCAGCGCCTCCTTTACGGGTGCTTCCGCATTCGCCCAGTCTTCAGATTCTATTACTTCAAAAATGGAGATCCATCAAAAGGTCATGAACATAGATAAAAAAGGGCCAAGCTTTTTATCTGGTAAACTATCAAAAGGAATTGTAAAGAACGATCAAGACGTGAAGCAGTTCATAAAGGATAATAAAGATCTTTTCGCCATCGATCCCCATTCTGAACTGACATTACTGGAAAAGACGACAGATGATCTGGGAATGTCTCATTATCGATTCACGCAATCAGTGGACGGTGTTCCAGTTGAAGGAGCCATCTTCATTGTCCATACAAATAAAAAGAATGAAGTGACGGCTACGACGGGTCAACTTTACAAGGAAGCCTCTAAAAAGGTGACCAAGACAAAATCAACAATCAATCAAAAATCGGCTACAGATCTAGCTTGGAAGCATATAGGTCTATCTAAAGCCGACACAGTGTCAGGAACTCAAAACGAGCACTCCATTGATGCGAAGAAAGAAAGTAAAGTGGAAAGCACGAACGTGAAAAATGATCTTGTCATCCATGAAAAAGACGGGAAGTTCACCCTCGCGTATAAAGTGCAGCTTCAATTCATCGAGCCTTATGGAGCGAACTGGCAGATTTATGTGGACGCTAGTGACGGTTCCATTGTCGAAGCTTTCAACGCTGTCACTGATGCAGCAACGACAGGAAGCGGCTACGGAGTTTTAGATGACTATAAAACTCTCAATACTTATTCTTCAAACGGTACTTATTACTTATACGATGTGACAAAGCCAATGAACGGTGTCATTGAGACATTTACGGCCAGAAATGGATCAAGCCTTCCGGGGAGCTATTCCGTTGACAGCAATAACTCCTGGACTGCTTATTCCCAAGCGGCTGATGTAGATGCCCATGCATATGCAGGCAAAGTCTATGACTATTATAAAAACACACATAACCGCAATAGCTTCGACAATAACGGAGCCACCATCCGCTCTACTGTCCATTATGGATCGAATTACAATAATGCATTCTGGAATGGTTCACAGATGGTATATGGTGACGGAGACGGATCTACTTTCACATCCCTATCAGGCGCACTGGATGTCGTTGCCCATGAGCTGACTCATGCCGTTACGGAACGTACTGCCGGATTACAGTATCAATATCAATCCGGGGCCCTGAACGAATCATTCTCTGATGTGTTCGGTTACTTCTTAGATCCGGGTGATTACCTGATGGGTGAAGATGTGTACACACCAGGAATCTCAGGAGACGCTCTTCGCAGTCTATCGAATCCTGCTAAATACGGACAACCGGAACATATGAACAACTACGTGAACACTTCTTCCGATAACGGAGGCGTTCATACAAACTCCGGTATCCCGAATAAAGCGGCTTACAACACCATCACAAGCATCGGGAAAGCAAAAGCGGAAAAAATCTACTACCGTGCCCTTACTGTTTACTTAACACCAACAAGTAATTTCAGTTATGCACGTGCAGCCCTTCTTCAATCTGCTGCAGATCTTTACGGAAGCGGAAGCTCTACTTACAATTCCGTCAAAGCTGCATGGGATGCAGTAGGAGTGTATTAATTTCGATCATGATATATGACAAGAAGCCGTCCTTTTGGGGCGGCTTCTTGTTATGAGAGATTCAGATTATTAATAAAAAGGACGGTTTAATGATCTTTTGGAGGTCAAGTCATACACTGATCAATCACGACAAATTTCAACTTCTTTCCCGGGAAATGGTGTTGATATTTAAAAGAAAAAGGAGAAGAGGGTCGACTCTCTTCTCCTTTTCCTTTTATCCCTGCCGGTAATCATCATACAGAGGTGACTTTCCGGCGTTGTTTATCAAGCACACTCATGACGGACCACTTGTCACTTCCGGTGATCGAAAGCATGACAGACAATGCCAACAGCACTAATGGAAACTCATATCCGCCGATGAGGCCCATTTTAAATTTCACCAGTATGATCGCCCCCAACATGGTGACCGCCAATGCCACGGCTGATGGAATCACATAGAAACCGATGATCAACATCAGCCCCCCTGCGGCTTCTATGACGGTTGTAGTATAGGCCATGATGGGCGGTAAGCCGATTTGATCAAACATCCTGATGGTTTGTTCCATATTCATTATTTTTTGCAATCCATGTGCGACCATGATCATTCCTAATATGACCCTTCCAATGAGAAGGGACCACTCTACTCTATTGTTCATCTCCAACACTCCTCTTTCATTAGCTAACGACCGAGCATACGATTTGGATCACTTCGCTGCTATAGTAAGGGAGATCATGGAGAGGGATTATTCGCGCCGTTCAAAAGGAAGGGTCATACACCGGATCCCGCCCCCGCCTTTTTCAAGCTCGTTCACATCCACTTCAATCAGTTTTATACCTTTCAACCCTGGATGATCCTTCAATATCTTCTTATTGGCTTTCGTGCTCACAAGCAGGGTCTCCGGGTTCAGGTTCAGGAAATTGATATCCGCGACCGTATGCTTTACGTCATCCGTCCATAGAACGTCGAAGCCCTGACGCTGGATGAAGTCTTCCATCATCACGTATCTGCCGCCCTTTTCTGAAATTACTTGTACAGGGAACAATCTCATATAACTTTTGGCAATGAGGAGATCGGCACCTGCTACATTACAATTCATATCGAGATGCATCGTTTCCCCTGTCCGGGGCAGATCGATGATGCCGATTTCTGAAAATCCCGCCTGAAAGATCTTCCCCTTCATTTCTTCGACGCTTTCAATACTGGACCTCAAACCGGTATTGATGAAGACAGCATCCTTGTTCAATACGAATACATCCCCATTCTCCAGTGCCTTCAATCGGTTATTATCCTGAATGGAAAACGTACTTTCATCAAACCAGGTTCGAAACAATTCATGACTGTGGACATATTCAGGGGCTCTCATTGTAATGCCTGCATCACCCGGGATCACCGTATTCCCGTATACACAGGCCAGATCCCTTACAAAAACACGGTTAATGAGCATGGGATTCAGCCCGGCAGCTTCATCCTTAAGGTACCGGGAGTAATCTATGACCCTTACACCCTCGTCTTCCATTGCCCGGATCATCTCTTCGTGGTTTTGTTTCGCTTTTTCCTGGTCCACCGGTTTTTCCCACCCTACATAATCCGCCGTCCGTTGATCGGGTATATCGAGTGAGGAAGGTGAACATACCATGACCGTCTTCAATTCCCCATGTTCACTCCAGCAATTCGGATGAATCTTTTCCATCAGCCAACCTCCTTGTTTTCAGTATTCCTTACTTTCTCCTTTTTCATGGAAATCATCCCGACACTCTGCACATAATTCAGGAGATCCTACGTCACACTATGAAGGATAAAGGTCAGGTGAAGAAATATGAGTAAGTGTACGAATCAAACAAATCTTTCATGGTGGCAGCTCTCTTTCATCGGTGTAGGCTGCATCATCGGAACGGGATACTTCCTTGGTTCTGCGATCCCGATTCAGCGGGCCGGTTCTTCGGTTCTCATTGCCTATTTCGTGGCCGGTATCGGAACATGGATGGTGTTCCAGGCCCTTGCCAAATTGACGGCGGAGCACCCGGAGAAAGGCTCATTCCGGACATATGCAAAACAGGCCTACGGTTCCTGGGCAGGGTTCAGCAATGGATGGGTGTATTGGTCTGCCGAGATGTTGATCATGGGGAGCCAGTTGACGGCTCTCGCGCTTTTCGCTCAATTTTGGTTCCCCGGAGTCCCACTTTGGATATTCACCGCAGGATTTGCCATTCTCGGTTTAATGATCATCCTGATGGGGGTCCGGAAAGTGGAGCAGATGGAGAATATGTTCGGGGTGATGAAAGCAGCCGCCATCGTGATGTTCATCATCATTGCAGGTTTCGCTATGTTCGGTTTTCTTGGGGACGGGGCTGCGGGCGGGGAAATTCACTCCCCCTTTAAGGAAATCCTTCCACACGGAGGAAAAGGATTATGGCTCGCGCTGCTGTTTGCCTTTTATGGATTCGGGGGCATTGAAGTAATGGGATTGATGGCACAGGAATTGAAAGATCCAAAGGATGCCCCGAAATCAGGGAATATCATGCTCCTGATCTTAACGGCCCTTTATCTTCTTTCCTTTTATCTCGTTTTGAAGCTTGTGCCGGCAAGCAGGATCGATCCAAATGAGAGCCCGTTTCTCACTGCCCTTAAACAGTATAATATTCCCTGGGTGCCGCACGTCTTTAATTCCATTTTGATCATTGCAGGGTTTTCCACCATGGTCGCTTCCTTATATGCCGTCACGACGATGCTTGTTGCATTGGCGGAAGAAGGCGATGCTCCGGCTGTCTTTGCCAAAAAGGGGAAATGGAAGGTCCCGCTGCCGGCTTTTGGACTGACCACATTGGTCGTTGCGTTGTCCATTGTCGTTGCCATGCTGCTTCCGGATAAACTGTTTGAATATGTAACGACCGCTGCCGGTCTGATGCTTCTTTATACGTGGGTGTTCATTCTGGCTTCCTTTCATAAGCTCATGAGCAAAACAGCCTGGGATTTGACCCGGTCCATCATCGCCCTGCTCCTGATCCTGTTCGCAATCAGCGGTACCCTTCTTGATCAAGTGAGCCGGGTTGGCTTCTTTGTCAGTCTCGGATTCATCCTGCTGATCGGACTGGCTGCATTTATAAAAGAAAAAAGAGTTAAGCATGAGCCTTAACTCTTCATTTTCTTATGCATATGGGAAAAAGGGCATTTGCTCATGGAAGAATCATCATCGGTGAGATAATATTGCTTCCACTCATAGTTATCTTCCTGTCCGTACCATTTCAAGCTTGGATGAGGCTCGGCTTCGTCATATTCGACAAGCCGCTTGCGGATGACTTTCTTCAGTTTCTGACCGAATGCCGTAGAAGAATTGATTTCATCAAACACCCAGCGCGGCTGGAAGGCTAACAGAAAATAAGGGAAGTGGCGGCTTTTCCGGACAATGTGGGCAGGTGTCGCACAGAAGGCGAAATAGGGCTCACCGTCAAAACAAAACTCCCATGTATGATCGTGGGGATCCTTGGAGATATGGTCCGGCCACTTTTTTTCATCCAACTGATGCACCCGATTCAACAGACTCCAGAAAATCTGTTGATACGATTCGACGGAGTGGTTTTCTGAATCGGCCTCCCCCGAATGAAAAAACACAACAAGAGATGCGTATTTTCCCGTGCTCCTTGACATTTGACCGTATTCTTTCAATAGGGACGCAAGCTTCT
The DNA here is from genome assembly GCF_002561455.1 of Bacillus sp. AFS015802. Taxonomy (GTDB): domain Bacteria; phylum Bacillota; class Bacilli; order Bacillales; family Bacillaceae_B; genus Rossellomorea. The sequence goes on along the minus strand of NZ_NTUP01000002.1, from coordinate 26,433 downwards.
CTGATGCCCCTTCGTTTCGGGGATCTTCTGCGAATCCGAAACGCAATGTATCCGTTTGAAAGCCTTGTTTGCCTGGTACGCATGGATATGGATGTTCCTCATCGCACATCATTGCCGAGAAGTGGCCATAGGCTTCTTGCTGCCATGGGGTGAGTTCTTCCATGTGTTGATCGATCCAACTTTTTGAGCATAGCATGTAGGCGATCCCTCCTAAGATTACTCATTTATCCTATTAGGAGGGACCAAAGTGGGTGTCTGTCTAGCCAAATATTAACCTGCAAGCCTGGACGCCGAAATAAATGCCAAATCCCATCAGAACGATACCGGATACAATGGAGATGACTCGAAGGATCCCGGGACTCACGAGCTTCCTGGCACCCGTCGCGACACCCGCCATCGTCACATCCCAAAGCGTGATCCCGAGGAAGATCCCCAAGCTGTACAACAGAATCTGTCCTGATTGATAAGAGCTTGACGTCTGTGCAAGGATCGAACCATAGATGCCAAGCCAAAATAAAATGCTCAATGGATTCGAAATGGCCATAAAGAAGCCGGTGCGGAACGCTTTTCCTTTCGTTTCACTTTGACTTTGCTGGGAGGTTGCTTCAAGAGATCCCGACTTTTGGATGCTTTCAATTCCCGTGTAGGTCAACACAAAAAAGCCAAAGATCCATAAAAATAATTTAATGACCGGTGTATCGATAAATTGAGCTACCCCAAAATAGATGAGGAGCATAAAGACCCCATCCGCTACCATCCCCCCAAGTCCGATCAGCCAGGCATGGAAAAAACCGAAGCGGATCCCCTTGTCCAATTGAGCGGCATTGATCGGCCCCATGGGTGCAGAGAGGGATAGACCCAAAACGATATAACTTATAAATATACTCATATCCGACCACCTTCAAATTGACTTCTCTCTATTGTATTCGGACAGGCTAAGAAGTATTAGACCAATACGGGAGTCATACATAATTTTATCTGTTGCGGTTATTCTAATCATCGAAACCATTACATCCGAGGAGGAACGAGAATGCAAAATCAAAACCAATCCAATATGGCGCCACAACCCGGGGCTCAAATGCCACCGAATATGATGAACACTCAAAGTAAGGACCATGGAGGTCATGAGCTGTTCGATGCCCACGAAGTCATCGCAGGTGTCATCAGCATGCTGGACCAATATCAAATGTATGATCAGCACATCCAGGATCCGGAGTTAAAAGATATTCTAAAGCGGCAAACTTCTTTTGTGACGACTATGTACAACTCAATTGTGGGAAGTTTTTCGAGCGGACATGATCCACAGGTCCCGACACAGCAGTATAAAATGACCCAAAACCATACCACCACATACGGAATCAAGCCGGGAGCACCGAAAAAACCGAATCAGTCCGTCAGTGAGCTTTCAGATAAAGGCTTGTCTGCTTATATGCTCGGACAGACCAAATCCCTGTCTACACTTCTTGCCATGACGGCTCTCGAGATGACGAATCCCGTATTGCGCCGTGTTGTAGCAGACAGTGTACCGAACTTCATCGAAATGAGTTATGAAATATTCCTTTATCAAAATAAGCATGGTTACTATCAGGTTCCTCAACTGAATGAACAGGATATGAACCTTATGCTGCAAAGCTATACAACTGCTCCACAGCAGAATCTTCCCCAATAATAGCTATCTGTGCCTGCACCTTCATTGATGCGGGCATTTTTTTATTTGTGAGCCCATTGAACCACTTCCTCCCCCATACATAGAATGGAAAGAAAGTGATAGTGGGAGGTGTGTTTCATTGATTCATACAGTAAAGACAGGAGAGACTCTTGGTCAGATATCAAGGGATTACCGGACGCCGCTGCCTCTCATCGTGGATGCGAATCCTGGTATCAATCCGGATCAAGTATACCCTGGACAGACAATTACCATTCCCGGAATCCCCGATACCACCGGGAATCCCTACAGAATTCAAGTGTCGGTAAACAACCGTACACTCCAATTATTCAAAGATGGTGTTCAAGTAAAGCAATACCCCATCGCAGTGGGAAGGGTTCTCTTTGAAACCCCCATCGGGGAATTCATCATCATTAATAAAGCACCGAATCCAGGGGGCCCTTTTGGAACGATGTGGATGAGTCTGTCAAAAGAAAGCTACGGAATCCATGGTACCAATAACCCGAGTTCAATAGGAAAAGCCGTATCCAGAGGGTGTATACGAATGAATAACAAAGATGTAGAGGAGCTCTCGGAACTCATTCCAATCGGTACGCCGGTCTTAATCACTCCATAAAATGAAAAAAGCGTATAGAGAGTGACTATACGCTTTTCTTCTACAGAACCGCTCGTTTGGATTCTACATAATCCAGTCCAAAGTGCATATGAAGGATTCTCGCGGCCTTTTCAACATCCGAGCGATCGACCAGGGCACTCAGACCCACTGACGATTCCCATACCGACACCTTTCCAATATGATAATCATGAAAAACATTGGAGACCTTCTCTTTTACTTCCCCTGAAGAGTGGATGCTTCCAATCACGCATACCTTCGATACATCCTCCCTGATGTCAAAATGAGTGTATGCCTGATGGTACTGTGTGACGATTTTCTTCACCGCCTGCACATCCTGATCTTTAATGATCAGGGCCAGGTCCTGCCGATGCTTGATCCTTTCTGTTTCGATATGATGAGAATCAAGATCATAGAGGATCAAGGATTCCCCACCATCACAGCCATGGATCGTAAGGACGGAAACCTCTTCCTGGAGGGCTACGCCTACTATGGCTTCATTTCTTTGGACTTTCCCACTGATGACGGTTCCCCGTCCCTCTTCCAGACTAGAACGGACTATCAAAGGTACATGGTGCTCCCTTGCGTGCTTAATCGCCCTCGGATGCAGCACATTGGCACCCATCGTGGCAAACCGGAGCATGTCATTATAAGATAATCCATCAATCTTGGCCGCCCGTGATACCACTCTCGGATCTGAGGTATACACCCCGTCTACATCCGTATAAATATCGCATCGATCTGCATGCAGGGCTGAAGCGAGTGCCGCTGCCGTCGTATCCGAGCCTCCCCTCCCCAATGTCGTGAGCTCACCATCTTTTGTGACGCCCTGGAAACCGGCTACCACCACGATCCGTCCCATTGATAACTCCGACTTAATCCTTCCTGTATCGATGGAGGTGATCTTGGCATTGCCGAAGACATCATCGGTTTGAATCCCCGCCTGCCTTCCTGTCAGGGAAACGGCTTCCACTCCCCTATGCTGCAGGACCATCGTGAGAAGGGAAATCGTGACCTGCTCTCCCGTCGAAAGGAGCATATCCATCTCCCTTTTACAAGATCCGTCGGAAAGTTCTCCCGCCAGTTTCACAAGGGTGTCCGTCGTTTTGGCCATCGCCGATACGACGACCACCACATCGTTTCCCTTTTCTTTTTCCTTGACGATATAACCGGCCACCCGTTTCATTCGATCCGTAGAACCTACAGAGGTTCCACCAAATTTCTGTACGACGATACTCAAGTGATCCCCTACTTTCTATCAGATCTGTTTGCTTATGTTATCAAAGCCGTCAGGAAACGACAGCACCTTCCTTGACTTCGTTTTCAAGAGGAATTTCGTTTAAGATGGACACAGCCTGAATCTGTTCATGTGCGTGAAGAAGGGATTGGAGGTCCTCTTTTCTTCCCTCGATAAATACGTAAAGATAACCACCAAGCTGAATGCGGTCCTTTAACGTGAACCGTGAAATCCAGCTTTGATACTCTTCCTTTTCCCGGAACCTTAAGACCCATTGTTGGCTGCTTCCTTCTTGAACATCACCACTTTCCACCGTGGTGTTCGGGTAATTGGTGTATTTCCCTTCCATCAGCGAAAGAAAATCCTCCACCATGGCACTTCCCGTCGGACATTTACCCGCGCCGGGTCCTAGCAGTGTGACTCTCCCTACCAGACTCCCTTTCAGTGAAACTGCATTTTCCACATCCTCCACTCCGTAAAAAGGATGGGTTTCGTGGACGAGGATGGGTTCAACGACCCCCTTGATGCGATTGAATCCGTCCCGTTCCAAAGCACCTACATGTTTAAACCTCAACCGGAAGGACTCGGCTGCCTGAAGCCATTCCGCTGTCAAATGCGTAATCCCTTCCCGTGTGATATCCTTCCAGTCAGGCTGCCCGCCAAAGGCGGTCTGGCTTAAGATCAGAAGCTTATAAAAGGCATCATATCCTTCGACATCACTCGTCGGATCCGCTTCTGCATACCCCTTCTCCTGTGCCTGCTTCAGGGCTGTGTCAAAGGAAAGACCCCGTTTTCTCATTTGAGATAAAATGAAGTTGGAAGTCCCATTCAGAATGCCTTGAATGCAGCTGATCTCATTGACCTTCAAAAGTTGGCGGATGGCACCGATGACCGGGATCCCCCCGGCAGTGGTCGCTTCGAAACCAACGGATACCCCATGATTTGAAGCCTTCTCCAAAAGGTCGGGACCGAATTTAGCGAACATGGCTTTATTGGCCGTGACGATGTGGATCCCCTTCTCAACGGCTGCCGTTAAATACGTATAACTCGGCTCTTCCCCAACAATCGCTTCAAGGATCACATGGAGATCCGGGATGTCGAGAATATCTTTAAATTCTGTCGTCACCTTAATGGATGAATCGATCTTTCTCTGTTTAGTGGGATCCTTGATCAGGATGCCCCGTATCTTCACCTCTTTACCGAGTACTTCCTTCAATCTCTCCTGATGAGTATCGATTGCTTCATATACCCCTTGACCAACTGTTCCAAAGCCCAGAAGCGCCACATTTATCGCTGACATCATTCAGCCTCCTTTTATCGGATTTACATCGATTGATTCCTTCCTGCCTGAAGATCCACGGGGCGTGGGAGAAAGAGGGTATAAAGAAAAGCCCTCTTCCTGTAAGAAGAGGGCTTAGTATGTATGCTCCTCCCCTTATCTTCCAGATCCATATGGAATCTGTAGGAATTGGCACCTTTACAGTCTGATCCTGCAGGTTGCCGGGCTTCATCGGGCCTATCCCTCCGCCGCTCTTGATAAGAGATATAACGTTTTGTTTTCACATGCTTTTTGGGTATGAATTGGATTATATAGGGGATTCATTCCTCCGTCAATACCGTTTTTGTTATTTTTTAAAAATTCTTTCTACTCCTATCAGGCATGTTATTTCCGATCGGTTTACTTTAAAATTTCCCCTGAAATCGCTTCTTTCTATCAATCTTTTGGTTTGCAGGATGTTTTAACGTTGATAGGAAGGGAAAACTAACTCATATCCATTTACTAGAAAGGAACCGTTTCGATCATGTTAAAAAAGATGCTCCCTCTGTCGATCCGAAAATATATGCTCATGTCAAAACGTCAGCGAATGCATGAAATCCGGCTGACCATTTGGTATATGCCCTTTTTATACATTTGCCTTTCCCTGCTCCTGGTAGCCGTCACCCTTTATTTAGATCTCTACCTGGATATATCCAAGTATACGTTTGATGTGTTAAGTATGGATGCCCCGGTCACCCGGATGCTTGTCAGCACCCTGATAGGAGGCATCCTTACACTAAGTGCCTTTACACTCAATTCCCTCCTCGTCGTGCTGACAATGTTCAGTGGGCAGTTTTCGCCAAGGATGCTTTTGGACTTCATTTCGGACAAACAAACGCAGCACGCCCTTGGCATTTTCAATGGCAGCTTTGTCTACGTTCTCCTCCTCTTCCTGTTTATCGGAAATTCCAAGAAGGAGATATTTGTCGCAGCACCTCTCATGACGATTGGACTGGCGTTTCTTTCAGCCCTCACCTTCATTTTTTTCATCAACCATGCGTCGACGTGGATGCAGGTTCATAATATCACCTACAATATGAAACAGGTTTCTGAAGTCATGATCAACCAGACACTTAAACAGGACTTGGAAACGCACCGGACAAGAGAACATGGCGACACGATGGAGGAGTTTAAATATACTATCATTCACGTGAGTGCCAGGGAATCCGGCTATATTCAATTAATTGATTTTCAAGGAATGATTCAACAGGCAAAAGCTCGGAACCTCGTCGTCCAGATCCATTACAAAGTGGGGGATTACATATTGGCCGGCAATGAAATTCTGAGCATCTGGGGACCCGATACCCGGGATCTTACGACTGATCTGTATCTCGATTTCATTGAAACGGGGCATAAAGAGACCGAGATCCAAGACCTGCAAATGGGGATTCACAAGCTCGCAGAAGTAGCGATCAAATCACTCGGGAATGATGATCCCAAAACGGCGTCTAATACGATCGACCAAATGGCTGACCTTATGCTGACGGTAGAGGATCACTTATCCTTTACCCCTTATCTGATCGACGGGGAAGGCAGGATCCGGGTCATCCTTCAAACGGAAGCATTTGATTATTACCTGTACCGCGGGTTCGGCTATATCCGCCATTATGCAAAAGACAATCATTTAATCATTACAGACATTGTGAGGGCACTGGCACTTATTGCAGAATCCATTCAATCATCCAAGCACCAGGACATTTGGGAGTTTGCCTGTAATACGATAGATCACATTGAATCAGAAGTCATCTATGAATTGGACAAGACTTTTCTCCTCCAGGAAGTCCATAAGCTGGCACGGCTCACCAAAAACCTGGAGGAGTATAAGAAAATCGAAAAGAAGTTTTATCCTAATGCCAATGACAATACGTAAAAAAGCTTCACCTTTTATTGGGGTGAAGCTTCCTTCATAAGTTATATCCATGTTTCGACGATAGTGGAATCTTCCCCTTGGGCTCTCGGGATGACCGAGAAACGCCCGGGAATTTCGCTTCTGATCGCCTCTAATGTAGGCCGCATCAAGATATAATGAGTCGGTTGATTCACATTAAATAGCCTTGCGACAAACATACCCTGATAGTCTTTCGGACTGAAATAGATACAGATGATGGGCATTTTATAATCACTTAAAGTCACCTCATCAAAGGTTGAAATCAATCGATCCGGATTATCCATCAAACCGCTCCTTTTCTGGGTTATTTACTAGTTTAGTACACATTCCTTTCTCCCATTCTCTATCCCATTCTTTTCAGTATAGGGGCAGAGCTTTTGAATATAGTGATGGCACTGGGATAACTGCCCTTCTTCCTTCAATAGAGGGATGATGACACTTTCTATGTAGTGGTGATACGCTTCCTCCCCCTCATGGACCCTTGTTTCAAGCATGGTAAAGAGGGATTCTTTGAAGGGGTCTTTCATGTTTCTAGCATACCGGAGCCCTTCATCTATCAAACTGGCATATTTCTCTTTATGGATGGATGCGTCCACATAAAGGGAACTGTCAATATATCCAAAAAGGGTGTTGATATAAGCCCATGTATGAGGCTCATGCTTCAGTAATCCATACGCTGTTTGAAAGGCATCCCTTGCCCTCCTGTCATTCCTCATGTCACGATACACATTCCCCAGATTCATATAAAGGATTGCTTTTCTTCGATGATCATGTAGGTTATCACAGTGCTGGATCAATTCTTCGTATTCGACTTCCAACTCTTCAAGGTCCTTCTTCCCATTCTTCCCTGCCGAGACCAGTTGGACCGTAGCGGCATCGATGCATCTGGTGAAATTATACGTTTCTTTAAAGTGATGGAGTGAAATCTCACTATGATGAGAAGCTTGATCATGTTGGTCCAATTGTTGATAGGCAAGAGCCAGATGATAGTAATATTCGAAATTCGTGTAGATCTCCCCGTCAATTCTTTGTAAAAATGCGATGGCGTTTTTCGCATGACCCTTTAATAGCTCAAACATTCCTTTGACGTGATAATATAAATGATTGTCATACTCTCTCATATAAAAGGACAACCGTTTACTTGAAAACTGGTTCAAAAGAAACTCAGGCCCTTGGATGTCACCCTTCCCTATTAGATATCGAGCTTTGAGAAGCTTATACGTCCCATTCAACGTTTCAATCTTCACAAGGGGATTCTGTTCAATCGTTTCCTTCAACAATTCCACTTTCCCATTGATCTGCTTAATCATTACATCGTGCCACATATCCAATTCGGTTTGTAACTTATGATACGCTTTCCCTTCATGCTCAATATCGATCCCCAGTCTCCGATTAAAAAGGTCCAGCTTATCTTTCGTCACAGGTAAGTGACCGCTTTCAATTTTACTAATATGTCCCGGGGTACAAATGCCATCCCCCACTTGTTTCTGGGTCATTCCCTTAAAGATCCGATAGTATTTAATCAATTCCCCATTATTCATTATTCAACCTCCAGGATGCCTTAGTAGAAAGTCTCTTCCAGTCCTAACGCCTTATCTTTCTTTATAGCGATTCTACTTCCATTATACTAAGAAATAATCAGGGTGAAATGGGGGTTTTCCATCGGTAGAAGATACTTGAAATATGAACCTTTATACCTAATCCCTTTCCATCTTTTTTCCCTTTGATAGAGAAAGGGTCTCCATACAGCCTTTTCTAACGCAAGCATTTAAATAGATCGAAAAAATATGAGTAAATACCCGGTTCTTTCAACCTATTTAATTATCCCAATTGATCGACAGGCTGACATTTCAACGAAAAAAAACGTTCCGCTATCATTCACGGAACGTTTTCTGATCCCTATTCCCGGTCAAAAAGCACCCGGCCTGCAATTCCTGGATTCGTCATTTCATAAGGGTTCAGGATTAAATCAAGCTCTTCCTCGGTCAGCACATCATATTCAAGGCAGAGCTCCCTTACCGATTTCCCTTTTAAAATGGCTTCCCTTGCGATGCGGGATACGACTTCATATCCCAGGTGCGGATTGACCGCGGTAATGATACCAACGCTGTTTTCCACATATTCCTTCATACGTGTCTCATTCGCTTCTATACCCACAAGACAGTTGTCCGTAAAGCTTCTGAACGCATTGTTCATGATACTGATGGATTGAAGGAGGTTGAATACGAGTACCGGCTCCATCACGTTCAATTCAAGCTGGCCGGCTTCCGATGCCAATGAGATGGTCTGATCGTTCCCCATGACCTGGAAGGCTACCTGGTTGATCAGTTCCGGCATGACCGGATTCACTTTACCCGGCATGATGGAAGAACCCGGCTGTCTCGATGGCAGTGAAATTTCACCCAGCCCGGCGCGGGGACCGGAAGCCATCAAACGCAGATCGTTGGCGATTTTGGACATGTTCGTCATACAAACTTTCAATGCAGCTGAAACTTCTGTGTAGGCGTCGGTATTTTGTGTAGCATCTACCAGATGTTCAGCCCCGGTCAAAGGCAACCCGCTGATTTCAGCCAGGTGCTTGACAACACTTTTGATATAAACAGGATCAGCGTTTAATCCGGTGCCTACTGCGGTAGCACCCATATTCACTTCATAGAGATGATCCCGGGTGCGTCCGATACGTTTGATATCACGCTCCACTACTCTGCTATATGCTTCAAACTCTTGTCCAAGACGAATCGGAACCGCATCCTGGAGATGGGTACGCCCCATTTTAATAACGTGATCGAACTCCTGGGCTTTTTGTTTAAAGGCATTCAGCATATGTTCCATTGTGTCCAGAAGCTTTTCCAATAATTTCAGGGTGGAAATATGGATGACCGTCGGGAATACGTCATTTGTTGACTGTGACATATTCACATGACTGTTCGGGCTCACCTTCCCATATTCCCCTTTACGATGGGACATGAGTTCCAAAGCCCGGTTGGCAATGACTTCATTGGCATTCATATTGATAGAAGTTCCTGCCCCTCCCTGAATAGGGTCTACGATGAAGAATTCATGAAATTTCCCTTCCAGGATTTCATCGGCAGCCTGAACGATGGCTTGACCGATTCCGTCATAAAGGCGTGTCGTTTCCATGTTCGCAAGCGCTGCCGCTTTTTTTACGACTGCCAGGGCATCGATCATCTCTTTATGAATTTTATATCCAGTAATCGGAAAGTTTTCCACTGCCCTTAAGGTTTGGATTCCGTAGTATACATTTTCGGGTACTTCTTTTTCCCCGAGAAAATCTTTTTCTATTCTAAATCCATTAGTGACGTTTATCATTTTTCTACTCCCCATGTTTGGATTGGCTCTCTCTAATTGATGATTCTATCAATTAGTGAGAGAGTAGGCAACGTTTTAGGGACAAAACCATTAATTTCAAACATGATGAAAAGAGCGCTTTCAAATAATGGAAAGCGCTCTGTGTTTTTATGTCAGTATGTGGATATAACCGCTCCATTTTTATAGATGAGCGTGACCGATTGTCCGGATCTATTTTGATAATCCCCAGACGTGCCATAGGGTACTTTTAAGACAAATTCTCCATCACGATCTTTGAATTCTACAGAAAAGCTGTCGGCAGCACCTATGATCTCTGCTTCTGTAACCTCGGCCTTCCCAGGAATAAAGAGATTCTGCCCTATCAGAACCATGTCCATCTTGAGCCCGTTTTCCCTGGATAATTCTTCAGCCTCCACACCATAGCGATGAGCAATCCCCCAAAGAGTATCTCCAGGAACCACGGTATAAAACTCACCTATTTGGTTTGAAGCTGATTTTGCCGGCATAGCGAGAGATTCACCCGTTTTGATCTCATATGAAGTCATATCATTGGCATCCATGATTTCTCCAACGGTTGTTTCATATTTCTTAGCAAGGGAGTACAGTGTATCTCCCTTCTGGATCGTATAGTGGTTCATTTCTTTATGTAGTTTTCTATCAGGTACAAGCAGTGTCTGGCCAATGTGAATTTCATCTGATGATAAAACATTCGCTTCCATTAGCTGTTCCACTGTCACGTCATATTTTTTAGCCAGGCTGTATAAAGTATCATTCTTCGTCACTGTATACTCTGTGCTGCATGCGCCTGCCTTACCACCGGCCAGCAGAAGGGCCGTTATCGTCCCGGCAGCCGTAGCAGCAGCGATTCTTTTATTTCTTGCTTTTACCTTTTTCTTTCGTGCTTCAGCAATTCTTTGCTTTCTCTTTGTTGAAATCGTAGTCAATTCTTACATCCCCCAATGTCCTAATGATAAATAACCAGCTCTATATCGTTCGAACGACAGGGGTCTATTTAAGGGTGTAAAATAAAAATATTCCTACATACCCATATATATCCTTTCATATTCATGACATAAAGGGGGGGACCTGTCGGAAGTTTCTTTTTTACCCTTCATTACGTTTAAGCCAACCATCCGGATACCTGTTAAAATACAGACAAAAAAACGCCTCATGGAATTTCTCCAGGCGCTTACATTCATTTTATCCCCTTTACCCATCAATCTATGATTTCTGCTTTACCTGCTCCCTTAACTCTTCCAGCTCGCCTACCAGTTTCATGACCAGCTCATCACTCTGTCTCAGCTGCTCATTCAGTAAAAGGATCGTTTCTTCTTCCCATTGGAATGGGTTCCCGAGTTCCGGGGTATAGTTCAGATCTTGATACACATCACCGGCTTCTGACTCCGTTTCACGGAAATAGACAGCTACCTCACAGCCCGAATCCCCCACTGCGATCCGCTTACGCAAAATCACTTTCGAGTAACCGAATTTACGCGAGGCGATCCCCCCGAACACACTTGAAGTCATATTGCATAGATGGGGAGCGTCTTTAACGGCTTCACCAAAGGGACAACCAGTAGCCTTCACCACCACATGATCAGGATGGACTTCGGATAGATAGAAGTGACCGCCAATGGAATTCTTCAGGTCGACAATGACTTCGGCATAGCGATCAACCGTCCATTCTTCATCCTTGTCCCCATACAAACCTTCAATCCATTCCCCTGTCCTGAGACCGATTTGACGTACGTACTCATCTGCAGTCTTCCCTACCGTTTTCTGATGGATATGGGCATATTGAGTGATCAGTTTACTTAAAAAAATCGTCCCGGTTAATGAGGTTTTCGTATTCATTTCATCACTCCTTAGTTAACCTATGAATCAAAGATTTATTCAAACAACCTTCTTCAACAGCTGCAATCGTTTTCTTTCAGTATAACACCCATAAAGCGGAATGGGTCTTTTTCCCGAATATTTATCTGTATGACTGCAGAATGCTACGTTCTATACAGGACTAAACTCTCATATATTACCAGAAGAAAGGAGAGATCATATGGGTATCAAATTGATTAAAATTTCGGTGGTCTACTTTATGATCGGTGTATGTATCGGGTTGTATATGTCCATGGTCCATGACTACAGTCTGACCCCTGTCCATGTTCATATCAACTTATTAGGCTGGACGGCACTGACGCTTGCAGGTCTCATTTATCACTTATTCCCGGCTGTATCTTCCACTAAACTGGCAAAAGCTCATTTCTGGCTCCATAATATCGGACTGCCACTCATGATGGTCGGATTATTTCTGCTGGTGCTTGGCAATGAAGCCGTCATCCCGGTCATTGCCACTGGCGGTTTCTTGACCACAATCGGTATCCTCTTGTTTGGTGTCAACATCTTGAAGGAGTTAAAAGCAGAATAATTGGTATGAAAGAAACCCCCATTTCGCCGTTTTGGCAGGATGGGGGTTTTTCGCGGCATTTTTTTGATTTTTCTGATTTTCATTCACAAAAAATGATACAATACAAATGAATCCCCATCTCAAACATTAGGAGTGATGTACATGTCGGTCAATGTTTATCTGAATTTCAATGGCAATTGCCGGGAAGCGGCAGAGTATTATGCAGAAGTATTCGAAACGGAGCCACCGCAGATCATGACGTTCGCTGAGGCACCTCCCCATCCTGACTATCCTCTCCCTGAAGAAGCAAAAAACCTGGTCCTACATACAAGACTTACAATCGATGGAAGCAATGTCATGTTTTCCGACGTGTTCCCGAATATGCCTTTTGTTGAAGGAAACAATATCACGCTTGCCCTTGTCAGCAAGGATACAGAAAAGCTGTCCTCCCGCTTCCATAAGTTAAAAGAAGGCGGAAAAGTAGATATGGAGCTTCAGGAAACGTTCTGGAGTAAACTCTATGGACAAGTCACCGATAAATTCGGCATTCAATGGCAATTTAATTATGAAAGTGATGAAGCATAACGGATCAAAAAATAGTGAATATGGCAAAACTAAAAAAGAAGCTGATGGAACTTCCATCAGCTTCTTTTCTCTATTAATGCATACTGCTCAATACCCAGACAGATCCGGCCACGATGACAATCGCAATGAATGCGGCTGACATCATCTTCCCTACCTGCCATCTGCCTTCACCTTCGTTTACGTGCATGAACATGAAGAGCTGGATAGCGGCCTGGATGAAAGCCAGAACGAATACGATCGCTACGATCAGTTCATATGCCAGATTCGTATAAAGTCCAAACCATACGGCTAGGAACGTTAATGCAATCGATAGGATAAAACCAATGATCTGAGTCCAAGGCAATCCACTATGATTCGTATTATGTGACATTATCCCACCATCCCTAATAAGTACACGCTTGTGAACACGAAGATCCAGACAAAGTCCAGGAAGTGCCAGTACAAGCTTGATACAAATAGTTTTTTAGCGGTATCAGGATTCAATCCGCGTTGCTTCACTTGGAACATGACGAGAAGAATCCATAGGATCCCGACGGACACGTGGAGACCATGAGTCCCGGTCAGTAAATAGAAGGATGACCAGAATGCGTTCGTACCCATGGCCGCCCCTTCATGGACCAAGTGGATGAATTCCGTGATTTCCATGTAGAGGAATCCGAGTCCAAATAATAATGTGATGACCAGCCAAACCATCATGGATTTGACGTTTCGTTTTCTTAATTCATTTATTGATAAACCAGACGTGAAACTACTGATTAACAGCAGAAGCGTCATGATGATCGTATTCTTCATATCAAACACTTCACTTGGAAGCGGGCCACCCATGGTGCCTGCCTTCAGAGCGAAGAACGTTGCGAAAATAGTGGCAAATAAGGCGATTTCCGCACCAAGGAAAACCCAGAATCCGAAGATGTTCAGTTTACCGATATCGGATTGATATTCAAGTGGCGTGTTTGGATCTATATTCGTACTATGTGCCATGCTCACGCCTCCCTCTTATACGGATTTTCAGTCTTTTCGATTTCTTCCACACTTACATAATAACCTTCATCCTGTTTGTGGGACATCATAGAACGGAATGCCATGCATCCGAAGATCCCTACAAGTGCGGCAATGGCCATCCAGAACAGTTCAAATACTAAACCGAATCCTGCAACGAAGAACAGTGCGGACATGATAAACGGTGTCCCTGCATTACTTGGCATGTGAATCGGTTGGTATTCGAAGTTGTCAGGAACCATCTTTCTTCCTTCTTGCTTCATATCATAAAATGCATCATGACTCTTTACTTCAGGAACATGTGCAAAGTTGTAATGAGGCGGGATGGCTGAACTTGTCGCCCATTCAAGGGTACGTCCATCCCAGGCGTCTCCTGTTGTTTCTCTTTCGGCAAAACGGTAGCTGTAATAAATACCGTAAACGAGTACCAGGAATCCGACACCCATTCCGAAAGCTCCGACAGAGGAAATCACGTTCAGTGACGTCCAGCCGTCTTCAGGTCCATACGTGTACACACGTCTTGGCATACCCGCAAATCCTAATACGAACTGCGGCAGGAAGCAAAGATTGAATCCGATGGAGAAGAACCAGAATGCCCATCGTCCGATACGCTCATTCATCTTATGACCAAACATCTTCGGATACCAGTAAGCAAGTCCTGCGAAGCAGGCAAATACAACACCGGCGATCAATGTGTAGTGGAAGTGAGCAACCAGGAAGTAGTTATTGTGATATTGGAAGTCGGCCGCAGCCATTCCAAGCATAACTCCTGTCACCCCACCGATCAGGAATGTGGGAATGAACGCAACAGACCATAACATCGGAACGGTAAATTCGATCTTACCTTTAAATAATGTACCTAACCAGTTGAATATCTTTATTCCCGTCGGTATGGCAATCGCCATCGTTGAAATCGAGAATACACTGTTCACTGCTGCGCTTCCACCCATTGTAAAGAAGTGATGGACCCATACTACGAAACTTAGTCCAGAAATCGCAACAAGTGAGATAATCATAGATTTATAGCCAAATAGTGTTTTTCTGGCAAATGTAGCAATGATTTCTGAGAAAATACCGAAGGCCGGTAATATAACGATATATACTTCCGGATGTCCCCACAGCCAGAATAGGTTTGACCAGAGCATCGGGTTACCACCATCCGTAAGTGTGAAGAAGTGGGAACCGAATAAACGGTCAAATGTCATCAATGCTAATGTGACAGTCAAAATCGGGAATGCAAACACGATGATGAAAGCCGTGATCAACGTTGTCCATGTGAACATCGGCATGCGAAGAAGCGTCATGCCCGGTGCACGCATCTTAATGATGGTGACAACAAAGTTGATCCCTGTGAGTAACGTACCGATACCCGATATCTGTAACCCCAGGAGGTAATAGTTGATACCCGGTCCAGGACTTCCTTCAATCGCAAGCGGTGCGTAGTTGGTCCAACCTGCATTCGGTGAACCACCGAATACGAATGAAATATTGAAAAGGATCGCACCGAACATGAATGACCAGAAACTCAGGTTATTCAGGTAAGGGAATGCAACGTCCCTTGCACCGATCTGCAAAGGAACGACCACGTTCATCAATCCAAGTAAGAACGGCATCGCCATGAACAGAATCATGATGGTACCGTGAGTCGTAAAGATTTCATTGTAGTGCTCGGATGTTAAAAATGAATTATTCGGCACCGTCAATTGTGCCCTCATCAAGAGCGCGTCGACTCCTCCGCGGAAGAGCATGACAAGTGCAGCCAGGATATACATAATCCCGATTTTTTTATGATCAACGCTTGTGATCCAGTCGTTCCACAGCCATTTCCACTTTTTGAAGTAAGTGAGGACTGCAACGATTCCGATTACGGTGAAAACGATCGAAATGTTGGCTCCCAGAATCAACGGATCGTTGAGGATAAGATTATCCTTTATGAATTCAAACATTTAAAGTCCTCCTTTCTTAGTGCTCATGACTACCATTGTCTTCATGATCTTCTTTCTTCTTCATGTCGTCATGGTCCATGCCTTCATGACCTTCCATATCCATATTGCCATGAACGGATTCTGCATCTTTATCTGCGCCACCCACCGTGGTATCAAGGCCATATTTCTGACGGATTGCCATGGCATATTCAGAGTTCTTGGCATGATCGACAAATGCTAAGTGAGTAGATGAAAAAGTCATCTTATCAACCGTTTCAGGAAGCATCAACTTTTCATACGTATCTTCCGTCAATTTCGGTTCGTTGGATTGAGCATCTTCTACCCAATCTTCATATTTATCTTGTTTCATCGCAACAAAATCAAACGTTTGATGTGTCATTCCTTCACCAGTGAAGTTTGAGTTTCTTCCATCATACGTTCCAGGCTCATCCGCCTGTAGATATAAATCATTGACCATTCCAGGCATTCCATAGATCTGACCGCCGATTTGCGGTACCCAGAAGGAAGCCATGGAATCCGCCGCTGTTACTTTGAATAGAATCGGGTGATCTTCAGGAACATTCACATAGTTGACCGTTTCGATTCCTTCTTCAGGGTAGCTGAAAATCCATTTCCAATCGACCGCCGTCGCATGGATCACGATTGGATCCTTGTGCGCCGTCGCTTCAGGTGCATCCCTTAATTGATAAAGGGCCTTTGTATTCGGGATGGATAATGCGATGACGATCAGGACAGGAATCAATGTCCAAATGACCTCAAGGAATGTACTTCCGTGCATATCCGGTTTGTAGTCGCTATTCTTTTTACTGCTTCGATACTTGAATAGGATGACCGTGAAGAATCCAAGTACGACAAGCATAATGGCAAGCATATAGTAGATCGATAGCATGATCAGATCTTTTTGGACGGCTCCAACCGGTCCTTTGGGATCCAGAATGATTAATTCGCTATCCGTACTGAATATAATGATGAAAAATAACGAAATGAGACTTATTAAGACAATTAAATACGGTTTAAATTTATTAAACAAAAGAAATCACCTTCCTTTATGTAGAATTTACTCTCGTAGACCTATACTACCAAATTCTCTAAACAGGTACCCTTAATAACTGCATTTTTAAACAGATTTTCGAAATTTCGACGCATTTTATTCACAGAACGGTAACAATGTTGGAAAGAATTGCTCAGAAGACAAAAAAATAACTCTCATAGTTATCTGAGAATAACGTTGAGAGCGGTTTATAGGTTGATAATTCGGAAAATTTTTGCCTATCATTCATAATTTGTGAACGGATTTCAATAAGTGTTTCCCGATATGGAACTATGGCAAGAAAACATTACAGTCTAAATATCGTAGTCATTTTAATTCCAGTAATTGTTTGATTTCCTCTTTATTGTTCTCAAAACCAATCAAATTCTTTATCTTTTTCTTCCCGAACAGGCCTTTCCTATAAAAGACAAAGGAAGGGACGATCCTGGAGCCCGTCACCTCTATGAGCTCTTTTTCAACGTCTGCGCCTTCCCCTGCATTCTTATCAACATACTCGATGTTCTGTTCATTCAGGTACTCTTTCGCAGCTTGACAATCTGAGCAGGTCGGACGGGTATAAAGCTCTAAAGTAAGGTTCTTATTCATCGTATCATCGTCTCCTTCCATAAAGAACTACATTCCTGATGGTTTAAAGCCTTTCAGGCGGAGGGCGTTCAGCAACACAGATACGGAGCTGAAACTCATGGCTGCACCTGCGATCATTGGATTTAGTAACGGTCCGCCGAACAGATACAGGATTCCCATGGCAATTGGTATGCCGAGGATGTTATAGCCAAATGCCCAGAAAAGGTTCTGCTTGATGTTCCTTATGGTCGCTTTACTCAGTTCGACGGCTGTCGGTACGTCCATGAGGTCACTTCTCATCAGGACGATGTCTGCAGACTCCATGGCAACATCTGTACCGGAGCCGATGGCAATCCCGATATCCGCTTGCGCGAGGGCGGGTGCATCATTGATTCCGTCTCCGACCATCGCCACTTTCCTGCCTTCTTCCTGAAGCTTCTTGACTTCATTTGCTTTGTCTTCAGGCAGTACTTCACTCAGTACGCGGTCGATCCCTACTTCTCTTGCGATTGCTTCCGCTGTCCGCTTATTGTCTCCGGTGATCATGGCCACTTGGAGCCCCATTTTGTGAAGCTTTTCAATGGCTTTGAAACTTGTTTCTTTCACCGTATCGGCGACGGCGATGATCCCGGCGATTTCTTCTTCAACCGCGATGAACATCGGCGTTTTCCCCTCGGCTGCCAAGCGGTCGGACACTTCCGCCAGTTCGCCGACTTCAACGTCGTTTACATCCATCAACTTTCGGTTTCCGAGCAGAAGATCGTCTCCTTCGACCGTCACTTCAATTCCCTGTCCCGTGATAGCATCAAAGAAGTCGATCTTGCGGAGGGTGAGTCCTCTCCCTTCCGCTTCCCTGACAATCGCCTCGCCCAGGGGATGCTCAGAGCCCTTTTCAGCGGAAGCGGCAAGGGTCAGGAGTTCTTCTTCCGACATGCCTTCAGACGTCACGATATCCGTCACTACAGGCTTTCCTTCTGTGATGGTGCCGGTTTTATCAAACACGATGGTGTCTATTTTATGGGTCGTTTCAAGGGCGCCCCCGCTTTTAATCAGGACGCCGTTTTCAGCCCCTTTCCCTGTGCCGACCATGATCGCTGTAGGTGTCGCGAGTCCCAAGGCACAAGGGCACGCAATGACAAGAATGGAAATGGCAATCGTAAAGGCGAAGAGGCCTGACTCCCCTGATACATACCAGGCAAGACCGGAGAGGATGGCAAGAACGATAACAATGGGAACAAAATACCCTGAAATGATATCTGCCATTTTAGCAATCGGTGCCTTTGAGCCTTGAGCATCTTCGACGAGCTTGATGATTTGCGATAATGCCGTATCCTTCCCGACTTTCGTGGCTTCGTATCGGATAGTACCGTTTTTATTGATGCTCGCTCCGATGATGTTCGATCCCGGCGTTTTTTCAACAGGGATACTTTCCCCCGTCAGCATCGCTTCATCGACGGATGTTTTCCCTTCGGTTACGACTCCATCCACCGGGATTTTCTCACCAGGTTTCACGATGATGATGTCTCCGACTTCCACTTCTTCGACTGAGATCTCGGCTTCTTTACCATCTCTTACGACTATGGCTGTTTTAGGCGCAAGTCCCATCAGCTTCTTGATCGCTTCAGACGTTTTCCCTTTCGATAGTGCCTCAAAATACTTCCCTAATGTAATGAGCGTCAGGATGACAGCTGCCGATTCATAATAGAGATTCTGTGCATAACTTTCACTGCCTGTGATAATCATGATGGTTGCAAACAAGCTGTAGAAGAAAGCAGCGCCCGTCCCCAATGCCACCAGTGAATCCATATTAGGGTGGAGCTTGGAAAGCGTCTTAAACCCTGTGGTGAAAAATGGTTTACCCATCGCCATGACAGGAATCGTAAGAACGAGTTGTATCAATGCAAATCCGGACGGGTTCATCATTGGATCGATGGCTTCAGGCAGCGGCATCCCGAACATATGTCCCATGGAAACCAGAAGTAAGGGCACCGTGAATAAGGCTGAAACCCAGAAGCGTTTCCACATTGTTTTGATATGTTGCTCTTTCTTGTCTCTGTCTTCGTCCACTGAATCTTCTGAGTCTGTATCTTCATGTGCTTCATAACCGGCATCCGAAACAGCCCTTTTGATATCAGAGACGGACACGACTACAGGATCGTACTCAATGACCATTTTCTCAGTTGCCATGTTGACAATTGATTCCTTGACACCATCAAGCTTCCTGGTCGCCTTTTCCACCGATTGCACACAGGATGCACAGGTCATGCCCGTCACACTGAACGTCTTCTTCTCCATTTCAGTGATAGCTTTGTAACCTGCATCCTCCACCGCTTTCTTGATTTCTTCAAGTGAGAGCTCTTGTTCATCATATGTTATATTCAATTTCTCCGTTGCGAGATTTACGTTTGCTTGTTGAACACCAGCCAGTTTCTTCGTTGCTTTCTCAACAGCCTGTGAGCAAGAGGCACATGTCATCCCTTCGATGTTTAATGTTTTGTCAGTCATTGTGCCGACCACCTTTATTATTTCATTGGTTCTGTTTGGTATCCCGCTTCAGAGACTGCTTTACTTAGACTGTCTGGCGATTGCTTTGATTCATCATACTTCACTTTTGCTGCTCCATTTTCAAGATCAACCTTGGCTTTTTCCACACCGTCCAGTTCATTCAGAACCGTCTCTACTTTTTTTACACAGTTCCCACATGTCATTCCAGCTACGTTTAATAATGTTTTTTCCATTGAATAAAACACTCCTTTAATTTTTTAATGATGACAGTTCATGCCGTGATCTTTTTTGCACGTACACTGTCCTGGTACGCAATTACATGCGATCTCATCAACAGCATCTTTTTTCTTCGTTTGTAAAACTTTTTCAAGAAGGGCGACATCATCATAGCTTAGCGTTGCTTCATCAATCAGGTCGGCAATCGTCTTCCCTACCGCCCGGCTGCATATATGTGTGAATAATCCCGACTTCAGTGTCTTAAGGCTTTCTTCCTCACTGACTCCAGCCCTGTATATGAACCGGTTGCCGATTTTCTCGGTTGTCAGCATTCCTTTTTTGACCAGACGCCCAATAAAGGTTTTCGTCGTTGCCGGCTTCCACTCTTTCTTTTCCTGCAGGACAGCGCTTATTTCCTTACTGGTCACTTCCTTAAGCGTCCAGACGACTCTCATCACTTCCCACTCAGAATCCGTGATTTCCGGATTTTCTTCCTTGGGCAAGATGATCCCCCCTTTTTTGTTTACAACTGTAATCGATTTCTATTTATAGTTTACAACTGTAATCGATTTTAGTCAACAGATTGATTTGCCTTTTTTAAAAGTTGGGCTGTGTTTTTTATTCTGTACCACTGGCGGTATGATATAAACTTTTTCCCTGCCAACGTTGATCAAAAAAAGAGATGATCCCAAGAAGAAGGATCATCTCAATAGGCTTTATTCAACTGGGGATACACGCTCTTCTTGACCCAGTTTGGTTAGGCGATCTTTTTACACTCTTCTGCACAATTAAAGCAGGCATCCGCACATTTTTGACAATGATCATGATCGTGTTTCTTACATTCTTCCCCGCATGCTTCACAAATCTTCGCACACACCTGAGCCAGCTCAGACGCAAATGGAGTCCCTCTCACTAAGGATTGTTCTAAGTATGCACACATATCCGCACATTCTCGATCTAACCGGATGCACCCTTTCATCATGTTAATATCTTCTTCTTTTAAGCAGGAATCGAAACAGTGGTTACAGGCTTCCATACAATCGTGTAGTGCTTTGATGGCTGACTGATATTTTTCGTGTGACATTTTACATTCCTCCTAATCAATTTGGTTATTGAATACACATTTACTATATCCTGTTAGAATATGTTTAAACGGAATTAGGATATTTTTATATATAAAACCAATCTGAAACAACAAAAAGCCATATTCCCTTTAATATAGGAACATGGCAAACTTGATAAAAGTATTGGAAAGGAACATCAATAAAACCGAAATAAAAAACCACCAAATATGTATTTGGTGGAGACGGTGGGACGTGCACTTCCATGCTTTCGACATGGCACTGACTATATCTTGAACCTTGTAGTATCAGGTCCTTTGGCGTATTATGCGAAATATGAATTTATCTGCTATCAGATAGGATTCCGCATCCTAGTACTACCGAAGTTCGGCAGCCTATAAGTCGATACACGGCTGTTGGATTGCTCCACATACCGCTCGGCATTGCCCTATCACACTGTGTGTGACTTAGGTTTCACCGATAAAGCCAAATTTTCACTTATGTGTTACCACATAAGGCGACTATGAACTAATCGAACCCACGTCCAGAAACATCGCCACTTAAGCGTCTACGAGCGTAGTCGATATATTCGCAAGTTCGCTGCAGCTTCTGCCTATCGACGGGCGTCCGTGCAGCTAGTCTGATTAGTCTCTTCCTTTGTCCTCAGACGGTGGACTCCGGCGTAGCCTACTAAGAGTGAGTCCCTTACCCTACCACATAGGCGATGGAGGGAGGAACAGCTAAAGTGCTATTACGCAGCTAAAGCTAGGTTATTGTTAGTTTTGCCAGTTATTATTGGCTTTGGCGTTTTAACGTAGACGACCCCTACGGCTCGCGACCTAAGCTCGAACTATCCCTGTCGAATCCGTAACGTCCCCATGATAGAAAGGGAAGAACGGGAAAGAATAAGTTCAGCGTGTAAGTCACTTATTCAATTGTTCTTACAGCCGCTTGATTACCTCGCGACATATACTAGTATAACAAATCCTGAGATAATTGCAAATGCCAGATTCCGGAAATCTGTAGTATTACATCCCTTTTTGGCGCTGAGCAAGTTCTCTTTGGATGGAACGGTTCGCTTCTTTACGCTTCAAGTCTTCACGTTTATCATATTTCTTCTTACCACGTGCCAGCCCGATCAGAAGCTTCGCCACACCGTTTTTGATGTACAGCTTTAAAGGAACGATTGAGTAGCCTGCTTCTTTGGAATCACCGATGAGTTTATTGATTTGCTTTTTATGAAGAAGCAGTTTACGTGTTCTGAGCGGTTCGTGATTGAATCGATTTCCCTGTTCATACGGGCTGATGTGCATATTGTGTACAAAAATCTCACCGTTTTGAACACGTGCAAAGGAATCCTTCAAGTTCACGCGGCCGCCACGGATGGCTTTGATTTCTGTCCCTTGCAGCACAAGACCCGCTTCATATGTTTCTTCAACGGCATAGTCATGCCTCGCTTTTTTATTTTGGGCAATAAGCTTGCCTTCTCCCTTTGGCATTTGAATCCCCTCTTTTTCTTTCTCGAGTTACTCATTATTATCTCATATTTCGGCTGAAAATTGTATGATGACACGTAGAAAATAAAGGAGCAAAGGATATCCCATTGCTCCTGAACCTTTATTTCTTCTTTTTACGTTTGCTTCGAGGTGCATTTTCAAAGTGTTTCTTATTCGTCTTTTTCTTTTTATTATTTTTAGGAGGTCTCGTTGACCATTCCCCGTCCTTTTTACGGGATGAAGAACGATCCGATTTCTCACGGTTCGATTTCCCTTTATCCGACGAGAATGTGCGGGTACGGCCTTCGCGTTCCTTGCGACTCCCCTTCATCCCGACAATTTCAAAATCGATGGCACGCTCATCTTTATTGACGCTCACGACACGCACGGTGATTTCGTCACCGATCCGGAATACGTTAGCGGTCCTTTCACCGATCATGGCAAGATGACGCTCGTCAAACCGGTAGTAATCATCCGTCATGTAACTCACGTGAACAAGACCTTCAATGGTATTAGGCAGTTCGACAAACAGTCCGAAATTCGTAACGGAGCTGATGATGCCGTCGTACTCTTCTCCCACTTTGTCTTCCATATACTCTGCTTTCTTCAGCTCATCGGTCTCACGCTCAGCGTCCACTGCACGGCGTTCGCGGCTTGATGTGTGTTCAGCGATGTGGCCCATTTGCGCACCCCATTTTTCACGGGTTGCCTGATCGAGTTTCCCTTCAATCAAATAGGTTCTGATCAAACGGTGAACGATCAAATCAGGGTAACGACGGATCGGTGATGTGAAATGAGTATAAAACTCTGTCGCAAGACCAAAGTGTCCCAGGCTTTCAGGATCATATTTCGCCTGTTGCATGGAACGAAGCATCATCGTCGATACAACCATCTCTTCCGGTTCACCCTGTACGTCTTCCACAATTTCCTGAAGGGCGCGGGGATGGATCGAATTGGCTGTCCCTTTTACGATCAATCCGAAATTGGTGATGAACTCAAAGAAACGCTGAAGCTTATCTTCTTTCGGATCTTCATGGATACGATAAATGAACGGTACTTCCATCCAGTGGAAATGCTCCGCTACCGTCTCGTTGGCTACCAGCATGAATTCTTCAATCAGCTTTTCGGCGACTGAACGTTCACGCAGGACGACTTCCGTCGGTGCACCTTCTTCATCGACAAGCACTTTCGCTTCTTTAAAGTCAAAGTCAATGGCTCCACGCTTCATCCGTTTTGTACGAAGAACCTGTGCCAGATCCTCCATCTCCTCGAACATCGGAACCAGGGGCTCGTACTTTTTGCGAAGCTCTTCGTCTTTATCGACCAGGATCTTGTTCACATCTGAATAGGTCATTCGTTCCGTCGTTTTAATGACGCTCTGGAAAATCTCGTGTTTCACGACATCGCCATCAGGTGAAATTTCCATATCACAGGAAAGAGTCAAGCGGTCCACTTTTGGATTCAGTGAGCAGATTCCGTTGGATAACCGGTGAGGGATCATCGGGATGACACGGTCTACAAGATATACCGACGTTCCTCTATCAAATGCTTCCTGATCGATCGGGGAACTCTCTTTGACATAGTACGTAACGTCTGCAATATGTACTCCAAGCTTGTAGTTCCCATTGTCCAGCTTCGTCACCGTGACGGCATCATCGAGATCTTTGGCGTCTGCACCATCGATGGTGACGATGGTATGATCGCGAAGGTCTTTCCGGTTCGGAATTTCCGATTCGTCGATTTCACTTGGCACCTTATTTGCCTGTTCCATGACCTCCTCGGGAAACTCAACGTCAATCCCATGCTTATGGATGATCGAAAGGATATCGACTCCTGGATCATTTTTATGCCCAAGGATTTCAACGACTTCTCCCTCGGCACTCTTGCGTCCTTCAGGGTAAGAGGTCAGTTTGACGACCACCTTATGTCCCTCGGTCGCTCCCATTTGAGCAGATTTCGGAATGAAGATATCACTGGCAAACTTCTTATCATCGGGGATGACAAAACCGAAATGCTTGCTTTCCGTGAACGTCCCTACCATTTGATCGACGCCGCGTTCGACGATGCGTACAACGGTTCCTTCTCTTCGTGAACCTGAAGATGAAGTAGACACCCTTACCAATACAATGTCGCCATGCATGGCGTTATTCGTTTCGTTCGGAGGGATGAAGATATCGTCCATCCCGGACTCTTCCGGTATCACAAACGCAAAACCTTTTGCATGAGCGGATATTTTCCCTCTTACCAGATTCATTTTTTCAGGCAGGCCGTAGCGGTTGCTTCTTGTGCGTACGACAAGCCCTTTCTCTTCCATTACGACAAGTGCTTTGACAAAGTCCTTGAAGTTCGTGGACCCTTCTATTCCAAATGCTTCTTCTAGCTCCTGTACCGTCAATGGCTTGTATGCTTCTTCCTTCATATAGGAAAGGAGCCTATCCACATGCTCTTTAATGTTTTCGTCCATGACAATCCCTCCTGATCATCGAATTCATCAAACCGTCCAGTCCAATTTCTCCAAGAAATGGTAGACGTCTTCATGAAGCTGTTCTTTTTCTTTATCTAATGTAATGACATGACCGGACTCTTCGTACCACTTGATGTCTTTTTCATCCGATTCCACGTTATCATAGATGATATTCGCAGAATCCGTGTTGATCATATGGTCATGCCTTGCCTGAACCACAAACGTCGGTGAATAGATCATATCCACATTTTCACGCACGTCTGCAATCAACTCCTGCAGGGCCTTCAATGTGTTCATCGGCGTTTTCTTGAACTCTTCTATTTCTTTTTCAATTTGTTCTTCTTGTTTTCCTTCAAATTTCTTAAATTCACGGGCGTAATCCACTACCCCTTTATACATCACGTCTTCACTTTTTATATACATCGGCGCACACATAGGGACAATACCCTTTACAGGTGCAGTGTAACCTAATTTAAGAGAAAATACCCCTCCGAGCGATAGACCTGCAACCGCAATTTCTTCGTACCCTTTGCTCTTTAAATGTTCGTACCCGTCCATGACGTCCTTCCACCAATCTTCAGGGCCGGTGTGGACCAGTTCTTCAGGAGGGACACCGTGTCCTTTATAGTGGGGAGCGTGTGACGAATAGCCCTTTTTCTCCAAGTAGCGTCCAAGCATCCGGACATCAGCTGAATTTCCGGTAAATCCGTGAAGCAGCAATACGGCTCTTGGACCTGCTTCGAATGTAAATGGTTTTGGTAATACGGTTTTCATCGTACATAACTCCTTTTATCTTAATTTAAACAAACGTTTGATTAGTATCGAGAAACCTTGATTTTAAAGGCTTCATCCTATTAAACAGTTGTTTAGATGATTTTCGTATGTAATAGGGTATTTGTGGATTTTTTGTTAAACAAACGTTTGATTAGTAGCTGAGAAGCTTGATATAACAGGCTCCGTTCTATTAAACGATCGTTTAGTCCACTCTTCCTCTCTATTTTTAGCAAACATCGGTCTGACAATCCAATATTTCGCTTATAAAATCGGTCTGATAAATAAAAAAACCTGACCTTTTAGACTGACCTAGTCGTAT
>NZ_NTUP01000051.1 GCF_002561455.1 Bacillus sp. AFS015802 | reverse complement strand
CCATCGAGGGCATCACCCACTCGCTGTGCTCGCTGGAGTTTGAAGACCACCGCCCGCTGTACGACTGGGTGCTGGACAACATCAGCATCGGCCATCATCCGCAGCAGATCGAATTCTCCCGCCTGGAGCTGCTGTACGCGCTGACCTCCAAGCGCAAGCTGCAGGCGCTGGTCAACGACGGCGCCGTCACTGGCTGGGACGATCCGCGCATGCCCACC
>NZ_NTUP01000050.1 GCF_002561455.1 Bacillus sp. AFS015802 | reverse complement strand
AAGCCAGCGCCAGCGCGGCGCGGGCGCCCTTGTGGCCGTCTTCGGCCTTTTGCAGCAGCCTGACCTTGCGCGAGGAGACGATGGCGATCTCGGCCATCGCGAACACGGCGTTCAACAGGATCAGGCCCAGCAGCAGCAGGATTTCCACGATGAGAGCGGGGGAGTGGAGGAGCTACTAGCTTAGGGCAAGCGGCCCGCCGCGCAAAGCGGCGCGGCGGAGCCGTTTCAGAACAGGGCGTTCCGCGCGGCCGGCGCCGCTTCCCAGCGCACCGGCTGGCGGCCGCGGGCGATCAGCCAGGCGTTGACCTGGG
>NZ_NTUP01000049.1 GCF_002561455.1 Bacillus sp. AFS015802 | reverse complement strand
GGCGATATGGCTCGAAGTCTTCGCCCACCACGCCCATCACGATCGGCGTCTCGCCCAGCAGGCACAAGCTGTAGGCGATGTTGCCGGCCATGCCGCCGAATTCGCGGCGCATCGTCGGAGCGAGGAAGGTGGTCGAAATCTTGTGCAGCTGATCCGGCAGGATCTGGCTGTCGAATCGGCCATGGAACGAGAACAGGGTATCGTATGCGAGCGCCCCGCAGACGAGGATAGACATGCCCACTCCGCAAAGTAATCAATCGAACATTTTAACAT
>NZ_NTUP01000048.1 GCF_002561455.1 Bacillus sp. AFS015802 | reverse complement strand
CCCCGTGAACCTTTACTGTAGCTTTGCATTGGACTTTGAACAGACTTGTGTAGGATAGGTGGGAGGCTTTGAAGCTGAGACGCTAGTTTCAGTGGAGCCGTCCTTGAAATACCACCCTGGTGTGTTTGAGGTTCTAACCTTGGTCCGGGATCCGGATTGGGGACAGTGCATGGTAGGCAGTTTGACTGGGGCGGTCTCCTCCCAAAGTGTAACGGAGGAGTTCGAAGGTTACCTAGGTACGGTCGGAAATCGTGCTGATAGTGCAATGGCAAAAGGTAGCTTCACTGCGAGACCGACAAGTCGAGCAGGTGCGAAAGCAGGACATAGTGATCCGGTGGTTCTGAATGGAAGGGCCATCGCTCAA
>NZ_NTUP01000047.1 GCF_002561455.1 Bacillus sp. AFS015802 | reverse complement strand
TCAAGCGACTAAGTGCATCTGGTGGATGCCTTGGCGATCACAGGCGATGAAGGACGTGTAAGCCTGCGAAAAGCGCGGGGGAGCTGGCAATAGAGCTTTGATCCCGCGATGTCCGAATGGGGAAACCCACCGCTTAGGCGGTATCCCTGACTGAATACATAGGTCAGAGGAGGCGAACCGAGTGAACTGAAACATCTAAGTAACTCGAGGAAAAGAAATCAACCGAGATTCCGTAAGTAGTGGCGAGCGAACGCGGAACAGCC
>NZ_NTUP01000046.1 GCF_002561455.1 Bacillus sp. AFS015802 | reverse complement strand
TTAGCACCCACCGTCTGTCTCCCATGCTCGCACTTTCCGGTATTCAGAGTTTGCCATGGTTTGGTAAATCGCAATGACCCCCTAGCCATAACAGTGCTTTACCCCCGGAAGTGATACATGAGGCACTACCTAAATAGTTTTCGGGGAGAACCAGCTATCTCCGAGTTTGTTTAGCCTTTCACCCCTATCCACAGCTCATCCCCTAGTTTTGCAACACTAGTGGGTTCGGACCTCCAGTGCGTGTTACCGCACCTTCATCCTGGCCATGGATAGATCACTCGGTTTCGGGTCTACGCCCAGCAACTAAAGCGCCCTATTCGGACTCGGTTTCCCTACGCCTCCCCTATTCGGTTAAGCTTGCTACTGAACGTAAGTCGCTGACCCATTATACAAAAGGTACGCAGTCACGGAACAAGTCCGCTCCCACTGTTTGTATGCATCCGGTTTCAGGTTCTATTTCACTCCCCTCCCGGGGTTCTTTTCGCCTTTCCCTCAC
>NZ_NTUP01000045.1 GCF_002561455.1 Bacillus sp. AFS015802 | reverse complement strand
TGGACGCCATCATCAGCAAGACGCTGACGGGCGTGGTCACCAGCTGGAACCACAGCGCCGAGCGCCTGTTCGGCTACCGGGCCGACGAGGCGATAGGCCGGCCGCTAGCCGAGCTGATCGTGCCGGAGGGGCGGAAAGGAGAGGAGGCTGACATCCTGAGGCGGATCGCGAACGGCGAGCGGATCGAGCACTTCGAGACAGTGCGCCAGCGCAAGGACGGCGTTTTGTTGAATGTGTCGGTATCGGTGTCGCCGGTGCAGAACGAAGCCGGGCAAATCGTCGGCGCATCCAAAG
>NZ_NTUP01000044.1 GCF_002561455.1 Bacillus sp. AFS015802 | reverse complement strand
CGCACTGCATAAAAGTACGGGAATTTTAACCCGTTTCCCATCGACTACGCTTTTCAGCCTCGCCTTAGGGGCCGACTCACCCTACGCCGATGAACGTTGCGTAGGAAACCTTGGGCTTTCGGCGAGCGGGCTTTTCACCCGCTTTATCGCTACTCATGTCAGCATTCGCACTTCTGATATCTCCAGCATCCCTTACGAGACACCTTCACAGACCTACAGAACGCTCCCCTACCACGGACGCTTACGCGCCCATCCGCAGCTTCGGTTATCAGTTTGAGCCCCGTTACATCTTACGCGCAG
>NZ_NTUP01000043.1 GCF_002561455.1 Bacillus sp. AFS015802 | reverse complement strand
CCATGGTCAAGCCTAGCGATTTCGATCTGCCGCTGCTGGATGAGCTGCTGCCGGCCTGCTTCATCGCCACGCCGGTGCTGAAGGCATTGCCGCGCTTCGAACTGCCTTACGGCGTGGAGTGGCTGGGCGGGCTGGCGGGCGGCTGGGACGCCAACGCGCGGCGCGGCTATTTCATCTACGGCGGCAACTGGCAGGCCGACGCCGTATCGCCCGCGGGCCTGGCGGGCAGCGGACTGTACGGGCATTCATCCAATCAGCAACTGCTGGTCGGTTCCGGCTTGCAGGCGCTGGCGGTGGACGACACGGTGTTCTTCCGCCCGCGCCAGAGCGAGGCGGTGCTGCAGCAGTTCGGCGATATCGCCGTGTACGAGGGCGGCCGCAT
>NZ_NTUP01000042.1 GCF_002561455.1 Bacillus sp. AFS015802 | reverse complement strand
CTGTCGACGCGGGTATCGCGCTTCGTCACGCTGACGCTGGGCGAGCGCCAGTTGGCGCTGGCGGTGGATGGCGTCATCGGCGTGCGGCAACTCCCAGCCGCCGCGCTGGCCGACATCGCCCCGTTGCTGGACGGGAGCGACGATGGCCTTGTGCAATCGATCGCGACGCTCGACGCGGAGTTGCTGCTGGTGCTGCGCGCCGGCCGCATGGTTCCGGAGGACATGTGGGAAGCCCTGGCGGCTGGGGATGGCGAGCCA
>NZ_NTUP01000001.1 GCF_002561455.1 Bacillus sp. AFS015802 | reverse complement strand
TACGACTAGGTCAGTCTAGCTTCATGGGTTCTTTTTTAAGGTGACTAAATGGGAATGAGAGTTGACAAAAAATTCATTCACTTTATAATTTTATAAAACCATCATCTCTGAAAGGAGTGAAAAATCCAGATGACGAGGATTGATAATAAAGAAAGATTGCTTAAGCTGATGAGTATTCTAAGAGAAGAAACGGACGAGGATCACGAATTGAACATGGATGACATCATTCTTCGTTTTAAGCAGACGTACGGTTCGGATCTGAAACTGAACAAAAATTCGCTGAAGGATGATTTGGATCACCTCATCCGGCAAGGTTTCGATGTCACGATCAATCAGGAAAAGGATGGACTGCCTAAATATTATAGCCATCAGTATCGGTTGTTTGAGTTATATGAACTTCGTATGCTGATCGATGCGGTGGTGTCTGCGAAATTCATCTCAAAGAAGGAAACCAAGCAGGTGACAGGAAAAATAAAGCAGCTGGCAAGTCAACAGCAAGGGAAGAAGTTACATAATGAAATCCAAATCGACTCTTCCATAAAAAGTGAGACCCCGTTCATTCGCCGCACCATCCATGATATTCATGAGGCCATCGCAGAACGTAAGGTGATTACATTCCAATATGGCAGATACGATGTCAACAAACAATTCAATCTTAGTCACGAAGGAAGGCTTTATAAGGTAAAACCATATGCTCTTGCCTGGGCGAATGATTTCTATTATCTTATTGCCTATTATTATGAAGCAGGCGAAATCCGCCACTACCGGGTGGATCGACTGCGGAATGTCCAAACCCTTGCTGAAACGTTTCCTTATGAAGCCTTTGATGTATCTAAGTACGTTCAATCGACCTTTCACATGTTTGCTGGAGATGAAGAGTGGATCAAGATCAAGTTTCATAATCACCTCATCAACGTGATGATCGATAAGTTTGGAAAAAATGTCAGTATCCAAAGGGACGGAGAAGATCATTTTATTTTATCAACGAAAGCGCGGGTGAGCACCGGTCTGGTAAACTGGATTTTCACGTTTGGAAGTCAGGCGAAAGTGATGTCTCCTCCTTCACTCGTAGAGACCGTCAAATCGGAAGTGAATAAACTGCATTCTTTATATCAGGATGAATGGTGAGCACCGTATCCCTTATCGGGGATCGGTGCTTTTTTTGGGGAGTTGAAAAAAAGTTAGAATAAAATGAACGAATTGTTTCTTCCGCCGTCTTATGTATGGAAATCAAAAGGAGGAAGAAAAAATGAACGAATTACAACAAGCTTTACAATCAATCAATTGGGGACTTATCGCTCCTGTCATCGTGATTCAATTCATACTCATGGTGGTGGCCGTGATCGATGTGATCCGTATTAAGTCGACGAATGGACCAAAATGGCTATGGGTACTGATCATCCTGTTCATTAATATTCTTGGGCCGGTCATCTACTTCATCTTTGGCAGGAGGAATAATGGATGAACGTTCTGGAAGTAGCTTCTTTAGAGAAGCGATATAAGGAAAAGCATGCGGTTAAAAACATATCCTTCAAGCTGAAGCAGGGTGCTTCTACAGCCCTGCTCGGTCCTAATGGTGCCGGGAAGACGACGACATTGAAGATGCTTGCCGGACTAATAAAGCCAACAGGGGGGAGGATCACAACAAGTGAACCTTCTAAAGATATCCGTGGAATGATCGGATACTTGCCTCAATATCCCTCTTTTTTTGAGTGGATGACGGGAAAGGAGTTTCTGATCTTCTCTGGTGAAATTTCAGGAATGACAAGAGGAAACTCACAACAGCGAGCGGATGAACTGATCACATTAGTGGGCTTACAAGATGGGAAGGGTCGGAAGATAGGTCAGTATTCAGGCGGGATGAAGCAGAGGCTTGGAATCGCTCAGGCCCTCATCCACAATCCTCGCCTGGTCATCCTGGATGAACCCGTATCCGCCCTGGATCCTTTTGGCAGAAGGGAAGTCCTGGAGTTGTTAAGGATGTTAAAGAAGGAAACAACGATTCTCTTTTCGACGCATATCTTGAATGACGCAGAACAAATATGTGATGAGGTGCTGTTCTTGCATGAAGGAAGACTGATTGAGCAGGGGGAGCTCCGGGAAGTGAAGGCAAGGCACCAAAGTTCAAGGTTGACCTTGCATTTTAGTGAAGACAGCAAAACATTCATTCCATTTTTAACAGAGAAAGACTGGATCCATGACATGATTTCTAACGGATATCAGCTCTCCTTTAAAGTGAGTGATCTGGACCGGGATCGGGCCAGGATCTTTGCTCTGATTTCTGAAAATGGGTGGGGCGTGACGAAGTTTGACAGCAGTGAGCAAAGTCTGGAAGAAGTCTTCATGGAGGTGGTGAAAGAGTGAGAATCGGGTGGGTATTATTCAAGAAAGAAATGCTTGAACTGATACGAAACTACAAAATAATCTGGATGCCGATCGTATTCATTCTGTTTGGATTGACTGAACCATTAACGGCCTATTACATGCCTGAGATACTACAATCATTCGGGGATCTACCCGAAGGCACTGTCATCTCCATTCCTACCCCCTCATCCGGTGAAGTGTTACTGTCCATTATGAGCCAATTCAGTACCTTTGGGGTACTTGTCATTGTGTTAGGATTCATGGGAACGGTTGCGGGGGAAAGGAAAAGCGGCAACGCGGTCATGGTCCTTGTGAAACCTGTTCCTTATACATCCTATATTTTTTCCAAATGGTCAGCCGCACTGGTGCTTGTCTGGGTATCCTACAGCCTTGGGATGCTGTCTGGGTTGTATTACATCTACTTATTATTTGATGTCATCGACTTCCATACGTTCCTGCAGGGATTCCTGGTTTACGGTTTATGGCTGACCTTTATCATGACTCTGGTCATTTTCTTCAGTAGCTTAGTACGGACGCCGGGGCTAGCTGCCTTTTATACAATCGGATCGATCATGTTGATCACCTTCCTATCAGGATATATGACCAAAACGTTAAAATGGTCGCCGGGACAGCTGGCTAACTATATAAACGACTTGATCATCCAAGCCCGATGGACGGAAAACCTTACAGGAGCAATCATCCTCACCACGGCTCTATGTTTCACCATCCTCCTTATCACCCCGATCCTTTCCAGGAAAAAAGAACTGATTTGACGTCATGACGTCAAATCTTACTCATGAGGGAAGGACCTCATGAGTAATTGGAAAAGGATTTCATTGATTTATGTCGAATGGTGGTAGAAGAAGGAGGATGTTCAATGAAAGCCCCACGCTATGCGAATAAAGTGATCAAATTGATTCAACAAGCAAATAGCTTGGCTGAAAATAATCGACACACCAGCATCCAAAGTATCCATTTATTTATAGGAGCATCCCTTGTAAAGGAAGGAACATTAAAGGAGATGTATTACCTCGTTGAGCCCTGTGAGGTTGAATTCAAAAGATT
Source organism: Bacillus sp. AFS015802 (assembly GCF_002561455.1). Classification (GTDB taxonomy): domain Bacteria; phylum Bacillota; class Bacilli; order Bacillales; family Bacillaceae_B; genus Rossellomorea. The sequence goes on along the minus strand of NZ_NTUP01000001.1, from coordinate 85,958 downwards.
GATAGAAACCCTTTCCCCTGAACCGTCTTCCGGTGTCAGGATCGAAGCTTTTTCCATGCCCTTATCTTCTCATGCATATAAAATTTGGTCTGCTTCAATGGATATTATGAAACGGTACAACCAAACTTTCCTAAATGAAGGGCATCTAATAAAGGCCTTTTTCTCGCTTCTTTCAGAACACCCACAGTTGAAACAGGGAATGGAGACCTTCCCAAAGGAAAGTATCATTCAATCTGTAGCCACTGCCAGGGATTTAACCGTAAACTTGTTGAATAAAGATTGGTCCTGTGAAGAAGATCCAAATGTTGAAATAAGCATTGTTCAAAGGATCGAGAAAGAGGGGTTTCTTAGCTGGGTTGAAAAACATTTTGGGGAAAGTTGGTTTGAAACACTAAGGAGTGCATTTGAATCATCGTCTGATACCATCCCGATTCTGAAAGCAGAAGAGAAAGGGAATTTGGTCGGGTTTGCAGCTTATGACGTATACATGAAAAAAAAGGGGATTTTCGGTCCGATGGGGGTACTGCCGACCACCCGTCATCAAGGAGTGGGCAAACGGCTCCTTTACGCTGCGTTACGTAACATGAAGGAGAAAGGATATATGTATGCCGTTTTAAAAGAAGCAGGACCCATTGAATTTTATGAGCGGACGTGCAGCGCTAAATTGATACCTTTGGAGAAAATCCAATGAGAAACCGTGTGGGGATCATCCTAATTGAAGATGGGAAAATAGCGGTCATTAAAAGAATAAGGGATGGATGCGTGTATTATGTGATTCCCGGGGGAGGCATGGAGAAGGGTGAAACAGAAATTCAAACGGCGATTCGGGAAGCCAGGGAAGAACTGGGGATCAGCGTCCGGGAGTTGAAAATCACGTTGACCTTCAAGCAAAATAGTACACATTCCTATTATTCTGTGGGAGAATATAGTGGTTTATTTGGTTCAGGTAATGGTGAAGAATACGATATCAGCAGGGATAAAGGAAAATATATTCCCTGCTGGATACCTATAGAGGAACTGCCCCGTATTCATTTGTATCCTCAAGAAGTAAAACACTATCTATTACAGGAAAAGGCAGGTGGTCAAGAAGATGATGCTCAACGAGACAGGCCTCGTTCTTGAAGGTGGCGGAATGAGGGGGATCTATACGGCGGGGGCGCTGGAATTTTTCTTGGAAAAGGGTATTGAATTCCCTTACGTCATAGGGGTTTCTGCAGGTGCATGTAATGCTGCATCCTATTTATCCAAGCAAAATGGCCGCAACAAGAAAGTGAATGTGGACTTCATCCGGGACCCTAAATACTTATCATGGCGTAATTACTGGAAAACGGGCGAATTATTTGGAATGGATTATGTCTTTGATGAAATCCCCAATAAACTGGTCCCTTTCGATTACAAAGCCTTTCATTCCAACGGAGCGGAATTTGTAGTCGGGACCACGGATTGTCATACAGGGAAACCCGCCTATTTCTCTAGAAGTGACTATGGAGAAGATCTTCTTACCATTATTCGCGCATCAAGCTCTCTTCCATTTGTAGCTCCGGTCGTTGAATTTGCATCCCGCCACCTTCTTGACGGGGGAATAAGCGACCCGGTACCCATCGATAAAGCCGAGAGGGACGGATTCAGTAGAAATGTCGTCATTTTGACGCGGAATAGGGGATATTATAAAAAGCCTTCAAGGTTTTCTTTCCTTGTTAGAAGAAAATATCCTCAATACCCGGAGCTGCACAAAACATTGATGAATCGTTATATTCGATACAATCAAACAATCAATGAAATTGAAAGAAAAGAAAAAAATGGGGAAGTGTTGGTCATCCAGCCGCAGCATCCCCTGAAAGTAAGCAGGATTGAAAAAAATCCCCAAAAACTGGACGAATTGTACTGGCAGGGCTATCATGACGCAGAATCAAAGATGAAACAGCTGCTCGAATGGAACCGTTCAGGTACGCTGGTCCATTCTTAAAGTAAGCGCGAGGGATAAGCAGACTCTCTTGTTCATGAGAACTCTGTTTATCCTTCGCGTTTTCCTTTCCAGATGGTCTTTTCCCGTATTTTTCACATACATATGATAGAGATTCCTCGAAAGGACGAGCATTTCATGAACCTCTATCAAATATACAAAAATGAACAATATACGTTGCTTTTCAGAAGTGTCATGTACTTTCTCATTGGTGTAGGGATGCTTGTCGTGACCCAGCAATTATATTATTTTCCCCTGTTGATCTTCATCCCTGCATGTTCAAATCTTTATCTCAGCTTTAGCATAAAGAAGGAACTAAAGAAAGCAAACCGGCTATTTTATGAAGTAATGCCTGTATCCGAACATTCCCTTGTAGGTGTCCAAACAAAACAAGGCTTCTATTACCTGAAAACAAACGGCTGGTCCCACTATTTCGTTCAACGTACATCCATGATCAATAATCCGAAACAATACTTGTTTCATAGAAAGCACAAAGGGCCATTGTCATTCTCAAAGTGGAGCAGAACCATAAAAATCGATCATCCAAAGACGAGGATGATGTTTCATTTGAAATATCAGAGTGCAACCGCTATCGAATGGCAGAGTGAAGGAGGGGACACCATCCTCCTCTATAAAGGAAATAAGAGATGGATCTTGAACTTTAAAGGGAAAAATTATCTCTCCTTACAAAAAGGGTATCTTCCCCAAAGTGTTCAACGGCTCTTCGACTCCCACCACAGTTACGTATCATTTTATGAAACGTATAGTGAGGATGTGGATTGGCTCCTCATCTTCCTATGGTATGTAGACAGTGATTATTTTCTCACATCGTAGTAAATCCTTTCGGGCATATTAAAAGGGAAAATGATGGAGGTGCTACTAAGATGAATGCTGACTACAAATCATGTCTAACAGCTTTAGATCGGTGCAAGGAAGCATGTAATGTGTGCTATCATGCATCACTGAAGGAAGAAAAACCAATGATGAGGTGTATAGAACTTGACCGGGAATGCGCAGATATTTGTTCGTATACAATCAATGCCATCCAGCGGAGCAGTAAGTTCGTTCAACAAATTCTCACCCTCTGTGCAGAAATCTGTGACGCGTGTGGAACAGAATGCAATTCTCATGACCAAAGGCATTGTAAGGACTGTGCAAAAGCCTGTTTCGATTGTGCGGAAGAATGCAGAAGGCTACTGGTATAATTTCGAGGAGAATGCTTCTACTAAAGTAAAGGCATTCTTGCATCTTTCGATTTGAAGTCAGTCACAAAGAAGTGTTTCCACTCTTGCTGGAGTACTATGAATAAATTTTCAGATCTTTTAACATGCTTTCTGTCATGAAACTATGATAGAATAATGATAATCGAATAGGTTTCCTTCGGGGCAGGGTGAAATTCCCTACCGGCGGTGATGAGCGCATGCTCTTAAGTCCGTGACCCGGCTGACGAATGTTAGACGGTGGATTTGGTGAAACTCCAAAGCCGACAGTGATAGTCTGGATGGGAGAAGGAACGGCAGTATTTGCTTGACGGGTGCAGTCTATCTTTATTTAGTTATGGATATTGCACGTCCAAAAAAGGTCAGGTGAATACTTTATTTAGTCATGCCAACTTCCCCCAAGTAGAAACGTTACTTGGGGTTTCTTTATTTCTGAATAGTATGCTGGAAAAGAAAGGAGGTACATCAATTGGAGGATAATCATTATATGAAGCTTGCGCTAACAATGGCGGAGTCCACTCAAGGCCAGACCTCACCAAATCCTATGGTAGGGGCTGTCGTGGTCAAAAATGGAGAAATCGTCGGGATGGGTGCCCACCTCAAAGCGGGAGAAGGCCATGCAGAAGTGAATGCCATAAAGATGGCAGGAAACAAAGCGGAAGGAAGCGATGTTTACGTTACCCTTGAGCCTTGTTCCCACCACGGGAAAACACCTCCATGCTCCGGGCTGCTCATTTCAAGCGGAGTCAAGAGAGTCCATATTGCAACCCGGGATCCAAACCCCGTTGTGGCTGGAAGAGGGATTCAGCAATTGAAGGATGCAGGCATAGAAGTAATGGTCGGGGAGCTTGAAGAAGAAGCTCTCGAATTAAACAAGCATTTTTTCCATTTCATTCAATACGGCACTCCTTATGTAACCCTTAAAACTGCCGTTACATTGGACGGAAAAACAGCCACTGCTTCAGGAGACAGCAAATGGATAACGTCGGAAGCTTCACGCACAGATGTCCACTATGATCGTCACCGGCATGACGTGATATTAGTAGGAGTCAACACCGTCATTCAAGATAACCCACACCTTACCACCCGTTTGCCCCAAGGTGGAAAAAACCCCATTCGAGTCATATTAGATACCTTTTTACGAACACCTCTGCACTCCCATGTGGTGCAAGATGCCGAAGTGAGGACGATCATCTTCACAGGCAGTTCTGTCGATCAAAAGCAGAAGCAGCCTTATTTGGAATCAGGCTGTGAAATCATCACCCTTTCTGAAGAAAGGATAGACATTCACATAGTATTAAAAGAACTGGGAGCCAGGAATATCGGATCCCTTTATGTGGAAGGTGGAGCTGCCATTCATTCTACCTTTTTAAAGGAAAAAGCCTTTCAGGAATTGATTATGTATATGTCTCCGAGGCTTGTTGGCGGGAGCACTGCTTTCACAAGTTTTGGAGGAGAAGGGTTTCCATCCATTGCAGAGGGGATGGAAATGGAGATATCGAGCCTTGAACGTATAGGAAAGGATATCAAAATTGTAGCATCACCTAAAAGTGTACTTTTGTGAAAGGGGGAGAAGGATGTTCACTGGAATCATTGAAGAAATTGGAACAATCGAACATATGCAGAAATCTTCCTCTTCCATGGAACTGACGATTACTGCAAACCGTATCCTCGAAGATGTCCATATCGGGGACAGCATCAGTGTGAACGGGGTGTGTTTAACCGTCACTTCATTCACAAGCAGGAAGTTCCAGGTCGACGTGATGCCTGAAACATTCGAAGGCACAACACTTAGAAATCTGTCCCGTGGTTCTAGAGTGAACCTGGAGAGGGCAATGGCGGCAAACGGTCGTTTCGGAGGGCATTTCGTGAACGGGCATGTCGATGGAGTAGGGACGATCGTGAGAGTGGAGAAAGTCGAAAATGCATGGTATATGGATATTTCCATTCCGGAAAATCAGAGCCATTTGTTTATCATGAAAGGCTCTGTCGCAGTAGACGGAACTTCTCTAACTGTGTTTGGTGTGAAAAGTAATACCATTACGATTTCACTGATCCCTCAGACGAGAGGGGACACGGTTCTTGGTGAAAAGAAAGTGGGAGACTCTGTCAATATTGAATGTGACGTAATGGCGAAGTATTTTCACCGCTTCTATGAAGCGAAGGAACAAACGAAGAGCAGTTCGAGCAGTATCAGCTATGAATTCTTAACTCAAAATGGATTCGCTGACTAATAGGGAGGGATTGGCCCATGTTTCATAAGATTGAAGAAGCTCTTGAAGATTTACAAGCAGGTAAAGTCGTCATCGTGGTGGACGATGAAAACCGCGAGAATGAGGGGGACTTTATTGCCCTGGCAGACAAAGCGACTCCTGAAGTCATCAATTTTATGGCTAAAGAAGGACGAGGCTTGATTTGTGCCCCGATAACAGAAGAAATTGCACAAAAACTTAAGCTTTCACCCATGACCATGTCAAATACAGATCCCCATGGAACGGCCTTTACCATTTCTGTCGATCATAAATCCGCCACCACCGGGATTAGTGCATTTGAAAGATCGACCACCATACAGGAATTGTTGAACCCGGTTTCTGTGCCCGAGGATTTTAAAAGACCTGGTCACGTATTCCCCCTTGTTGCCAAAAAAGGCGGGGTACTGAAACGGGCAGGACATACCGAGGCTGCCATCGATTTGGCTGTTCTGTCAGGTTCACATCCATCAGGCGTCATTTGTGAAATCATGAATGAAGACGGTACGATGGCAAGGGTACCTGAATTGATGAAACTGGCTGATAGATGGGATCTTAAGATCATCTCCATCGAGGACCTGATCAGATACAGACGCAAAAAAGAAAAGCTTGTGACCAGGGAAGTGGAAATTGAACTACCAACCGAATTCGGGAACTTCAAAGCGGTTGCGTACACAGAAGACCTTACGGGGAAAGAGCATATAGCCCTTGTAAAGGGGGAGTGGTCAGAGGATGAGGACGTGCTCGTGCGGGTACATTCCGAATGCCTGACAGGGGATGTGTTCGGATCCAATCGCTGTGATTGCGGACCCCAGCTTGCGACGGCACTGACTCAAATAGAAGAAGAAGGAAAAGGTGTTCTTCTCTATATGAGGCAGGAAGGCCGCGGGATTGGCCTGATTAATAAATTGAAAGCTTATAAGCTCCAGGAACAGGGCTTTGATACGGTCGAAGCCAATCACAAATTGGGCTTTGGCGCAGATTTGCGGGAGTATGGAATCGGTGCACAAATACTTAGAGACCTGAATATCAAGAGTATTCGCCTGCTCACCAACAATCCAAGAAAGATTGCCGGAATAAATGGATATGGATTGGAAATCGTGGACCGGGTGCCGATTCAACTTCCGGCCAAATTCGAAAACGAAAAGTATTTGAAAACAAAGCAGGCCAAGCTAGGACATTTACTTAAATTCTAATGAGGAGGAATATACAATGAAAACAATTTATGAAGGTAATTTAGTCGGATCAGGATTAAGGGTCGCAATTGTCGTTTCACGTTTCAATGAGTTCATTACATCAAAACTTCTGGGTGGGGCGGAAGATGCATTAAAGCGCCACGGTGTTGAAGAGGAAAATGTTTCTGTCACTTGGGTCCCGGGTGCATTTGAAATTCCCATGATCGCCAAAAAACTTGCCCGTTCAGGGAAATATGATGCCGTTGTTACACTTGGAACGGTCATCCGCGGAGCAACCGCTCACTTTGAATACGTAAGCGGAGAGGTTGCAAAAGGAGTGGCCAATCTAAGCCTTCAGGAAGATGTACCCGTCATCTTTGGAGTACTGACAACAGATACAATCGAACAGGCAATCGAAAGAGCCGGCACAAAGGCCGGGAACAAAGGATGGGAAGCAGCGGTTTCAGCCATCGAAATGGCCAACCTGATCCGTGAAATCGATAAATAAAATGGTTTTGAGAAGTCTCCTTTTATGGGAGGCTTTTTTTTTGGAGGGAGAGACCTTTAAAGGGGCTCTTAGTTAGGAGTCATCCTGTAAGGGAAGGGTGTGAGATGGGGTTATTTGTAATTTGGCTGAATTTTTCACCAAAGCGGCTGGATTCCTGGTGATTTCGGATTGATTATTCCAGAAAACGTCCGGATTTCTCCCAAAAGCCGCTTGATTTCCAAACATTCCGGCCGGATTTTCCACAAAAAGGGGGGGCACCCGCCTCCAAGAGCCGCTGGATTCTTCCACTTTTCAAACCGATCCCTAAGAAACAAACGTTAAACCCGCCACACACCCATCAAAATACATATTGGCAAACGTCAGACCTTTTGCTAAAATTATATTTTGTGGCTCCCCCTTTATAAGGGATGGAGCGGGTAGGGAGAGGGCAGTTTTATAGGAAGATTATAATATGAAAGCACGTGGAGGTATTTTTCAGTTAAAGGATCATGGTACCACGATGAAGCAGGAGATGATGGCAGGTGCGATCGGTTATTTTACGATTGTCTACATCATCGCTGTGAATGCTTTAATTCTTTCTGAAGCTGGAATTCCATTTGAAGGAGCGGTCATGGCCACCATTCTTGCTTCCTTCGTTGGGTGTTTGGTGATGGCCTTTTGGGCGAATGCACCAATCCTTCTGGTTCCAGGCATGGGGATTAATGCGATGTTTACATTCACCCTTGTAAAGTCATCGGGCTTATCGTGGCAGGAAGCTTTAGCTGTCGTAGTGATTTCAGGAATACTCTTTATGATCATTGCATTTACGAAGCTATCAAAAGTATTATCGGAAGCCATTCCCAAAACATTAAAAGAAGCCATCACGGTAGGATTAGGGATGTTCCTAATGTTTATCGGTCTTGAAAAAGGGGGTCTCATCCAAAGAGGGGATAGTGCCATCATCATGATCGGTGATTTTGGGGAGCTGAAGGTGTTGGCCACGGTTCTGACATTCCTGGTAACGATTTTTCTTTTCATACGCAATGTAAAAGGTCAATTTTTGTGGAGTATCGCCTTTGGGACAGTGCTTGGATTCATCTTAGGAATCGAGCCATCCATTCAATCAAGCTCTTTCCATTTGAGTGAATACAGCCAGGTTTTCGGTCAAATATCCTTTAGTGCCATTATGGAGATCCCGTTTTGGATTGCGGTTTTTTCAGTCACGATGGTGCTGGTATTTGAAAACATCGGTCTCGTCCATGGGCATACGGACATGATCGATCAACCGCATAAGTACTCCAAAGCCTTTCAAGCAAATGCTTTCTCAGCCTTCACATCAGGGTTCTTCGGCACGAGTCCGACAGTCTCTACGGTTGAAAGTGCTGCAGCCATGACGGCAGGCGGCCGGACTGGATTGACGAGCTTGACTACGGGAGTATTATTCCTTGGATCTGTGTTGTTCATTCCGTATTTAAAATGGATCCCGGATCATGCCATCGCCCCAATCCTCATCATCATCGGCGGCTTGATGATTCAAAATATACGGCATATGGATCTCCGTGATCTGACAGAGGCGTTTCCGGCCATTTTCATCATCGCGATGATTCCGTTTACGTACAGTATCGCAGATGGGATCGCCATCGGCTTTATCTTGTATCCGGTTCTGAAATTGGCTACCGGGAAGGCGCGGGAAGTATCCATTCCTCTATATATCATTGCTGCATTGTTTCTGATGAACTTCTTTGTTCATTCGATTCATTAAAGCTCTAAAGGACTCGAGTGGAGTTGCGCATCAACATGATTTACATCGTGTTGATGGGCCATCTGCTTGGGTTTTTTTATATTCATGTTGACAAAGAAAGTCACTTCCTTAAGCATAAGCACAAACCGTTTCTTCCCCTGTAATGTTTTACAACTACTGCCAAATTACATGGACTTTCCACATATTTCTTGTTATTATTTAAGTAAAATATGAATCTTTTTGACTATCATTATATATGTTGATTAGGGATAAAGCAGGAGTGATCTTGATGGAAGTATTTGTAGCCAGGCAGCCTATTTTTGATCGCAATCAAGAAGCGGTGGCGTATGAACTTCTTTACAGAAACAATGAAATCAATATGTTTCCTAATATCGACGGGGACCAGGCAACCGCGGACGTCATCATAAACAGTTATTTGAATATCGGGCTTGAAAGCCTTTCAGCCGGTAAGCCTTGTTTTATTAATTTTACAGAGAATCTTCTTAAGCTGAGAGTTCCGACATACTTTAATCCCCGGGAGATTGTCGTGGAGATTCTCGAGAGCGTGATTCCGGGGCAGGAAGTGCTAACGGTCTGCCGGGAGTTAAAAGACTTGGGCTATAAGATCGCATTAGACGATTTTGTATTTACTGAATCGAATCCATATTGCCGGGAATTGATGAAACTTGCGGATTATGTGAAGGTCGATTTCATGAATACAACTGAAAGCGAGCGGGGAAGTATAGAAGTGCTATCCAATTTATTAGGGTACAGGCTTCTTGCAGAAAAAGTGGAGACAGAGGGCGATTATGAAGAAGCGAACAAGAAGGGATATCACTTCTTTCAGGGCTATTTCTTCAGTAAGCCTAAAATCATTGCGACCCATGATGTCCCGACGTACTTTCATTCCTATTATTCCATCATACAAAGCCTTGAAATGAATGAACCGAGCATTGACAGGATCAGTCAATTGATCGAACAGGACCTCTCCCTTTCGTATAAATTGCTGAAATTAATCAACTCCCCCGCTTACCGTCCCAAACATAAGATTCATTCCATCCGCCAGGCCATCGTTCTTTTAGGCCTTCTGGAAATCAAGAGATGGATCTATGTTTTGGCTGTCAGGGAGCAAGTGGGGAAGAGAAGGCAACTGGAAAACGAAGTGATTACATTATGTTTGACGAGGGCTAAAATGTGTGAGTTGCTGGCAGAAAAACATCATCGCGCCTCTTTGAAATCAAGTTATTTCCTGACAGGAATGTTTTCCTTGATGGACACCATCCTTTCCATGCCGATTGACCGCATCCTGAAGGATTTGCCTTTGAATGACGATATCTGCAGTGCTCTGACGGGTTCCCGGAACGATTTGAAGGATATACTTGAACTCGTGATCTCCATTGAAAAGGCGGATTGGTCAGACCTCGAAGAGAAAATGAGAGAATTAAAGTTAAACAAAAAGGAAGTGATGGAAAGTTACCATCAATTCTGCAAGTGGACAGAAGAGCTTCTGAGCCATGAAGTGACCGAGTTGACATGAGCATCTACCAGACAGGTTTGTATTCCCCCGGGGTAAGATATTTTCTCTGGGGTTTTATATACCGTTTCAATTCCATGAGAAGAAGGCGTTGCAAATGTTTTGAGGATATTAGCTCCGCAACGTCTGCAGGGAACGGATAGATTCCGATGGCATTGAACCTCACTCGAAAGAGACCTTCACATATGAGGTCTTTTTTGTTGTTGTAAATCCGGGCAAACACCGTCACATCCCTGGACTGGTATTCATCGCCCGATTCTTCCACCTTATGGACTTGAAAACGAAAACGGTATTCTTCCTTCATGATCATCACCACTTTCATTGTCTCGAAATGAAAGAGATAATTCAACTATGAACCTCTTTATATCGATAAATACGGGGAAGATGATTGCGTAAATGGCTTGTTTGTGGCAAGCTAAGACTATTATGAATAGTTTACTAGTAAATTTACCGTGGAGGGATTCACGTTGGACTTGAATCTAATTAAATGTCATGGATCTGGAAATGACTTTTTACTAATTGATGAAATGACGAATGGATATGATTTTACAGAAGAAGCCAGACAAAATCTTGCCCTCGCACTTTGCGACCGCAAATCGGGTCTCGGGGCAGACGGCATCCTATTTGTATTATCAAGCGATCATTGTGATGCCCGGATGCGTGTCTTCAACGCCGATGGTTCAGAGGCATCCATGTGTGGAAACGGCCTGCGGTGCGTTGGACGTTACGTATGTGAGCTTTTGGACAAAGAGACCATCCTGGTTCAAACGATGAAAGCGGATCTCCGTGTGTCATCACAGGAACCGATTTTTGAAAACATTCCGACATACAATGTTGAAATTTCCCCTGTCCTGTTTGAATTGGATCAACTCCCGATGAACATGGAACGTGAAACATTGTTGAACGAGAGCATCCCGGAAATTTCGGACCGCATAACTTTTTCTGCTTTGGCAGTACCGAACCCTCATCTGATCAGTGTCGTGGGTACAGAGCATATCCTCTCGAATGAGCAGAAGACCATTGCTGAAACAGTGAATGGACCGAATAATCTGTTTCCCGATGGAGTCAATGTCAGTTTCGTACACCCATTGGAAAAGGGGGCCATCTACGTCCGGACGTTCGAAAGGGGTGTGGGCTTCACCAATGCATGCGGGACTGCCATGTCGGCTTCAAGTCTTGTAACATGCCTGTTGCAGCAGAATGAATTTGGCAGGGAAATCGATGTTTACAACAACGGCGGGAAAGTCCGTGTCGTTGTGAACGAACTGGGTGAAGGGCAATATAATATGGAGCTGATTGGTAATGCAACTTATCTTTATCAATCGCGAATCGAATTGTCCCTCTCACATCCAGAGAAGTACCACGAAGTGTCACGACAGGACTTCACGGAAGAAAGTACGTACGAATTGTTACAAAACCATGCGAAATCAATCGTCGAAAATAAAGTGTTCATGAGTGCTTAATAACTGAAGAAAAGACTGAAGAGGGTCCCCTCATATTTTCCGGGAACCCTCTTTTTTCGTTTTGGATCGGGTTTTCAAAAAATCAATCACTTTGTCAAATGGCTGAAAATCTTTCGCCCGTTCAAAACCACTGAACGGGCATCCCATCTGCTGGAATCTTTTTAAGACTGAGTCGATGGTAAAGAGTTCAGGGTGAAGATCATCATTCACTTCAGACCACCAAAGGGGAGTGGCGACCAAAGCCTTTTCATTCCCCCTTAATGAATATGGAGCGATGATGGTTTTACCTTCTCCATGTTGGATATAATCCACGTAAAGCCTCTCTTTCCGGTTCTTCTTTAAGCGCTCGATCGTGAAATCCTCAGGATAGTTCGTTACAAGGTAGTGAGCGATGAATTCAGTAAATAACCCGGTATCCTCCCATGTGTAGCCGGGAGGAAGGGGGATGTACACCTGCAGACCTTTATTACCCGACGTCTTAACAAAACTCTGCAGGTTCAATCGGTCAAATAGCCCCTTCATAATCGTCGCTGCTTTAACGGCAAGTCGGAAATGGTCTCTGCCCGGGGGATCTAAGTCAAAGACCACTTCATTGACGTATGTCTCTTTTGCTTTCTGAAAGGGAACATGGAATTCCAGTGCCAGCTGATTACCGAGCCATATCAACGTTTCCAGGTTGTTACAGAGGGTGTACTCGGTATCTTCCCCTTTGTAGGTTTCTACGAATTCAGGAGAATAATCAGGGGTGTTTTTTTGATAAAAGGACTCACCGAATAGCCCGTGTGGGAACCGGATACAGGTTAAGGGCCGGTCTTTCAAAAAAGGTATGATCACAACAGACATCTTTCGGAGGAATCGGATATAATCGAGCTTGGTCATGGAAACATCTTGAAACAATTCCTTCTCCGGATGAGTGATGTCCACACTCGCGGGAAGAGAGGCCTCATCGATTTTAAATTGATCAAAGGTGCAGGCTTCCGGTGGGGTTGAGAATAGGAATTGTTTAAAATGCGGTTCGCGAAGCTTTCCCTCATGCCAATTCAAATACAAAATCTTTACAGTGATTGCCGGATTTATATAGTAAAGAGAGTTCTTCTTTTCTGTACTATTTTGTTTGATCGTTGCTTTCACTGTTTTTTTCTCCTCGGGAGAGAGACCAAAGTGAAATAAGCCAATCGGCATGATGTGTCCGCCATCAAATACAGCGATGTGAAAATAGTCATTCGCTTCATCCATCGCAGTGATAAAACATTGACAATGCTTCCAATTTTTGCTCTTGATCCAGTTCGTACTTCGTTTACCGACTTCCCATTTACTTCCGCTTCTCTTGGCGACAACTCCTTCCCCTTCTTCTTTTTCTACAAGCTCCCATACCCTCTTTGGATCTTTGAAAGAAGGAACCATCTGCAAGCTGGATGGGTGAGAGGGAGCGGGCTTTAACGGCAATTGAAGGAGGGAGAACACTTCCTTCAATTTCTCTTTTCTCGTAAGGTAAGGTTCGTCTACATATGATTTCTTCCCGAATTGCAGCAAGTCAAATGCAAGAAATGTAACGGGTCTTCTGGAGGCAGCCTTGAGGATCTTCTGCTCATTGCGCATTCTACCCCTCACCTGCAGCTCTAGGAACTCGGTGCTGAATGAAGAGCGCAATAACACAACCTCACCGTCAAGGATCAGAGGGAGGGGGAAGGCATATTCATTCAGTAACGTGCGAATGTACTCCTTGATTTCAGGGAAGTGGGGGAGCAGATCTTTCCCATTCCGGCTTTGCAGGCTTATTTGATCGTTGGATTGAACGGTGAGCATTCCCCGAAATCCATCGTATTTCACTTCATAAAGCCAGTCTTCATCTGAGGGAAGTTCATGTCGTAGTACAGGGAGCATCGGTTTCATAGGAATCACCTTGATTTTTAGTAGTAGTGTGTCCGCTTCGCAGCTGAATTATTTCCAAATGTTTAAGGGGATGAAGAGAGTTTGGGAACTAAATGATATGGATAAGGGATTAGTTTATGTAAAGGAGGGTATTGAAAGATATGCATACCATTTGGAAGGGGTCCATCAGTTTTGGACTGGTGAACATCCCCATAAAACTACATTCTGCAACAGAAGACCGGGATATCAAGCTTCGTTCGCTTCACAAAGAATGTCATACTCCCATTAAATACGAAAAAGTGTGCCCTGCTTGCGAAAAAGAATTGGAGCAATCCGATATAGTGAAAGGGTATGAAGTGACAAAAGGGAAATTTGTCGTGCTTGAAGATGAGGAACTAAAAGGTTTGAAGGAAGCAAGCGATGACAAGGCTGTGGAAATCGTTGACTTCATCAAAATGGAGGAAATCGATCCGATTTTTTTTGATCGAACTTATTTTGTTTCCCCTAATGAAGGCGGGAAGAAAGCATATTCCCTCTTGCGAAAAGCCCTCAAGGAATCAGGGAAAGTAGGGATCGCCAAAATCACGATGCGATCGAAGGAACAGCTTTCCATCGTCCGTGTGTATGAAGAGACCCTTGTCATGGAGACCATTCATTATCCCGATGAGGTGAGGGGAACCGGAGATGTCCCGAATGTTCCTGAAGGTGATGAAATCACGGAAAAGGAACTGAAGACCGCTACGATGCTCATCGATCAACTGACGACCGAATTCCAGCCGGAGAATTACAAGGATCAGTATCGTGAACGATTAAGCCAATTGATCGAGTCTAAGCAAACAGGGGAAAAGATGGTCACATCCAAAGAAAAAGCACCGAAAGAGAATGTGACGGATTTAATGGCGGCGCTACAAGCATCGATTGATTCGTCCAAGCCCAAAAAGGCAAAGAAACCAACTAAAAAGAAAGCGACTTCAAAGAAAAAAGCACAATAGAAGCCGTGTGTAAGGAGAGAGGGAGAGGTCTTGAAGGAGAAACACATGAAACAAGGCGTCTTTGTCGCCGTATCCCTGTTGTGTTTGAGTGTATTCACCTGGGGATTTGTATCGATTGTAGAAGAATGGAAAGAAAATGAAATCGCCCGATTTGACGATGGGGTATTCGATATCGTCAGGGGGACGATTTCACCCAAGTTGACGGAGATCATGACTTCCATTACTTTTTTAGGGGGAATTAAGGGAATCACCATATTCACAATCACCGTCGTCGTCATCCTTTTATTTATGAAAAAGTACCCACTTGCTTTATTCGTAGCCATCACCATCCTGACAGGAGCCGGATTTAACGGGCTTTTAAAATGGATCTTCAAACGTGATCGCCCGGATATTGAAGCATTGATCCAACAGGGAGGCTACAGTTTCCCCAGTGGCCATTCCATGAGTTCATTCATATTCTACGGTTCACTGGCCTTCATTTTGTTCCGCGCATTGGATCATAAACGGTATAAGTGGGGGAGCGTGATCATGGTTGGGATCCTTGTTTTATTGATCGGAATTAGCAGGGTATATCTCGGGGTGCATTATCCAAGTGACATCCTGGGTGGATTTACAGCAGGCGGCGCATGGCTGACCCTTTGCATCACGATTTATATGTATTTCTACAAACGCAAGCATTGGAAAGAAGAAGAGAATTAGTAATTAAAATACGCTCAGGTATTCATGTGGGTAAGCAATCTTTTCTGTTGACTTTTCATTTTAAAGAGATTACAATGATATTGAAAATCATTCTCATTAAACAAAAGAGTTCCCCCTCTTTCATATAGAGAGAATGGTTCATGACAACCCCCTTTTATTAGATGAAGAAGACAGGCGTGAAGCATATGCTTCACGCCTGTCTTTTTCTTGCATTTCGTAACTTCCTGTCGTAAATTGTTAAAGGATGTTTATTTAAAGGAGGGATAAAGGGAAGTGAATCATAAAGAGGATAAGCGTTTTCGAATTGCCAACCACGAAGCATTAATTGGAGTTGCCCTCGTTCTTATAAATTTTTTATGGTGGTATGGTTTTGCATTTGGACTCGGTGGGCAGCCGGTTTCCGATTATGATTGGATTCTCGGGATGCCCGCATGGTTCTTTTACAGCTGCATCTTGGGATTTCTACTTATGGTCTTTTTAGTGATCGTTGTTGTGAGATACTTTCTGACTGATATTCCTTTTGATGTTGAGGAGGATGATCATGAATAGTATGGCATTGATTCCCCTCTTTGCCTTTTTGGTTTTGATTTTCTTAGTGGGGGTTTATACGGCTAGAAGTGTAAGCCGATCAGACTCGTTTGTACAGGAATATTTTCTCGGGAGCCGGCAGCTCGGAGGGTTTATCCTGGCGATGACGATGGTTGCGACATACGGAAGTGCCAGCAGCTTCATCGGTGGTCCGGGTGCTGCATATACATATGGGTTATCATGGGTGCTTCTTGCCATGAGCCAGGTGGTGACAGGATACTTTGTTCTCCTTGTACTGGGTAAAAAGTTTGCCATCATGTCCAGGAAATATAAAGCCGTTACCTTGATTGATTATTTACAGGGACGATACGGTAGCAACAAGATTACCATCCTGTCTGCAGTCAGTATCATCTTGTTCTTGTTTTCTGCGATGATTGCCCAGTGGGTAGGGGGCGCCAGGCTCATTGAATCATTGACAGGACTAAGCTATGAAGCGGCTCTATTCCTTTTTGCCGTATCCGTTCTTGTCTATGTGGTCATCGGAGGTTTCCGCGCGGTTGCGATCACCGATGCAGTACAGGGCGTTGTCATGCTTGGAGGTACCATCATCCTGCTCATCGCCACCATCATGGCCGGCGGGGGGATGGAAAAAATCATGCTGGAGTTGCAGGCTGAAAACCCCAATTTAATAAGTCCTCATGGGCCGAACGGTGAGCTGAGCGCAAGGTATATTTCATCGTTTTGGATCTTGGTCGGAGTGGGGGTCGTAGGACTTCCCCAAGTAGCGGTCCGGGCCATGAGCTATAAAAATTCCCGTTCCCTGCACAGGGCCTTGATAATCGGTACGATCGTCGTTGGCTCGATCATGCTTGGCATGCATCTCATCGGTGTTCTGGCAAGAGTCGTGGTCCCGGGAATCGAAGTAGCGGATAAAGTCATGCCACTCCTTGCGCTTGAGGTGCTTCCCCCGTGGCTTGCTGGAATTGTACTGGCAGCTCCAATGGCAGCCATCATGTCGACAGTGGATTCTTTGTTGTTGATTGTATCATCTGCAATCGTGAAAGATGTTTATATGAACTTCATCAATAAGGATGCCAAGGAAAAACAGATTAAGAAGATCAGTCTTTGGGTGACGAGTGTAACCGGGATACTTGTATTTCTTATGGCATTGAGTCCGCCTGAATTGATCATATGGCTTAATTTATTTTCTTTCGGAGGCCTTGAAGCCGTTTTTATTTGGCCGATCGTACTCGGGCTTTACTGGAAAAGGGGGAATGGGCATGGTGCGTTGGCATCAATGATTTCCGGCCTTGTCTCGTATATTTTATTCCACAGCTTTGCGCCGGACTTTCTGGATATGCATACAGTGGTCTTTCCGATCCTCCTATCACTATTCGTATACGTATTGGTATCATTGGCCACACAATCGAAACATCAGCCGGATGGATGGGTTTAACCCATCCGTTTTTGTCTTTTAAGGGGGAAAGGAGTACATTTTAGAGTAAGAATAGCAGGATTGGGTGAAGAAATATGAAGAATTCAGTAGTCGTTGTTGGTGGAGGGATCGGGGGATTGACTGCCGCCGCCCTTCTTGGAAGTGCCGGTCATCAGGTACAGGTCCTTGAAGCTTCAAGGGAATGGGGAGGCTGTGCCGGGAAGTTCCAACGCGGAAAGGCTCTTTATCCTGTCGGGGCAACCCTTGGCATGGGATTCGAAAAAGGAGGGATTCACGAGCGTATCTTCAGGTACCTGGGCATGGAATCGCCATCGAATCAGCTCCTCGATCGGGTGATGGATGTTCACCTTCCGGACAGAACCCTGACCTTTCACCGGAACCGGGGAAGGCATGTAAATGAGTTGAAGAAAGCATTCCCTGAAATATCAGGTCGTTTGGGCTCTTTTTTTCGCGACGTATACAGGATGGCGAAGGAAATACGTAAACTGATGGGATCACTGCCCATTCTTCCCCTTAAAACGGTAAGAGAGTGGACGGAACTCACAATGAGTCTGCATCCCGGGTCGCTCACCCTCCTTCCGGCATTTCAGAAAACGATGCTTCACCTGCTTGAAAAGCACGACCTTCACTCCCACTCCTCCTTCAAGCATTTCATTGATGGGCAGCTGATTGACAGCATGCAGGTGAAAAGCGATGAGTGTTCATTATTACTGGGATGCCTGGCACTGGATATTTATCATGAAGGAGCCTTCTACCTTGAAGGCGGGTTATATCGGATAGCCGAAAGCCTTGTTCAGGCATCGGTTTCATATGGGGCCAAAGCCACATTAGGGAGAAAAGTGGTTAGCATCGACCGTGATGATGAACATCAGAGATGGATCGTTTTAGATCACAGGGGGAATGAATATCACGCAAACCATGTTGTCTGTAATGTCCCGGTCCAGTCCCTGGGGACTCTGTTTCATTCCAAATATTCTCCTAAGCTTGAAGCTTACCTGAAAGGAAAAGATAGGGAAGCTGTGTGGGGGACCATGTCTCTGTATATGTTACTGAAAGAAGAGGCACTGCCTGACACTCTGCCATTGTTTTCGCAAATTTGCACAAGCCCTGCGGGAAATATGACAGAAGGGGATCATCTCTTCTTATCATTATCCCATCCAAATGACCGGAAGCGTGCCCCGGAAGGATTCCGTACGATGACGGTTTCCACTCACACGAAATTGGAAAATTGGAATACCAAAGAGAAATACGATTCTTACAAGGTCACTCTTCAAGAGAAAATGATGGAGGCTTTGGAAACGATCATACCCTTTTTAAGGGATGGTCTTGCAGATACTTATCCTGGTGCCCCTGGCGCATGGGAACGATTCACGGGCCGGCCAGGGGGGATCGTCGGCGGTTTCCCCCAGACGGTCGATCATGCTCTCTTCAACAGTCTTTCCCATAGGACACCCCTGGAGAACATCTGGATGTGCGGGGACTCGGTCTTTCCCGGGGCAGGGACAATCGGAGTGTCTGTGAGCGGTTACCACGTCTTTCACTCCATCACAGGAAAAAAGCTTCCGAAATAAAGCAGGAATCCCGGTCATGTATGTCGAAAGTTCGGGTGGGGTGATAATATGTATAAGCTGGTAGAGTATAAGGATCCAACAGCCTTCCATGATAAGGTTCATTCTCTTCTTATGGAGGATGAAGCAGCGAATAATCTGCCTTTGGGGTTACTGAACACAATGAAAACGAGTGACAAATATAAAGATCCGCTCCTTCTTTTAGTGGAAAATGAGGAGGGGGCGGTGGCAGGTTCATTCATCATGACTCCTCCCCATTATCTTGTGTGTACGCTGAAAGTGGGTAAAGAAGAGATAGCGGGTATAGCCTTGCAGCTCAAAGATTATTGTGAGAAATATCAAGTAACGATTCCCGGTTTTGTAGCTGAAAAGGAAACAGCACTTCAAATGACTCATGGCTGGTGCCACGTGACAGGAGAGAGCTTCAGCATCCGTATGAACCAGCGTGTATACCAATTGAATAAGGTGAAGGATATAAGGATAAGCAGAGGGAAAATGGTTCCCGTGCGTTCAGGGCAGGAGGAACTGTTGGCAAAGTGGATCAGTGAATTTGTAGCAGATACCGAAGTGATATCCATGGCTGGAGATGAAGCGCTTAAAAGGGCGAAGGATATGATTCAAAATGAACCATATGTGTTCTTTTGGGAAGTGGACGGAAAGCCTGTTTCCATGGCAAGGGCGGCAAGGAGAACGGAAAACGGCATTACCGTAAATTTCGTTTATACCCCATCTGAATTTAGGAAGAAAGGTTACGCATCTTCGGTTGTAGCAGAACTGAGCCGCCTTTTACTGAAGGATCATTCCTTTTGTTCTCTGTATACGGATCTGGACAATCCTACCTCCAACAAAATCTATATGGAAATCGGCTATGAGCCTGTATGCGATTCAATGATGATCACCATTGTGTGAACCATTTACCACCATGCTGAATATTATTTTTATAGAAATGGTTGACATCGTGCCAGAAAGAGATTAGTATAATAAACAATTAATTAAATGAGCGAATGGCTTTGACGAAGAGGAGTACCTCTGATCGACACTAAAAGAGAGCTGGTGGGTGGTGTGAACCAGTGTGATCGACCTTAGGGAATGGACTTCCGAGCCTCCAATCCGAAACCGATGGGAGTAGGCTTTGGCGAATGTCTTATCGTTATAAAAGACGCGTATTCAAGCATCCTGCTTCGATACGATTGAGTGGACTGCGGAGGCAGTCAACAAAGGTGGCACCACGGGTATCTCGTCCTTTACATTGTGTAAATGGATTTGGGATGCCTTTTTTTTATAATCAAATAGCGATAAATCGTTGAATAAGAGGAGTACATTCAAGTGATGCATAACAGGGAGTTAAGGATGGTGAGACCTTAGCATGATAGCTTGTCTGGAATGGACTTATGAGAGATGACCTGAATAAAAGTAGGGTCGTACGGGATTCCGCCGTTAAAGGGATAGAGTATCGGGTGATAAGCCCCGTACTTGAATCAAGAGGGGGTACAGATACGTATCCCAATCAGAGGTGGCACCGCGGTCAGCATCGTCCTCTATGAACGGATTTTTCTGTTCATAGGGGACTTTTTTTATGGATTTTTTAAAATGGGAATAGGAGGCATAGAAATGCAGATGCAGAGAGAATTGAATTATGTGGTGAAGGAATTGAATGGAGATATGTACACTCCTATATCCCTCTTTCAATCACTGAAGGGAAAGAAAAAATTCTTATTGGAGAGTTCACTGAAACACGAACAATCCGGTCGATATTCCTTTGTGGGAAGCGATCCGTTCTTGGAATGTAAGGCGTATGGAAATAATGTGCAATTTATCCAAACCTCTTCCGGTCAAATAGAGGTACGGACAGGGGATCCCATTGAGATGATTCAAGACCTGATACCCCATCACCCCATGGAGGGTGTACCCTTTCCGTTTACAGGTGGAGGCATCGGATACCTGGGATATGACGTCATCAGGCAATACGAGAAAATCGGCGACACTCCCCCTGATGAATTGGAGATGCCGGACATTCACCTGATGTTTTATGAGAAAGTCATCGTTTTCGATCATCTTGAACATAAAGTAACCATCGTTGTCATGAACGGGTGGACAGAAGGTCGGGATGAAAACCTGCAGGAAAAAGTGAAAGGGGTCGAAGCTGAGCTGTCCAATGTATATTTAGACACTCACCCCAAAAAACTGAATCAGCTTTCCTTTCATGCCCACACGTCGAAAGATGAATTCTTGAAAAAGGTGGAAAGGGCAAAGCAGTCGATAAGAGAAGGAGAAATCTTTCAAGTGGTGCTTTCTCAAAGGCTCAGGGCATCGTTCTCGGGCGACCCATTCACTTTTTATCGGAGTTTGAGAAAATCCAACCCTTCCCCCTATATGTTCTTCATTGACTTCGAAGACTATGTCATTTTGGGGGCGTCGCCGGAAAGCATGTTGAAGGTCCAGGGAAATCAGATCACAACGAATCCGATAGCGGGAACAAGGCGGAGAGGGGAAACAGCTGATGAAGATCGGGAGCTTGAGAACGAATTGTTATCAGATGAAAAAGAGATTGCAGAACATCGGATGCTCGTAGATTTAGGAAGGAATGATCTGGGAAGGATTTGTGAAATCGGCTCTATCTATTTATCAAAGTACTTGACCATTGAAAGATATAAATATGTCATGCATATCGTTTCAGAGGTAAAGGGGGAATTACGGGAAGCTGTGGCCCCACTTGAAGCCCTGACAAGCTGTTTACCTGCAGGCACGGTCAGCGGGGCACCAAAAATCAGGGCGATGCAGATCATCAATGAGCTTGAAACGACGAAGCGGGGAGTGTACTCAGGTGCTGTCGGCTATATAGGGATCAACGGGAATCTGGACTTTGCCCTGGCAATCCGTACGATGGTCCTGAAAGATGGCGTAGCGAATGTTCAAGCAGGGGCAGGGATTGTCTTTGATTCAGATCCTCTGAGTGAGTATGAAGAGACTCTGAATAAAGCAAAATCATTGTTGGAGGTAACAGGATGATTTTACTCATTGATAACTACGATTCGTTTACGTATAACCTGTATCAATATATAGAAGAGCTTGGTGAAAGAGTAGTCGTCAAGAGAAATGACGAGATTACATTGAACGAGATCAGAAAACTGAATCCTGCGGGGATCATTCTTTCACCGGGACCCGGAAAGCCGGAAAATGCGGGTATTTGCACCTCGATTATCCAGAATCTTCACGCTAGCGTGCCAATTCTCGGTGTGTGCTTAGGACATCAAGCAATCGGAGCCGCATTTGGGGCAACCATTGAAATTGCAGGGAAGGTGATGCATGGTAAGACCTCCCTTATAAAACATAATGGCAGCGGAGTATTCGAATATCTGCCTCAACCATTAGAGGTGATGAGATATCACTCATTGGTGATTAAGAAAGGGACCTTGCCGCCGCCTTTAGAAGAGGTCGCCCATTCGATGGATGACGGTGAGATCATGGCCATAAAGCATAGGAGGAATCCTCTGTTCGGGGTTCAATTTCACCCGGAATCCATCGGGACGAAAACAGGTAAAAAAATCATTCAAAACTTTTTAGAAGAGATGAGAAAGGAGAATAACCGTGAAAAACTATCTACAAACGTTATCTAACGGTCATTCATTGGAGAGAGATGAGATGAGGAGAGCTGCTCAGGAACTGCTCCTTGACGAAACAACGGAGAGTCAAATTGCCTGTTTCCTGACCCTTTTGAAAATGAAGGGGGAAACCGTCGATGAAATGACGGCACTCGTAGAAGTGCTGAGAGAGAAAGCGATGCCGATTACAAGTAATTTATCGGGGGTGCTGGATAACTGCGGAACGGGCGGAGATGGTTCCCAGAGCTTTAATATCAGTACCACGAGTGCATTCGTCCTGGCTGGTGCAGGGGTCAAGGTTGCAAAGCACGGAAATAGGAGCATCTCAAGCAAAACGGGAAGTGCAGATGTGTTAGAGAAACTTGGCGTATCCCTAGACTTCCAGGCAAAAGAAGTCGAAAGTTTGCTGAATGAAACCAATATTGCTTTTCTATATGCCCCGCATATTCATTCAGGTCTGAAAAAAATCATGAGTGTGCGAAAGGAACTGAAAATCCCGACCATCTTTAATCTCATTGGTCCACTAACAAATCCGGTTCAATTAGATACCCAGCTGGTCGGAGTGTATAGAA
The DNA here is from genome assembly GCF_002561455.1 of Bacillus sp. AFS015802. Taxonomy (GTDB): domain Bacteria; phylum Bacillota; class Bacilli; order Bacillales; family Bacillaceae_B; genus Rossellomorea. The sequence goes on along the minus strand of NZ_NTUP01000001.1, from coordinate 62,837 downwards.
GAGACAAATTAGAAACAATGGCAAAGGTTTTGCATGAATTGGGAAGAAAACGGGCCATCGTCCTAAATGGTGCAGACCACATGGATGAAGCCTCTCTGGCAGGTGAAAACCATCTTGTCCTGTTGGAAAATGGAAAGATCAGCTCCTTTACGTTATCAGGTGAGGAAGTTGGCCTTCCTTCTTATTCCCTGCAAGAAATAAGAGGGGGAGATGCCAGGGACAACGCCCGCATCTTACAGGACGTCTTACAAGGAAAAGAAGGATCCTATATGGATACGGTCCTATTCAACGCAGGGATCGCATTGTTCGCACATGGTAAAGCGTCGACGTTTTCCGAAGGTGTAAAGCTTGCCAGGGAAAGTATTGAAAGCGGGCGGGCAAAGGGTGCACTGACCTCCCTTGTTCACTATAGCCAACAACGACGAAAGCAGGTGATTTGATTGTCCACTATCCTGGAGACCATACTTGAAAAAAAGAAAGAAGAAGTGACTGAGCTAAAACGTGAAGGCTATAAATCCTATCATTCTAAAAGGATACCGGTCCCATCCCTATATGAATCGTTAAAATCTGCTTCGGCGCTCCAAGTGATAGCAGAAATAAAGCGGGCATCCCCATCCAAAGGAGACATACACACCGAGGTGGATCCGGTCTTACAGGCTGTGACCTACGAAGATGCAGGAGCGTGCGCCATATCCGTTCTGACCGATACACCGTTCTTTAAAGGAAGAATGGAGGATCTCGCAAATGTCCGCAGTGCTGTATCGATTCCGATTCTTTGTAAAGACTTCATCATTGATGAAATCCAGATCGACCGAGCTCAAGATGCGGGAGCGGATGTCATCCTATTAATCGTAGCTGCCTTGCCGTTTAACAGATTGAAAGAATTATATCATTATGCAGCGAAGCGTGGCCTTGAGGTTCTGGTGGAGGTCCATGATGAAGAAGAAATGAAGCAGGCGCTGGATCTAGGCGCATTCATCATTGGAGTCAACAATCGGAATCTGAAAACCTTCGAAGTGGATCTTCTCATTACTGAATCACTGGCCGGGATGGTGAAGGGGATGGATGTGGTACTCATCAGCGAAAGTGGGATAAGAGATGAAAACGATTGCCGGAAAGTGAGAGATGCAGGGGCACAGGGAGTCCTTGTTGGTGAAACGTTAATGAGAAGTGATGAACCTGCGGCTGCCCTCTCAGCACTGCAAGTGAGAAAGGCGCGATAAAAATGACGAAAGTAAAGGTATGTGGCATCAGGCGGGAGGAGGAAGCTCGCTGGGCAATCGAAGCCGGGGCTGATGCAGTAGGATTTGTTTTCGCTGATAGCAAAAGAAGGATTGATGTGGAATCAGCAGCCCGGATCAGTGCTTCACTCCCTGCTCATATATGGAAGATCGGAGTGTTTGTGAATGAATCGAAAGAAAAGCTGAAAGAAATCTATAGAACGGTGAATCTCGATTATGTGCAACTTCATGGGGATGAATCAGTGTTTTTCGCGGAAGATCTCGATCTTCCATACATCAAGGTGATTTCGGTAAAAGAAAAAGAAGATATATACGGGATCGATCAATGTCCTGGTGGAATCATCTTGTTGGATAGTGGAAAGGGACCTTATCGAGGGGGGAATGGAACGACATTTAATTGGGATTATGTGGATGCGGGAAGTTTCCCTCAACAGCTGATCCTAGCAGGGGGACTCAATCCTGATAATGTAAGGGAAGCAATCACGAAAGTCCGTCCCTATATGGTGGATGTATCGAGCGGGGTGGAGACGGATGGAAGGAAGGACCGGTTAAAGATAGAGTCATTTATTAGGGAAGCGAAATCAGTCTAGTCTTAAAATGAGTGAATGGAGGAATGAAGATGTTATATGCACAACCCGATCAAAAAGGATTATTCGGACAATTCGGAGGAAGATTCGTTCCGGAGTCGTTGATGAAAGCCGTTCAGGAACTCGAGTCCGCTTATGATGAAGCAGTCAAGGATGAACATTTTCAAGAGAAGCTGCAAAGTTATTTAAAGGATTATGTAGGAAGGGAAAATCCTCTCTACTTTGCTGAGAATCTTAGTAGACAAATTGGTGGAGCCAAAATCTATTTGAAACGGGAAGATCTTAATCACACCGGTGCGCATAAAATCAACAACACGGTCGGCCAGGCTCTGCTTGCTGAAAGAATGGGAAAAAGAAAAGTCGTAGCAGAAACTGGAGCCGGTCAGCACGGGGTCGCAACCGCAACCGTATGTGCTTTACTAAATCTCGATTGTGTCATTTTCATGGGTGCGGAAGATATCCGCAGGCAGAAGCTCAACGTATTCAGGATGGAGTTGCTCGGAGCGAAGGTAATCAGCGTCACCCAGGGCAGTGCCACATTGAAGGACGCCGTCAATGAAGCGCTTCGTTACTGGGTTGCCAATGTAGAGGATACTCACTATATAATGGGGTCCGTTTTGGGACCACACCCATTTCCCAAAATGGTCCGTGACTTCCAAAGTGTCATCGGAAAAGAAACCAGGAAACAATTTTTCGAGAAAGAAAAGAGGCTGCCGAATGCCATTGTTGCTTGTGTTGGAGGGGGAAGCAATGCCATGGGAATGTTTCACCCGTTCATTGAAGATAAGGAAGTGGAGCTTTACGGGGTAGAAGCAGCGGGAAGCGGTGTTGAAACAGAAAAGCATGCTGCGACATTAACGAAGGGTTCCGTCGGTATCCTTCATGGAAGCATGATGTACCTGCTTCAAAACGATGACGGTCAAATACAGGAAGCTCATTCGATTTCTGCGGGGCTTGACTACCCCGGAGTGGGACCGGAGCACAGTTACTTAAAGGAAATTGACAGGGTGCGCTATTCATCCGTTACTGACAGTGAAGCGCTGGATGCATTTAAGCAATTATCCAGGACCGAAGGAATCATTCCGGCACTCGAAAGCTCCCATGCCATTGCCTATGCAGTTGAATTAGCCAGAAAAATGCCTAAGGAGGAGTCAATTGTTATTTGTCTGTCTGGCAGGGGAGACAAGGATGTTGAACAAGTAAAAGAGTTATTGGGAGGTAGTCAACATGGGTAAAAAATTTCTGGAAACCACGCTGCAAACCGAGCTTGATAAGGGTCATAAGCTATTCATTCCTTATGTGATGGCAGGTGACGGTGGGATGGATGTGTTCATCTCTAACTTGAAGATGCTTGAAGAAAGAGGGGCGACGGCCATTGAAGTGGGAGTCCCGTTTTCAGATCCCGTTGCGGACGGCCCGACCATTCAAGAAGCCGGGAAGAGGGCTTTGCAGGATGGGACGACACTCCAAAAGGTGCTCGATTCGCTAAAAGAAAGAAGGGAAGAAATCGGGATCCCCTTGGTGTTTATGACATATATCAATCCTGTTTACAAATACGGGGTGGAACACTTCTTCCGTGATTGTCAAGATGCCGGAGTGGACGGAGTCATCATTCCGGACCTTCCTCTCGAGCATCATGATCTTATCCGGGACCCGGCTCAAGAAAATGAAATCGCCGTGATCCAGCTCGCCACGCTGACAAGTCCATTGGAAAGAATCCGTGAATTAGCATCTGTCACGGAAGGGTTCCTTTATGCCGTAACCATCAATGGGATCACCGGTACGCGTGATGGTTTTGCAGACAATATTGCCACCCATTTGAACAAACTGAAGGAAAACAGCCCTGTCCCGGTTCTAGCTGGGTTTGGAATTTCCACTCCGGACCACGTTCGTAATATGGGCAGATACTGTGATGGAGTAGTGGTAGGAAGCAAAATCATCGACCTGATCCAGAAAGATTCATTAGATGAGATCAAGGATCTGATAGGGGCTTCTAAGACGGGTGCCCTCCATTCGTAAATGATGACTGATTATTTTGTAAATTTCTCCGGGAGTAGATTAACGGATTCTAAATGTATGTTAAATAAAGGTAAATAGCCTTCTTTTCCCCTGGAAAATCAGTATGATAGAGATGTAGTTGAACAAAGCATCATAACAGGAGGCTATTAAAATGAAAAGTATGAAAAAGTGGTTATTAATGTTAATGACAGCTCTATCAGTAGTAACATTTGCAGCCGGATGCAGCAGCGACTCAGAAGAAGACACAGGTACGGAAGAGAACATGGATGAAGAAAGCAGCACAGACGAAAGCAACACGGAACAGTAATAAAGGTACAGTCGGTCCTTATATGGCCGGCTGTTTAATTATGTATGGAAGCCCCCTGTTGAGATGGATCCTCTCTATAGGGGGCTTACTTTTACTTCACACACTTCACGCAGACGGTCAGAGCCGGTTTTACATGTTTATAAGAAAGCGTGATGTCTTTAAACCCTGCTTCCTGTAAAGACTGAGCTATCTCATCACCATAGCGCCTAGCCCTGCTATCGGTTTCTTCATCCCCGCGGGGCTGGACGGTGATGAGCAGGGTTCCTTCTTTTTTCAGCATCTTGTATAGATGACTGAGTGATTTTTTTCGGTCATTCCACAGGGGATAATTATTGACGGAGAAAATGCGATCGTACTGCACATTGTCTAACTCAAATCTGGTAATGTCTTTCACAAACAGGCGAACCTTGCCCTTTTCTATGGCTTTGTGGTTCTTACTTTGTGCGGTTTCTTTCATCGTTTCGGATATATCGACCCCATCCACAAGGGTATCGGGAAAGCGATTTGAAATTCGTTTGATACAATAGCCCGGACCATATCCTACCTCAAGGATCCGTTCACCATTTTTTATGGACAATTGTTTAATCGACCAGTTGTTTATTTTTCGATTATCAAACTCCATTACCTTCCCCACAAACCAGCCAAGGATTCCATTCGGACGCTTGAATTGCTTTTGCATCGAAAACAACAGGGCTCACCTCCATTCTGCTAATATGTTTTTCAAAAAGATGTTCGTCCCTTCACTTTTCCACTAATCCCTGTAAAGAAAACCTTGAAAAGAATGTTGCATTTTTTTGGAAAAGTGGCATAATATAATCAAATCTACTTGTGCGTTGATGAGAAGAGTACATGATGGGTTCCCTTATCAGAGAGCTTCGGAAGCTGAAAAGAAGCAGGGAGACCCATTTTGGAAAATGGTCTCGGAGCATTCTATTCGAACCTTCTTGGTGTAGGGTGGAACGGGGATGGGCGTCCGTTATCATTGCCACGGTATAAGAGCTTTTAGCTCCGTACTTGTTGAGGTAGTCTTGTGTGAGCAAGCTATGAACTAAGGTGGTAACACGAGCTTAACCCCTCGTCCTTGGATGTCTTTCGATATCTGTAGGACGAGGGGTTTTTTTATATTGAAGAGGAGGAAGGATCGTATGACTGTTTTTATAGGGGGGGCTTGGCCTTACGCCAATGGGTCCCTGCATTTGGGGCATATCGCTGCGTTATTGCCAGGGGACATCATTGCCCGCTATTATCGTATGAAGGGTGAAAATGTTCTTTACGTGTCAGGAAGTGATTGCAACGGGACACCGATAGGGATCCGTGCAAGTCAGGAAGGAACGAGTGTCGAGGAAGTCGCCAATCGATATCATAAGGAATTTTTAGCATGTTTTCAAGCACTTGGGTTCCATTATGATGAATACACAAGGACCGATCATGATCACCATCATGAAGAGGTACAAAGGATCTTTACCCTCCTTTATGAACGGGGGTGGCTCTATGAAAAGGAAGTAGAGCAGGTTTACTGCATGAATGATCGCCGATTCCTCCCTGACCGTTTCGTGGAAGGAACGTGTCCCGTTTGTGGTTCGAAGGCAAGGGGAGATCAATGTGATAACTGCTCGACTGTACTCGATCCGACGGATTTATTGGATAAAAGCTGTAAACTCTGCGGCCAAGAACCGATTCTTGAAAAAACGAAACACTTGTACTTTGCTCTATCCAAATTGCAAGGGAGGCTTGAGCAATTATTGAACGAACATAGTGGAGAGTGGAGGGAGAATGCCATCCAGCTGACCACTCGCTATCTCAAAGAAGGATTAAAGGACCGGCCCGTCACAAGAGATTTAGAAAATGGTGTGAAGGTACCGATAGAAGGCTACCGGGACAAGAAAATCTATGTGTGGATAGAAGCTGTGAGTGGATATTTGAGTGCATCTAAGAAGTGGGCATCAGAACATGGATATGACTGGACCGAATATTGGAGGGAGGGGACGACATCCTATTATGTACATGGAAAGGATAATATTCCGTTTCATACCATCATATGGCCGGCGGTACTGATGGGCATTGACGAACCCAATTTACCCGATTACATTGTGTCGAATGAATACTTAACCTTGGAAAAAAGGAAAATCTCGACGAGCGGTAATTGGGCGGTCTGGGTGAAGGATCTTCTTGCTGACTATCATCCTGATACGATTCGCTATTTTCTAACCATTAATGCTCCTGAAAAAAGGGATGCTGACTTTTCATGGAGAGAGTTCATTTACAGTCATAACAGTGAGCTTTTGGGCGCCTTTGGAAATCTGATTCAACGTACGGTAAAATTCTATGAAAAAGAGTTTGGATCATGCATCTTGATAGAAAATGCCGACAGCACTGTCGAGGGAAAAGTGAAAGAAACATTCAGAAGTGTGGGACAGCTAATAGAAGAAGGAAGCATTCGCCAGGGGCTGGAAGAGACATTTGAATTGATTCGCTGGACCAATAAACGTTTTGATGAATTGAAACCTTGGGTAGTAATAAAAGAAAATAGGGAGGAAGGCAAAAGGGTACTGGAAGATTTCTTATATGTGATTGGTAATCTGCAAAAGATCATTGAGCCCTTTTTACCTTTCACTGCGTCTAAATTAGCGGAACAAATAAGTATGAGCCGGCAATCAGGGTGGAATCAAGTATCCCTGCCTTTGAAACTGGCTATTTCCCACACTTCTCCGTTGTTTAACCGCATAGAACTGGAAAAGATTGAGGAAGAGCGGGAAAGATTGAATGCAAAATCAAAGGAGAAGACAAAAGGAGAATGATATGAAGATTGTCATTGTTTCTGATACCCATATGCCAAGAAACGGGAGGGGACTGCCTGATCGGCTTCAACAAGATCTAACGGAGTGCGACCTCATCATTCATGGCGGGGATTTTCAGACCCTTGATGTATATAAGGAATTTGTGGGTTACGGGGAACTGATTGCCGTGGCCGGTAATGTCGATAGCGCTGAACTTCAATCCCTTCTTCCCAAAAAGAGGATCGTCCAGAAGAATGGCCTGAAGATTGGTGTGGTGCATGGGGACGGGAAAGGAAAGACGACCGAAAAGAGAGCCCTTGAAGCCTTTGAAGAAGATGAAGTGGATGTGATCATCTTTGGTCATTCTCACATCCCTTTTTCACGGTTTATGAAAGGAGTCCTTCTTTTCAACCCTGGATCTCCCACGGATAAACGGAAGCTGCCGTATTTCTCTCATGGGATATTAACGATTGAGGATACATGGAAAGTGGAACATACATTTTATCATTAATAAGGACAGTGGCTGGGAATGCCACTGTCCTATACCTGTTTATTGAGTGGGATAATGATAGTAATCCTGACTATAGAAGGTCTGAAAACCACTGGATTCGTAAAGTTTCAGCGCCTTGCTGTTCGTGGCTGCCACATCCAGGTAAATATCATCCGTCCATTTAGATTCCTGCATCACTACTTGGGATAATGCCTTTCTACCGATTCCCCTTCCTTGAAAAGAGGGGAAGATGGCAAAGCCATAAATGAAGCTCTTATGGTCCGTTCTTTGAACCCTTATCTTCCCTACCGGCTTCTCTTCAAAGAGGATCATGAGATGGCTGTCCTTTGATTCATGGAATAATCTTTTTGTGTAGGATTCAGCATCTTTCCTGACCACATGGAAGCATTGTTCATCAAGGTCGATGATGGTTTCTATATCATGCTCACCCGCTGTTCTTAGACTGACCGTATCAGTGTCTAAGACTAAGCTTTTCTTATTCCATTTCATTTCGTATTCTGTAAATTCATACGCTGCTTTTGTTTGTGATACAAATCCCTTCCCGGAAGCCGATGACCCTGGAATATTGAGTAAGAGCTTGTGAACAGGTCGATTTTCCAAAGATCGTAAAGCCATTTCGAATAGTTCTTGAAATAGGTGCTGACGGCGGAAATCCGGGTGGATCATTCCACATAATTCGTACGAATCGCCAAAACCGTATAAACCCAAGAACCCAATCAGATTGTTGTCTTTGTAGAGAAGGAAATCATCTTGATCGTTCTGTCTTTTTTTAAGCATTTCCCAGTTTAATTTTAAGTTGATACCTTCAAAAGTCTCGCAGACTTTCTGAAGATCTTTCATTTCTTCAAGCTGTTTCGAAGTAAGCATCTGTCATCCCCATTTTCTCGAAAGATAAAGAATTTTCTTACTAAATTTTATTTTATATTGCTTATTTGTACAAGAGAAATCCACATCTAATGTTAAATGTATTCACTCCTCAGAAAAATCATTTAAAAAAAGCCATGTGATTAAACATGGCTCCACCTTATTCCTTATCCTGTATACGCTGAATCACTTCATGCAGTTCGTCAGGCTTTAAGAATTCCAGCGGGGAGAAACCTTTTTCAAACATGACGGATTCACTTTCGATCATGAGGACGTAACGCCCGTTCACTTTCGCCAAATGAATGCTGTCACCAAAGTCCGAAAGCAGGGCTTTCACGGAAACATGGTCAAGCTTCACTTTCAGCTCGACTTCAGGGGACTGCTCGACGATTTGTGAGGTGGCTTCAACAACCTGCTCTGTCGTGAATCTTTCCTGAAGCTCCCTTTTAGGGCTGATCGCCCATTCTTCCACGGCTTCTTCAAATTCGACCCGTTCGTCACTTTCTTCTGCGTACGTTTCGGAGATATGTTCCTTCACCATCCCGTAAACTTGGGATTTCACGATTTCGGGCATGGACTTTTCATACTCGACCCATTTCAAGAAATCTTCAAAGTACCTCGCATGTGACGCTTGATGGATCTTGATTTCGGCAGAGTCCATCATGCCTTCCTCAGGCATGTAGGGATATTGGATGGATTTCATATTTTTCGTCGTAATCGCCATTTCGACATTATGAATCAGGGTCGCTTCATCTGTGATGGTAGCAACCTTTGGTTCAAAATCACATTTCATGATGAACAAAAAGGGATCGTCAAAGAATTTGGTCAGCTTTGCGGTAGCCACCAGGAAAGCCCCCCCGCGAATGGCGCTCGCCTCTATGTACATTTGGACAATCTGATCACACGCTTCTCGAAAACCCTCTATATTCTCGGCATAACGGGTGCGGTGAAATAAATTATAGTTTGGATTCGAAGTCAGCTCATGACCGGGTTCTACAACAAAACGGCCGATTTTAGTGGGAGCGGATTCTGACTTTGAATGCCTGTCTACCTTTCTCTTGACAATTTTCGTCAACTCTCCGTCCAAAAAGCTTTTGAGAGGGCTCTCTTCATACTCAGCCCCTGTTAACGTTTGGAAGTGCTTATGTCGTTTATCGGCTTCTTCGCCTTTTCCTTCTACCTGGATTAAATAAAAAGATAGATGCTGAATGGTAAAGTCCATGGTTTGTACTCCTGACCTGAATAGATTCGAATTCTTATGATTTCATACTCATTGTTACAGTATAGAAAAGCTCAAAAGGTTCGTCAATTGACTTATGAAAGTACAGAGTTGAGGGATACTACCTGTAAGATTAAAAATACCGTAAGGCGGTGAGCTTCGTGAGTAAAGAGTCATTTTTCTCTTTAGTGAAAAAAGGAAACAAATCTTCGTTCTTTGCTATGGTGGGGAATGGGATCCTTGCGATCGCAAAGGGGGCGGCGTTCTTCATCAGTGGGAGTGGTGCCATGTTTGCATCGGCCATGCACTCCTTAGCCGATGCGGTCAATCAAGGATTTGTGTTCATCGGAAGTGTACTTTCAGAGAAAAGGCCGACGGAAAAGTTTCCTACTGGTTTCGGACGCGTGATCAATCTCTTCTGTATGATTGCGGTCATTGTCGTTTCGGTCATGGCTTATGAAACCATTAGGGAAGGGTTTCATCTACTCAAGCATCCTGCAGATGTTAAAGGGATATGGATAAATGTTTCCGTATTGCTTTTGAACATTATTATCGATGGAACGATCCTTTTTAAAGTGATGAAGGAAATCAGTGAGGAAGCCCGCGTGGAAAGCAGGGGAGCTGGGATTGTAACGGGTGCCTTCAAGTACGTAAAGCGGGCAGCACCACCAACCAGACTGGTTTTCTATGAAGACTTGGTCGCTGTATCGGGTGCCATACTTGCATTGATAGCGGTGCTTGTTTCGTATTTCTCTCCGTTCCAACTCCTGGACGGGATTGTGACGATTATGATTGGGTTCCTGATGGTGGGGGTCGCCTTCAGGGTCGGCTATGATAATATGGTCGGTCTGATTGGGGTTGCAGCACCAAAGGAAGTGGAAGACAGGATTGCCGCAGCTATTTTTGAACATGAAGCTGTCATCGACATCTTTAAGTTGAGGATCACCCAGGAGGGCCGCTATTATCATGTGGAATCGTATCTTGAATTAAAGAAGGGGTTACCTCTCTCTGAAGCGGATGATATTAAGTTTGCGATCCATGATAAGTTAATAGCTGATCCTGATATAGCGGATGTTACGTTGGGAATCATTGAAGATGATGGGGTTCAGGAGTGGAAAGGCACACAAGTACCCGATGTTCCATGAAAAAATCCGGCTGAATCCCAGCCGGATGATACAAATTAGTTTTGTATGAATTTTTCAAATACGAAACCAAAGTCTTTCAGGGTAAATTCTTTCTTTTTATCTGACAGCCAATTGAAGGCATATTGATTAACCTCTTTAAACTGCCCGACTATATTCGCATCTTCGGTCTTTACCTGTCCCAATGTTGAGGAAGCAAGTTGAAGACTCTCATTGGCGAAGGAAGAATAGATGCCATTGTCAGTCGTGATCTCACCGATTTTTATTAGGGATTTATATAGATCTTTAACTTCTGTTAAGTGTTTTTTATGAACATCGATTGAATAGATTTCCGATCCGATCTTAAACTTGATTTCAACATCCAGATCGACCGTTCCTGCCGTTTCAAGGAGGACATTCGAGAGTTGATATTTATAATAATCCAGGCGGCGGAGCACCCGTTTCTTGCTTGCTGCACTGGTCCCGTCCAAGTGAATGAGGGCTTTGTTTGTAAAGCAGTATTCATCGGACTTGGATTTGATCAGGAAATAAATCTTTTCTCCATCTTCATGCATAATGTAATCATCTGAATCGGCCTTGTCGTAATCCATCGGCTTTATGACCGTGCCGATATCACTTAAACCTAATACATCTGAAGCAACTTTTCCAAACATGCTTTCAAATCCTTTCTATTTTGACTGAAGGTCCTTCTCTTCATCCAGAAGGCATCATCATTATATCATAGTTTCATAGAGTCAGTGGTAATATGTGGTAATGTTTCGGTGGAATACATATGGTTTGGTCTTATATTCCGTTCATACTATAATAAAGAAAATCATAGAATAGATTATCGTTAGGGGGATTAGAATGGATGTGAACGAGCTGCTGATGCGTTTTAAGGACAGAACGCCTAAAGTGTTGGGAAGTGAAACATTTTCTGAATATGCTATTCTACTTCCTTTGATCGAAGTGAAAGGTGATATTCATGTTCTATTTGAAGTCCGATCATTAAATATGAGAAGACAGCCGGGGGAAATATGTTTTCCGGGTGGCAGAATCGACCGGAGTGACTCCGATGAAAGGGCAGCTGCCTTGAGGGAGACGTCTGAAGAACTCGGCATTGGAGAGAATGCCATCTCGGACATTTATCCACTTGATTATATGGTGTCCCCATTTGGGACAATCATTTATCCATATGTAGGCAAGCTGAATGTATCATTAGAAGATTTGCGGCCGAATTCAGCAGAGGTGGAAGAGATTTTCACAACACCCCTGTCCTATCTGCGTGAAAAAGAACCGGAATTGTATAATATTAAATTCAAAATGGAACCGGAAGAGAGCTTTCCCTACAAACAAATTCCCGGTGGCGAAAACTACGACTGGCAGGCGAGAAATATGAAAGAACATTTTTACTACTACCAGGACAAAGTCATCTGGGGACTCACAGCCCGTGTCCTGCATCACTTCGTTAAACTTCTATAATTTTCCTTTATTAAATGCAATAAATAAGGGTTTTCATGATTTTGTTCTTGAATAAGAGAAAGTGTTGGTTGATTTCCACTCCAGGTGCTCGCTTTCCGCGGGGCGTGAGTTGAGCCTCCTCAGCCCGAGGAGGCTTGACATCCTCCCCGGGGGAATCTTGTGCCTGGAGCGAAAAGGAACGGTCCACATATTGCAGGACAACTAATACAAAATTCACTTACTTGTAATTTTTACAAATTATGTTTGATAGAATAATTATTTTTGTTAAGAAAAAGGCAAAACAAAAAAAGTGAAAAAGAAATTCTACATTTACCTTTACGCATTGACATATGTTTCGATTTAATACTTTTTTCGATAGGGCAATCTGTCGGAGGAAGTATTTTTGTTTGTCAATTTGTAGCAAATTGAATGGTTTGTAATTTGTTGGGAGGAGGTAAAGAGAAGTAAGTGAAAAATGATGATATAGAGGAGAGGGGAAAAGATCATGATCATTCGTGCTAAATGCTGGAGAATGTTAAGCGTGCAGGAGAAGTTGTTTATTCTGAAGGCGGTATGCAATAAGCATCTCAAAAAGTAGTTCCTAAACCTGGAAACCGTCTAGTCACACAGCGTTTACTTGTTTTGTGGACAGCTACCATTGGTGGTACGATCAATTCAGAAAAAATAGGTCTGTAAAGATAGAATGACTAAAAAAGCAATCCCACCCCATGTAATGAATGGATATTACATGGAGGCCGTTGATCCAACCACCTGCCTATTCTTTTTCTTTTAGAGAGCTGCCCAAAAGTGGAACATATCCTATTTAGATGGAAACCCTCATTCATATCCTTCCAATCCCCACCTATCTGGAAAACCCATTAATTATCATACGTTCATCCTTTGCATAAGAAAGAATGGTCCTTTTATTTAGTATGGGAAACAAAATGTTTCTGGCGCATTTTATTAATCTTTTGGTAAGATAATAGTGCACATACAAGTAAGGGGGACAACTAGTGAAAGGGTCAAGAGCAATCATGATTGCAGGTATATTTCTAACCATCCTTTTAAGCGGGTGCAACCGGAATGCAGCTGACATGGTCGTAAAGGGCAGTGTAACTCTAAATGAGGAAGCTGACACAGTTACCTTTTACGGAATATTGACGGATGAAGCATTGGAACCGGATACACCGTTTCGTGCCCGTTTTTTCCTGCAGGGTAAAACGATCAAAAATGCTTTGGGAACCGATCTGATTTATACAGATGAAGAATTGAAGAGCCGTAAAGAAGGAGAATCTTCAAAAGAGTTTAAAGTAGAAAAAACAGTCGATATAAAAAAGAGTGGAGACATAGAGAAAATCATAAGTGAAATAAAAAACAAAGATAAAGAAGCTGTCACCATTGAAATCGTCAATGACAATGGCCGTATTGATGACAAGGTGCTTCATGACGTTAAAAAGGAGTAGGGTACATGGCACCCTGCTCCTTCTATATGTAATCGGTCATTTAGGGCTGACAGGTCTTTTTAAGGCATACAGATCATCTTCAAGAAGTAGAATTTTGTCCATTAACACTTCCTTTGAATCCATCACTCCCTTATTATAAAGGAAGGGACCCATTTCTTTCATGAAGAAGTCAAACCAGTTCTCAGCTCCCAGATCGCCGATTTCATCCCCTGTTTGTTCATAGTAAAAGCTCTGAATCCTTCCAATCATTTCATCTTTCTGTTCTTTTGGTATCTTTGTAAACCTCATGGGAAAACCTCCTGTTTTATTTCTTCCATCGTAACATAAGAGGTCCGATTACGGGTACGAGCGAGAGCCAACGCATATCCTTGATGTTATAGATTGAATCCATCGTATAAAAAGAAAGCCAAAGTAAGATGAAGAAGTCGACAGTCATGACGCTGACAAGCTTCGAATCTTGAAACGCTCTCCAATAAGAATGGAGTGAGAAACCGTGTCCAAGGTATGTTAGCGAGGCAAGTGCCATTATCATCAGAAGCAGGCTAAAAGCCTTTGATGACAGCAAAGCATGAATCCCTCTTGGGGATCGAGAGACGGGACGATGATGCCCTTTCCTTAGGAAAAAATAGGGGAGAAGACTGAAGGCCCCCAATGCAAATGCACCAAGGATAAAAGGCCAAGCTGGCATGTTGTCCCGGTCAACCGGTAGTAATAGGGCAGCGAATAACAAGGGAAAGAGCCCAAGAAACATAAAGACCGTCACAACAAGAGGCTCCACCTCACTGAATTTCCCCTGGAGCAGGCCTTGGATGATGGGATCACTTGCAAAACCCTTTCCCGGCGCAAGAAACATAGCGTAAAATACAAAGACCAACCAAACCCAGAACATACTATCACTCCTCGGAAAAATTGTACCAATAACAATTGAAAGAGGATTGAATGAATGTGTTAAAATGTAATTATTTTTTTACAAGCTCATTTTCTACAATAGGTATAGCTTGTAATCTCTCCTTTACTCCTTGAACTTGTGAAAGATCAGTGTAGCAGAAAGAATGCCAATCAACCATATAAATTTGTATAATTGTGGGAAACTAATCCTCATATCGAATAGAAGCTCTAAAGCTTTGCTGAAAGGAGAATGAACATGTGGCAGGAATTTAAAAAGTTCGCCGTAAAGGGGAATGTCATTGATCTTGCTGTGGCCGTGATCATTGGTGCCGCCTTTGGGAAGATTGTTAAGTCACTCGTAGACGATATTGTCATGCCCCTGCTTGGTATTTTGCTTGGAGGCATCAGCTTTAAGGATCTAAAGGTTTCAATCGGTGACGCAGTGATTACCTATGGAGTTTTTATTCAAAATGTAGTGGATTTCTTTCTGATAGCGTGGGTCATATTTATTATCGTACGTTTCTATAAAAGGATGGAGAGGAAAGAAGAAGTAAAGGTAGATGCGAAGGTAGATCAGAAAGAAGAACTACTTAGAGAAATTCGTGATTTATTAAAGTCATCCTCCCAAAATCAAACACAATGAAGTTTATTTCAACTTTCCAACCCTAGATAGACAAAAAATAAAGGGGATTTCCATTTTGTATCCAATATAGTAAAAGAAGACCACAAGGGGGACTTATAATGGAAATGAACTCTATGTTTTTGATCAAAGAGAAAAATGGCTTGAAAAAGGACTTTTCTTTACTGCTTTCCATGATGGATTATGCCAGATTCATCACTATTCAAGAAGTGGAAAAGCTGACGGTGGAAATGCTGGATTATCGATGTCATGATGAAGCGAATTCCATTGGGATGCTGCTCGCGCATTTTGATGCTGTAGAGAGGATCTATCAGGCACTGACATTTGAAGAATTGACGGATGATGAAGTGGAAGCATATGCGATGAAATTGGAACCCGCGTTAAGTTTAGGAAAGAAGGCGGCTGAAGACATAAAGGAAAACTCTGTAGAGTACTATCTTGAGAACCTTCAACGCACAAGGAAGAAAACAATCGAACAATTTAAGAATCTGGATGAAGCATGGTTATATGAAGAAACAGAGTGGTGGTATGGGCAAAAGGGTAACAACTTCTTTAAATGGTTTCATGTCTTTGAAGATGAAATCAATCACAGGGGTCAAATACGGATGATCAAGAAGTTATATTCGAAAGAAAATCAAGAGGCAACAGTAGAGTAGGTTGCACTGCATATTTTACAATTAGACCCATTCCTTCCTTGAGTTTTATTTAAGAATCTGTTATAGTAAAGATAGTTATTTTTGTTCGGTTAATAGACATGATTGAAGAACATTCGTCTTGAATCTTAATCAGAGCAGGAATATAAATATTTTTATGTGCAACTGCACTAGGAGGTACATGTTTTATGTTACAAGGTAAAGTTAAATGGTTTAACGCTGAAAAAGGTTTCGGTTTCATCGAAGTTGAAGGTCAAGACGATGTTTTTGTTCACTTCTCCGCTATCCAAGGTGAAGGATACAAATCATTAGAAGAAGGTCAAGACGTTACATTTGAAATCGTTGAAGGCGCTCGTGGACCACAAGCGGCTAACGTTCAAAAGTAATCCAATCGTATATTTCCAAACAGGGTACGTCAGCTGACGTACCCTGTTTTTTTTGCCTTTAAAAAGTTGAAGGGTTGGCGGTCTGGACAATCAGGGAGAAAGTTCTATAATAAAATAGACGTTATCATATTGTTTACGGAAGGATGATTGTGTTGGTTGCAAAAGAAAGTAATATGAAACTGGCACTTGCCGGATTGTTGTTAGGGATCCTCATGTCAGCCATGGATAACACCATCGTTGCTACGGCACTTGGATCCATCGTTTCAGATCTTGGCGGCCTCGATAAGTTTGTCTGGGTGACGAGCGCCTACATGGTAGCGGTCATGGCCGGTATGCCGATATTCGGTAAGCTATCTGATATGTATGGGAGAAAACGATTTTACATATTCGGTCTATCGATCTTCTTGATTGGATCGGCACTTTGCGGGATCGCTCAGGACATTGTTCAGCTGAGTATATTCAGGGCCATTCAAGGAATCGGAGGTGGTGCACTGCTTCCGATCGCATTTACGATTGTATTCGATTTATTCCCGCCTGAGAAACGTGGGAAAATGACAGGTCTTCTCGGTGCGGTGTTTGGTTCTGCTTCTGTTTTTGGACCGTTGATCGGAGCTTTTCTAACAGATAATTTCAGTTGGCATTGGATCTTTTATGTCAATGTGCCTATCGGACTCCTCTCTCTCTTTTTCATCACTACTGCCTATAAAGAATCTCCTCAGCGCTCAGATCAGCGTATTGATTGGGGAGGGGCGATTACATTAGTGATAGCCGTGGTGAGCCTGATGTTTGCCCTGGAATTTGGCGGTAAGGAATTCCCTTGGGCCTCATGGCAGATTATTGGATTGTTTGGATCCTTCTTTATATTTTTTGTCAGTTTCTTATTGATTGAACGTAAAGCATCTGAACCGATCATTTCTTTTTGGATGTTCAAAAGCCCATTATTTGCGTCCGCACAGGCACTCGCTTTTCTGTATGGGGCTGCCTTTATCATTTTGACCATTTTGATCCCGATCTTTGTTCAGGCTGTGTATGGTGGATCGGCGACAAACGCCGGACTGATTTTAACACCGCTGATGCTGGGTTCAGTAGCGGGAAGTGCTGTGGCAGGAATCCGGATGACGAAAACAAGCTATCGCAATATCATGTGGGTTTCCATCATTTCCTTTATTACCGGGATGGTCCTACTGGCAACGATGGGTCCGGATACGAGCAGATGGCTATTGACCCTTTACATGATCATAAGTGGTTTTGGAGTGGGCTTTTCATTTTCATTATTGCCTAATGCAACGATCCATAAGCTTGATCCGCGATTTAGAGGATCTGCTAACTCGACGAATGCCTTTTTCCGTTCACTTGGAATGACCATTGGGATAACGGTTTACGGAACATTACAAACGAAACTTTTTGCTTCTAATTTGGAAAGTGCCTTCAAAGGGCAGGAGGCAGGGGGCAGCTTTCAAGGTGATCCGAGAAGTATCTTTGAACCGGAAATGCGCGAGAAGATTCCTGATTTTGTTCTAACCAAGATTACCAACGCTATGTCCGACTCCATTACGACAACTTTTGCCTACGCCTTGATACCCCTGGGAATAGCAGTATTGTTTGTGTACCTCATGGGGAAAAGCAGGCTTGAAGTTATCCGTGAGCAACGTGCTGAAGGTAGGACGGAATAAAGTGTAGAGAACCTTTCGTATCTGGTCATTTCTGCATGAATCTGATACAGTTGAAGGAATGATTCATTGTACTGGAGTGTTGAAGTTTTGTGGAAAAATGCTAGGAAATTTTTTATCTTTATAGGTGTATTCCTGGGGGTCAGCCTCCTATTGAGCATAATAGCAGGTCTGATTTTAACCAATATGTACGAGGACACCGGTTACAAAGGGTCTCCCATCATCGGGACATCCATCAACGTATTTTCCGCTGTAGTTGCCGTTTGGGTTGCATACAAACCTTTTAATAAAAACAATGGAAAGAGACCAGTCGATTGACTGGTCTCTTTTTAAGTATTGGTGGCATTCATATGTCAGATTATTTGTTTTGTTGGTTTTGTTGTTTAGCAGCTTTTTTAGCTCTTTCAGCAGCGTTTTGCTCTTGAGCGAATTCCGCCTCATTTTTTTGTTGTTGCGGCTTTTTGTTGTTATTGTTTGTCATTTTTATCACCTCCGTCTACTTTAATTTGCCCGGATATGAAAAAAAGATACCCTAAGTATAAAATTTATTACCTAAAGGTTTCTTTTTGAGTTAAGGACCGCCTGTTTTCCATTTACTTACTAGTTTAGGTTCGGGATCTTGAGGGTAAGAATATGTTTATGCCTTTATTTACTTATACATAACAGGAAGTACATAAACCGACACAATTGGATTCGAGGGGGAAGTTTTTTTGAAGAATTTTACACCAATGTTTTGGACCGCGATTTCCATCGGGGTAATATTTGTTCTATGGGGAGTCATTTTTCCTCAAGGGTTGATCGATGTCATGACAAATACCCAAGGGGTTCTCCTTGATAAGTTTGGCTGGTTTTATCAATTCTCGGCCACATTCTTTTTTATCATCGCGATTTTCTTTGCTTTAAGTAAGTATGGAAAGATCAGGTTAGGGAAAGACACGGATCGGCCGGAATATTCCACATTAACATGGTTTGCCATGCTGTTTAGTGCAGGTATGGGAATCGGTCTCCTGTTCTACGGGGTTTCTGAACCTGTTTCACATTATGCGACCCCGCCATTCGGGGAAGGGGGCACCATTGAATCCGCCAAAATCGGGTTAAGATATACCTATCTTCACTGGGGCTTCCATGCATGGGCCATTTATGCCGTGGTTGCACTTGCACTGGCCTATTACAAGTTCAGGAAGGGGATGCCTGGATTGATGAGCGCTACGCTTTATCCGGTCATTGGTGATAGAGCGAAAGGACCGATCGGGTATGTAGTGGACATTATTGCCGTATTTGCAACTATTTTCGGGGTGGCCATTTCCTTAGGTATTGGTGCTCAGCAAATCAATAGCGGACTCCATTATCTCATGGATGTACCTATTAATTTTAACGTTCAACTGATGATCATGGGAATCGCAACGGTATTATACATTACGTCCGCTTCGACGGGGTTATCCAAGGGAATTAAATATTTGAGTAATGCCAATATGATTCTCGCAGTACTGTTATTCATTATTTTCCTTATTGTGGGACCTTCACAATTCGTTCTTGAGTTGTTTTTGACAACGTTTGGAAGCTATGTACAGAATCTGCCCAGTATGGGGTTGCGTTTTTCTCCCTTTAACGTAGAAAATAATCAGTGGGTGAAGGACTGGACGATATTTTACTGGGCCTGGTGGATCTCATGGACGCCGTTCGTCGGGACGTTCATTGCGAGGGTGTCCAAGGGGAGGACCGTCCGTGAATTCATTATTGCGGTCATCATTGTTCCTACCATCGTTTGTTCACTGTGGTTTGGGGTGTTCGGGGGAACAGGATTATATTACGATCTTGTCCAGGGAATAGATGTTGCAGGTCAAAGTCTTGAGACGGCTTTATTCTATGTGTATGACCAGATGCCTTTAAGCGGGGTCCTGTCCGTCATTTCCCTATTCCTGATCATTACCTTCTTTGTTACATCAGCAGACTCTGCCACTTTCGTGTTGGGCATGCAAACATCTAATGGTAGTCTGAATCCACCATTCTTTGTTAAATTCAGCTGGGGCATCGTCTTGGCAGCCATTGCAGCGATTTTAATGGGGACAGGCGGGATCAGTGGATTGCAGGCCGCCACCATCATTACCGCACTGCCCCTCGGCGTCATCTTACTCGTGATGACGTATGGATTGATCCTTTCCTTTCAAAAGGAGACCAGGTTGAAACATAAAAAAAATACAGAATCAGGATCAAGTAAATAATAAATGTCCAAAACCCTCTATCAGATGATAGGGGGGTTATTTTTTATAGCGTAAATATTTCCAGTCTGATCACCGCCACCGGCATTCATTTGGTAAAATAAAGATACCTTATAGAGAGTGGGGATACTTCATGAATCAAATTATTGCAATGGGTGGTGGAGGGTTCTCGATGGAACCTGAGAACCTGTTATTGGATCAGTACATATTAGAGCAGGCAAAGGCATTAAAACCAAAGGTATGTTTCCTGCCTACAGCAAGTGGTGATGCTGAAAGTTATATTGAACGCTTTTATGAAGCTTTTACATCCCTATCGTGTGAACCTTCTCATCTTTCTTTATTCAAGCCTTGCACAAGGGATATGGAAGCATTCCTCCTCGAGAAAGATATCATTTATGTAGGAGGGGGCAACACGAAGAATATGCTTGCTTTATGGAGAGAGTGGGGAATTGACTCGATTTTACGGAAGGCGGGGGAGAAAGGGACCATACTGGCAGGATTAAGTGCAGGCTCGATTTGCTGGTTCGAAGAAGGGACGACCGATTCATACGGAGATGGATTAGAGACCATTAAAGGATTGGGTTTGATAGAAGGCAGTCATTCCCCTCATTATGATGGGGAAGAAAACCGTCGTCCCCTTTATCATTCATTTATTGAAAGTGGTAAGTTGAAATCGGGTTATGCAGCAGATGATGGAGCCGCTTTGCATTTTATTGACGGAGAATTATCCAAAGTGGTGAGTTCAAGAATACAGGCAGCGGCCTACCGGGTCGAGAAGAAAGAGGATGGGATACAAGAAACTCGATTACCGACAATTTATCTGGGGGCCCCCAGGTGAAAATCGGGCTTCTGATTTTGAAATAAAACAAACAGGTTCCCATGTGATTAGTTTTAAAAAGAGTCAATGAAAGTTATGCTCCACCATAAAAAAACAACCGGGCACCTGCCCGGTTGTCCTCAATCGTTTACTCCTGTAATGAAGATCTTCTCAATTTAATAAACTTCACTAAATTCAACACAATCGTTTTCGTCACGGCGTAGGTTGGAACTGCTAAGATCATTCCTAGTATCCCTGCCAAGTTACCGGCAACAAGCAATAAAATGATGATTGTCGCAGGGTGGGTATCCAATCGTTTTCCCAAAATGAGGGGGGAAAGAAGATTACCTTCGATTTGCTGTGCAATCGTGACAACCACTACGACCAATATGGCCTTTGTCGGCGAATCAAACAATGCGACGATGATGGCAGGTGCTGCACCGATAAACGGCCCTATAAACGGGATGATGTTCGTGACTGCCCCGATCAAGGCCATAACCAACGCATAAGGCAATCCGATGATTAAATACCCGATAAAGGTAAGTGTCCCTACAAATGAAGCGACGGTCAATTGTCCCTGTATGTATGCGGCGAGTGTTTCACTTGTATCCTTTAATGTATCGATCCCTTCCTCGCGGTATGATGGAGGCAAAAATTTAGAAATGGCCTTAGGAAATTTATGACCATCCTTAAACATAAAGAAAAGTAAAAAAGGTACGGTTACAATCAGGATGGTGATGCTCGTCAGCACACTCAATAATCCCTTCAGTGCAGTGGTGATATTATCAGGTAACGTATTGGCGAAGTCCACCAGCTGATTTTCGATATCTTTCAGTGACACATAATCCTGATTCATCATCCATTTAAACTGCTCTGTTTCAGACAGATACTCAATGAAATTCCTTGTTTGACGTGCATATTCCGGCAAGGCATTAAATAGCGCCGTCACCTGGCGGGTTATAATGGGAGCGATATTTCCTATAATCAACACCATAGCTCCAATAATGGCCGCATAGAGTACGATGATGGCAATGGTTCTCGGCAATCTTGCCTTCTCCAGAAGATTGACTAAAGGATTCAATAAAAAATATAGAAATCCTGAAATGATGATCGGGAAAAATAATGTTGATGCAAATACGACGATCGGTTCGAATAGAAAGGAAATTTTTGTTGAAACATAAATGATGGTAAGAATAATAAGAATTTGTAAGCTCCACGAGTACATTTTTTTCTTGGTCAACCCATTCACCTCTTCCTGTCAAGTAGTTTATCTGATTAAGTATATCAAAAACAGGGAGGAAACCCCTACTAATATCTCTAGGAAACGCTGAAATTTTTTATAAGGGGAAGCATTTCAGAAGAGCTTAAATGTCTTAAAGGAACCCGTGGAGTTACCATAACACGAATAGTGAAAATGCATAATGGCACCATCTTTGGGGAGCATAGTAAAAAAGATTCTGACTGAAGGTGCTACAATGAGTTCGTTTAATAAAAAGAATAGAAGAAAACCGAAGCAGCTCCTTTCAGAAAAAGAAGAAGCTGTGGTGGAAGCCATCACGTTAGACGAAAAGGTGTCCTATTTCCAGGAAAGTCTTTTTCATACGGATGATCTGCACATACGGGATTTAACATTCAATGACAAAAAAATGACTGTCGTCTTTTTGGATTCCGTCATCGATAATAAGAGTTTACAGACGTATATTATACAGCCACTCCTGGAGAAAGAGTCCGGAACGATTAAAGATACAGTAAGCAGTAATAGTGTGAAAGAAACATCTCAGTTAGAGGAGGCACTTGCTGCGCTGGTCGATGGGCACTGTGTCATTTTAATGGAAGATAGTGAATGGATGACTTTCATAAGTATGCCAAAGATTCTCCTTAACCGGTATGAGCCTGTCAATGAAAAGGTGATAAGGGGGTCCCATCAAGGATTCAGTGAAAACATTTCGGAAAATATCCATCTGATCCGGGAGAGAATTTCCAGTCCGAAATTAACCGTGAAATACTCGAGCGTAGGGAATACGACCAGAACGAAGTATTCTCTTGTCTATTTATCCCATCTGACAAATCCGGAAATAGTGAATACCATTCAGGACCGAATCAGCTATATTGACACCGATTCGATACAATCGCCCGGTTACTTTGAAGAATTTCTAGAAGATAATTCCTTTTCTCCATTTCCACAGTTTCTAAATACGGAACGTCCTGACCGGGTAGCGGGCAACCTGATGGAAGGGAGAGTGGCACTGGTGATGGAAGGAAGTCCGACGGTGCTGATTTGCCCTGTCAACTTTTTCAGTTTCTTTCAAACAACGGAGGATTATAATAATCGTTCTCTTATTGGATCCTTTATCCGATTTATCAGGCTGATCAGTTTTATTGCAACCCTTTGTTTACCGGCTTTTTATATTGCAGTCATATCCTATAATTATGAAATCATCCCTGTTGAGATCATTTTTTCGATTAAAAGCTCCCTGGAATATGTTCCATTTCCACCTTTGATTGAGGCGGCTATCATGCAGCTGACATTGGAATTGCTGCGTGAAGCAGCGATACGGCTTCCGAATCCTATTGCGCAAACCATCGGGGTCGTGGGAGGTCTGGTTATCGGGACGGCAGTTGTAGAAGCCAATCTGGTTTCTAATACGATGGTCATTGTCGTCGCGATCACGGCTATTGCTTCCTTTGTCATACCATCAAATGAACTGAGTACTTCGGTGAGGATATTAGGGTTCCCCCTAATGATATTCGCTGCATTATTCGGGGTGCTTGGCATTGTCATAGGACTCATGCTGCTCTTTATTCACATGTGTAAACTTAAGTCGTTGGGTCATTATTATTTATATCCGATAGCCCCTTTGGATTTCAAAGGGTTGAAGGATACTTTCATCCGACTTCCTGTATGGCTTATGAAAGAGCGGCCGAAGGACTTGAAATCATTATACAGATGGAAGACGTCGAATTCTCGAGGATGGAAAAAAAATGAAGATTCAGATTAACCTCACTTCCATTCAATTAGTATTTTTCATCATCCAAACGCAAATCGGCGTAGGGGTTCTGGGGCTTCCATTCAGCGTATTTATGGTCTCAAAGGCAGATGGCTGGATATCTGTCCTGTTGGCGGGTTTTGTCGTTCAAATCATCATTGTTGTTTTATGGCTACTGGGAAGGAGATTTCCAAAGAAATCCCTCTTTCAATATTCAAGAAATCTTATGGGGAAAGTGGTTGGCTCCATCATTAATATAGCTTATATTTTATACGGAGTTCTGGTCACGGCATTAATATTGATGTACGCGACCGCCATTATAAAGACATGGGTGCTCCCCCTTACACCTAAATGGATCGTCATGTTTCTTTTGATCATAACAGCAATCTTACTGGGAAGGGAGAAGGTTGCT
This sequence comes from Bacillus sp. AFS015802, assembly GCF_002561455.1. Classification (GTDB taxonomy): domain Bacteria; phylum Bacillota; class Bacilli; order Bacillales; family Bacillaceae_B; genus Rossellomorea. The sequence continues at coordinate 38,595 of NZ_NTUP01000001.1, read as the reverse complement.
GATATAAGCAATGTATATGTAGTCGTTTCAAGCCTGATTTTCTTCCTGATCCTTATTTCGATGGTTGTACTGATGACGTATCCGATTGAATGGAGGTATTTACTGCCAATCGGTCAATCTGGAGGTGTACAAATTTTAAAGGGAGCAAAGGAAGCCTATTTCTCTATGCTGGGGTTTGAACTACTGCTCTTTCTCTTTCCCTATTTTCAACATAATGGTGAACGTTCGGTCTTGTATTCAGTATCCATTGCAAACCTTTTCGTGACACTGACTTACACGTTTCTCACCATTGTCAGTTTTATCACCTTCAGTCCGGAGGAGATCGTCATCGTTCCTCAGCCGGTTCTATATTTTGTGAAATCCCTTTATTTACAGATTGTTGAAAGAATTGATTTAGTATTTATGTCCTTGTGGGTCGTCAATGTCATTACCTCCCTGACCAGTTATCTCTTCTTATCAACAGAGGGAAGTATATATACATTTCAACGATTTAAACGTAAACGATCCATTTTTACGATGATATTTGGAGTGATCGCGCTTGTCATTGCTTTAATACCCAATAAAGAGGGAGAGATGGAGATCTATAATAAAATGGTGATCAATCTTTCATATCTTTATATTTTGGTTATTCCTATATTGTTATTAAGTATTTCGTATGTTTTTAAGAAAATGGAAAGAGGGGGAAGCGCATGAAAAAGCAATGGAGGAAAATGATCATTCTTCTTGGGATCCTCCCTTTCTTATCAGGTTGTTGGGATCAGCGTTTGCTTCGGAATGGAAGGCTTGTCTTTTCTTCCTCGTTTGATTTACTGGACGATGATACCATTCGAGCCACTGCGATCATTCGTGACTTCAAAAATGGAACGCCCACAAATACGTTGGTCCAGGGGGAGGGGGAAACCATCCGTGAAACGCGGATGAGTATGGATCGAAAGATTTCCGGGGTATTTGAGCCTTCGAAAGACCGGGTGTTTTTATTAGGGGAGGACTTGGCGAAAAAGGATATTTATAAGTTTCTGGATATTTTTTACCGTGATCCAAACAGTTCGATTTCAGCTAAATTGGCAGTGGTGGAGGGGGATGGCGAAGAAATCCTGACTAAATTGAGTGAGAAAAACGTACTGATATCAGAGTTTATCATTGAATTACTCACGAGTGCGGAATCTTCCACAGGTGTGCCGAAACAAAATTTACAAACGGTCTGTACACTCATGTTCGATGAAGGGAAGGATTTCGGTCTCCCCCTTTTAAAAATGAAAGAAGGTGAAGTCATATTAGAAGGTACAGGTATATTCCATAAGAATTCATTATCTGGTACCTTGACGTTTAAAGAATCTTCATTATTCCTGCTCATGAATAACCAAAAAGCCAAGCTGGCACGATTTGTATCCAAAATTGACGAGGATAAAAGTCTGAACGTGGACAATTATATTACGTACAATGTAATTGAATCCAAGGCGAAACTCAAAATCGTTTCAGATTCACCGGAAGATATACAGGTGGGTATAGATGTAGCGATGGAAGTTTCCGTTGTAGAATTCCCCCAGGACAAATTAACGGATAAGAAAAAGTTAAAAAAGCTCAATGAAGAAATTTCAAAGAAATTAACTGAAGATGCAGAAGAATTGATCAAGAAAATCCAGCTGGCAAACTCTGATTTATTTGGGATAGGCAGGGAGCTGATGGCATTCCATCCCAAAACATGGGAAAAAGTGAATTGGGATAAAGAGTATCCGGAAATCACCATTGTACCGACCATTAAAGTGGACATAGTAGGGCATGGAATCATCAACTGATGGTCCAGTACTCCCCTGAGTAGTACTGGACCAGACTGCTTCATCAAGAAACAATCTTTAAGCCGATGATGCTTACGACAATACAACAAATAAAGAAAATTCGAGAAACATCCTTTTTTTCCTTAAAGAAGAACATCCCTATGACCACAGCACCTGCAGAGCCGATGCCGGTCCAAATCCCGTATCCTGTGCTTACGGGGATATCGAGCAGGGATAGTGATAATAAATAAAAACTCATTGTACCGGCTGCTAAACTGATCATGGAAGGAAGGAGTTTTTTGTAGCCTTCAGAAAGCTTCATAAACGTAACCATGATCACTTCGGAAAATCCCGCAAAGATGAGAAACATCCACGCCATCATTGGACACCCCCATTCTCTTTTTCTTCTTTATCACTCATTTTCAGTCCGATGACTCCGAAAATGAGTAAAGAGATGAAGGCAATTTTCAATAAGCTTATCCCTTCATTTAAAAAGGCCATTCCAACCACTGCTGTTCCTGCTGCACCAATGCCTGTAAACACGGCATAAGCTGTTCCTATCGGCAATCGTCTCATTGATTGAGAGAAAAAATAAAAACTCACTAATATGAGGAATGCCGTAATGATACTCGGTACCGGTTTAGTAAAGCCTTCTGAAAGAGATAATCCGGTTGCCCAGCCAATCTCAAGGATTCCTCCGATCATTACATAAAGCCAACCCATGATGCTACTCTCCTTTACGACTTGATATTGCCAGCGCATAAACCTTCCAAGCTGATTCGATGCGTTGTTGAAATATTTCCTCCGTGTAATAGTGATGCTCTAAGAAGACACCGTCAACCAAACATAAAAACGATGCCACAAATTCATCCTCTGAGATACATTGAAACAGACCTTGATCAGCCCCCGCCCTGTATACGGACACCAATATGGAGGTGGTAACCTCTTCGAAATGGATAAATTGTTCTTGGATGAGATCCTTAAACGGTTCTGGAGGAAAGAATGTGACCCTCTTCCACAGTAGAGCTTCTTTTGTTGTCATCAATCGTTGACAAAATAAATCGAACAGGATCCTGATATTCTTGAGGGGTTCCATTTGGTTCATTTTTTCCTCTGTCATTCTGTATGCTTTCACTTCAGACACAATCAGATCCTCTATCACTTCGGCGAAAAGATCTTCTTTACTGCGGAAATGATTATAGATAGAAGGTTTTTTTATTCCGACCTCCTTGGCGATCTCTGCTAAAGAAGTATCTTCATATCCTTTTTGTCCGAATAATCCTAAGGCTACATTCTTAATCACTTGCTTATTATCATGTTTCACGAATAACCCTCCCCCGTGCACAAACTAACTAACGGTCGTTAGTTATATTGTAAACCCCATTTCGCCAAAACGCAAGAGGGCGATAATAGAAAGAAAGTCGAATGTTTTATCTGTCCCCCACATATAATCCTTTGTTGATTTTAAACAAGGGGAAAGGGGATCTGTATGAAAGCCTTTTGGGTGAAGACGGCAATCCTTGGCATGTTGATTTTCGTTCTGGTTGGTTTAATGACCGTGAAAATAGTGGTAAAGACACAAGAAGATTGGGTGAAGATCGAGGAAAAATATTTCCCTGCGAGTGATGGAAGCGACCCATTGGGAATCAGCTCAGGGGAAAGGCTTGAAATCCAAAGTGGTGATCCATCATGCGCCATGAAGTTTGATAATGGTCGTACATATAAGGTGGATTGTGATGAATATCTGGACTTCACCATCGGGGAAAAAGTCAAAATCGTCTCAATCGAAAAGAATACGGTGAAACTAAGAAGGAAGTGATACTTGCATATGGTAGGATAGAACCATAAGTACTTCAATCTATTTATGTTAGGAATGATCATACAAATGACCAAAAAGGATCTCGTTCAATATTTTATCGTTAATAAAGATCTATCGATGTCGAAAGGGAAAACGGCCGCACAAGTGGCACATGCTGCGACTCTCAGTACGCTTTCGATGATGTCGAATGACTCCCCCTTTCAGGACAGGCAGGCAGACTTTATCGAATGGGTGCAAACGGGAATGAAGAAAGTGGTTTTGAAGGGAAAATCCACAGAATTGGAGAAGTTAGAGAAGAAAGGTTATTTCAGTATTCATGACAGCGGCTTGACTGAAATAAAAGAAGGATCATTGACCGTGGCGGCACTTCCCCCTATGGAAAAATATGAAGCCAAGGAAATGGTCGGTCATTTGAGTCTATTGAAAGATTAAATCGACAGAAGGAGGGGATTACATTGTTTTCGAAAGTGGATACGATACATATACAAGTGAGCAATTTGAAGAAAGCTAAACAATGGTATGAAGAGGTATTGGAGTTAGAACGGGTCTTTGACTCAGGGAAATATATGGTATATAAAGTGGGGATAGGGGAATCTACCATTACGATTCAGGAAGGGAAGGTCCGTCCCTCATCCATAAAGCCTATTTTATTTTCTGATGCCCTGGAAGAAACCAGGCTGAAGCTTCTGGAGAAAAATGTAGAGGTCGGTCATATCGAAGAAGATGAGGATGTAACGTACTTTGTATTTCGTGACTTGGATGGGAATGATTTTGAGGTGTGCCAATACATTCCGTTATAAACGATGGCCAAAACCCGCAAAAAAGCTGATCAGATTAAATTCTGATCAGCTTTTTATATAGATAAGCGTTTATTTTAATGTATCTAGATACGCATAATATGCGGCTAGTTTTTCATTGTTGTTTGCAGCTTTGCCGTTTCCTTTTAATGATTTACCTATTGCAAAGTATTCCTTATGAACAGGCAGCACATGAACGGTAACAGCTGGTCGCCCTCTATGCCTGAAATCCTTAGGTACGTGAAGCATGGAAAATCTTTTCATTGGTATGCCTCCTTCAAGGAGAGAGCCATTCTACCCATCTATTATTATTTAAGTAGAATCAATTGTTGTTTAACGATAACATACAGCATCATTTGATTCAACTTTCTGATTACTGTATACAATTTAAATCATAAAAAAATTTGAAAAGCACCCCCAAAAATGAAAGAATGTACTCGTATTCTTTAGTGAGGATGAAAAATATTCGTTCATGACATTCTGATATTTACAACCTGGGAGGTATTTATAAGTATGAACATTGATGAAGTACTGGAAGATACCGTAGAACTTGGACAAGAGGATATCAATCGCCCAATCTATCGCGTAGACATCGATAAACTTCTGGATTTAACAAGTGATATATAAGAGGAATTCCATATAGAATGAGAAAAGGCAAGCCCCTTACACGGGCTTGCCTTTTCTCATTTCAAACGATTGAAATCCCTGTCACCCTGCATACGTTAGTCATGTCTTTTATGTTTGTTTAATAATTCCTTTAACATATTGATGATGGTTGCTCTTTCACTCTTATTAAATGTTTGGGTCCAGCCTGAAATCAGGGTTTCCTCTTCAGGTGAAAGGTCCCGTTGCAAGCCGTCAACAAAAATTTCTTTGATTTCATCCCTTGCATTTTTGGGGTTCATAGATTCATGTCTCATCAGTTTCCCTCCTTGATTCTTCTTCCTTATTTTCCCGTTGACATGTATTTCAAACATCTAAGTGCTTTCAGTGTTATGTGATGGCAGCATTAAGGGAAGAATGAAGAAAAAAGTATAGGAGTTTTTTATGTCACTTCCTTTTTTTATTACCATTTTGATCATATTGATTTATATTGTCCTCTTCATGAAGAAGGAACTTTCGTTTACTTCTAACTCCATTCAATTTATGGTGCTATCCATCATTTCCACTAATTATATTACGATCATGACGAATAAATTGGAGTGGATGAAGGCTTCTGAGGACGTCACTCAATTCATCAGTCTGCTTATTAACAGGGAATGTATTTTACCATTGGTGGGAGTCATCATGGTGAACGGTTATTTGAATTATGAGAAGAGAAAAGATAAAGTGATATGTTTCTTAAGTCTATTATTTTTTATCAGTGTTTTGGATATCCTTCATGTACATTTTCATTCTCTTTCGTATCCGGAATGGAGCTTATTGAATACAGTCATGGTCAATGGTATTTATCTGGCATTCTGTATATGGATGGGGAAGGGGTTATATTATTTACAGAGTAAGGGGGAAAGAAGGCATGGCCAGAATATATGAGAGGTCATTTGATTGGAATGAATGGTTCATCATCATTAGTTTGATCGCTCTTCTATTGTTGATCTGGGTCACTCCGAAAATTTTCTCCTTTCTTGAGGGGTTATGTTATTTTGTCTATGGCATATCGGTGGGCATGTTCTATGATCACACCATCAGCATTCCCCCCTGGGATTATTACGATGTGAACGACAGCTCTGCCTATCAAGGGATTGATTTTATCAGCTATATCATGTATGGTCCTTATAGTTATTTTTTCATTTACATTTATCGGAAACTGGGGATTGACGGAGTCATGAATCTTGCATATATCCTGATCTGGACAGCTTTCTCTCTTTTGATGGAGTGGTTTACAGTGAAAATCGGGATCTTCCATTTTGATAAGGGATACAAGATGTATTGGTCCATCCCTATCTATATGACGGTTCAGAGCATCCAGCTGCTCCTTCATCATAAAGTCAAGAAAGACTACAGAACGTAAAAAACCAGAACCACTATTGGATAGGGTTCTGGTTTTTATTAGACGGGAAGGACCACTTCGTAATGGGTGAAGCCGATGTCTTCAAGTGCTTTCTTTAAGCTTGCGCTTGTTTTCAGATCCTCGAATGTGATTCCGAGATTGCCTAATGTGTGCGCCACTTCAGGTCGAATCCCGGTTAAGACGGATTGGACACCCATCATTTTGAGGGCATTGACGATTTGATAAATATTATGTGAAACCATCGTGTCCATGATGGCCACACCGGAAATATCAATAAATAAATAGTCTAATTGCAGCTCAGAGCTTTTCTTTAAGGCTGTTTCCATCACCGAGCTCGCTCGGTGTGTATCGATGTCCCCGATAAGGGGAAGAATCGCAATCTTCTCTGCAACCGGTACAATCGGTGCAGATAGCTCATCCATGGCCGTATGGATAAGGGCAAGCTGATCCTTTTGTTGTGTGCGGAATATTTCGTTCAACAAATACGCAATCTCATCAAGTAAGGGGTTGATTCCTTTATTTACTTGAAGCATAAGGGTGGCTGAGATTTGGTTATCATGCAATTGCTCAGTGAAAATGTCCCAAATGGCCGTACGGAATACGGATAATGTTTTTAGAGATTCATTGAGGGGAAGTCCCTTCTCAAGAGCCACTTTCCCTACTTTCCCTGTCCATTCCCTGATTTTTTGGAATGATTCTCCTTCGTCTTCATACAAAGATTCTCCAAGCATTTCGATTAATTGCATACGCCATTCTGTGACTTGTTCCATGTTCACTCCCGATATCCTGAGCTGATCAGAATATCTTTGTTCCTGGTAGTGTAAGACACCTTGTGCAATCACTGATTTATGGGAAACAATTTCTTGACCCAAATAGACTAATTCATCTCTCATTTTCTTCAGCCAACTCCTTATACTGCATGTTAATTTAAATAATTTCGACATTATCTCTATTAATGGTAATATAGTATATCATAAAATCTAGTAAAATTATACTTATCTTATGGTACGCTCATATGAACCCGGTTGGGTTTGTTAAATGAATCGACAAAGTAGGGGGAGAAGGCACATGACCCATATACGCTTCGTCCGTCACGGTCAAACGGATTGGAACCTGTACGGAAAGTTACAAGGTCAAACAGATATTCCGTTAAATGAAACAGGAAGGCAACAAGCAGAAGAATGCAGGGAGGCTTTGAGAACCTCCCGGTGGGACGTTCTGATCACCACTTCGTTGACGAGAGCAAAGAAAACCGCAGAAATCATCAATGACTCACTTCACTTGGACATGGTTGAAATGGATCATTTCAAAGAGAGGTATTTCGGCGAAGGAGAAGGGATGCTTCGTGATGAAAGAGTAAAGCAATACCCCGACTTTATATTTCCCAATATGGAAACCTATGAAGAGTTAGTGGAGAGAGTGCACAAAGGCCTCCAGAAGATTCATGAACGTTTTCCTGATCAAAAGGTACTGGTAGTCGCTCATGGTGCCGTCATCAGTGCGATTATTCGGGAATTTCATGAAGGCTGGGAAGACCTCGGGCATGTCAAACTATTCAACGGCTGCCTTACAGACCTTCACTTTGAAAAGGAGAAATGGGTCGTCCGCTCCTATAATCAAGTGGGGCATCTATCAGAACATAGATAGCAGGGTACAGCCACTGGTAGAGGGGAATGCTTATTCTTCATCACTCTATCGGATAGTCTTATCGTGATAGCATGGAGTAAATGTTTACGAAAGGTGTGAATGACTTTGAACATCATTTTGTTCGATGGGGTATGTAATCTTTGCAATAATAGCGTCAGGTTTATCATTGAGCGGGATCCGAAAGGGTTTTTTCGGTTTGCCTCGCTGCAGAGCGGGATAGGCCGGGAATTATTAAAGAAACATAACATACCAGAAAATACGGACAGCTTCGTATTGGTCGGGGATCATCATGCATCCATTGAATCAACGGCTGCTTTGAAGGTATGCACTAAACTGGTATGGCCTTGGAAGATATTCGGTCTGTTTCTCATCATTCCGAAGCCTTTAAGGGACAGTTTATATAGAATTGTAGCCAAAAATCGATATAGATGGTTTGGGAAACAAGAATCGTGCATGATGCCTTCGGTGCATATTCGGGATCGATTCTTGGAATAGGGTTTTTTTAAGGAGGAAACATATCAAGATCTCAAGCCCGACCATGATGAACAGACCACAGGCTGACTGCCAGGGTCTGTTCATGGATGATACACGTGAAAAAATGTCAGGGGAAGAGCATTGATTCCTCCTTGCAGGATTATTCACCGTGAATCGTTTTAACAGATACTTTTCTCCTTGAACGCGGTCCATCGAATTCACAAAGGTATATTCCCTGCCAGGTTCCAAGCACTAGTTCACCGTTTGTCACGATGATGGTTTGAGCATGGCCGACGGTGCTGGTTTTCATATGTGCCGCTGTATTCCCTTCACCATGGAGATCCGAAGTGTGGTGCCATGGGTAGATTTCGTCCAATCTGCGCAGGAAGTCTGTTTTCACATCAGGGTCGGCATTTTCATTTACCGTGATACCTGCAGTGGTGTGAAGTGACTGTACCACCACCAGACCTTCTTTCAGTCCTGACCGGTTAATGATGTCCTGTACATAATGGGTGATGTCGATCATTTCATCACGTTTTTTTGTATCGATGGTCAATGTTTTTCTCATATTCGCTCCTCTTTTCATGTGAGTCCTATTCGTTTACATTCCACCTATAGTCGTGGTTAAAACCTTTCCTCATGAAGAGGAGAGGCATGATCAATCATTTCACTTCTGCGGAATGCACGATTCGTAAGGGAGAACGGTGTGAAGGAGGAGGGAATGAATCCGACAAGGCTCATAGAGATTTCGGTTTTCCGGGTTTTTAGCAGTATGGAATGCAGGAAGGATATTGCCACTTACATTCACTATGCTCCTTTACCGGCAGGGGGATTCCATCGTTTCAATGAGACTGTAGGAATGGCGTTCGAATGATGCCTTGTAACACTTACCCTCTGTTGTTTTATAAAGGGCCTTATACATTTTTTCACTGTTTTTGTTCGTATGGGTCTGTATGATCCCGACAATCGTCGAATCAGGAGCAAATGACTGTATGGAAGATTCAATACCTGAATACAGCAGACTCCGTTTGTACACGTATACGACAATGACGAATGCCACAAGAAAGAGGAACATCCACCTTAACCCCTTTAACAGTATGGTCTTGTTCACGTATCAACCCCCCTCTCACGCGAATACATATCAAGTTCAACTAAAAACATGGCAAAGCGATAGGAACAGGGCTTGCCCTGTCCTGTTACCTTACCTTTTCAAATAAGCGTTTAGCGAGGGATAGAGCCGCTTCATTATCTCCGTGAAGACAAACTGTGTCTGCCTTGATGGGTACGATCTTGCCTTCGATTGACATCACTTCTTGTTTTTCTACCATTCGGAGAACCTGCTTTTCCACTTCGTCCGCATCATGGAGCACTGCATTCGGCAGGGAACGCGGAGTCAATGATCCATCGGATTGATAGGACCGGTCTGCAAATACTTCGTGTGCGACATGTAAGCCGATTTCATCGCCGGCCTTTGTGAGTTGGCTTTGGGATAGACCGAATAGAGTCAGGGTAGGATCGAGATCGTACACGGCTTCAGCAATCGATTTAGCTAGTTTATAATCCTTTGCAGCCATATTGTACAGGGCCCCATGTGGCTTTACATGTGACAGGTTTCCGCCCTGGGCTTTTACGAAAGCATAAAGGGCACCGATTTGATATTGAATGAAAGCATAGGCTTCATCAGGTGAAATATCCATCATTCTTCTTCCGAATCCCTGAATGTCGGGTAATCCCGGGTGGGCACCCATTTTCAAGCCGTGCTTCATTGCATTTGTAACGGTTTGTTTCATGACAAGGGGATCCCCTGCATGAAACCCGCAAGCGATATTGACGGACGTCACATAGTTCATCATTTCATCATCTTTTCCAATTGTATATGCGCCGAAACTTTCCCCTAAATCACAATTCAGATCGATCTTCATGTTTTCATCCTTTCATGCGTGAGAATGTATTGTAACATTCTGAATTCTCCTTCATAATATCATAAAATTGATAGAGTAGTATTTTATCCCGATACACTCTTTGGCAGAAACGGATATTTTCTCATCAAATTTTAATCTTGTTTTAATAGATTTCACTTTTTCACGCGTTACAATGAATCTTGCTTATGAATAAGGATTTACCACTCCCTAAACAAAAAAGAAAGTGGGGTAGCTTTCTTTTCTGTTTAAATCTTTATTATGTAAGACCCATTCTAATTTCTTTCCTTTGAAGACAAAAGCCTTGCTGAAGCTTTTGTCTTCTTTTTTTTGCTCTTGAGAGAATCTTTCTGCCTGCTTAATAAAAAAAGGCAGAGAATGAGTCTCTGCCCGTTGTGTGTATGTATTCACTTATTCACTATGATTGAGTTTCAGCTTCATTTTATAAACCCAAGCTTTTATTTTCCATCCATGTCTTTCCCTCTTAGGTGGATTCTCCATGACTTTCGTCCGTAAATAATAATAAACGATTTCTTCCGCAAAGATGAGCAAAATGAAGAATGAAACAAAGACAATGATCCAAGTCATACATATCCCCCTTTTAGCTTCCTATTCATATTTATGGATATATCTACCACAATATGAAGAGAAATAAACATAAAAGGTGATAAGTATAAGGGATGAAGTATGAGTGGTAAAAAAACGGAACCAGAGCGGCTCCGTTTTATCAGGCTTTCTTGGCTGAAAGTGATTGTGGCCCGGAAGCCGGGATTTTAATGAAGAGCATTCCGACAAGGCTGGAAAGTATGCTCAAGATGATAAATAATATAAATGTGGTCATCGGTTCAATCAAGGCCACTATAGGAGGGCCGAGTGCAACACCAGTGAACCTCATGGAGCTGTATATGGACGTGATCGTACCTCGATGTTCCTTTTCGATTCCTTCCGTGATCAAGGCATCGAGACAGGGCAGAGCTGCCCCCATCCCGATACTTGCAATGGAGAATGTGCTCACTACCACCCATTTTCCTTCAGTGAACAATAAAGGGATGAAGGCAACTGAGCTCATTAAGGAACCCAACACAATGACCCACTTCATTTTACCCTTGCTTTTTCCTATTAATTTTCCTGTGATATACGAGGTCAGGCATAAAAAAAGAAGGGGTATGGCAAGATACAATCCTTTCATCACTCCGACGATGCTGAACGCCTGTTCCAAGCGGGTCGATAAATAGTACAGGAATCCGAATAAAATAAACATGGAAATGATTCCAATGATGAAAATACCGAAAATCCATCTCTTTTCTTTTATAAGGACCACTTTCACTTCATGGAAGAACTCCTTGATGGTCTGTTTAGCTTCTTCTCCATTTTTTTTGGGGACCTTCACAAAGATCATAATCAGGACAATCGATAGGATGGAAAAGACGGGAATGGAGAAAAAGGGGATGAACCAGATCCATGCCGCAAATAATGCTCCCAATATCGGGCTTAACACCTTCCCGAACGTATTGGAGGTTTCAATCAATCCCAATCCCTTGGTTATTTGATCATCATCCTCATACAAGTCGCCCACAGTGGGAATGACGACCGGGAAGGCTCCTGCAGCCCCAATTCCTTGAACGACCCTTCCGACAATGACAAATAAATAAGCATTCGATCCGTAAATCGAAGCAAATCCGCAAATAAGGCCACCGATTCCCGCGATGATCAAGCTTGGGATCAGTATCTTTTTCCTGCCGAAGCGGTCTGACAGGAACCCGGCAACAGGGATGCAGAGAATCGCAATGATGGAATAGACAGTGATGATCAGGCTGGATTGAAAGCCTGAAATGTCCAATTCTTTCTCCAATTGAGGGAGAACAGGAATTAACATGGAATTCCCAAGGGTCATAACTAAAGGAATAGATGATAACGCTAATAAATCCAACTTTTTCTTGCTTTCCATTTCGTGCACCTCATTCTTGTTTCTACAAAGCTAATTTTCCTCAACAGAAGTGTTTTCATACAACAATTTCATTTAACCGTAATTATTTTATGTAAACTAGAAAATCTCTTAATGAAAACTCACCCTCTTCTCATTTTATTTTAATGATGAAGGAGGAAAATGACGGTAATGATAAAAGGGAGGTTAGAACCATGTGGATTCGAATTATTCCTATTTTATTTTTCAGTTTTACTGCCATTACTTTAATGACGTATCAAGGCATTGAAATATTTCATGCCCTCAATGATTTTATTTTTAATAAAAGTAAATTAAAATAAGAGGTATTAAGCTTGAGCAGGTGATGATGTGAAAAGAATCTTAGTCATTGAAGATGAAAAAAATCTATCCCGATTCATCGAATTGGAACTTAAATATGAAGGATACGAGGTCGGCCTTGCCTATGACGGAAGGGATGGTCTGGAACAAGCCCTGGAAGTGGATTGGGACATCATCCTGTTGGATCTTATGTTGCCTGGCTTGAATGGGCTGGAAGTGTGCAGAAGAATACGACAGGTCAAAGCGGTACCGATCCTTATGATTACGGCGAGGGACAGCGTAATGGACCGGGTCTCCGGTCTTGACAGCGGGGCGGATGATTATATCGTCAAGCCTTTCGCAATTGAAGAGTTATTGGCAAGACTAAGGGCTGTGTTCCGGCGTGCCGTAAAAGAGGAAGCCGGTTCTCTGAAGACCACATTCCATTACCGTGATATCATCGTGCACAAGGAGTCCAGGCAGGTATTTAAGCTGGAAGAAGAGATTGAAGTGACTAAGAGGGAATACGACCTCTTACTCGCCTTTTTGGAGAACAAGAATATCGTGCTGACCCGGGAAGTGCTCCTGAATAAGGTTTGGGGCTACGATACGGAAGTAGAAACGAACGTGGTGGATGTTTACGTAAGGTACTTAAGGAATAAAATTGATTCGCCAGGCGAAGAGAGCTATATACAAACCGTACGCGGAACTGGTTATGTGATGAGGACATGAATATATTCATCAATCGTTTGAAGCCTTCTTCCCTTAAAGTGAAGTGGGCCTTTGCCGCTGGTTCAGCCATATTCCTTGCCTTTTTCTTGTTTAGTTTTTTTCAATATCACGCCATTAATAAATGGATGCTGGATGAGGAAGAAAACAATTTTGGCCGGGTCCTGGATGAAATCTCCGTTTTCTTTAAACAGAGAGGGCAAAATATTGAACTTCAGGACATCTATGATAGCCGCGATTTGATGAAGCAAATAGCCGAGAAAGACCAGACCATACGGATACTGGATGAACAAGGGAATCAAGTATTGGAAATCAGGGGAGAGAATGAATCGTCATTTTATGTACCTTTTCAACCTGTCAGAAATAAATCAGTGGCACTTATAGAATCTGAAGGGAAGAAAATGCTCATAGGACGCTCACCCATCAAGTCAAACCAATTTAACGGATTTGTAGAAATCATACAGCCTTTGAACCGGTATGAAAACATCATGAAAAACCTTTTTTGGATGATGACCATTACGGGGATTCTGGCGCTTTTGATCAGTGCCGTCGTTGGTTATTTTATGGCGAAAAGCTTTGTCCGGCCATTGAATAAACTTTCTGAAACGATGAGATCGATTGAAAGGAAAGGGTTTCACGAAAGAGTTGAAATTGTGAAGGCTCATGATGAAATCAGTGATTTATCTCAGATTTTCAATAAAATGATGAGTCAGATCGAAAAGTCGTTCCAGCAACAACAGCAATTCGTAGAAGATGCTTCCCATGAATTGCGAACACCCATCCAAGTACTCGAAGGACATCTTGCATTATTGAACCGGTGGGGTAAAAAGGACCCAACCATCCTGGAAGAATCGTTACAAGTATCATTAGAAGAACTGGAGAGGGTGAAGCGGCTGGTAGGAGAGCTGCTGGAGCTTTCCAGGGCGGACCGGGAAAACTTCGATTTGGAAAACGCTCGGGCACATGTTCAGAAAGTAGTCGATAAAGTGATGAGGGATTTTAAATTCCTTCATCGGGAACATACCTTTTCATGCTTTGATGAATTAAACCATGAAGCTCTGGTCACCATCATGCCCAGGCATCTGGAGCAGATCATGATCATCCTGCTGGATAATGCCGTGAAGTATTCTGATGAGCACTCTACCATTGAAGTGAAGCTTATGGACAGAAAAGATGAAGTGATCATAGAGGTCAAGGATGAAGGTATCGGTATACCGGAAGAAGATCTTCCAAAGATATTCGACCGTTTTTATCGGGTCGACAAGGCCAGAAGCAGGGAGAAAGGTGGATATGGACTGGGGTTGGCCATCGCTTCAAAGCTTATCCACAACTACGACGGTGACATCATGGCCTTGAGGAATCATCCTGATGGAACCATCATCCGATTATCCCTTAAATATGTCCAGTAACCTTACAGACGTCTCAGTATTTTTCTGAGACGTCTATTTCTGTGTACTGCATATCAATGCTTTTAGGAATTTTCAGCTCTAATATTCCATCCTTGTATTGAGCCACTGCCCCTTTTTTCTTCACCAGGCAAGGGAGGGTGATGACTTGCCTTTCTTCACTGCCGGGGATGTTCTCAATGATCGCCTGATTGGAGGTGTGAAAAATCTTTAAATGTTTCATCCATTCCTCATTGGGAACATGAAATCGGATATAGATATCTTCAAAGGTTTCAAAGACATTGGTAGGAATGGAAGAAGGGGTCTCCTGGTCTTTCCCGCGTTTGGCCTTCTGCCCCTGGTTTCCCATCGGATTCATAAAGGATTGTGCACCATTCATCATATCATTCGGATTCATCATGCTTTCCCATCCGCCCGGGAACATATTCTTCATCATTCCTTGAATATAGGAATCCATTTCTTTCGGGTTCATTTGGTTCATTTGATCTTTCATACCTTTATTGAAAGGAAATAAACTCCATGGGAACATGTGAACCACCTCACTTTAAACATAATTGGCCAGTTGTTTCCTTCTGGTTACATCCTATGCAATGGGTGGGCGATGAGTTCATTCTCAGTAAGAGAAGGAGGGGGGACTGAACTGAAAAATCTTTATCTATTACTTTATAAACATCTTACTAAATAAAAAAACGCAGAAAATAACAAAAAATATTTGGTTTTTTCAGGTAACAGTAGTAAGATGGTTTATGAAAAAAGTACCCGCGCCATGGGGATACAAGAAGGTGAAAGAGAAAGCGCTTAATAAAAAATTATTTCAGAATAGTCGATATACACAGAGGTTTTCCTGGAATTTATTATGGGAATATAAGTAATGACCATATCAAAAAGGCGGAAAACAAAATTTTGAGAAATTTGTCATAAAGACTTTATCTTACTACTGCACAGTGATAAAATGTCCTTGTAAGCGTTTTAATGTAGTAAAAATTACTATTCTTGCATAATGAAAAACAATGATTGGATTGTAAGAATACATGATACCCAAATTATACTAACTGGCAAAATAGTTGGAGGTTTTTCACAATGAAAAAGCAATCTGCAAAGGGAGAACCGTGGCAATCGTTTTACGGACCAAACCTGGGTTATGTAATGGAGGTTTACGAACAATTCCTTGAGGATCCATCAGAAGTAGATCCTGAATTGAAGGAGTTATTCGAACAATGGGGGCCACCTACCGTTGAGGATGTCAAGGTCATCGCAAGTGCCCAGCACGGGGATTCATCGTTTACATTACCCGAGCAGCCCACTGCCCTGAGTAAAATGGTGGCAGCGGTTAAATTAGCAGATAATATTCGTACATATGGTCACTTGGCTGCGGATATTAATCCCCTGAATGACCGGAATAAAGACACAAGAAGAATAGAGCTTTCTGAATTTAATCTCACTGAAGAGGATCTAAAGCAGATCCCTGTCGATTTCCTATGCCCGAATGCACCATCCCACATTAAGGATGGTCTGCAGGCGATTCAGCATCTGAGACAGGTTTACACGAACAAATTAGCATTCGAATATGCTCATGTACATGAACTGGAAGAGAAAAACTGGCTAAGGGAAAAGATTGAATCTGAATCTTATTTCACTCCACTTTCAAAGGACAAGAAAGTCGCATTATTAAGGCGTCTTGCACAAGTGGATGGATTTGAAAAGTATGTTCACCGCACCTTTGTTGGTCAAAAACGCTTCTCGATTGAAGGATTGGATACCATGGTTCCTCTTCTTGACGAGATGGTTCGTTATTCAGTGGAATCCGGAGCTAAGACCGTAAATATAGGTATGGCTCACCGAGGGCGTCTAAACGTATTGGCCCATGTCATCGGAAAACCATATGAAATGATTTTTGCAGAATTTCAACACGCACCGAGCAAGGATTTAATTCCTTCCGAAGGGTCGATCGGAATTACCTTTGGATGGACGGGTGACGTCAAGTATCACCTTGGGGCTGATCGTGAAATCGCTCCACAGCAGTCGCCGACAGCACGTGCGCGTGTGACGCTTGCCAACAACCCGAGTCATTTGGAAGTCGTGAGCCCGATTGTGGCCGGATATACACGTGCGGCTCAAGAAGTCCGTGAAGACAGGGGTTACCCGGAGCAGTCACCGGAAGCTTCCTATGCGGTGATGATCCATGGTGATGCTGCATTCCCGGGACAAGGTGTCGTGGCTGAAACATTAAATATGAGCCAACTTCGCGGTTATAATACAGGTGGATCGATTCACCTCATTGCCAATAATATGATCGGATTCACGACTGAAAGCCGTGATTCACGTTCTACGAAATATGCATCTGACACTGCCAAGGGCTTCGAGGTACCGATTGTGCATGTCAATGCGGACGATCCCGAAGCGTGTCTTGCTGCAGCGGTCCTTGCCTATGAATATCGTAAAACATTCGGAAAAGACTTCGTCATTGATTTAATCGGCTACCGTCGTTTCGGTCATAATGAAATGGACGAACCTATGGTGACAAATCCATTAATGTATTCTGTCATCCAGAACCATCCCAATGTGAAGAAGATGTATGCGGACAAACTCGTTTCCGAAGGGATTGTAACGGAAGCAGACGTCGAGAAGATGGATCATGAAATCGAGGAAGAATTAAAAGCAGCTTATGATAAGGTACCAGCGAAGGACGAAGATCCCGATACTGTGCTTGCTCCGCCTGAGGATGTGGCGAACGGGCTGCCGGAAATCAACACCAGCGTCGATTTCGATAAGCTAGAAGGTTTAAACAGTGAATTACTTCAATGGCCTGAAGGCTTCAATGTGTTCAAGAAATTGGAACGTATCCTGAAGAGACGCAGCCAGGTATTCGAAGGAAAGGGAAAAATTGATTGGGCTCACGCGGAGACGCTTGCGTTTGCATCCATCTTAAAGGATGGCACACCTATCAGATTGACGGGGCAGGATTCAGAACGTGGGACATTTGCTCAGCGCCATCTGGTACTCCATGATGAGAAATCCGGGGAAGAGTATATTCCTTTACACAATCTTAAGGATAGCCATGCATCATTTGTCGTTCACAACAGTCCGCTTACTGAGACCGCGGTTGTCGGATATGAGTATGGATATAATGTATTTGCCCCTGAAACCCTAGTTCTGTGGGAAGCGCAATTTGGAGATTTCTCGAATATGGCACAAGTGATGTTCGATCAATTCATATCGGCCGGCCGGGCGAAATGGGGACAAAAAACAGGTCTTGTCATGCTTCTGCCGCATGGATATGAAGGACAGGGTCCTGAACACTCAAGCGCCCGTCTGGAACGATTCTTACAGCTTGGCGGGGAATATAACTGGACCGTCGCCAATTGTTCTACAGCGGGTCAATACTTCCATATCCTAAGACGTCAAGCAGCCATCCTGCAAAAAGAAGAAGTCAGGCCGCTCGTTATTATGACGCCGAAAAGCTTATTACGGAATCAGTTTGCAGCGGTTACAGCTGAAGAACTGGCCCATGGGGAATTTCATTCAGTCCTTGAGCAACAGGGTCTTGGCGAGATCCAGGATGCAGTTGAAAGGGTTGTTCTATGCAGCGGTAAAATTGCAATCGATTTAGAAGAGAAGCTTCAGGATATCGATGATAAAGATTGGTTGCACATTCTTAGGGTAGAAGAAATCTATCCTTTCCCTAAAGGCGATATCACAGCCATCCTAAAAAGGTATCCAAACCTTAAGGAATTGGTCTGGATCCAGGAAGAACCTAAGAATATGGGGGCATGGACATTTGCAGAATCAAGACTCCGTGACATCGCGCCTGAGGGTGTGGAGG
Organism: Bacillus sp. AFS015802; assembly: GCF_002561455.1. GTDB lineage: Bacteria > Bacillota > Bacilli > Bacillales > Bacillaceae_B > Rossellomorea. The sequence continues at coordinate 19,953 of NZ_NTUP01000001.1, read as the reverse complement.
TACACTATGTCGGCCGTCGCAGACGCTCCAGTCCTTCAGAAGGTGAACCAACTGTACACAAAAAAGAACAATCACGGATTATTAACGAAGCGTTAACCCGATAAGAAAGAGGAGGACATCACAGTGGCAGAAATTAAAGTTCCAGAATTAGCAGAATCAATTACAGAAGGTACGATTGCTCAATGGCTTAAACAGCCGGGGGATTATGTTGAAAAAGGCGAGTATATCGTAGAGCTTGAAACAGATAAAGTAAATGTTGAAGTCATTTCTGAAGAAGCGGGTACGATCCAGGAGCTGAAGGCAGAAGAGGGCGATACGGTAGAAGTGGGTCAAGTGATCGCCATTGTTGGTGCAGGCGGAGAAGCACCGGCCACTTCAGAAGAAAAGAAAGAAGCTACCTCTGAACCAAAGGAAGAAGCATCTAAGCAAGAAGAGAAGGAAGAAAGCAAAACGCAGGAAGCACCAGTCAAAGAGGACAAAAAGAATCGTCCGATCGCGTCTCCTGCAGCACGTAAATTAGCGCGTGAAAAAGGCATCGACCTCTCGGATGTTCCAACAGATCCTCTGGGCCGGGTGCGTAAGCAGGACATTGAAGCTTATAGCAACAAACCAGCTGCAGCTCCTGCCAAACCTTCTGCCGAAGAGAAAAAGGCACCTGCTAAGAAAGATGATGGAAAGCCAGTGGTACGTGAGAAAATGTCCCGCCGTCGCCAAACGATTGCCAAACGCTTGGTCGAGGTTCAGCAAACAGCTGCCATGTTAACGACATTTAACGAAATCGATATGAGTAAAGTGATGGAGTTACGCAAACGTAAAAAGGATAAGTTCTTCGATGACCATGATGTGAGACTTGGTTTCATGAGCTTCTTTACAAAAGCGGTTGTAGCGGCACTTAAGAAATTCCCATATGTGAACGCTGAGATTGATGGGGATGAAATCGTATTAAAGAAATTTTATGATGTCGGTGTAGCCGTTTCTACGGATGATGGATTGGTTGTACCAGTCGTACGCGATTGTGAACGGAAAAACTTTGCGGAAATCGAAGGGGAGATCATGGAACTGGCTACTAAGGCCAGAAACAACAAATTATCTCTTGGGGATCTGCAGGGTGGTTCATTCACTATCACAAACGGCGGGGTATTCGGTTCATTACTATCTACTCCAATCTTAAATGGTCCACAAGTGGGTATTCTGGGAATGCATAAGATTCAACTCCGTCCAGTGGCCATCGATAAGGATACGATGGAAAATCGACCGATGATGTACATTGCTTTATCATATGATCATAGAATCATTGACGGGAAAGAAGCAGTTGGATTCCTCGCGATGGTGAAAGATTTACTTGAAAACCCTGAAGATTTGCTCCTTGAAGGATAAGAAGTCCTGATTGAATAATAATAGATGAATGTTTGGCTGGTTCATACATCCGCTTCGGGTGATGAATCAGCTTTTTTTTCACGTTTTTTCACCAAATACATAAAATATGGATAAGACAAATAAAGTTTCCTTCAGGAAAGTTTCGGACATTTAAAAGGGGGTGGAAATAATGAGAGGATATCATTCTAAAAAGATGATTCAGTATTCTTATATATTTCATAAGTTGGGATTACTTGATCCTGTGCAATACAAGCTGATCAAGGATTATCATGAATCCAAGGAAATGAAAAAAGACAGACTCAATTAATTGAGTCTGTCGCAAAACATTGCTATCTCAGGGGGGTGAGATAAAAGCCAGAATTATGAGTTGTTTTAACTTTTGTCAAGATTTCCTAAAAGGTTTCAATCCACGGTTACGAATTTCTTTCTTAAGAAGCGAAATCCAGTCCTGATCATTCCCTTGTTTCTCAGCATCACGATAAGCTGCCACCAACTGTTCATTACTTAAGATTTTCATGACCAACCTCCCAGGAAATGTATAAAATATAGAATTTTCTATATTTTCTATTTATTTTACATAGAAACCACACATTTGAAAAGAGTTTTTTCATAAATTACGTCTAAAGTTGTATTTTTAGTTATTTTGTTGAAATTGGTTTAAGATAGGCGATTATTGTCTATACAATATAGTTTGGATATTTTCAATCCTGCCACATGCTGCAGGGGTCCCCAATAGTGGAAGTGGAACCCCATTAAACAAAAGGGGTAAACTAGTTTGAATATTTCCATTTTTATGATAATATACACGAATAAGGGACTGAAATTCTACCTCTTCGGTTGCAAAGGCATGAAAGGTTCCTAGCTTAATATGGTTCAGTTAAAGGGGGATATTCATTTGTCGGAGATTTTACACACTACAGTAGGAGATCTTCTCGAAGAAAAAGCAAGGATTCAACCTGACGTTGAAGCGGTTGTATATGCAGACAGGGGGTTAAGATGGTCTTATCACAGGTTTAATCAACTGTGCAGACAGGCGGCAAAGGGACTTATGAACCTGGGTATCAATAAAGGGGACCATATTGCCATATGGGCATCCAACACACCTGAGTGGTTAGTGAGCCAGTTCGCGACAGGGAAAATGGGGGCAGTCCTGGTAACCGTGAACACTAATTACCGGACGGCGGAATTAGAGTATTTATTAAAGCAATCTGACAGTCAGACGATTATTTTGATGGAAGGATTCAGAGGAGCTTCTTATATAGATATGCTCTATGAAATCTGCCCGGAATTGAAATCTTCCGAGCCAGGGAATTTAAAGAGTTCAAAACTTCCTTTCTTAAAGAATGTCATTGTTTTAGGGGAGAATTCCTATCCGGGTACATATGGCTGGCAGGATATTATGGACAGAGGGAAAGAAATGGATGAACAGGAGCTCGATAAAAGACTTTCGAGCCTATCTCCCCTAGACGTCATCAATATGCAGTATACATCAGGGACAACGGGCTTTCCGAAGGGTGTCATGCTCACACACTCGAATATCGTCAACAACGGGTATAATATTGCCGGGTGTATGAGACTTGGTCAAGAAGACCGTTTGTGTATCCCGGTTCCTTTTTTTCATTGCTTCGGATGTGTGTTAGGCGTTCTTGCATGCGTGTCCGTAGGAGCTACAATGGTTCCGTTACAGGAATTCGATCCAAGGGAGGTCCTCAAGACCGTACAGGATGAAAAGTGCACGGCCCTCCATGGGGTACCGACCATGTTCATTTCCGAATTGAATCTTCCGGACTTCGATCAATACGATCTTTCTCATCTTCGCACCGGTATCATGGCAGGAAGTAATTGCCCCATTGAAGTGATGAAAGGAGTCATGGACAAAATGGGAGCAGATGAAATTACGATTGCCTATGGCCAGACGGAGTCTTCACCTGTGATCACCCAGACACGTACTCACGATCCGATTGAATTAAAGGTCGAAACGGTAGGGAAATCACTGCCAAACGTCGAAGTGAAAATTGTAGAACCCGGGTCGGACCGGGAAGTACCGCATGGGGTCCAGGGAGAATTGTGTACCCGTGGGTATCATGTCATGAAAGGGTACTATAAGAATGAAGAGGCTACGAGGCTTGCCATTGATGAAGAAGGCTGGCTTCATACCGGTGATTTGGCGGTAATGGATGAACACGGATATTGCAGGATTACCGGAAGATTAAAAGATATGATCATTCGAGGCGGTGAGAATATTTATCCGAGAGAAATTGAAGAATTCCTTTATTCCCATCCAAAGGTTCTGGATGTCCAGGTCATTGGTATTCCTGATGAGGTGTACGGGGAAGAGGTCATGGCCTGGATCATTTTGAAGGAAGGCCAAACCGCGACTTCTGAAGAATTCAGAGAGTATTGTACCGGTAAGATCTCCCGACATAAGATTCCCAGGTATATTGAATTTACAGATTCCTACCCAATGACTGCATCGGGGAAAATCCAAAAGTTCAGATTACGAGAGCAGGCGAAGCAAACAGCAATAGAAAAATAATTAAATAATTGAAAGCGCTTCCTGAAAAAGGACATTCCCATACAAAGAGGAATGTCCTTTTTGTTTAAGAATATTCGTATAATAAGAGCAGAATAACTGGAATTTCATAGATCATTTGATAAAATAAAAAAAAGACAGTGTGCTAGATTAACTGTAATAATGTTATGTTAACAATCGGAAGGGGTTACATCATGTACGTTTTTGTTTATGGCACGTTAAGAAGACATGAAAGCAATCACACGTTGTTAAAGGAAGCTTCATTAGTCCGGGAACAAGCGTGGGCAGATGGGGTTCTATATGAAACCAATAGAGGTTTTCCCGCCCTTAAAGAAGGCAATGGTAAAGTCTATGGAGAATTATATAAGATTAACCCTGACATTTTAGCGAGAGTTGATGAACTCGAGGATTTTCTGGAGGGTCGGGAAGACAACCTTTATATCCGGAAGCTCAAACAAGTGACAACGGATACCGGTGTTCAAGAAGCGTTTGTTTATTATTCTGAAAACGAAGCCTTATTACAAGAAGAAATTCCTTCGGGAGATTGGAAAGTGCATCAATATCTAAAGAGTAATCCTGAAAGAACCCTTTATTTTGCATACGGCTCCTGCATGGATGACGATCGTTTTATAAAAGCCGGTGTAGATCAGCATTTCAAGAAATGCCTGGGTGCAGGTGTATTAAAGGGTTACACGATGAAGTATCTTTTCCAGGTACATGATGGAGGTCGCGGTGACATCATGGAAGATGGGGGGACCATGGAGGGTGTCGTATATGATATCCCCAAGGAGGCAGTAGAATACCTGTTTACGAGGGAGGGGGTAACCCCGGGGTGGTATAGGGCAGCTTTCATTGACGTTGTCATAGGGGGTAAGCCGTATAAAGATGTATTGACGTTTATTGTGAAGGGGAAATATGATGAAACGTGCCCTCCCGATCATTATGCAAGGGAAATCCTTCGCGGCAGCCGTCCACATGTAAGCAGGTCCTACCATGAAAAGCTGCAGAAACAATTATTGGATATCGGTATGACGAAAGATCAGGTACAGAACCTGCTTAGTTAAAAGAAAAGGCTTTAGACGCGGGATTCCGAGTGGTTTTCACTTTACGCGATCAGGGTATTTTATTAACTCTTACCAAGGTTTCAGGACCCAACATTCACAAGGTGAAAAGAGGTGTGTGATGGACGTTTTACTTCAATTGGTAGATCAATTTGGCTATATAGCCATGTTCCTTTTTAGTTGGGTAGTTTTTTTGGGTTTACCCGTACCGAACGAACTTGCTGCAGCTTTAGCGGGGTATCTTTCTGAATGGAGACACTTTAACCCGTACACCTCTTTTTTCTTTATGTATAGTGGATTGATCTCTTACGGAATCCTTGCATTTTTGAATGGAAGGTATTTTGGCACAAGGGTTACGGCTAGAATGTTAAATGGGGATAAATCCAAAAAATTGATTCAAAATGGGGAGCTTTGGCTAAATAAATACGGTCCTCTGGCGATCTCGTTCAGCTACTTTATTCCCGGGGTTCGATTATTTATGCCATATATTGCAGGTGCCTCAAAAGGGATCTCCCTTATGAAATTCCTCCTTTTTGCCCTTCCTTCCGCTTTCGTCTGGGGAACGATCTACTTTCAGATCGGACGATATTTCCCTAAGAGTTTTCAGCGGATATTAGAGGACGTGAGCGTGAAAGCAGGGATCTTCTTCGCTATACTATTGATGGCAATGATTCTATATGGGCTCGTTATCACCATGAAAAAAGGCACTCCTTCACCAAAATGGAAAAAAGTGCGGTATCGTAAATAATAAAAGACTGATGGACATTTCCCCTTTTCCATCAGCCTTGTTCTTCTATCATGATCGTAATATACTTCCCGAACACACCCATCGCTTTAACGGTTATCCTTGAGCCATCCTCATCTTCATAGATCTTGCCGATCGTATTAAATAGCAAATATTCATTCTTAATATTTGAGCCGGTTTCGATCAGGGTCGTGTAAGAGTTCCCATCCAATGTCTTTGTACAGGTAATCGACTTATGACATTCGATATGATGTTCATTCAAGAGCCATGAGTAAAACTGTTCTTCATTTGGCCGGTGTGTAGTCATATAAAAGACCATAATAACCGAAAAGACTATTCCCATTTTGGTTAATCCTTTTTTCATTGGTATCGAACCTCTCCAAACTGATGATCTCCTATAATATACCATAGATAGTGCTGGAAGTGACAGATTTCTAAGTATATCGACAGAAAACGGTGTTTTGTGGTTTCATCAACAGGATATGTAGAAAATGAAATGTTTGAGTTCCACCGACTTTCCACATTAGATAGTAGTTGAACTAATGGTTATGTAAGAATATACTAGTAGCATAGTTCTAATTAAAAGGAGGATATTGGCGTGATCCATAAAACTTGGACGGAGCATCATACGAATAAAAAGGTAAAGTGTGTACATACGGACGCAAAGAAATATACAGTGGCAAATGTTCTGACGGTTGGAAAAGAATACGAAGTGAAAAACGAATCCGAAGAATATTATTTCGTCATTGATGAAAGTGGCAAAATGGGTGGCTTCTACAAAGAATACTTTGAAGAAGTCTAACCCATCCACCCAGCTGATTTCTTCTCTAAACGGGGGAAGGAATCAGCTTTTTTTAATATCCGTTCAGGAGTCCTTTCTATGGTTTTAATTCTTTGTCTTTTAGTTTTAGTTATTTATCGCACGGTTTAAGAGGGTTTGAAAAGTTGGAATGGATGGGGAGAGGGAAAATGCAAGAATCTTTTAGTATACGAGTGCTTACGTTAAAGGACCGATCATCACTGATTGAACTGTTTATGGACTACGAATCAAATGTGTATGGAGAAATCCAAACCAGTGAAGAAGAAATAGAGGAGATGCTTAAGTCGATCCCTGAAAGTGACCGTCGGGGACTATGGCATGACGGCGAATTAGCAGCCATCTCCATTTTGACAGAAAAGGATCATCGTCTTCCCTCTTTGGTTATGGCTAATCCTACTGATCAAATGAATCGATATATTGTGGAAATGGTTAATGAATTAGTGTCTTCCGCTAAATCCGGAAAAAAAACGGGTAATGAAACGAAAACGCTTATCTTATCTGCAAACCTTGAAGTAGAGAAGAGGGCATTTGAAGAATGCGGCTTTATTCCAACCCGTTATTGGTTTCAGATGAAAAAGGATCTTGAAAACTTGACGATTCCGGCCACCCCTTCTCCTTATACGATTTCGAGCTTCAATCCCGCAACCGAAACCCATGATCTTCATGAACTATTCGAAGAAGTATTTTCAGACCATTTTGATTACCATCCGACAGAATTGGAAGAATTCAAGCAGCGGTTTCTACGCCCTTCCTTTGATCCGACTCTCTGGTACCTTCTGAAGGATGGAGACCAATTGGTGGGATTTATCCTTTGTTCTGTCAATCATGACACCAAAATGGGCGAAGTCACTCATCTGGGGATCAAAAGAAATTTGCGCCGTAATGGACTGGCCCACCTCTTACTCTACTATGCATTTTGGGAGCTTGAGGGGCGTGGAATGAAAACAGCAGCCCTTTCCGTCGACAGCGACAGCTACACAGATGCCACGATTGTTTATCAAAAAGCGGGTATGTATGTGTTTAGGGGATTCACCCGATATGATTTGAAAGTATAAAGCTCGAAAAACACCCAATCAGGGTGTTTTTTTCTGATGACAAGGTGACTCTTCATTTGATAGATCTTGAGAATCAGGAAAAAATATAGACAGACCCTTTGCAGTGTAAGCGCTATTACATGTAGAATGACTAGTATGTGAATTGGAAAGGATGTCAAAGCATGAATACGGAAAGAAAATTACCGGAATCGGTCACCCATATCATAAATGAAAGAAAGCAAGCATTCGCTTCTACTGAGCATCATTCATTGATTGGGGAGGGCGGGTATACGGCCAGTGAAGATTATATCATCGAGGACAGTATCATTTCTCTCTCCATAGGCAAAAATCTCCTTCTTAAAGGACCGACTGGGTCAGGGAAAACAAAGCTCTCCGATACATTATCATCTATATTCTCCCAACCGATGCACAGTATTAACTGCTCGGTTGATTTAGACGCGGAAGCACTACTGGGGTACAAAACGATCAGTGAAAGGGATGGAAAGAATACCATTGAATTTATCGAAGGGCCAGTGATTCAAGCAATGAAAAATGGTCACCTTCTCTATATCGATGAAATTAATATGGCCAAGCCTGAAACATTACCGATTCTAAATGGTGTGTTGGATTACAGAAGAAGTATAACGAATCCATTTACAGGTGAAATCGTGAAAGCTGCACCTTCATTTGGTGTTGTAGCGGCCATAAATGAAGGATACGTGGGAACGGTTCCTTTAAATGAGGCACTGAAAAATCGTTTTGTTGTCATAGATGTCCCTTATATTGAAGGGAAAACGTTAAAGGCTGTCATCGAAAGTCAAAGTAAGCTGACTGATCCGAAGCTCATCAGCCAATTTGTCAACCTGTCATCAGATCTATTGATCCAAGTGAAGAATGGACAAATTTCAGAAGAAGCGGCTTCCATACGCGCTCTCCTCGATGCCTGTGACTTGGCAATGTACCTCCCCGCCAAGCGCGCTATACAGAGGGGGATCGTTGATAAACTGGAAGATGAACGTGAAAAAGCAGCTATTATGAATATAGCAGAAACCTTATTTGAATGAGGGATTTGTAATGCACCGATTTATACAATTTAATGATGAAGGCATCGATTCTTTTTTAGTGATGGAAATGGCGGATCTCACCAAGACCCTCTCTAAAAATGCGGATATGAACTTGAAGTATGGTCCATTCTCGTATTTGGATTATAAAGAGGAAACTGTCTACGTCAGTCATTTTTGGGATCATCGATTAAGGGATGAAGAAGTTCTTGGATTGAAAAGTGACATATACCTGAGGACGATTGGCAATCTTCATGAAACAGAAAATGATGAAGTGGTCAACTATATTGAAAAGGTAAAATCCACTTCAGTTCCCCGATTTGCCAAGCAATTGTTTGTCATCGGGGAAGAAATAAGACTGGAGGAAATTTGTAAATCCAAACGGCCAGGGACAAAGAGAGCCTTTGAAACAAGAAGGAAATTATATCGTCAGCACTTTGAAGCCCAGCTTAAAGTGAATTTGACGAAAAGTGTGTTTACTGATGCCCTGTTCAATACCATCTTCCTTCTGCTACATGCTCAATCTCCTTTGGAACAGCCGGTTAAGCTCAACGAGGATATTGACTTAGCCATGCCATTTATTCATGGACAGATCACCCGTTTCTTTGAAACCCGTTCGACTAAGGATGTAGCGGGAATCGCTTTGGAAATCGTGGAAGTGGTGGATGAAATCGTTCGAAAGGATATGTTGAATGAATATTTCCATTTACCTGAAGACGTGTATGATTCTCCTGAAATGTTCAACGAAACATTTGACGATTTAAAAAGAAAAGACCCTCTTTTGAATCAGGATGTGTTGGAAGAGGAAAGCACCGGAGACGAAGAAGTGATCGATGAGGAATTCCGTACCTGGCACAGGGAAACAAGTGACAAGGGCGAATCCTTCCTGCAGTTTGATGTAGATCAAGGTTCACAGTCCGACCTGATGGGTGAAGGGGTCCGTGAAGGGGATGACGGGGACCAGGCGTTAGCGATGGTACAAGGATCCTCCAAAGAGACAGAGAGGGAGCAGTACCAAAATATGAAAGCTCAGGAACAGGAGAGGGATGAGCCGGGAGGTGGCGAAAGTGAGTATGGAAAAGACAATCGCTTTGCCGTCCCTCACTTTATAACCCCAAGTGTCCCTACCTCTGAAGAAAGACTTGATTATCATCACAATAAAGGGCTGGTTGCCCCGTTTCAGAAAAAACTGCAGAAAATGATCGAGAAGACATTGGAACATAAACGCATCCAGCCTCGAAGCGATTTGCACTTTGGAAGACTGAACAAAAAGTTATTGAGGTTCATCACGGATGACAATCCGAGACTATTTTATAAAAAGCAGAATCCTTCCTCCGAAATAGATGCCGTGTTTTCTCTACTTGTCGATTGTTCAGGATCCATGTATGACAAAATGGATCAAACGAAGCTCGGTATTACACTATTTCATGAATCGTTAAAATCCGTCCGGGTACCACACGAAGTAGTCGGATTTTGGGAAGATACCAATCGTGCCACCAAGACCAGCCAGCCGAATTATATGAATCCCGTATTGAATTTCCAGTCATCCCTGAAGCCGGGCAGCGGTTCAGAAATCATGCAGCTTCAACCAGAAGAGGATAATCGGGATGGTTTTGCCATCCGTTTAATGACGGAGAGAATTCTTAGGCGGAATGAAAAACAAAAATTCCTCCTTGTCTTTTCCGATGGAGAGCCTGCAGCTATGGAGTATGAGCAGAATGGAATCGTCGATACTCATGAAGCCGTTTTGGATGCAAGAAAACAAGGGATCGAAGTCATTAACGTCTTTTTATCCAACGGTGAAATCGATGAGAACCAAAGAAAGACCATTCAAAACATCTATGGGAATTACAGCATCCTTGTTTCCAATGTGGAAGAACTCCCCGAAGTGTTATTCCCTTTACTCCGAAAACTGTTGTACAAAAGTATATGATTCATTTCAGAAGACGACTACGCTGTTGCTGTAGTCGTCTTTTTCTACTTTACTTCCTCGAAAAAACATGCTCTCCTATTCAAGATTTGAAATAGGGACGATTCGGGTTTTAAACACGTAGGAAATATCTGTATACTTAAGAAGGGTGATTTTTCTTATGGAAGGCTCTTTTCGCAAAGATTGTTGCTTTTAACATATGTTGTGCCTAGGCTTTGTCAATCAGTGTGTGCAGGGATGGTGAGGGGAATTGCTTCGCTTTCCGCGGACGAACGGAGCGAGCATCCTGGAGCGGAAATCAACCAGCACTTTCTTCTCTAAGATAGCAACAAACTTTAAGAAAAGAGCTTAATGAAAACAGCATTGTCATCTTTATTATTTTGTTTTAGTGTGTCGGAGGGATGAGTCATTTTTTGACAACAGGGAAGGTTAGTAATAGAAACAATCGGGAAGAGGATTGTATTGTACAAGGGAGGATATGACGATTATGCATGAGTTGGATATGCACCATATTTTTGAATTGGGTCTTATATTAGTGATGATAGCAGCCGGGATCACGGCGGTTGCGAAGAAATTCAAGCAGCCCTATCCGATTGCTCTCGTCATAGTAGGAGCCCTGATCGGATTATTCAATATACCTGTATTGGAACCGCTTAAAGATTTCATTACAGAAGGAGAGGTCTTTAATTTCGTCATCATTACGCTTTTTTTACCGGCACTCCTCGGGGAAGCGGCGCTGAAGCTGCCTTTTTCCCATCTGAGGGCTAACAAGGAACCGATCATCGCCCTGGCTTTCGGAGGAACATTTATTTCATTTTTAATCGTCGGATTTTCAGCGTATTATTTCTTTGATTTCTCCATTCCGGCTGCTTTTGTATTCGGAGCGCTAATGAGTGCAACAGATCCAGTCAGTGTATTGAGCATTTTCAAGAGCGTAGGGGTAAAGAAAAGGTTGGCCGTTGTTATCGAAGGAGAAAGCTTATTCAATGATGGCTTGGCCGTGGTATTGTTCAATATTTCTGCCTTTTATCTTGTTTCATACATTGATGCGGGATGGGCCGGGCTTGGAAGCGGAATTTGGGAGTTCATCAGGGTGGTCTCCTTGGGTGTGATCATAGGTGGGTCCCTGGGCTATGCCTTTTCGATTTTAACGAAGTATTACGATGATTATCCCCTTGAAATCATCTTTAGTGTCATCTTATTTTATGGTTCCTTCCTTCTGGCAGAAAGTGTTCATGCATCAGGGGTCATCGCTGTGGTCATTGCAGCACTCATCTTCGGGAATTTTGGCGGGAAGATTGGAATGAGCCCCACGACCAAGTTGAATATCAGCAGTTTCTGGGATGTTGCCGCTTTACTTGCGAACTCCTTGGTTTTCTTAATGGTCGGCCTGGAAATAACGAGGATCGATTTACTGGATAAATGGCCGTACATATTCGCAGCCATACTTGTCGTATTAGTTGCTAGGAGTATTGCCGTCTATACAAGCTTGTCCCTTATCGGGAATTTCCCGCATATGTGGAAACACATACTCAATTGGGGGGGATTGAAAGGATCACTTTCCATCGCCCTTGTCCTTAGTCTGCCTCGTGACTTCCCGGGCAGGGAAGATGTGTTGATACTCGGATTCAGCGTGGTGTTATTCAGTCTGGTCGTCCAGGGACTGACCATCAAACCGCTAATCAATGTTTTGGGCATTAAGCCAAAAGAGGAAGGTCACGAGGAATTTGAGAAATTACTTAGTCAGCTCCATCGATATGAAACAGCGATTTCAGAGATTCATCGCGTGAAGCAAAAACTTTATATCACGGATCCTATATCAGATGAACTCATTGATACGTATAAGAAAAGGATCGATATGCTCAAAGCACAATTGGATGACTTATTTGTCAGAAACCCTGTATTGAAAGCAAATCAGCTCTCTACGTTGAAAAAACATGCCCTTTATGCAGAGTATGAGGCGATTGCCAAACTTGAAAAGGAAGAAATCATCAGCAGCTCCATTGCGGAGAAGGAATACGACAGCATTACGGACAGCATCGTTCATAATGAGAGAAATAGTTAATATAGCTTAATATGGATAAATATTCCACATTTCCGGCATCAGTTATAAAAGGACCATGAACGAAAGAAAATCTTCTTTCGTTCATGGTCCCTTATTTGGTGCTTTGAAGTTATCGACAAAATGGTTATTTTACATTCGAGCGTTTCAGGATGCTCTTGAAATGAGAGAATGTATCGAAGCTTGCTTTGCCGTGATACGCTCCCATGCCGCTATCGCCCACACCACCGAATGGAAGATAGTGAGAGGTCATATGATTGATTGTATCATTGATAGCGCCACCTCCAAATGAGATGTTTGTCAATATATCATCCTGAAAAGTTTCATTTTCAGAGAACAGATAAAGTGCCAAAGGCTTTGGCCGCTTCACTATTTCATCAATCACTTCAGATGTGTCTTCATACTCGATGACCGGAAGAATCGGTCCGAATATTTCATCCTTCATGATGGGGTCGTCCCATGAAATCGAATCCAGAATCGTCGGTTCAATGACGAGATGACTGCGGTCCGACCCGCCCCCCGTCACGATTCGCCCATTGTCCAGGAAGCTTATCAGGCGGTCAAAGTGTCTTTCGCTAACAATATGGCCAAAGTCTGGGTTGTGAACGATATTATCTCCGTAACTCGCTTTGATGGCTTCTTTCATTTTTGCCAACAGCTCATCCTTTACTTCACGATGGACGAGAACATAATCCGGGGCGACACATGTTTGACCCGCATTTGCGAATTTACCTCTTACAATGCGCTTAGCCGCTTCAGCAATGTCCGCGTCCGAATTTACAATCGTTGGGCTTTTACCACCTAGTTCAAGTGTGACAGGTGTTAAATGCTTGGCTGCAGCTTCTGCTACGATCTTCCCGACACCAGTGCTGCCTGTGAAGAAGATATAATCGAAATTTTGTTTAAGCAGGGCTGTGCTTGTTTCGACTTCTCCTTCGACTACTCGAAGATATTCTTCCGGGAAGTGGTCATTGATCATTTTTGCAAGCAGTCTTGAAGTGTGCGGGGTCAATTCGGATGGCTTCAGGACAGCTGTGTTTCCGGCAGCGATCGCTCCCACAAGTGGAGCAACGGCGAGTTGGAATGGATAATTCCATGGGGCGATGACAAGTACAGAGCCATATGGCTCTGGATGAATGAAGCTCTTTGCACCTTCGTGTGTAACCGGTGTTCTAACTTCCTTCGATGATGCCCATCCAGCAAGGTTCTCCATGGTGAAGTCTATTTCACCAAGGACAAGGCCGATTTCTGCCCGCTTAGCTTCTATTTCCGGTTTATTCAAATCCTCCTTAACAGCTTTTATGATGTCCTGTTCATGTGATTGAATAAGTTCCTTTAATTTAGTCAGGTTTTCGAAACGGAAGCTGGTATCCTTTGTTTTGCCAGTCCGAAAAAATGATTGCTGCTTATTTATAAGTTCTTGATAGTTTTCCATAATTAAACATTCCTCCTCTTCTAAATAGCGGGTACCCCTTACGCTTTTCCCGCTTCGTTGCGGATATACTCTTGGTATATATTTCATGATTCCCAATATAATTGCGCGCAATTTATTGAGGTGTCAATTGTTTGCATGTGAAAAATGATAGTATAATCAAATCGGTTATGCAAGACATATGACTCATAAATCAGTGAGGGAGAAGGTGTACATGCCGGTACAAAAGCAAAGGCCCTTCCTTCGCAAAGATTCGAAGGGAAGGCCTTTGTGGTTCTCTTATTTTCTAATTTCAATTAGTTTTTGTTTCAGGTCGTTTTCCATTGTGACCATTTCCTGTTCGGCTTGCTGTCGTTTTTGTCTGCCTTCTGCCTGGATGGCCAATGTTTCTTCAATCGTTGAAATGAGGTTTTCCTGGGTTTTCTTAAGGGTGTCGATATCTATGATTCCCCGTTCGTTTTCCCTTGCCGTTTCGATGCTATTCGTTTTAAGCATCTCGGAATTTTTTAAGAGCAGCTCATTGGTCGTACGTGAAACCTGCTTTTGAGCTGCTACGGCCTTCTGTTGGTTCAGAAGGGTAAGGGCAATGGCGATTTGATTCTTCCAAAGGGGGATCGCTGTCAGGACAGAAGCTTGGATCTTCTCTGCCAATGCCTGATTCGTATTTTGAATCAAGCGTATTTGAGGGGCGGACTGAATGGTCATCTGTCTGCTTAATTTCAAATCGTGTATGCGCTTATCCAACCGATCAAGAAACTGCATGGTGTCATTGACTTCCTGATATGTCAGTTCGTCATCGGTTTCCTCCGCTTTTTTCCGTAATGAAGGGAGAAGGTTATGCTGAATTTCTTCACGTTTGATTTCAGCTGCCGCAATGTACATATTAAGTGCTTGAAAGTAGTCTTTATTTTTATCATATAATGTTTCCAATAGTCGATTATCATCAAGAAGGGTCTTTTTTGAATGCTCCAGTCTCACTGAAATCCGATCAATTTGTGAACCGATTTTCTGGTATTTTGAAAGAACCTCCTGCAGGGAGGAAGACACTTTACGGAACAGCTTTTTGAATACGCCTTTTTGCTTCGTATTCAGCTCATCGGGATTCATCTGCTCAAGCTTTTTCATTAAATCACTTAATACGTCTCCAATCGGTCCGATATCACGTTTTTGCACGTGATCCAACATCGAGTGGGAGAAAGTTGACAGCTGGGATTGGGCGGCTGTTCCATATTTCAAAATGGCTTCATAATCTTTATAGTCGATTTGAGCGGCTAGTTGTTTCGCTTTTTCCTGCTGTTCTTTAGGTAGACGGTCGAGTAACAGAGGGGACTTTGTTTGCTCGTTGACAGCAGGCGTTTCCTCTCCAAACGGGTTTGAAAGCAATAAATCCAGTTCTGATTGTTCATTTCGTTGCTCCATTATAAAACCTCCGACATTTATTTGAGATCTTTATTGTTTTGCGATAAATGCTGATTCGCGAAATTCAGTTCAAATTGTAAGGTATCCATGTCGTTTGCCAACACTTTTTGTAAATCATTCTCCAATGACCCGGTCAAGTCATCCAGGGTCGTACGGGTTTGTTGGAGGGACAGAAACGTCTCTTTATTCTTCCCGGGCTGGGAAGCAAGGAAAGTGTACTTCTCGGTGATTTCTACAACCGAGTCTAAATGGTAGAAAAAAAAGGACTCTGCTGAAAAAAATCTCTTAGGTTCTTTTCTTACAAGCTGATAGATTCTTCTGCTCAAGCGGTTGATTTCAAGGATTTGCTTGAAGGCTCCGAGTGATCTTACCTTTAACTGCTGCCTTTGGAGACGCTTTACTTTTTCTTTTGCTTCTTTTAAATTTCTGTTTATATATCGAAATTCCTGTCCGGAAAGTCCATTTTTATTCAGCCACCATCTTTTTTGAAGCAGCTTCACGATGATGAAAAAGAGTATCCCGGTACCGACCCCTGATAAGAGTGTAAGAGGGAATCCCAGGTCCAATAGGAGTAAGTATGCGATAAAACTGCTGGTCCCTATACTGAAAGAGATGACCGTCCTTAATAAAAATTGCAGAAATGTGTTCATTTCATCTACCCCTTAATAAAGATGCTTACCATACATACGATTAACAGTGTAAAAGGTTTCAAATCTATACTCTTATTTTAGTGTAAATGACATGATAATGGAAATATAGTCTCAAAGTAAAAAGAAAAATCGGGGGGATATGTAAGGAAATGACATCATTCTTTCATTTTCTTAACATTTTTCAATTGGATGATTATAAGAAATCCATTTTTGGTAGAATGGGTTAGTGAGTTCAATGACAAGACAGGTGTGTGGATATATATGAAAAAACTATTCATTGTGCTGATCTTCTTTTTCTCTTCTGCATCTATCTCATCAGCACAAGATGTAAACAAACCAAGAAATATATACAGCAATTCCGCGATCATGATAGATTCCAAAACAGGGAGTATTCTGTACTCCAAAAATGGGAATAAACGAATGAACCCTGCAAGTATTACGAAAATTGCCACCGCGATTTACGCGATTGAGCATGCCAATCTCACGGATCGGGTGAAGATCAGTAAGAAGGCAAGTAATACCGGAGGCTCCACTGTTTATTTAACGGCCGGGGAAACATTGACTTTAGAGCAGCTCCTTCAAGGATTGATGGTGAACTCAGGGAATGATGCCGCCGTTGCCATCGCTGAACATACGGACGGTTCTGTGAAACAGTTTGTCGATAAATTGAATGTTTTCCTTAAAGAAGAAGTGGGGGTGGAGGATACCCATTTTGAGAATCCCCATGGACTATATGGGGAAAATCACTATACAACCGCTTACGACATGGCCAAAATCACGAGTTATGCATTGAAGAATGAACAGTTTCAAACGCTATTTGATTTAGAGTCCGTGGACTGGAAGGCTGAAGGCTGGAATACCACACTTTATAATCATCACAAGATGGTAAAGGGAGAAATCCCTTACACTGAAGTGACGGGCGGTAAGAATGGATTTATAAACGAATCGGGACACACCCTTGTGACGTCAGCGGAAAATGATCAGCTGTCGATTGTGGTTGTTACAATGAAGGCACAGTCCAAAAGGGCCATCTATTCGGATACGAAGAAACTGCTTGATTACGGGTTGAATGGGTTTGAAAGGAATTATATCCCAAAGGAGACTGTCTTTCAGTTGGACGGTACTTCCTATGATCTCAGAAGGGACATTTCATTCACACAACCTGTAGGCGGTGGGGTGACTCAGGAGCTTGACCCTGATGGTGTGTTGACCCTGTATGACCGGGATCATCAAAAAATGCTCTCTACTCACTTGACGCCGGTAAAAGAAACACCCGTAACCCATTCAGAAGCAGTCGCTTCGAGTAAACATAAGGGGATGTTTTTCGGCAAGGAATGGAGGGAGAAACTACTGTTTTATCCATTTTTTATTTACATGGCACTTCTCCTCATTGCAGGGATGTCTATATTTCGGATGGAATCTTATAATAAATAATACGATTGCTTATATACAAAAAAGGGAGCCGGTTGGCTCCCTTTTTTCATTGGCTTTCCTGTTTTCCTATGGAAGGTTGTGGATGATAAAGCATTTTCCCGATCATGGTTTGCAGGATGAGGAACGCTCCTCCGACAGCCCAGTAAAGGGGAAGGGCAGCTGGTGCGTTCAGTGAAAAGATAAAGATCATAACGGGTGAAAGAAGACCCATGATTTTCATCTGTGCCTGCTGTTCTGCAGGAATGTTCATCAGGGATACACGTGATTGAGCTAAATACACGACCCCTGCAATAATCGCCATGATATGGTCAGGCTGTCCTAAATTGAACCATAAGAAAGAGTGACTGGCAATTTCTGAAGATGACCGGATGGCATAATACAATCCGATCAGGATCGGTGTCTGGATCAATAACGGCAAACACCCCATGTTGAGAGGATTTACACCGTTCTTTTGATAAAGCATCATCAATTCCTGCTGAAGTTGCTTCTGTTTTTCTTTGTCCTTCGTTTCTTTGATCTTTTTTTGGATCGCATTCATTTCAGGCTTGATTAATGCCATTTTCCCTTTCATGTTCTGTTGGTTTTTATACGTTTTAAGCATAAAAGGTAAAAGAATCAAACGAATCAGGAGTGTGATCACGATAATGGCGACTCCAAAGTTACCACCCATGAAGGTTCCTATTTCATGGATGAGAAATGAAAATGGATTCACAAGATAATCATGAAAGAATGCTCCTTCAGTGGTGGCGCTTTGGCATCCAGTCAGTGTGAATAATAGTAAAACGAAAATGAATGAAATTTTTTTCAATGTTTTTCCTCCTCTGTAGCTATGCTTCTCTTTTAAACATATACAGAAGAGGATTCTTCATCATTATCAGTATGATAAAATTGAAATTTCATGCAAGTGGTAAACCAGACCCTGACAGGCATGACCTCATTTTCGGCAATCTGCTTGAGAATGAGATTATTTCCTTCAAGTCTTTTATCATAATATTGGGTGTAAAGATGAAATGGGGAAGGGCAACGATCCCAAATCAATGCCAATATAAATAAAAATACGATACTAACATGCAAAGGACTTAAATAAAAATCCAATAAGTCTTGTACAATAATAAATGTCAATGGAGAAGACTCCTTTTAAAAATTCTAGTTGCATCCAGTAAGAATCCTATAATACATATAAAGTATACTGCTAAATAGAAATAGAATCCATGGTAATTGTTTATACGATTTTGTGAACAAATGGTTTCAGAAAAGAGAATTAAATTTCGCTTCATGAAAAAAAGCCTCTATGCAGCAGCATACCGCCTTAGAGACCTTATGTTTTAAAGTAGAAAGAGCTAATCCACGACGATATAAGCAATCATCGGACCATTATTTTCAATGGTTTCATGCGTTTCGCAAATAAGTCTATACGTACCTTCCTTTGAAAAGGTTACGTTCACTACCGTTTCTTTCCCTTTTTTTACGGTACCCGTAATATCTGTCCCCTCGATGTAAAAGGGGTGTTCCATTCCATTTACTCCGTAAATGCGGAGTTCAACCTCTTTGCCTTTTTCAACTACAATGGTGCCCGGGTCCCACCGGTATGCTTCAATTTCCTTACCGTCGGCCGTTTCCGACTTGAACTCGCCTGTAACAAGCTGAATGACCTGTTTTTCACCGTTTTTCTCTGACAGGGACACCGTGGGGTATGAGTTTTTTGAGGATAAGGACCAAATCGTACCGACCGTAATGACCATGATCGTCACCAAAATGGCAATGATCGAACCTTTCTTTAATACAATGAAATTCATATCATTTCACTCCTTACTTGATTGACCAAGAAAGCATGGACCTTTTTTATAAACCTATGCTTGTTCGGAAGAGAACTTGTCAATAATTTATAGGAGGATAGTTTAAATGTTTTTCTTTCGTCCGTATTTTATGTACAATTTGGACATGGATGCAAGGAGGGTGAAGCATTGGAAAACACTTGGAGAGTTATAACGACAAAAAGTGATGCAGAGCCATGGTGGTTTTTTGAAGGCTGGGAGAAGGATATAGTAAAGGATTGGACTTTTGACAAGAAGGATGAAGCAGTTCATGCATTTCTCACAGAATGGAGAAGACTTAAGAGGAGCTTCCCACAATCAAAGAGTAAAAAATTTCATTCCGCGGCGTTTTGGGATCCTGAGGAAGTGTACTTCTGTGAAGCATGTGATGATGATCTGCAGGTCTACTACGGGTTGGTCATATTTGAAAATGATCAGCCGATGGAATTGAAGGATGAGGCGGTCATCACTGAAATCACTAACTATATGGAGCAGACATGAACAAAGAGGCTGGGACAAAAGGGTTTCAGCTAAAGAAAAATCCGAACGAGTGATTTGATAAAAAATCTAACTCGTTCGGA
>NZ_NTUP01000041.1 GCF_002561455.1 Bacillus sp. AFS015802 | reverse complement strand
GCGGTGCCTTTGTCGCAAACCGCCTATTTCGTCGCACAGGCGACAGGCGCGCAGAGCGCCTTGTATCAGGCGGTATATGACGGAACCGCCTCCAGCTGGCAGCTGACGCCGGTAGTGCCCGGGGTGGATGCCTTGCAGGTGTGGTACGGCGTTGGAAGCACGCCGGGCGTGACCACGCAGTATCTGCCCGCAGCCCAGGTCAGCAATTGGGCGCAGGTCAACAGCCTGAGGATAGCCGCCTTATTGG
>NZ_NTUP01000040.1 GCF_002561455.1 Bacillus sp. AFS015802 | reverse complement strand
TCAAGGTGGGCAAGCAGGCCGACCTGATCGCCATCAACTTCGCCGAGCTGGAAACTGCCCCGGCATTCGACCCGATCTCGCATGTGGTGTACGCTGCCGGTCGCGAGCAGGTCAGCCACGTCTGGGTCAAGGGCCGCGCGTTGATGCGCGAGCGCAAGCTGACCACCCTGGACGAGAGCGATCTGAAGGCCCGCGCCGGCGACTGGCGCAACCGCATCCTGGCAAAGTAAGAGCATGAGCAACGGAGACGAACACGAAATCGACAAATTCAGCCAGCTGGCGC
>NZ_NTUP01000039.1 GCF_002561455.1 Bacillus sp. AFS015802 | reverse complement strand
GTTCAAACCGAACATCTCGTCGATGGTGGGCCAGCTGTACGCCCCGGGCGACAAGCGCGTGGATTCCGCCTTCACCATCTTCTACATGGGCATCAACACCGGCTCGCTGATCGCGCCGCTGGTGTGCGGCACCCTGGGCGACACCGGCAATCCGTCCGACTTCAAGTGGGGCTTCATGGCCGCCGGCTTCGGCATGCTGCTGTCGCTGGTCGTGTTCACCCTGTTCAAGAAC
>NZ_NTUP01000038.1 GCF_002561455.1 Bacillus sp. AFS015802 | reverse complement strand
CGTCGAAGTCCAGCCGGTACAGCAGCTCGCGGCTCAGCGGCGGCGAGGCCATGTGGCGCTTGACGCGGTAGCTGACCACGCTGCCCACCGCCAGCTCGGGGAAGGCGATCCAGGTCTGCTTGTCGCGGCTGACGCCGGCGTAGGGGTTCGGCGCGGCGCGGGTTTCCACCTGCGACTTGTCCAGCTTGACCACGCGCCCGTTCGGCTGGCGCACTTCGCCGTCCAGCACTTCCAGGCTGTCGGTGTCGGAATAGGTGAAGTCGATGCGCGACAGCAGGTCCTTGCCGGCGGGTTTCAGGATCGTGAACTGGTTTTCCGTGGTGCAGTCCAGGCTGTTGTCGGCGAGGTGATGGCAGACAGAGTTGGAG
>NZ_NTUP01000037.1 GCF_002561455.1 Bacillus sp. AFS015802 | reverse complement strand
GTTTGCTCCCCACGCTTTCGTGCATGAGCGTCAGTGTCATCCCAGGGGGCTGCCTTCGCCATCGGTATTCCTCCACATCTCTACGCATTTCACTGCTACACGTGGAATTCTACCCCCCTCTGACGCACTCTAGTCGTGCAGTCTCCAATGCCGTTCCCAGGTTGAGCCCGGGGCTTTCACATCAGACTTGCACAACCGCCTGCGCACGCTTTACGCCCAGTAATTCCGATTAACGCTTGCACCCTCCGTATTACCGCGGCTGCTGGCACGGAGTTAGCCGGTGC
>NZ_NTUP01000036.1 GCF_002561455.1 Bacillus sp. AFS015802 | reverse complement strand
CACGACACGAGCTGACGACAGCCATGCAGCACCTGTGTTACGGCTCCCTTTCGGGCACCAAGATATCTCTACCAAGTTCCGTACATGTCAAGAGCAGGTAAGGTTTTTCGCGTTGCATCGAATTAATCCACATCATCCACCGCTTGTGCGGGTCCCCGTCAATTCCTTTGAGTTTTAACCTTGCGGCCGTACTCCCCAGGCGGTCGACTTCACGCGTTAGCTACGCTACCAAGGATTCAAACCCCCAACAGCTAGTTGACATCGTTTAGGGCGTGGACTACCAGGGTAT
>NZ_NTUP01000035.1 GCF_002561455.1 Bacillus sp. AFS015802 | reverse complement strand
TACCCAAAACGCCATCCGATCTTGCCGGCAATGGCAGCGGAACGGGGCATTCGGGAATGTCGTCGCGCCCGCGCGGTTTCGACAGTACCAACGTCTTGCCAAAACTCGCCGCGTCCTCGAAACGCGAAGTGGCCAGCAAAGGGGCTCTGCCCCCTCTGCGCACGATCTCTTCCAACGTTTTGCCTATGGACAGATGATCGTAAAACGTATGTTCTATCGTCGCCTGCCGCACGTAGGGGGAGATGACGATGGCCGGCACCCTAACCCCATAG
>NZ_NTUP01000034.1 GCF_002561455.1 Bacillus sp. AFS015802 | reverse complement strand
GGCCAAGACTGATCTCTTGGTGGAAGGCTATATGCACCTGATGCGCGAGCAGAAGCGGCAGAATTTCCTGCTGATGCTGATCGCCATCCTGTTGGCAGGACTGCTGGCGAAGATGCTTTGGTAGGGAGGCGTCTTCGATGGGAGCATGCCGCCTCCCTGGATGATTGCGGCGCAAACGGGCAACGGCCATCGGCCGCGGCCCGTTTTTCATGCCAGGAGCGTTTAGGCTGTGGACAAGTGGCGGTTCGGCGCGTGGCTGTGGATAAGAGACGCGAGCCCAAGCCCTGATCCTGTGTTGCGCCTTCGCGCCGCGCCTGTTG
>NZ_NTUP01000033.1 GCF_002561455.1 Bacillus sp. AFS015802 | reverse complement strand
GCGGACATCGACAAGATGCTGGGCAACATGCAATTGCCGCAAGGCGTGCAGCGCATGCACCGCGGCCAGCAGAAGGACATGGAAGAGACGGTGGCCAACGCGCTGCGCGCGCTGGGTTTGGGCGTGATTTTCATCTACCTGATCCTGGCCGCGCAGTTCCGCAGCTTCACGCTACCGGTGACCATCATGGTGTCGCTGCCGCTGGCCTTCGGCGGCGTGTTTGTCGCGCTGTTCCTGTGGGGCTCCACGCTCAACATGTTCTCCATCATCGGCATCATCATGCTGATGGGCCTGGTGGCCAAGAACGGCATTCTGCTGGTGGACTTCATCAATCGGGCGCGGATGGAGGG
>NZ_NTUP01000032.1 GCF_002561455.1 Bacillus sp. AFS015802 | reverse complement strand
CGCTAAGGCCACCAGACATAAACTGGCACAAACTGGAAGAAGCCTGGGCTGAGTCTCTCGTCTCAACCCGCATATATTCGGTATTTGATGTACTTCGCACATCCACTCTCGTCGCCTAGCCTTGCTAAGGTACTCAAATGATAGGATCAAGCCTCACGAGCAATTAGTATCGGTTAGCTTCACGCCTCACAGCGCTTCCACACCCGACCTATCAACGTCCTGGTCTCGAACGACTCTTCAGGGAGGTCAAGCCTCCAGGGAAGTCTCATCTTCAGGCAAGTTTCCCGCTTAGATGCTTTCAGCGGTTATCTCTTCCGAACTTAGCTACCCGGCTATGCCACTGGCGTGACAACCGGTACACCAATGATGCGTCCACTCCGGTCCTCTCGTACTAGGAGCAGCCCCCCTCAATTCTCCAGCGCCCACGGCAGATAGGGACCGAACTGTCTC
>NZ_NTUP01000011.1 GCF_002561455.1 Bacillus sp. AFS015802 | reverse complement strand
GACGTCGCCAGGCAATATTTTAAAAGAGTAACTCTTAGGGGTTACTCTTTTTTTGTTTGAAATGGTGTGCGATGAGCCTTTAGAAAGGTATTATTTGGTAATATACGCAATAAACGAAAAAATGACGCAATTATCCCCTAAAATGACGCAATAAATAAAAAAACGACGCAATCAGTCTTAAATACGACGCAATTATTCCAGCTTACCTGTACTAAACTATAAATACAGCTACCTTTTCTACCAATTTGATAGGCTCATCAAAGTATTTCAACCATAGTGTCCCCAGTAGGATCAACTATAAGGGAAAAGTAGACACATTTTTAAAAAATAGAATAGGAATCTATCATTTATTCAATATAATGCGTTTTGAAACTTCATTTGCTCAATTATTCACAATCTAATCCAGAGCTAACCCAAATCCCACGCAACCCAAAGCGACCCCCAACCAACTCAATCACCATCCACCACCCAAGCACATCCCTTTCCTCCCCACCCCCAACCCCTTTATACTAAACCCAAACCCCAAAAGGAGGTCATCCAATTGACAACAACAAACATGCGCGAACAATACAACGAATACATCGCTAAGTTCAAAGAGAAAACCCCTCAGGAAATGCAGGACAAGATGGGGAAAGCCATCACAGAGCTTGAGAACTCAGAAGACGGTAAAGGTCTCCGTGTAGGGGACAAAGCACCAGACTTCACATTACCCGATGCTACAGGCAAAGAGGTTAAATTAAGTGACATCCTGGACAAGGGGCCGGTGATCCTGACGTTCTATCGAGGCGGCTGGTGCCCGTATTGCAATATGGAGCTTCGTGCCTACCAGCAGCTGATGGAAGACATCAAAGCTGCGGGAGCTGAGCTTGTGGCGGTTAGTCCTCAGACGCCGGATGCATCACTTTCGACTAAAGAAAAAAATGAGCTTGATTATTTTGTATTAAGTGATGAAGGAAATAAAGTGGCAGACGAATTTAAGCTTGTGTACAAACTGCCTCCGTACCTTGTAGACATTTACAAGGAAAAAGGACTCGATCTTGAGAAAGCGAACGACAGTGATTCCTGGACGCTTCCTGTTTCTGCGACCTACATCATTCAGCAGGATGGAACGATTGCATACGAGTATACGAAAGCCGATTACAAAGATCGTGTAGAACCTTCTGAGGTCATTGAGAAGTTAAAAGCTTTATAAGATGGCAATACAGGACGGCTTTGTGGCTGCTTATGACAAGCGGCCACAAAGCCGTTTTTGTTTTAATCCGCCCCAAATAGGAAAAACAAGGAGTGGGCATTGAATTTTTCTAGAATTTGTCATCAAAAAATCACTAGCAATTTTCCTTGAAGTGGTTCATATTCTTGATTTTTTCTAGTAAAATAGGAACTTAATTTGAGCATACTACAAGGAGTAGTGGAGAGAGGAGCATCTTGGTGTTAGACAATAGCTTTGTGATGGTCGCGATTATTTTAATTATCAATGTTGTATATGTATCCTTTTTTACAATCAGGATGATTTTGACGTTAAAGGGTTATCGATATATTGCCGCGTTTGTGAGTACGTTTGAGGTTGTCATTTATGTCGTGGGTCTGGGGTTGGTGCTGGACAACCTGAATGAGATCCAGAACTTGATTGCGTATGCGGTCGGGTACGGTCTTGGTGTCATTGTCGGGATGAAGATTGAGGAGAAGCTGGCTCTTGGGTATATCACGGTGAATGTGATTACGAAGGAGTATGATAAGGCACTTCCGAATGAGCTTCGTGCCCGTGGATACGGAGTGACGAACTGGGAAGCGAATGGTCTTGAGGGGAACCGGATGGCCCTGCAGATCCTGACTCCCCGTAAGTATGAGATGAAGCTGTATGATACAATTAAAGAGCTTGATCCGAAGGCATTCATCATTGCCTATGAACCAAAAGCGATCCACGGCGGGTTCTGGGTGAAGACGGTGCGAAATATACGTAAAGGAAAATTAAAAGAATGAGTAAAAAGAAATTATTATTTGAAGTGCAGGAAAATGAAACGATTGCAGATTGCCTCGATCGTATGAAGGAAATGGGCTATATGCCGGTCAGGCGGATGGAAAAGCCGGTTTTTGAAGAACAGAAAGAAGGAAATAAAACGGAGTACGTCCCTATAAGGCAGACAATTGTCTTTGAAGGGAAGAGGATCGAGGAGTGAAGCGCTTCAAATCCGAACATTAATTTTCAGACTTTTATTATCGTTCGATTATTCGTTGACAGGGTCTTCATATCACGTTATGATGGAGACAAATAAACCGAATACCCTCATATAATAATGGGAATATGGCCCATGAGTCTCTACCTGACTACCGTAAATGGTCGGACTATGAGGGAAAGTAGATGTCTGGATGCAGATCTCATGGTGTGGACCTTACCCTGATCGATAGGACCATTCTCTGTAAAATACCCAGATCAATTGCTTTCTCTCAAGTAAAGTAGAGAACAATTGATCTGGGTATTTTTTGTTAGCGGGATTCGGTAAACTACGGGAGGTGCCTGTCACCATTATGATTTCAGTGATCATGGGAAGTACATCGGACTGGGAAACAATGAAGCATGCGTGTGAGGTATTGGAGGAGCTTGAGATTCCATTTGAGAAACAGGTGGTATCGGCTCACAGGACACCTGATTATATGTTTGAATTTGCAGAAGGGGCAAGAGCCCGGGGAGTGAAGGTGATCATAGCAGGTGCAGGAGGGGCTGCCCATTTACCGGGAATGGTGGCAGCGAAAACCACATTGCCTGTGATCGGGGTTCCGGTACAATCGAAGGCTTTGAATGGAATGGATTCACTGTTATCTATCGTACAGATGCCTGGCGGAGTACCCGTTGCGACTGTAGCGATCGGGAAAGCGGGAGCTACGAATGCAGGACTCCTTGCTGCTCAAATCCTTTCGATAGAAGATACAGAGTTGGCGGCAAGCTTGGATAATAGACGGGAAGCGCTACGGGAAAAAGTGATGGAAAGCAGTGATGACCTTGAATAAGAAGACGATACTACCAGGACAGATGATCGGGATCATCGGTGGCGGACAGCTTGGCAGGATGATGGCACTGGATGCGAAAGCAAGAGGCTTTCGGGTGGCTGTACTGGATCCTTCGCCGGACTCCCCATGTGCACAGGTTGCCGATCTTGTGATCACGGCAGGCTTCGATCAGTATGACGCTTTGTACAGACTGGCGGAAGAGTGCGATGTGATTACATATGAATTTGAGAACATCGACTATGAAGCACTGAAATGGTTGTCGGAACGTGCTTATTTACCTCAAGGGGCTGAATTGATCCGCATCACTCAGGACCGCATCATGGAGAAGGAAGCCCTTACGTTTGCAGGGGTGGAAGTGGCTCCTTATGCTGTGATTAAACAACAGAAGGACATCTATGATAATATAGAAAAGCTTGGCTATCCAGTGGTTTTGAAAACGACGAGGGGCGGTTATGACGGGAAGGGACAGTATGTGATCCGGGAAGCACGCGAGATAGAGGAAGCAGCTGCTTTATTGGAGAACGGTCCATGTGTGTTAGAGAAGTGGATTCCTTTTGAAAAAGAGCTATCCGTTATTGTGACACGTAATCCCGATGGGCAGCAAACAAACTTTCCTGTAGTGGAAAACATTCATGTGGATAACATTTTACATGAAACGATTGCGCCGGCCAGGGTGAGTGAAGAAACAGCAGCTAAAGCAATCGGGATGGCAAAGAGAATCAGTGAGACACTTGACCTTGTCGGGACGCTTGCAATTGAAATGTTCTTGACAGCGGATGGAGACATCTACATCAATGAACTGGCTCCAAGGCCTCATAATTCAGGTCACTACTCGATCGAAGCGTGCGACTTTTCTCAATTCGCCCAGCACGTCAAAGCGGTATGCAACTGGCCGCTTGTCCAACCGACCTTATTAAAGAACGCTGTGATGGTTAATCTATTAGGAGAGCACATCGAGCCTATTATGAAGGCTGTTCCAAAGCACCCAGACTGGTTTATCCATCTGTACGGTAAGGATGTACCGAAGCCGAAGCGGAAGATGGGGCATGTCACGCTATTAACGAATGATATGGAAGAGACATTGTCGAACATAAATGAAGCAGGGATTTGGAAGGTGCAAGAAAAGATCGGAGGACGACTGGTATGATAGAACGTTATACACGCCCTGAAATGGGAGCTATATGGACAGAGGAAAATCGTTTTCAAGCATGGCTTGAAGTGGAAATTTTGGCTTGTGAAGCATGGGCTGAAATCGGGGACATTCCGAAAGAGGATGTAGCGAAGATCCGTGAGAACGCAGGATTCAATGTGGACCGCATCAAGGAAATTGAAGAAGAAACACGTCACGACGTTGTAGCTTTCACAAGAGCAGTATCTGAAACGCTTGGGGAAGAAAGAAAATGGGTTCATTACGGACTCACTTCTACGGACGTTGTGGATACGGCCCTTTCGTATCAACTGAAGCAGGCGAACGAGATTATTCTTAAAGACTTGGAGCGCTTCGTTGAAATTTTAAAGAACAAAGCGATTGAGCATAAGCATACGGTCATGATGGGACGTACGCACGGTGTTCATGCGGAGCCGACTACATTCGGTCTAAAGCTTGCCCTGTGGTATGAAGAGATGAAGCGTAACGTGGAACGATTCAAAGCAGCAGCAGATGGAGTGGAATTCGGTAAGATTTCAGGAGCGGTTGGAACGTATGCGAATATCGATCCTTTCGTTGAGTCTTACGTGTGTGAAAAGCTTGGTATCAAGCCTGCGCCGGTTTCCACACAAACACTTCAGCGTGATCGCCACGCTCATTACATGGGGACACTTGCCCTGATTGCAACGTCTATCGAGAAGTTCGCTGTTGAGGTCCGAGGTCTTCAGAAGAGTGAAACACGTGAAGTGGAAGAGTTCTTTGCGAAAGGTCAAAAAGGATCTTCAGCCATGCCTCATAAGCGTAACCCGATCGGTTCTGAGAACATGACGGGAATGGCGCGTGTGATCAGAGGATATATGATGACAGCATATGAAAACGTGCCACTATGGCATGAGCGTGATATTTCCCACTCTTCAGCAGAGCGTGTGATCCTTCCGGATGCGACGATCGCCCTCAATTACATGCTGAACCGTTTTGGAAATATCATCAAGAACTTGACGGTCTTCCCGGAGAATATGCAGCGTAATATGGATCGCACACTTGGCTTGATCTACTCTCAACGTGTTCTTCTTGCTCTTATTGATAAAGGGATGACCCGTGAAGAAGCATATGATACGGTTCAGCCGAAAGCGATGGAAGCGTGGGAGAAGCAAGTGGCGTTCCGTTCTCTTATTGAAGAGGATGCAACGATCACGTCCAAGCTAACACCTTCTGACATTGATGACTGCTTCGATTACAACTATCACTTAAAACATGTGGATACAATCTTTGAACGTTGCGGCTTGGTATAAGTCCTTCTGACAAATGAATAAGGCAGGGGTTTTTAACGGAATCCCTTCCTTTTTTTATGAAAATATAGACTGAAGATTGGCAATTTTCAACGAACAGGGGGATTTCATATGGAAAAAGGAACACTTTTATATGAAGGAAAAGCTAAGCAGATCTTCGAAACGAACGATGAAGACGTTGTCTGGATTCAGTATAAGAATTCTGCCACTGCTTTCAATGGGGAGAAGAAAGCGGATATCGACGGCAAAGGGGTTTTAAATAATAAGATTTCAAGCTTGCTATTTTCAAAGCTTGCTGAAAAAGGGATACAGAGTCACTTTATTAAACAGATTTCAGAGGATGAGCAGCTGGTCAAACGTGTAAGGATCATTCCACTTGAAGTCGTGGTTCGGAATGTGATTGCAGGAAGTCTGTCAAAACGGCTTGGAAAAGAAGAGGGGACACCCCTTCAAAAGCCGATCATCGAATTTTACTATAAAGACGATGATTTGGGAGATCCACTGATCACCGATGATCATATTGATTTCCTGGAGATCGCGTCACGGGAAGAACGTGCCGAGATCAGAGAGATGGCACTCGGAGTGAATGAAGTCCTTCAAGGGATTTTTAAAGAAGCAAGAGTCACGCTTGTCGATTTCAAATTGGAGTTCGGTAAAGACCGTCATGGAGCGATTCTATTAGGGGATGAAATCTCACCAGACACATGCCGATTATGGGATGCAGAAACGAACCAGAAGCTTGATAAAGATGTTTTCAGAAGAGATATTGGCAGTTTAACAGAAGTATACTCAATCATTTTAGAACGCTTAGGAGGAAACAAACTATGTACAAAGTAAAGGTTTATATCACATTAAGAGAAAGTGTATTAGATCCTCAAGGAAGTGTTGTGAAACAGGCGCTGCATTCAATGGGATTCAAAAGTGTTGAAGATGTGCGCGTAGGGAAGTATATGGAGTTGACTCTTCCATCATCAGTTGAAAACGTGGAAGCGACGGTTGAAGAGATGTGTCATCGCCTACTTGCCAACCCAGTCATCGAGGATTACCGATATGAAATCGAGGAGAGTGTCGCTCAATGAAGTTTGCAGTAATTGTATTCCCAGGCTCTAACTGTGACATCGATATGTACCATGCGATCAAGGATGAAATCGGTGAAGAAGTGGCCTACGTTTGGCACGATGCTGATAATCTGGAAAACTATGATGCGATTCTATTACCAGGAGGATTCTCGTATGGGGATTACCTTCGTTCAGGGGCGATTGCCCGCTTCTCGAATGTGATGAAAGAGGTCGTGAAGGCGGCAGAGCAAGGCAAGCCGGTTCTGGGTGTATGCAACGGATTTCAGGTTTTACTCGAAACAGGTTTACTTCCAGGGGCCATGCGCCGGAATGACAGCTTGAAGTTCATTTGTAAAACGGTGCCGTTAACGGTTGAGAACAATGAGACGATGTTTACGAACGGCTATGAAAAGAATGATGTGATCCAGATTCCGATCGCCCACGGTGAAGGGAATTACTTCTGTGATGAGGAGACGATGATCACACTGAAGGAAAACAATCAAATTGTGTTCACGTATAGTGATGAAAATCCGAACGGAAGCGTGGAGAATATTGCAGGAATCACCAATAAACAAGGAAATGTCCTTGGGATGATGCCTCATCCAGAGCGTGCCATGGACACTTTACTAGGTAGTGAAGACGGGAAGAAACTATTTCAATCGATTGTGAAACACTGGAGGGAAAAACATGTCGTTAATGCTTGAACCAACTTCAACACAAGTGAAAGAAGAGCAGCTTTATCGTGAGATGGGTTTAACAGACGAAGAATTTTCAATGGTGGAAAACATCCTGGGAAGAACACCGAACTACACAGAGACCGGTCTTTTCTCTGTTATGTGGTCAGAGCATTGCAGCTATAAAAATTCGAAGCCTGTACTGATGAAGTTCCCAACGACAGGTGAACGCGTTCTTCAAGGACCTGGAGAAGGAGCTGGGATTGTTGATATTGGCGATGATCAAGCAGTGGTGTTCAAAATCGAGAGTCACAATCATCCGTCGGCCATCGAGCCTTATCAAGGGGCGGCAACGGGTGTCGGGGGTATTATTCGAGACGTATTCTCGATGGGGGCAAGACCTATTGCACTCCTCAACTCTTTACGCTTTGGAGAGTTGGATTCTCCTCGTGTTCAGTATCTATTTAAAGAAGTCGTAGCAGGTATCGCGGGATACGGTAACTGTATCGGGATCCCTACGGTCGGAGGGGAAGTTCAATTTGATGCTTCTTATGAAGGAAATCCCCTTGTCAACGCCATGTGTGTAGGGTTGATCGACCATAAGGATATTAAAAAAGGTCAGGCGCATGGTGTCGGCAATACCGTCATGTACGTCGGGGCGAAGACAGGCCGTGACGGCATTCATGGTGCCACTTTCGCATCCGAGGAATTAAATGAAGGATCGGAAGAGAAGCGCCCCGCGGTTCAGGTAGGAGATCCATTCATGGAGAAATTACTTCTTGAAGCGTGCCTGGAGCTTGTTCAGAATGATGCCCTTGTCGGCATTCAGGATATGGGAGCGGCCGGCCTTACAAGTTCTTCAGCGGAAATGGCAAGTAAAGCGGGATCCGGAATCGAAATGGATCTTGATCTTGTACCACAGCGTGAAAGAGGCATGACGGCATATGAAATGATGCTGTCGGAATCTCAGGAGCGCATGCTGATCGTCGTGGAAAAAGGACGCGAACAGGAAATCGTAGACCTTTTTTCAAAATACGATTTAGAAGCGGTTTCCATCGGGAAGGTAACCGATGATAAACGCCTTCGTCTTCTTCACAAAGGTGAAGTTGTGGCAGATGTACCGGTGGATGCTCTTGCTGAAGAGGCACCTGTCTATCACAAGCCTTCTCAAGAAGCAGCGTACTACAAAGAGTTTCAGGCAATGGAAACGCCTGCTCCAAAGGTTGAGGATTACAAAGAAACACTTAAAGCATTGTTACAGCAGCCGACGATCGCAAGTAAAGAGTGGGTATTTGATCAATATGATCACCAGGTGAGAACGAGTACGGTTGTGAGCCCGGGTTCTGATGCAGCGGTCGTGCGTGTACGCGGCACCAGAAAAGCCCTTGCCATGACAACGGATTGTAATTCCCGTTACCTTTACCTGGATCCGGAAGTTGGAGGTAAGATCGCGGTAGCTGAAGCAGCACGTAACATCGTTTGCTCCGGAGCGATCCCACTGGCCATCACTGACTGTCTGAACTTCGGAAACCCGGAGAAACCGGAAATTTTCTGGCAGATCGAGAAGTCCGTTGAAGGGATGAGTGAAGCTTGTCGTGAGTTATCGACTCCGGTCATCGGCGGAAATGTATCCTTATACAATGAATCCATGGGAACGGCCGTTTATCCAACGCCTGTTGTCGGAATGGTCGGACTGATTGAGGATGTCGATCATATTACGACTCAAAGCTTCAAGGAAGCCGGGGATACTATTTATGTGATCGGTGAAACCCGTGAAGAATTTGGCGGAAGTGAGCTTCAAAAGCTTTTAGAAGGAAAGATCTTCGGGCAGGCACCTGCGATCGATTTGCAGACGGAACTTCGCCGTCAAATGCAACTGTTAGAAGCGATTCAAAAAGGTCTTGTGGCATCTGCCCATGATATCGCTGAAGGTGGTTTCGCCGTCGCTCTTGCGGAATCGACTTTTGGAACAAAAGGATTGGGAGCAAACGTTCACGTTTCTGGAGAAAACAATGTGGCAGCTCTTTTCAGTGAAACACAGTCCCGTTTCATCGTTACGGTCAAACCGGAACACAAGACTGAGTTTGAGAAGCTGGTTCCGGATGCGAAGGCTATTGGTGACGTGACCGACCTTGGAGCAATCAAGGTGACATCGGAAAAAGGGGACGTACTAGTGGAAGCGTCCGTAGAAGAACTGGAGTCAGCTTGGAAAGGAGCGATCCCATGCCTGCTGAAATCAAAGGTTTAAACGAGGAATGTGGCGTATTCGGGATATGGGGACATCCCAATGCCGCCCAAATTACGTATTACGGACTTCATAGTCTGCAGCATCGGGGACAAGAGGGAACAGGGATCGTCGTGTCTGACGGCGACACGTTACGCTGCCTAAAAGGGGAAGGCCTCGTAACGGAAGTGTTCCAGGAAGGGACGATCGAGAAGCTTGAAGGGGATTCGGCCATCGGTCACGTGCGCTATGCGACGGCAGGAGGCGGAGGTTACGAGAACGTCCAGCCTCTTCTCTTCAACTCTCAGAGCGGCAGTCTTGCTCTTGCCCATAACGGGAATCTGGTCAATGCGAACGCCTTGAAGCATCAGCTTGAAGGACAGGGGAGTATTTTTCAAACAAGCTCGGATACAGAAGTGCTGGCTCACTTAATCAAAAGAAGTGGGTACTTTAATCTGAAAGATCGCGTAAAAAACGCACTGACGATGTTGAAGGGTGCTTATGCATTTGTCGTCATGACGGAAACAGAGATGATGGTGGCGCTTGATCCACACGGTCTTCGCCCATTATCTCTCGGTAAGCTTGGGGATGCTTACTGTGTGGCGTCAGAAACATGTGCCTTCGATATCGTTGGCGCTGAATTTGTACGTGATATCGAGCCGGGGGAGCTTGTGATCATCAATGATGAGGGATTGACCTCAGAACGGTTTAGTTTTTCAGGCGGGAATGCGATGTGTACGATGGAATACGTATACTTCTCACGACCGGACAGCAATATTCAGGGGATCAATGTTCATTCTGCGAGAAAGCGGATGGGAATGGAACTGGCGAATGAAGCACCGGTTGAAGCGGATGTTGTAACGGGTGTTCCGGACTCCAGCATTTCAAGTGCCATCGGTTATGCGGAAGCATCAGGCATTCCGTATGAAATGGGACTGATCAAAAATCGGTATGTAGGGCGTACGTTCATTCAGCCTTCTCAATCCCTTCGTGAGCAGGGTGTGAAGATGAAGCTCTCACCTGTAAGGGGAGTCGTTGAGGGCAAGCGTGTCGTCATGGTCGACGATTCCATCGTACGGGGAACGACATCGAAACGGATCGTGACCATGCTGAAAGAAGCGGGAGCGAAGGAAGTGCATGTGTGCATCAGTTCACCGCCCATCAAGAATCCTTGCTTCTACGGCATCGATACATCGACTCATGAAGAATTGATCGCCTCTTCCAACTCTGTGGAAGAAATGCGTCAGATCATCGGTGCGGACTCGCTGACATTCTTGAGTCCGGAAGGTGTGATCAAAGCGATCGGCCGTGAGGATTCATCGGAAAACCGCGGTCAATGCATGGCTTGCTTTACAGGGAAGTATCCAACGGAAATCTACCCGGATACACTTCATCCACATGAAAAAGAGTTAGTGAAATAGGGGGAATCATGATGGCAAATGCGTATCGTCAGGCAGGAGTAGATATCGAAGCGGGATACGAATCCGTCGACCGGATCAAGAAACATGTGAAACGAACGGCCCGGGAAGGCGTTCTTGGTCAATTGGGCAGCTTTGGAGGAATGTTCGATTTATCTTCCTTGAACTTGATTGAGCCCGTTCTCGTTTCAGGAACAGATGGAGTCGGAACGAAGCTTAAGCTGGCCTTCATGGCAGACAAACACGATACAATCGGGATCGATTGTGTGGCCATGTGTGTGAATGACATTGTCGTTCAAGGAGCGGAACCACTGTATTTCTTAGATTATATAGCGACTGGGAAAGCACTCCCGGAGAAGATAGAAGGTATTGTAAAAGGGATTGCGGACGGATGTGAAATGGCGGGCTGTGCACTGATCGGCGGAGAAACTGCCGAGATGCCGGGTATGTATTCAGATGAAGAATATGATATCGCCGGCTTCGCTGTAGGTGCCTGTGAAAAAAAAGAGATCATCACAGGCGAACAAATTTCTGAAGGAAATGTGTTAGTAGGACTGGGGTCCAGTGGTATACACAGTAATGGGTACTCTTTAGTGAGAAAAGTATTCTTCGAAGATCAGTCGTTTTCTTTGGAAGAACCACTCCCTGAAATCGGAACCACATTAAAGGAAGCATTACTGACACCAACAAAGATTTACGTGAAACCTGTACTGGCGGCACTTAAACAATTCTCCATCAAGGGGATGTCCCATATTACGGGCGGAGGTTTCATTGAGAATATTCCACGGATGCTGCCGGATGGCTTGCAGGCAGAGATCACAGAAGGCAGCTGGGATATTCCAAGCATTTTCCCTGCCCTTGAGCACTATGGGAACATTCCACGAAGCGAAATGTACAACATTTTCAATATGGGGATTGGATTTGTGTTAGCGGTAGAAGAAAGTGAAGCGGAAGACATCCTTCCATTTTTCAAGGAACAGGGAGAAGATGCCTTTATCATCGGACGTGTCACAAATGGCACAGGGGTAAGCTTCGTTCGTTGAAAGGAAGGATGTAGAAGTCAATAACGGGGGCGAGTCATGAGACAGATTGCCATTTTTGCATCAGGAAGCGGAAGTAATTTTCAAGCATTGGTAGACGCTGTACAAAGTGGAACCCTGAAAGCGAATATCAGGCTTCTTGTATGTGACCAGCCGGGCGCGTTTGTTATTCACCGCGCCCAGACTGCAGGAATCCCGACTTTCGTCTTTCGGGCAAAGGACTATGAGAACAAGCAGGCATTCGAACAGGAAATCCTAAATGAGCTGGCTCATTTGGGTGTTGATTTTATTGTATTAGCAGGGTATATGAGATTGATCGGTCCAACGCTTCTCGAAAGCTTCGGTGGAAGGATCGTCAATATCCATCCGTCACTCCTCCCTTCTTTTCCAGGAAAGGATGCCATCGGACAAGCCATCGACGGCGGAGTGAAGATCACCGGCGTCACGGTTCATTTCGTAGACGCGGGAATGGACACAGGGGAAATCATCGCACAGGAAATCGTCCGTGTCACAACAGGCGAAACCAGGCAGTCACTGCAGGACAAAATCCAGCACGTGGAACATCACCTGTACCCAAACACCCTGAACCACCTCTTCCTCACAACGGGTCACTAAAGAGGGGAAGAGTGGTTGCTTTATCTTGGTAGTGTGGTAAAGTGATGAGGGACGGGCCTTTGATTTCAATATAATGAAATAAAATCAGCATTACATAAGGCAGAGGAGGATCAGACATTGAAAAAAAGAGCATTGATCAGTGTTTCAGATAAAAGCGGAGTCATCGAATTTGCGAAAGAACTAAAGACACTGGGGTATGAAATCATTTCGACTGGCGGGACCAAGAAGCTCCTTTTAGAAAATGACGTAGACGTCATGGGAGTGGAAGAAGTGACAGGTTTTCCAGAAATCCTTGAAGGACGCGTAAAGACCCTTCACCCTAATATCCACGGTGGATTACTCGCAAAACGCGGTGAAGAAAGCCATCGCCAACAGCTGGAGGAACAAGGGATTGAAGGAATCGACCTGGTATGTGTCAACCTTTACCCATTCCAACAAACAATTGCAAAACCGAATGTCGGTGTAGAGGAAGCCATCGAGAATATCGATATCGGCGGGCCGACGATGCTCCGTGCGGCTGCGAAAAATCATCAATATGTGACAGTCGTAGTCGATGCGTTGGACTATGATGAGGTCATCGCCGAGTTAAAGCTTCAAGGTGAACTATCTTTAGAGAAACGCCGTAAACTTGCGGCCAAGGTGTTCCGTCATACGGCAGCTTACGATGCATTCATCGCTGAATACATGACGGACATTTCAGGTGAAGAGCACCCCGAACGTTTTACAAGAACATACGAATTAAAGCAAACGCTACGCTATGGAGAAAATCCTCATCAGCAGGCTTCTTTCTACCGTGCGCCTCTTGGCTCTGAATTCTCTGTGGCCATGGCTCGACAGCTTCACGGAAAAGAGCTTTCCTATAATAATATCAATGATGCGAATGCGGCCCTTCAAATCGTAAAAGAATTCACGGAACCGGCGGCTGTTGCTGTGAAGCATATGAATCCGTGTGGTGTCGGCATCGGATCGACCATCCATGAAGCCTTCACGAAAGCGTATGAAGCGGATTCCACCTCCATTTTTGGCGGGATTGTCGCGTTGAACCGCGTCGTGGATGAAGAAACAGCGAAGCAGCTTCATGAAATTTTCCTTGAAATCGTCATTGCTCCTGCGTTCAGTGACGAAGCATTTGAAATCCTTTCAGGTAAAAAGAATATACGTTTATTGACGGTTCCATTTGAATCCACTAACAAAATTGAGCGCAAGTTAACAACCGTTGAAGGTGGATTGCTCGTTCAAGCCGATGACACATTCACCCTTGACGACGCGGACCTCAGGGTCGTAACGAAGCGCGAACCGACAGAAGCAGAATGGGCCAGCATGAAGCTGGGCTGGAAAGTCGTGAAGCATGTGAAGTCCAATGCCATTGTGGTAACAGATGCACATATGACCGTTGGAGTCGGTGCTGGACAGATGAACCGCGTCGGCGCTGCAAACATCGCCCTTGAGCAGGCAGGAGAAAAAGCCAAAGGAGCCGCCATGGCATCAGACGCCTTCTTCCCGATGGACGACACCGTAGAAGCCGCTGCCAAAGCAGGCATCACAGCCATCATCCAACCCGGAGGCTCCATCCGTGACGAAGACTCCATCAAAAAAGCCGACCAATACGGCATCACCATGGTCATGACCGGCATCCGCCACTTCAAGCATTAATTGGAGGGACGGACCTCGGAAATTGACTGAATTACTAAAGAGGTTTACTCTTTAACCCTTGTAACAAGGGGTTATTCAAGAAAAACAGCTGGTTCATGGGGAGTGGAATGAGGGACGGACCTCACACCCCTCCTCTCCGTTGCCATCAGTGCACACCCAGCACATATTCATTCCATATACCAACCTCTCCTCATCTACAACTCAACAGGAGGGGTTTTCTTAAAAAGGGGGCTTTTTCAAGGTGAAAGTATTAGTGATCGGCCGCGGCGGCCGCGAGCATGCCATTTGTAAGAAGTTAGCGGAAAGTGAAAGTGTGACAGAGGTGTTCTGTGCACCGGGGAATGCGGGGATCTCTGGCGTATCCACAAACCTTCCCTACGCGGAATCCGACGTGAGTGAACTCATTGATTTTGCCAAGAAAGAGGGCATCGCGTATACGTTTGTAGGTCCGGAAAATCCATTGCTCGATGGGATCGTCAACCGTTTCCAAGAGGAAGGACTGTCTATATTCGGCCCTACGAAGGAAGCGGCGATCATCGAAGGAAGTAAATCATTCTCGAAAGAGTTAATGAAAAAGTACGGCATCCCAACGGCTGCGTATGAAGTGTTTACAAGCGTAGAGAAAGCCATTGAATACGTGAAGGAAGTCGGTGCCCCGATCGTTGTGAAGGCTGATGGCCTGGCAGCTGGTAAGGGCGTTGTGGTGGCGGAAACAGAGGAGGAGGCAATCAGCGCATTGGAAGAAATGCTTCTGGATGAAAAGTTCGGGGATGCCTCATCGAAAGTGGTTGTGGAAGAATGCTTATTTGGGGAAGAGTTCTCTCTCATGGCTTTCGTAAATGGTGAGTCGGTTTATCCCATGGTCATCGCCCAGGATCATAAACGTGCCTTTGATGGTGATCAAGGTCCGAATACAGGCGGGATGGGGGCTTATTCCCCGGTTCCCCATATTTCGGAGGAAGTCGTGCAAGAAGCCATTTCGACTGTGCTTCACCCTACGGCGAAAGCAATGGTGGAGGAAAATCGTTCGTTTACGGGAATCCTTTATGCCGGCTTGATGCTGACTAACGAGGGTCCTAAAGTGATCGAATTCAACGCTCGATTCGGAGATCCGGAAACCCAGGTAGTCCTTCCTCGTCTGGCGTCTGATTTCGGTCTGGTAGTCAAAGACATCATAGATGGAAAACCAGTAGAATTGGAATGGTCTGACGATGCAGTTCTAGGGGTCGTTCTGGCAGCAGAAGGATATCCGGGTGAATACAACAAAGGCATTCCGCTTCCTGACCTTTATAGCGCACTTGATCCTAAGACCCTGGTTTATCATGCAGGAACTGAATTAACAGAAGACGGTTCCCTTGTTTCAAATGGTGGAAGAGTGCTATTGGTCGCTTCCTCTGCTCCGACTGTGGAAAAAGCGCAGTCTGAGGTGTACAAAGAATTAGGGAAGGTTGATTTCGACGGCTTGTTCTACAGAAGAGATATCGGCAGAAAAGCTATCGAACACGTCTCTTCCTAGATTTACGAACATACACATAGGCAATGGCGACGATACCGCCGATCAGCGAAAACAAAACATATGACATATCCGTTAAATATTCCCAAAACAATACAAACAGCTCCTTTTTTATCAATATAGATACAAGATTGCCGAGGAATCCCCATTAGAGGGACGGACCTCGGCAATCTTGCTATTTCGCAGGTCAATGGTCAATCGAAATCCCGCAGTTACTGCATTTAATGGTGTACATTGCCTTGAAGCCCCCTAGGAATGGAGGTCCGTCCCTTTAGAACCGCCTAATGCCTCCTGGACTTCTTGGTTGGTGAGTTCTTCTGGGTTGAAGTTGGATTCTTTTTTGCTGTTTTTCGTCGGGTCTTGTGTATGTTCGTTTGTTTGTTGGTGCTGATGCCCGTGATCAGTGTGATCGGTCTTGTCAGACTTCAGCATGGCTTTAAAGTTCATCATATCCTTTGCTTTAAATCCGCCGAAACCGCCGTTTCCATTCCCGCCGTCTCCACCTTTTTCAAACAGTGCAGTGACAGGGCAATAGCGAAGAATCCCTTCTCCCACTTTCATGGCACCAATCACAGCCATCACCAGATAAGAGTCTCTCCAAGGACGTCTTGCGAGCTTTGATGTACTCCAGGCAAGGATAGTAAAACCTACTGTGATACGGATCAGGGCATTGATAATCCCGATGTTCGATGATACTTTCATTTGTAAATTCCTCCTTAATCGAAAATTCACATAATTGTTGTAAACCTTTAATGCGGTAAATAGTAAAATATGTTAACATAAAATGAAACTTACACTAATACCATTCCACTAGAGGAGTGTTCACTTTGGAGCAGCGCTACAGATGGAAGAACAAACAACTGCGAGAACATGTACAAGTACTGAACGGAGAATTGTCTCCCAGTCTTCTTTTGAAAAATGCAACATACCTTCACTCGACTTTAAAGAAATGGGTGCAGGGTCATATTTGGGTTTACGGTGACCGTATTGTCTATACAGGCGACCGACTCCCGGAAAACCTTGAGCAATGTGAAATCGTGGACTGCGGGTCACAGTACCTCGTCCCCGGATATATAGAACCGCATGTACATCCGTTTCAGCTTTATAATCCCCAATCTTTTTCCAAATATGCATCCCAAACCGGTACCACGACATTCGTCAATGATAACCTGATGATGTTTTTACAATTGGAAAAAAAGAAAGCGTTTACTTTATTGAGGGAATTTAATAAAATGCCGGTGACGATGTACTGGTGGACACGCTTTGATTCTCAAACCGAAATGATGAATGAAGAGGTCACATTTTCAAATGGGGAAGTGAAATCGTGGCTCGAACATGACTCGGTATTACAAGGCGGTGAATTGACCGCATGGCCGAGACTTCTAGAGGGGGATGATTTGATCCTTCACTGGATGCAGGAAGCCAAACGGATGGGGAAAATTGTCGAAGGGCACCTCCCCGGGGCATCTGACAAAACAATCGCCAAGCTTGGCTTATTAGGTATCGATGGCGATCATGAAGCGATGACGGGAGAGGACGTTTACAAGCGCCTGATCCAAGGGCTGACCGTGACTTTGCGTCACTCCTCGATCCGTCCTGATTTACCGGTCCTATTAGACGGGCTAAACGAAAAGGGGATCGATTCCTATGACTCACTGTTGTTCACGACGGATGGGTCGACGCCTGGATTCTATGAAAAAGGTGTCCTGAATTTCATGATCAAAATGGCGATCGATAAAGGCATTCCTCCGATTGAAGCGTATAATATGGCGAGTTACAACGTCGCCAATTATTACAATATCACCCACCTGCACGGGATGATTGCTACAGGCAGAGTCGCAAATATCAACTTCCTTTCATCAAAAGATGATCCGACTCCGGTTTCCGTGCTCTCAAAGGGTGTCTGGGTTCGGAAAAACGGCGAACAAGTAGAGGATAATACCGAAATCAATTGGGGGGGGAATGGCTTTACTCCATTACACCTTGATTGGGAAGTAGGGTATGACGATCTACAATTCTCCATGCCGTTTGGAATTGAAATGGTAAATGACGTCATCACCAAACCGTATTCCATCTCGATCAATCCATCAGAGGAATTACTTGAGGCAGACCATGATCAATCATTCCTCATGCTCTTGGATCGGAATGGCGAGTGGCGAATCAGTACCATGATCAAAGGCTTCTCGAAGGGCGTCATGGGCTTTGCCTCGTCTTACTCCAATACAGGGGACATCATCCTGATCGGCAAGAGCAAGTCTGATATGATTGCAGCCTTCAATCGCATGAAGGAAATCGGGGGAGGGATCGTCCTTGCAGAAAATGGTGTCATCCTGCATGAAATCCCCCTTCCGTTGAGTGGGCTGCTCTCACAGAAAGAAATGCCGGAATTGATTGAAGAAGAAAGAACGCTTAAAGGACTGCTAAAAGAAAGAGGCTACCGATTCTCGGACCCGATCTATACACTTTTATTTCTTCAGTCCACTCATCTCCCTTATATTCGGATGACACAGAAGGGAATCTATGATGTAATGAAGAAAACGGTACTCTTTCCAACAATAATGCGTTAAAATAGTAAAGTATATAGGGGTGTCAAAAAACATGCTGAAAAGAGCTTTGATTATTGCGTTAAGCTCGTTTACACTTGTCGCATGTAGTTCAGATAAAGAGATAAAGAAAGAATCTGATAAAGAAGCCGCTACTCCAGTGGTGAAAGAAGAGACAGGCGTAGAAACGGAAGAAATGAATCAATCCCCTTTGACAGGGATGGCAGAGAAGAAAGAGTCAACGGCGCGCTCGGTGGCTGTCATGGTAAATAATCACCCGAAGGCCCGGCCCCAATCGGGATTATCCAAGGCAGATATCGTTTATGAAGTGCTGGCTGAGGGTGACATCACCCGTTTCCTGGCCATATTCCAAAGCAGGATGCCGAAAGAAATCGGACCTGTACGAAGTGCGAGAGATTACTATATAAAGCTTGCAAAAGGATATGACAGCTTGTATGTGGCACACGGATACAGCCCTGAGGCGAAAGAAATGCTGACCAATGGCTTCATCGATGATCTGAACGGAATCCAATATGATGGTACGTTATTCAAGCGTGCAAGCTTCCGTAAAGCTCCCCATAATTCGTATATCACCTACGAGCATATTAAAGAGGGAGCGGATAAGAACGGCTTCGATATGAACCGGCCACCCCAGGCACTGAATTTCAGTGATAAAGGGACGATAAAAGGGGAAACTGCAAAATCCGTGATGATTTCATACAATCAAAATCCGCTGTTTAACGTCGTGTATGACTTTAACGAAAAAGAAGGGCGATACGAACGCTTTTCAAATGGGGAACAGACCATCGATTACGATTCAGAAGATCCCGTGCTGGTCGAAAACCTTTTGATCGCAGAAGCTTCACATAAAATTGTTGATGACAAAGGAAGACGGGATATTGACCTCGAGTCAGGTGGAAATGCTTACTTGATACAGGAAGGTAAACTCCGGAAACTTCAATGGAAGAATGTAGATGGCCGAATCCTTCCTTATGAAAATAATCAACCTGTAAGTTTGCGAAAGGGGTCGACGTGGATCAACGTCATTCCA
Source organism: Bacillus sp. AFS015802 (assembly GCF_002561455.1). Classification (GTDB taxonomy): domain Bacteria; phylum Bacillota; class Bacilli; order Bacillales; family Bacillaceae_B; genus Rossellomorea. Next base: position 229,862 of record NZ_NTUP01000011.1, on the reverse strand, counting down.
AGCTCTCCCGGGTTGACCGGTTCTGTATCCTATCAAGAATAGAAGGAAAAAGGAGTCTTTTTAATGCAAATAAATAAACTAAGAGGCAAGGAGCTGGATCAGCTATTCAACGCTGTTCTTTCTCTGCAGGATCTTGAGGAATGCTATCGTTTCTTCGATGATCTTTGCACCATCAATGAAATCCAATCACTCGCCCAGCGCCTTGAAGTAGCAAGGATGCTTCAGGATGGGAAGACGTATCACAAGATTGAAACCGAAACAGGCGCAAGTACGGCAACGATTTCCCGTGTGAAGCGCTGCCTGAACTACGGAAATGATGCGTATCAGTTAGTATTGGATCGTGTACATCAGGAAGAAAAATAATAGAAGGACCGCTGTCTCTGACGAGCGGTCTTTGTTTTTGACTGGGTGTCATCCAGCTCCGGCGGCTAGAGGCTCGAGGTCATAAGCTAAACCTGCCAAAAAGGCAAAGAACGCCTTTCCAGCAGGTTCATCTTATGCTTGTCGCCTCTGGGCGAGCCGCCTCCGCTTTTGGTGTCATCCAGCTCCGGCGGCTAGAGGCTCGAGGTCATAAGCTAAACCTGCCAAAAAGGCAAAGAACGCCTTTCCGGCAGGTTCATCTTATGCTTGTCGCCTCTGGGCGAGCCGCCTCCGCTTTTGAGGGTAATGCGACAGTTTCTCACAAATGATATAATACGTTAGATGGATGTATGAATGGAGGAACAGCACATGTATGATGTCCAAGAGTGGCGCCATGTATTTAAACTAGATCCTAATAAGACAATAGATGATGAAGATTTAGAAACAGTATGTGAATCGGGAACAGATGCGATCATCGTAGGGGGAACGGACGGTGTAACCCTTGAAAAGGTTCTTGATTTGATGGCACGAGTGAGACGATATACGGTTCCTTGTATTCTGGAAGTATCAAATTTGGAGTCGATCACTCCGGGCTTCGATCTGTATTTCATTCCCATGGTAATGAACAGCTCGGATATGAACTGGGTGACAGGTTTGCATCACCAGGCGGTCAAGGAATATGGAGAAATTATGAATTGGGATGAAATCCTTGTAGAAGGATATTGTATATTAAACCGTGACTGCAAAGCAGCCCAGGTAACGAAAGCTGACACGGATATTTCAAGTGAAGACGCGGCAGCCTATGCCATGATGGCCGAAAGGATGTTCAACCTGCCGATTTTTTACCTTGAGTACAGTGGTACATATGGGGACGTCGAAACAGTTAAAGAAGTGAAAGATTCGTTGGAAAACACGACCTTATTCTATGGTGGCGGCATCAAATCCGCACAGCAGGCGAAGGAGATGGCCGAGGTTTCAGATGTGGTCGTCGTTGGGAATGCTGTGTATGAGAATTTGAAAGAAGCGTTAAAAACGGTAAAAGCAGTAAAGGGGTAAAGATCCTGCTGGAGGTCGGTCCCTGAATAAGATATAATGGAAATACAAAATAGAACACATGTTCGTTATGGTGGTGAGAGAGTATGCAATTTTTGACTGATCGATTGTTGAATGGAATGAATCCCGAGCAGGCGGAAGCCGTGAAGGCTACGGAAGGGCCTTTACTGATCATGGCAGGCGCAGGCTCAGGGAAGACAAGAGTATTGACACACCGGATTGCGTATTTGATGGTGGAGAAAGGGGTCAATCCCTACAATATTTTAGCGATTACCTTTACCAATAAAGCGGCTAGAGAAATGAAGGATCGTATACATAACATCCTTGGCGGGGCGTCTGAGAACATCTGGATCTCAACCTTCCACAGTATGTGTGTGCGCATCCTCAGACGTGATATAGACCGGATCGGAATGAACCGGAATTTCACGATCCTGGATTCGACGGATCAGCAGTCTGTCATCAAGGCGATTTTAAAGGAAAAGAACATTGATCCGAAAAAATTCGATCCGCGTTCCCTGTTGGGATCCATCAGCTCAGCGAAGAATGAGTTGACGACTCCCGAAGAATTATCCAAGCAGGTAGGGGGATATTACGACCAGGTCGTATCGGATGTATATACAGAATATCAGAAGCGGTTGCGAAAGAATCAGGCCCTTGATTTTGATGATTTGATCATGACGACGATTCAATTATTCCAACGTGTACCGGAAGTGCTGGAATTTTATCAGCGTAAGTTCCAGTATATCCACGTGGATGAGTATCAGGATACGAACAGGGCGCAGTATATGCTCGTGAAACTGCTCGCATCCCGCTTCCAGAATCTCTGTGTGGTTGGGGATTCGGATCAGTCCATCTATAAATGGCGAGGTGCGGACATTGCCAATATCCTTTCCTTTGAGAAGGATTATCCGAGGGCAACCGTCATCTTCCTGGAACAGAATTATCGTTCAACGAAGCGGATCCTCCAGGCGGCGAACGAAGTCATCCAGAAGAATTCGAATCGTAAACCGAAGAATCTGTGGACGGAAAATCATGACGGTGAAAAAATCTCCTACTTCAGGGCGGATACCGAGCAGACCGAAGCTCAATTCGTCACAGGGAAAATCAAAGAAATGATGGAAACGGGTAAGCGGAAGTACTCTGATTTCGCCATTCTTTACCGGACGAATGCACAGTCCCGTGTCATGGAGGAAGTTCTTTTAAAATCGAATATCGAATACTCCATCGTCGGCGGCATCAAGTTCTACGATCGAAAAGAGATCAAGGATATCTTAGCGTATCTCAGGCTTATTTCGAATCCCGATGATGATATCAGCCTGCAGCGTGTCATCAACGTGCCGAAAAGGGGTGTAGGGGCAACGTCGATCGATAAGATTGCCCGTTATGCACAGGATCATGATATTTCCATGTTCAAGGCCCTCGCAGAAGCTGATTTCATTGGCCTCAGCCCTAAAATCACCAAGGCTGTGATTGAATTCATGGAGATGGTGAAAGGCTATACGAACATGCAGGAGTATCTGTCTGTCACGGAACTGGTAGAAGAGATCCTGGAGAAATCAGGCTACACCGATATGCTGAAAGCGGAAAAGTCCATTGAGTCCCAATCAAGGCTTGAGAACTTGGATGAGTTCCTGTCTGTAACAAAGAGCTTTGAACAATCCAACGACGATAAGAGCCTCGTGGCATTTTTAACGGACCTTGCCTTGGTCGCAGACATCGATAAACTCGATGAAGACGACCAGCCTAAGGATTCCGTTATCCTCATGACCCTGCACGCAGCAAAGGGTCTTGAGTTCCCGGTCGTATTCCTTATGGGAATGGAGGAAGGGGTCTTCCCTCACAGCCGTTCCCTTATGGAAGAGGATGAAATGGAAGAAGAGCGCCGTCTGGCATATGTGGGGATCACCCGTGCAGAAGAACAGCTCTTCCTGACCAATGCCCAGATGAGAACGCTCTTCGGACAAACGAAGATGAATCCTGTTTCCCGATTCATTAATGAAATTCCGGCAGACTTGTTGGATGATGTGATGGCGGAGAAGAAGAGTGCCTTCACGCCTTTCGGGAAATCAGCGGCGAAGTCACCGGCACGTCCCGCCCCCCGTAAGCCGGTTGCACGTCCAGTCCAGACCACTACGGGCGGAGAATCCGTTGCCTGGCAGGTTGGGGATAAAGCCCAGCATAAGAAGTGGGGGACGGGGACGGTTGTCAGTGTGAAGGGTTCCGGAGACAGTGTCGAGCTCGATATAGCCTTCCCAAGTCCTATGGGAATCAAGCGTCTCCTTGCCAAATTTGCTCCAATCGAAAAAGCGTGACGTGTCGGAAGGGAATCCCCTTCCGGCTGTAACTGAACCTATAAGCAAGAAAGGGTTGTGGAAATGGATCGACAATCAGCCGAAAAGCGAATCAATGAACTGCATGAACGATTGAATCAATATAATTATGAATATCATGTCCTCGACAAGCCTTCTGTCCCTGATTCCGAGTATGATCAGCTGCTGAGGGAACTGATTGGGCTCGAGGAGGAATTTCCGGAATTGAAATCAGCGGACTCTCCTTCCCAGCGGGTGGGCGGTACCATCCTCGACTTTTTCGAAAAAGTGGAGCATAGGACCCCGATGTTGAGTCTCGGGAATGCTTTCAATGAAGAAGATCTTCGTGACTTTGACCGTCGCGTCCGTCAAGCGGTCGGAGATGAGTTCTCCTACGTGTGCGAGCTGAAGATCGACGGCCTGGCCGTTTCTCTCAGGTATGAGGACGGTGTGTTCGTCCAAGGGGCAACGCGGGGGGATGGATCGATAGGTGAGGATATCACATCGAATCTGAAGACGATCCGTTCGATTCCGTTAAAGATTTCTGAGGAGATGTCCTTTGAAGTTCGCGGAGAAGCCTTTATGCCGAAAGGGTCATTCGAAGCCCTGAATAAAATCAAAGAAGAAAATGGGGAAGAGCCTTTTGCCAACCCGCGCAATGCGGCGGCGGGTTCACTCCGCCAGCTCGACCCGAAGATTGCGGCATCAAGGAATCTCGATATTTTCCTATATGCGTTAGCTGATATAGGTGATACAGGAATCGATTCTCATAGTGAGGGATTGGATACGTTAGACAAACTCGGTTTTAAAACGAATCCCGAACGTAAACGATGTGCGACCATTGAAGAAGTCCTGGATTACGTCGGGAAATGGACGAATGAGCGCCCGAATCTTTCCTATGACATTGATGGAATCGTCATTAAAGTCGACTCCCTTGATCAACAGCAGGAACTTGGAACGACAGCGAAAAGCCCCAGATGGGCCATTGCCTTCAAATTCCCTGCCGAAGAGGTCGTCACGGTGCTGAAAGAGATTGAGTTAAGTGTCGGCCGTACGGGTGTCGTGACGCCAACGGCAATCCTGGAACCTGTCCGTGTTGCAGGAACGACCGTTCAACGTGCTTCACTTCACAATGAGGATCTGATCAGGGAGAAAGATATTAAAATCGGTGATCATGTCGTCATAAAAAAAGCGGGAGACATCATCCCGGAAGTGGTCAACGTCTTTGAAGACAAAAGAACCGGTGAGGAACAGGAATTTTTGATGCCGACCCACTGTCCGGAATGTGAAAGTGAGCTTGTGAGACTCGAAGGCGAAGTAGCCCTTCGCTGCATCAATCCGAAATGCCCTGCCCAAATCCGTGAGGGACTCATTCACTTTGTTTCCCGGAACGCCATGAACATCGATGGACTGGGAGAAAAAGTGATCAGCCAGTTGTTCAGGGAGAAATTGATCGAAGATGTCGCCGACCTGTATAGTCTTGAACGGGAGCAGCTTCTTCAGCTGGAACGGATGGGGGAGAAGTCCGTTGATAATCTGCTGGAAGCCATTCAAACGTCCAAAGCCAATTCCCTGGAGAAGCTGTTATTCGGACTCGGGATCCGTCATGTCGGAGCCAAAGCGGCCAAGACGCTGGCGCAGGAATTCGATTCAATGGACAGGCTGATGAACGTGGGCAAAGAAGAGCTCACGAACGTAAATGAGATCGGGGATAAAATGGCCGATGCCATTGTGGCTTATTTTGAAAATGATGAAGTAAAAGAACTCATCCAGGAGCTGAAGGATGCCGGTGTGAACCTTGAATACAAAGGACCTAAGCCTGTAGCGGCAAGTGAAGTCGACTCGTACTTTGCAGGGAAGACCGTTGTCCTCACAGGGAAGATCGAGCGATTGAGCCGGAATGAGGCAAAAGAAAAAATCGAGCTGCTCGGCGGGAAAGTAACCGGCAGTGTAAGTAAGAAAACCGATCTTGTCATCGCAGGGGAAGAGGCGGGATCGAAGCTTGCGAAAGCAACAGAGTTAAATATAGAAGTCTGGGATGAGGATAAGCTGATGGAAGAACTTAACCGATAAGAGGTGTAACAAGGAATGAAAAAAGGGATTTCGGTCGCTCTCTCCGCACTGTTGTTATTGGGAGGCTGTGCTCCGACATTTGAGAAACAGGATCAGGTCGTTCAGGAAAATCAGGATAGCGAAGCAAAGAAAGCCATCATACCAAGCTTCCAAATTTCGAAAGAATACTATAAGACGATGCTTCCGTATGAAACCAGCAATACACGCGGCGTCGTCGTGAATGATCTCGGATCAAGATATGATATCAATGAAATCGAAAAAGGCTTGTTACGTGTAGCCCAAAATCGATTTTCAACAGATGAATACTTTTTTAAAGAAGGACAATTTTTGACAAAGAAAACGGTGGACAGCTGGCTGCAAAGGAAATATACGAGTGAACAGCTGAAAGAAAAGGGTATTCAGGAGTCTGAAAACGTCGGGCTCAACCCTGTGCAGTCAAACGGAGAGAATGCCCCCATCTATTTGGCGCATATCATCGAACACAATTATTTGATGAAAAAAGAGGACAATAAGGTACGCCTTGGTGGAGTGGCCATCGCCCTGTCCTTGAATTCTGTTCAATACGAAACGAATATGTCCAATGGGACAAGAACTGTACAAAATATCAGCAATGAGGTCCTGAAAGAACAGGGAGCGAAAATCGCAGGTGAAGTCCTCAAACGCCTTCGCCAGAAAAAAGAGCTCCAAAACGTTCCGATCATGATCTCACTCTATAAGCAGGCTCCGAAAGATCAGGTCGTACCGGGTCACTTCTTTGGCTACACAACGGTGGAACCGGACCAAAGCGGCATCGGGGATTGGAAAGGGATCAATGAAGATTACTACTTATTCCCGTCGCCGGAAGCCCAGGAGAACCATCCGAACGATTATAAAGTCTTTAACGAACTGAAAACCGACATCGAAAAGTACTTTCCAGTTTACACAGGACTGACCGGACAAGCACTCTATCAGGATCAGAAGCTGTCCAAAATGAAATTCGAGGTGGCGCTCTCCTTCCAGGGGAAAGCGGAAACGATAGGATTTGCCCAGCATCTTACCAATATGATCGGTAAACAGACCCCTGACAGCTGGGACGTCGAACTCCTCGTCTCCTCGTCCTACGGGCCGGAAGCGCTGATTGTGAAAAAGCCGGGAAGTAAAGAAACGTATTTGCACATTTATGAATAGAAGAGGAGAAGGACTAATCTTTAACAGGTTAGTTCTTTTTTTGTAGCCGGGGAATGGTAAGTGTTGAAAAAATTCCGGTAGAGCCCGACTGAACGTGCTCCCTAAAAAAATCAATCCGCACCATGTATATGAATGGAACAATTGTTGCAAAATAATGATGCTGACGTTAGTGAAAAATTGGAATTACAACAGATTTGTGAACAAAAAAGCAACTTAATTTTATAAATTTTTATGAATAGATATAGCTTTAAATGCGTTTATGTAAAAATATATGCATTTTAAATGAATATTTATTCATATAGGTTAATGTATTCAGAAAGTTCTGTCTGTTAATGCGTTGATTGTGTGTTAGTATTAATAACGTTGTGAACTTGTTACGGAACGAAGCTTCGCAGAATAAACTTTTTCAAATATTAATGAGTGAATAAGTTTACAACCCGTATGCATGGGGTAAAGAACTGTTGGATTAACATTTTTAGAGGTCTTTCAGCATGGTTCAAAAGTTAGATTAAGCACCTAACGAAATGCAGTACAAATTTCTTGAAAGGAGAATGCTAACTACACAATGGATATAGCTACTTTAATTACCTTTATCGTATATTTAGTTGGAATGCTCGCAATCGGTATTATTTCTTACAAATTAACAAGCAATTTATCGGATTACGTTCTTGGAGGACGTAGTTTAGGACCGGGGGTAGCAGCGTTAAGTGCTGGTGCTTCTGATATGAGTTCATGGTTATTACTGGGACTGCCCGGCCTTGCTTATGCAATTGGTCTAGGGTCGATCTGGTTAAGTATTGGGTTAGTGATTGGTGCTTATTTAAACTGGAGATTCATAGCTTCAAGACTGCGCGCTTACACGGAGGTTGCAAACGATTCGATTACGGTTCCGGATTTCTTCGAAAATCGTTTTAGAGATGGTTCCCGTCTCCTTCGCGTTATATCAGCAGTCATAATCCTGGTTTTCTTTACCTTCTACACATCTTCAGGTCTTGTAGGCGGAGCGTTATTATTCCAGGAAACGTTTGGAATGTCTTACAATCAATCACTTTGGATTGGTGCTATTGTAATCATTTCCTACACGTTCCTTGGAGGATTCTTAGCAGTAAGTTGGACTGACTTCGTTCAAGGTATTCTTATGTTCCTTGCGTTAATCATTACGCCAATCGTTGCGATCGCAGAGCTGGGTGGATGGAATGCTACAGTTGATGCTGTTCGTTCAGTTGACGCAGCCAATCTCGATACAATGAACACAATGACGGTCATGGGAGTCATTTCACTCCTTGCCTGGGGACTTGGTTACTTTGGTCAGCCTCATATCATCACCCGCTTTATGGCACTCAGATCCACCAAAGATGTTCCAAAGGCACGCTGGATCGGTATGAGCTGGATGACATTATCAATGATTGGTGCTGTACTGGTCGGTTTCTCCGGTATCGCCTATTTCGCTGATATGCCGTTAATCACAGGTGATGTTGATAATTCTGAGAAAGTATTCATCTTCTTTACAGATGTCTTATTCAATCCATGGGTATCCGGTATTCTGTTAGCCGCAATTCTGTCTGCTATCATGAGTACCATTGATTCTCAATTACTTGTTTCTTCCAGTGCGTTGGCGGAGGATTTCTACAAAGCGATCATCCGTAAAAATGCTTCTGACAACGAACTTGTATGGGTAGGTCGTATCGGAGTGCTTCTCATCGCATTCATCGCCATCATGCTTGCTATTCAAGGGAACCCTGCCAATGGCGGCGGTACGAAGATCCTGGATCTGGTAAGTTACGCATGGGGTGGATTCGGAGCCGCATTCGGACCGATCATCCTACTGTCCCTATACTGGAAAGGTATGACACGAAACGGTGCATTAGCCGGTATGATCACTGGTGCAGTAACAGTCGTCCTTTGGAAACAGCTGACTGCAGCTGGAATCATTCCATTTGAACTGTATGAAATCGTTCCAGGATTCTTCCTGGCTATGCTGGCAATCGTGATCTTCAGTAAGGTTGGACCGCAGCCAAGTGCTGAAATCCAAGCTGAATTCGACGAAGCCGTTGCAAAGGATATCGTTAAATAAATTGCCTTTATCGTAAGAGGTCCGTCCCTCGTCACTTATTGGTGGCTGAGGGACGGACCTCTTTTTTTGTGTTCCATGGTCCTGGGAATTCTGATGCAGGGGATGCTCATTCTTGATAGGTTGCGAAAATTGTCGAATGAAAATTCTGAAAAAAGTGTTCCAATTTAACGGATGCTGTTATACAATACAAACATGATAATTAATCTGTATTATAACAATAAGATTTGTTTAATACGTCGAAGGAGTGAATAGGTTCTATGTCCACCAAAATGGTTGGTATCAAGGTAACAGGGGAAATTAGACCCGGATTTGAAAACATTTTATCCCCTGAGGCATTACAGTTTTTAGAACAGTTGGAGCGCAGGTTCCGGGATAAACGCAACGAGCTGTTACAGAACAGGGAGAAGAAGCAGGAACGGATCAATGGAGGGGAACTTCCTCACTTTTTGCCTGAAACAGAGTCAATTCGACAAAGTGAGTGGAAAGTCGCTCCGATTCCGAAAGCCCTGCAGGATCGAAGGGTGGAAATTACCGGCCCGGTTGATCGCAAGATGGTCATCAATGCCCTCAACTCCGGGGCGAAATGTTTTATGGCATGTTTTGAAGATGCCACCTCACCAACATGGAACAACCTCATCGAAGGACAAATCAACCTCAGAGATGCAGTACACCACACGATCGATTTCGAAACAAACGGGAAGCGTTATGAATTGAAACGGGATCATGCCGTATTAATCGTCAGACCAAGGGGACTTCACCTGGAAGAGAAACATATCGAACTGGATGGGACCCCACTATCGGCAAGTCTTGTAGACTTTGGCTTATTCTTTTTCCATAATGCGACTCATTTAACCTCTACGAATAAAGGCCCTTATTTTTACCTACCTAAATTAGAAAGTCACCAAGAAGCACGATTTTGGAATGATGTGTTTGTGTTTGCACAAGAATATGTGGGGATTCCCCAGGGGACGATCAAGGCGACGGTCCTCATCGAAACCATCACGGCCGCATTTGAAATGGATGAAATCCTTTATGAGTTAAAGGAGCATTCAGCCGGGTTGAACTGTGGACGATGGGATTATATCTTCAGCTATATCAAAAAACTCCGGGAGCAGGAACATGTGATTCTCCCTGATCGTTCATCAGTCACGATGACAGCGCCGTTTATGAGAGCGTATTCCCTGCTCACGATTAAGACCTGTCACAGAAGGGGAGCCCCTGCGATTGGCGGAATGGCCGCGCAGATCCCTGTCAAGAATGATCCGGTCAAGAACGAAGAAGCGTTCAATAAGGTGAAATCGGATAAAGAAAGGGAAGCGCGTGATGGGCACGATGGTACGTGGGTCGCACATCCAGGACTCGTCCCTGTTGCCATGGACGTGTTCAATCAGGAGATGAAAAAGGCGAACCAGATCGATGAGAAAACATTAGTGGATCTGGAAGTGTCGGAACAGGATCTTCTGGAGGTTCCTCAAGGGGAGATAACGGAAGAAGGAGTCCGTTTGAATATTAATGTCGGCGTTCAATACATTTCTTCGTGGCTGAGCGGCCAAGGGGCGGCTCCGATTCACAACCTGATGGAAGATGTCGCGACGGCAGAAATTTCACGTGCCCAGCTATGGCAATGGATCCGTCATCCGAAAGGGATCCTGGCAGACGGGCGGAACATCACCCTGGAGCTTTACGAATTACTTAAGCAAGAAGAACTGACGAAACTCAAAAGCCAATACGGGGAGGAATCCTACAAAGACCGTCGTTTCCCGGAAGCCGTCGACCTATTCGACCAGCTCATCCAGAACGACCAATTCACAGACTTCCTCACCATCCCGGGCTATAAAATTCTTTAGAGGGACGGACCTGCAAGTAAAATGACAGCCATGTAAACGTTGACATAGCAGGTAAAAACACTTCAGCCTACTACCACTTCAGTGGGATGAGGGACGGACCCCAGGCACCGGGGCAAGACGATATACCGAACGTACACCGCTCAATGCTCATAAAAAAACGATAAAAGGGAGAGGTTTTAAATGGTAAAAGCAAATAACGAACGTGTAACCGCATTACAGGAAAACTGGGAAATGGATCAACGATGGAAGGGCGTCACCCGTCCTTACTCCGCTGAAGATGTTATTCGTTTAAGGGGATCGATCGATATCGAGCACACTCTTGCCCGCCGTGGTTCTGAGAAATTGTGGAATCTCCTTCACGAGGAAGATTATATCAATGCCCTTGGCGCCCTGACGGGGAATCAGGCTGTCCAACAGGTGAGAGCCGGGCTGAAAGCAATCTATCTAAGCGGCTGGCAGGTTGCAGCGGATGCCAATTTATCGGGACATATGTATCCCGATCAAAGTCTGTACCCGGCAAACTCCGTACCATCTGTCGTGAAGAGGATCAACCAGGCCCTTCAGCGTGCCGATCAGGTCCATTATGTAGAAGGGGACGAATCGATCGATTGGTTCGTGCCGATCGTGGCCGATGCAGAAGCAGGCTTCGGAGGCCAGTTGAACGTGTTCGAATTAATGAAGGGGATGATTGAAGCAGGGGCTTCTGCCGTCCACTTTGAGGATCAGCTTTCTTCTGAGAAGAAGTGCGGTCATCTGGGAGGGAAAGTTCTTCTTCCTACCCAAACGGCTGTTAAGAACCTTATTTCCGCCCGTCTCGCTTCAGATGTAATGGGTGTGCCGACGTTAATCGTTGCACGTACGGATGCAAATGCCGCGGACTTGATCACAAGCGATGTCGATCCTTATGATGCGCAGTTCATTACGGGGGACCGTACACCGGAAGGCTTCTTCCGTACAAACGCAGGACTTGATCAAGCCATCGCAAGAGGTCTTGCATATGCTCCTTATGCGGATCTTGTGTGGTGTGAAACGTCTGAACCGAATCTTGAAGAAGCACGACGATTTGCAGAGGCGATCCATGCTGAACATCCAGGTAAATTACTGGCATATAACTGTTCGCCATCCTTTAACTGGAAGAAGAAATTGGACGATGAAACAATCGCCAAATTCCAAGTGGAGCTTGGTAAAATGGGCTATAAATTCCAGTTCGTCACACTTGCCGGCTTCCACGCACTCAACCACAGTATGTTCGAGCTTGCAAGGGGCTACAAAGATCGTGGGATGGCTGCTTATTCACAGCTTCAGGAAGCAGAGTTTGCAAGCGAAAAGCACGGATATTCCGCTACACGACATCAGCGTGAAGTCGGAACGGGTTACTTTGATGAGGTATCGATGGTGATCTCAGGTGGAACCTCTTCCACAACCGCTTTAAAAGGATCGACAGAGGCAGCTCAGTTCTAATCGTATTTCTATATTAATAAAGGTCCGTCCCTCACAGCGAGGGACGGACCTTTATTTGTTTCTGGTACTATCGGAGTGAATATGTGAATAAAGTAACTTTATAGAAAAATTTATAAATATACTATTGATTTTATTAATATACACTCATATAATTAGACCTAATTTAAATTTATTGTCTGAGGTGATGGGTTTTGAATGTTGGTATTGTTGGTAGTACCGGGTATAGTGGTGTGGAGTTGTACCGCCTGTTGTCAAATCACCCTAATGTGAATGATTGTATTTTGTATTCATCTTCTCTGGAAGAGAGTCCATATGTGGAACAGTATCCCCATCTATCCGGTCTTTCCCATGAAAAAGTGCAGCCAATCAGTATCAAGGAGATGCAGCAGCTGGATTTCGTCTTCCTGGCAGTGCCATCCGGTGTCTCAAAGGAATTAACTCAAAAGATCATCGGGAAAAAGGCAAAGGTGATTGATCTATCCGGCGATCTGCGCTTAAAGGATCAGGGTGCATATGAAGAATGGTATAAGGGAGAAGCGGCACCACAGGATATCCTGGACAAAGCTGTTTATGGACTGACTGAAATCAACCGTCAGGCAATCCGTGAAGCGGACCTGATCGCGAATCCAGGCTGCTTCCCGACGGCAACGCTGCTGGGATTGGCCCCGCTTTTTCAACAAGAGCTAATGGATCCTCATTCCCTGATTATCGATGCAAAGACGGGATTATCCGGGGCGGGAAGGAAAGCGGCGCAATCCAGTCACTTCTCCGAGACGCAGGAAAATCTACGAATCTATAAAGTTCATCAGCATCAGCATACCCCTGAAATCGAACAACAGCTGAAGGAATGGAGCAGTGAAGCAGGACCGATCACCTTTACAACCCATCTCATTCCCATGACCAGGGGGATCATGGTGACGATGTACGCAGAGTTAAAGAGCACCCTCACCACCGAGAAGCTACATACCCACTATCAAAGCTATTATGAAGGGCATCCCTTCATCAGGGTCCGACCCGCCGGGCAGTTCCCGGGTACGAAAGAAGTATTCGGCACGAATTTCTGTGATCTATCCATCAAAGCCGATTCACGTACGAATCGGGTGACGGTGGTCTCGGTGATCGATAACTTGATCAAGGGAGCGGCAGGTCAGGCGGTTCAAAATATGAACGTGATGCTTGGGATAGACGAGACGACCGGGCTTCATCACTATCCAATTTATCCATAGGAGGGGAAGATCATTGAAGCTAAAAGAAAAGTTGGTTCAACCTGTCAAGGGAGGAACGATTCTGTCGCCTTTAGGATACAAGGCAGGCGGGATGCATACGGGTCTGCGATATGCAAAGAAAGATTTCGGGGTCATTTACAGTGAGAAACCCGCACAATGCGGAGCGGTCTACACGCAAAGTCATTTTCAAGCGGCTCCCCTCAAAGTCACGCAGGATAGCATCACTCAGTCTCATACGCTTCAGGCCATAGTGGTAAACAGTGCCATCGCAAATGCGTGTACGGGTGAACAAGGGTTGAAGGATGCCTATCAAACAAGGGAATGGATTGCGAAACGATTTCAGATTCCAGAAGAGTATGTAGCCGTTGCCTCCACAGGCGTCATCGGTGAATGGCTTCCGATGGAAAAGATGGAAAAGGGCTGCACCGACATCAAGGTCGAGGCGAATCCGGAAGGTGCACAGTCTTTCCAGCAGGCCATCCTCACGACGGATACAGTCGAGAAAACGTCCTGCTGTCAGGTCATGATCGATGGAAAAGCCGTCACCATCGGAGGGTGTGCAAAAGGATCTGGAATGATCCACCCAAATATGGCCACCATGCTCGGCTTTATTACAACAGACGCCACTATTTCATCGGATGTGTTACAGAGAGCACTTAAAACCGCCATCGACCAATCCTTTAATCAAATCACCGTGGATGGGGAAACGTCCACCAACGATATGGTCATCAGCATGGCAAATGGAATGGTGGAGCATGAGGCCCTCGACGAAGGCCATCCTGATTGGACCCATTTTCAAGAGGGATTGACCCGTGTATGCGAAGACCTGGCGAAACAAATCGCAAGGGATGGTGAAGGTGCGACCAAACTGGTGGAAGTGCAGGTGACCGGAGCCCAATCCCGGCATGACGCCAATGTTTTAGCAAAAAAGATCGTCGGTTCCAATTTAGTGAAGACGGCCCTTTTCGGTGGAGATCCGAACTGGGGGAGAATCGTCGGCGCCATGGGACATAGCGGAATCAAGCTCAACCCTCGACAATGTGATATCCGCATCGGGGACACACTCGTATTTTCAAACGGCACCCCTCAACCCTTCAATGAAGAAGGAGTCAGCGGGTATATGCAAGCTGAACATGTGATCATCTCTGTATTCCTCCATAGTGGAGAAGGAATAGGAAAAGCCTGGGGGTGCGATCTTACGTATGATTACGTCAAAATCAATGCAAGTTACCGAACATAAGCCGGTGATCATGGTGAAGCTGGGAGGGAGTGTCATGTCTAAGCTATCCTCCCTTTTCTATCAAAGTATGAAAGATCTTCAGCAGCGCTGCCATGTGGTCCTTGTACACGGCGGGGGACCGGATATTACGGCAACACTCAAGAAGCTTGGAATACAGTCAACCTTCATTAATGGACAGCGTAAAACCACGGAGGATGTTTTCACCATCGCTGAGCAGATGCTAAAGGGTAAGGTGAATAGCGAATTGATCCATGAACTCAACAGGGAAGGGGTAAACGCCATCGGATTAAGCGGATACGATGCCGGGTTATTAAAGGCCCGATTCGTTGACGAGGAATCCCTCGGGTTTGTCGGCCAGATTGAGGAGGTAAACCTTACGCTGCTTCACAATCTCCTATCATTGAATTACTTACCGGTCATCGCCCCCCTTGCTGTCACCAAAGAAGGAGTAAGGGTAAATGTGAATGCGGACCTGGCAGCTTCAGCCATCGCCAAGGCCCTGAACGCTGAAAAATTACTGTTTGTCACGGATGTGCCAGGAATATTGAAAGACGGTGAACTTGTTTCACGTGTAACAAAAGAGGCCATTCATCAATATATCGAATCCGGCGTGATCTACGGCGGGATGATTCCTAAGGTTCAGGCGGCTCTATCGGTTCTGAACGAGAATATAAAGGAAGTGATGATCGTCGGATGTCAGGACTCCATCATCCAGGACGGAAAAATGATCGGTACACGGATAACAGAAGGAAAAGAGGTAGCGATATGAGTCATGTATTCCCTACGTATAGTCGATTAGACATTGAATTGATTTCGGGAAAAGGCACAGAGGTAAAGGATCGCAACGGTCGATCCTATTTGGATTTCATTTCAGGTATCGCCGTTTGTAACTTAGGGCATTCCCCTTCCGTCGTGAAAGAAGCCGTGGAAAAACAAATGGATGAACTTTGGCATGTATCCAACCTGTTTCCCATTACAAAGCAGGAAGAGGCCGCCGCGCTCCTCACTTCGGCAAGCGGTCTGGATGCCGTCTTCTTTTGTAACAGCGGAGCGGAAGCGAATGAAGCGGCGATTAAACTGGCCAGGAAGCATACGGGGAAAACAAAGATCCTGACATTCAAGCAATCCTTTCACGGCCGGACCTTTGCTACGATGAGTGCGACGGGTCAAGAGAAGATCCATAGTGGATTCGGCCCGCTCCTGCCGACCTTCGACTATCTTCCTTATAACGACGAACATACCCTTTCAGAAGTGAAAGATAACGATGTGGCGGCCATCATGCTCGAAGTGATTCAGGGAGAAGGGGGCGTCAATCCGGGGACTCTTTCCTTTTTGCAGGCGGTGGAAGCAAAGTGCAGGGAACTGGGTGCGTTACTCATCATCGATGAAGTCCAGACAGGGGCGGGGCGTACAGGGTTGCCGTTTGCTTATCAGCATTATTCCCTGGATCCGGATATCGTCACGGCGGCAAAAGGACTCGGAAGCGGCTTTCCCGTGGGAGCCATGATGGGGAAGGAAGCACTCATCCCTTCCTTTTCACCTGGGACCCACGGATCAACATTCGGAGGGAATCCGTTAGCAATGGCGGCAGCGAAGGCGACCATGGAAACGGTTTTCGATGAAGGGTTCCTCAAAGGTGTTCAACATAAATCGGAGTATTTTATGAAAGAACTGATCGTCCAGCTCCAAGGGAATCAAATCGTACAAGAGATAAAAGGGATCGGTTTTATGATCGGCATCTCCTTCGACAGGGAAGTAAAAGACATCATAAATGAGCTCCGTCACAATGGATTGTTAACCCTTCCGGCAGGAGCGCATGTGATCCGGTTACTACCACCGTTAACCGTTACCTATGATGAACTTGATCAGGCTCTTCACATTTTGATCAGTACCATCAGGCAACACGCAAAGCCTACTAAAATTTTTTAAATACAAATGTATAAAAATACTAAAAAATAATTATTTATTCATAAATAGGAGGTCATCTCATGACAGGTTACTTATGTTTGGAAAACGGCAGCACCTTTAAAGGGGAAGTCTTCATGGATGAGGATGATCCCATTCAGGGTGAGATTGTATTTTTTACGGGGATGACGGGATATCAGGAAGTGCTTACGGATCCCTCCTACAAAGATCAAATCGTCGTTTTCACCTATCCGCTGATCGGTCAGTACGGTGTGAATGAGGAAGATGTCGAAAGCGCCAATCCCCAGGTGAAGGGGGTCATCATGCTCGGGTCACCTGATGTGCATTCCCATTATCATGCCACTTCATCCCTTAAAGACTATCTCCTGAAGTGGAAGGTGCCCTTCATGACAGGGGTGGATACAAGACAGGTCGTAAAGGAGATCCGTAACGGTGGAAGTCAAAATGCATGTATTTCATATTCAAAAGGGCTTCCTGGCAAAGAAAAACTCACCGGTCAAATTGAAAAAGTCGCTCTTCCACAGGTCCGTCAATTGGGAAAGGGCAGTAAACATATCGCCGTCGTCGATTTCGGCGTGAAGAAATCGATTGTGACGAGTCTGTTGGAATTGGACTGCCGCGTGACGGTCATCCCTTTTCATCAGTTGGGGCTGTTGGATCCGTTGAATGTCGATGGACTGGTGCTATCAAACGGCCCCGGGGACCCGAAGGAAATGATGACGTTCTTACCGGAGCTGAAGGGGAAAATGATGGAGATTCCGACACTCGGCATCTGCCTGGGGCATCAGTTGATCGCCCTTGCCCTTGGAGGGGATACGGACCGATTACTATTCGGGCACAGAGGGGCGAATCACCCCGTCATGGATAACCAAACGGGTGAGGTTTTCATTACTTCGCAAAACCATAATTATGTCGTGAATAAGGAAAGTTTGATCGGGACGGGGCTTGAGCCGCGATTTGTAAACGTCAACGATGGTTCCCTTGAAGGACTTCAGCATAGAGATAAGCCGATCCTTTCCGTTCAATTTCATCCGGAAGCACGTCCGGGACCGGAAGATGCTTCGTGGATTTTTCAGCAATTCTATCAATCGATTAAACAACCAGGGAGAGAGAAAATGTATGCCTAAAGATTCCAGTATTCAAAAAATCCTGATCATTGGATCGGGCCCCATCATCATCGGGCAGGCGGCTGAATTTGATTACTCCGGTACGCAAGGGTGCCTTGCCCTCAAGGAAGAGGGATATGAGGTGGTCCTTGTGAATCATAATCCGGCCACGATCATGACGGATACCACTTACGCTGACAAAGTGTACTGTGAACCCATTACAGTGAAGACACTGACCGCCATCATCGAAAAAGAACGCCCCCATGGCCTGGTAGCGGGTCTCGGAGGCCAGACTGCCTTGAATCTGGCCGTCGGGCTGGATGAAAAAGGGGTCCTTGCGAAGTACGGTGTGAAACTGCTCGGTACGTCCGTTGATTCGATCCAAAAGGGGGAGGATAGAGAGAAGTTCCGATCCTTAATGAATAGATTGGGGCACCCGACAGCTGAAAGCAGCATCGTCCATGACCTGGAAGGCGCCCTTCTTTTTTCTGAAGAGATTGCCCTTCCGATCATTGTCCGCCCTGCTTATACGTTAGGCGGAAGAGGAGGCGGGATCGCTTCTACGATGGAGGAGTACAAGAAACTCGTCCTATCAGGTTTGAAGGCAAGTCCGATCCATCAGGTGCTTGTGGAAAAAAGCATAGCCGGGTTCAAAGAAATCGAGTATGAAGTGATGAGAGATTCGAAAGGAAATTGTATATCGGTCTGCAATATGGAGAACTTCGATCCGGTAGGGGTCCATACGGGGGATTCCATCGTCGTGGCCCCGTCCCAAACCTTGACGGACAGGGAGTTTCATATGCTCCGTACAGCCGCCTTTGATATCGTCAGTGCGTTGGAAGTAGTGGGAGGATGCAATATACAATTTGCTTTAGACCCTGACAGCAACCAATACTATGTGATTGAAGTGAATCCCCGTGTGAGCAGATCTTCTGCCCTTGCATCAAAGGCGACAGGCTATCCCATTGCAAAGATCGCGGTGAAGCTTGCGGTCGGTTACACTTTGAATGAAATCATCAATCCACTGACCAAAACCACCTATGCAAGCTTCGAGCCGGCCCTTGATTATGTGGTGGTGAAATTCCCGAGATGGCCGTTTGATAAATTTCCCGAGGCAAACCGGGTGCTTGGCACGAAGATGAAGGCAACGGGTGAAGTGATGGCGATCGAGCGCTCATTAGAAGCCGCTTTTCAAAAAGCCCTTCAATCCTTGGATCTTTCCCTTGAGAACATCTATAGTGAACTGTCTGATTTATCCCAGGAAGATTTGGAGACCAAGATTGGCACGCCAACGGATTCCCGATTCTTTGAACTGATGGAGTTGTTAAGACGGGGACATTCAATCGACGCTCTTCACGGAAAGACAGGGATCGATAAGCTGTTCCTGTCGATCTTGAGTAATCTCGTCTTCATGGAAAATAAGCTCAAGAGCACGTCCCTCACTGCAAAGCTATTAAAAGAAGCAAAGGAATTCCGGTTTGAGGATAAAACGATTGCCGGATTCACAGGAAAGACTGAGGTGTCAGTTGCACATCTGAGAGTGGAAGAGGGGATCGTCCCCGCATTCAAAATGGTGGATACATGCGCCGGAGAGTTTGAAGCCATCACCAACTATGCCTATTCAACCTATCATGGGGAAAATGAAATTCCACCGTTGCAAGGAGACAAAAAGGTCCTGATCATCGGGGCGGGACCGATCCGGATCGGCCAGGGAGTCGAATTTGATTACAGTGCCGTCAAGGCGATCCAGAGGTTGAAAGAGCACGGGTACACGACGATTATGGTGAACAATAATCCGGAAACCGTCAGTACGGATTATGAGACGGCAGATCGATTATATTTTGAACCGATTACGGTCGAATCGGTCCTGTCCATCATCGAACACGAGAGGGTGGATTCGGCTCTTGTGCAATTCGGTGGACAGACGGCATTGAACCTTGCGGGGACGCTTGAGGAAGCGGGAGTGCGACTACTCGGGACCTCTTCTGACATCATCGACCGGGTGGAGGACCGGGAACGCTTTTATCAATTGCTGGATGAAGAGGGGATCCCCCGCGTGAATGGGGAGATCTGCCACAGCAAAGATGAAGCCCTGCAGGTGGCGCGTCATTTAGCCTTTCCTCTTCTATGCCGCCCTTCCTATGTCATTGGTGGCAAAGGGATGGTAAAAGTAAACACAGCAGAGGAAATGCAGCGCTTCATCCAGGGAGCGGCTGAAGAATATTTTCCTATATTAGTAGATGAATTTAAAGAAGGTCAGGAAGCCGAAATCGATCTGGTAGGGGACGGTGCAGATGTATATGTTCCCGGTGTGATGGAGCATATTGAACGGGCGGGTGTTCACTCAGGTGACAGCATGTCCATTTTCCCTTCTGAATCCCTGACGGAAGAAATCAAGGAGATGATTGGAAAATATGCCCATAAGATCGTATCCGCCCTTCATTATAAAGGAATCATGAATATTCAATTCCTGCTGCAGGATCAAAAGGTATACGTGTTAGAAGTGAACCCGCGTGCGAGCCGTACCGTTCCGATCGTCAGCAAGATCCTTGGCTTTTCCTTGATTGATATGGCCACCGATCTGATGTGCGGGGAGAGTCTTGGAATCGATGCATTTGACCCTCCTTCCAAGATAAAAGGAGTCGGGGTGAAGTATCCGGTGTTTTCGTCCCACGCCATGCCGGAAATCGATCAAACCCTCGGGGCGAATATGAAGTCGACGGGAGAAGGCCTGTGCCTGGGTGACACCGTCGAAGAAGCGCTGTATAAAGTGTTTGAAGAGGTACATGCAGACGTTGAAGCAGGGGGGACCCTTTACGTCGACAGCAGCCAGACAGAAATGAGTCAGTATCAAACAGCAGCGGAAAAGGCATTTCATGACTGGATCAAAACCGATCATGCCTGTGTCTATTTCAGTGATGAGGAAACGGACGAAGGGAAGGCAAGAAGAATCGCTGCTTTAGAGGCGGGAATCACCGTCATGACCGAAGCGGAAACCCTATCCTCCTTTATCCGAAGCAAGGGCGCAGACAACGTTCAGCCAAAGTCTTTCGTTCATAATAAATCCATTCAAGGAGTGAGCCGAGTATGATGAATTCAAATGTTGCCCCGGCACCGGAGAAGGTTTCTTTAAAAGGGAGGGACCTTGTCATATGGCTGGATTACACCAGGGAAGAGGTACACGAACTCTTATCACTTGCACAGTACTTGAAGAAACACCCTTATTCCAAGACCCTTGCAGGGAAAACCCTTGCGATGATCTTTGAAAAGTCATCCACGAGAACACGTGTGTCCTTCGAAGCGGGAATGCTGCAAATGGGAGGCCACGCCATCTACCTGAATTCCCGTGATATCCAGCTGGGGAGAGGGGAGTCGATCGCGGATACGGCACGGGTCCTGTCATCCTATGTGGATGGAATCATGATCCGTACGTTCGAGACGGAGAAGGTGACACAGTTGGCCGAATGCGCCAGTGTCCCCGTCATCAACGGTCTTTGTGATACGTATCATCCATGCCAGGCATTGGCGGACGTCCTTACCATCCTTGAGACCAAGGGGACGTTAAAAGGGGTGAAGGTGGTCTATATCGGGGATGGCAACAATGTGGCCCACTCCTTCATGATCCTTTGTGCCATGCTTGGAATGGAGGTCGTCGTTTCTTGTCCGGAAGGCTATGAACCGAAAGAAGACATCATCGGAAAGACGATCGATCTTGCCGCGGAGAGCGGAGGGAGCTTTACGCTTACGAATGATCCGATCGAAGCGGTAAGGGGTGCCGACGTTGTCTACACAGACGTTTGGGCCAGCATGGGGCAGGAGGAAGAAGCCATCAAGCGTCTTCAAGACTTTCAAGGGTATCAAGTGAATGAGGAGCTGTTGGGGCACGCTTCCCCTGATGTGACATTCCTTCACTGTCTTCCGGCCCACCGTGAAGAAGAAGTGACAGCCGCGGTCATTGACGGACCGTGTTCCGCCGTATTTCAGCAGGCGGAAAACCGATTACATGTCCAGAAGGCGATTTTGCAATCATTGTTCGTATAAATGACAAAGGGTCCGCTCGTGGAAGAGCGGACCCTTTTAGTTGCCTGAAAGCATTCCCATAAGAGAAAATGGGACAGAACCAAATGTACACATGTAAACATATAGTGTAGGAGAAACTGTAATAAGACGTTTTGGAGGTGCATTGTTTTTGAGCAAACCAACGATAGATGATTATCTGGAAAATGGAATGTACGGACAAAAACAAACAAAGCCTGATGAAAGAAGGAAATTTCTCGGAAGCCTGAGAGAACGGATCGTCATTGCCCTGACCCAAAGTCAAGTAAGGGAAAAGGGAGTGTACAAGGAAGTTCAGGATAGCTTGAAGAAACATCCTGAGGCAAAGCTTTTATTAAATGGAAATATGAGCTACACCTTTTTATCTAAATACATCAAGCTTGCCGATACGTATCATGTTTCATTTTCCATGGTGACCAATAAGGACATCGAAACGGATATCGGCCTCGTTCTCGCCTATGATCATGCCATCGATCAGGAAGAGATCTATGTGCAGAAAAAAAGTGAGAAAGCCGCTGAAGCAAAACCAAAGCCGAAGCAAAAGAAAAGCCTATTCTCTTCTATTAAAAATAAGCTCTTCTAATCATGTTTCCCCTTTTGGAAAAGAGGGAGCTTGAACAGTCCTTTCAAAATCGCCGGGATGAGGAACAGGATGAATAAGATCCGGAACAAATGATACCCGGTAATGATGGAAAGATCTGCGTTGACGGCTTGTCCCACCAGTGCCATCTCTGCCATGCCCCCGGGAGCCAGGCTGATAAAGGCAGTCAGGAATGAAATGTCATGCCAGCGGCTCAATAACAAGCTAAGGCCAGCACAGCATAGGAGCAGGCAGAGTGACGTGAATAAAGACCACATGATAAACTTGCCCATCGTTCTGGACGACGAGAAATTCATCATGAAGCTAAAATATATGCCGAGGGATAATTGAGCCAGGATGATGAACAGGCCGGGCATATGCGGGACCGGCGATTCAGCCACCATGAAGCCCCCGATGACCAGGATCGGGCCAAGTAAGGTCGCGGTGGGCAGGTGGATTTTTTTAGCCAGGAACCCTGCTGCGATGGCAATGGTGAAAAAAAGGACAAACCCCCACTGTAAAGCAGGCATAGCAAACGAACGCGCGGCCGTCCCCGGACCGGCTCCTTCTCCACCCAAAAGGGGACTGAAGACGAGAAACGGTACGACAAAGATGACAGACAGCAGCCGGATGACTTGAAGGATCGTCACAACCGTTAAGTCGATACTCTTCATCTCCTCTCCAAGGGCCACCATTTGCGAAAGTCCCCCGGGGATACTCCCCGTAATCGTTGAAGGCAGGCCGATTCCCGTCATCCTTGACGTGATATAAGCAAGTCCCATACTGAACACAATGATGGCCATCGTCATCATCAGCATGGACGGAAGCTGAGTGAATATTTCGATCATGGTCTTCTGACTGAAGGATTGCCCAATGGTGTAACCGACGATGATCAATCCAAAATCCCGGAGAAAAGAAGGCCAGGCAAGCTCAAGCCTCGTCCATTTATTGATCAGAAAGACAGAAACCATGGAGCCGAGCAGCCAGGAAAGGGGAAGGTGAAGAAGGGTGAACACCCCTCCGCCTATGGTCCCGGCGATAAAGGCTGATAGAATTGGACGCATGTTGAAAATCATCTCCATTAATATATCTTTTCTTAAAGGTAATCAATTGGAGAGGGGTAAGCAAATGGAATGCTTTAGTTGTGATTGAGATACCGCTCAGGGTCGAGCTTGCTTCCTTCGGCTACAATTGCAGTCATTCCGTGGTCGGATCCTGACTCATGCATCTCGCCTTCCTGCCAAAAGATGGCCATGCCTGGTTCCACTTCAATTTTCTCTTCCCCTTCTATTCTCACCCACCCTCGACCGGATGTGATCATCAGAAGCTGATCGCACATGGCGGGATGCATTCCAAGTACGCTGTTTGCTTCTAAATAGAAATATCCGATCTGGAACGGATCATCAGGCTTTAATAAAGGATGGATGGTCACGTTTTGACTGTTGAATTTCTGGATTGATTTTCCGCTGGTTTGTTTGAAACTGAATATTTTCATGGAATCACCTCTTTTAATAGATTCTGGTTAGGGGATGGGAAATCCTGCAAATGGGAGAAGGGTGCGTGCGGTCTTCTTCCATTATATGTAAAAATACGCAATAATAGAGAATAATGACGCAATTAAGAAGAAAATGACGCAATAAATAAAAAAACGACGCAATTATCCGGAAAATGACGCAATCAATGTCTAAAATGACGCAATCACCCTCCAATAAACCTGTTCAGCCCGGCGTAGGTGATCCAACCCATAGAATCCTTCATCAAAGAAGGCCCTACCTACCCCCCATCCAAGGATAATCTACCAGCTAAAACAGACAATCTAAAGCTGATTTTTTTATAAGAATGATCGAAAAACCAAAGATACTCTCTTTAAGGAACGGAGAATCCGCTCAAGGTCAAAGAACGAAGCTTGCAAAAACAAGTTCATACTATGTAATGCTTTTTGAACCCCACCCAAGGTCCGTCCCTCACAAACTCACACCCAGCCCCAATTTCATGGTAGAATGTAGGGAGGTATGGACAAGAATCATACCTGCTCCTAACAAACGTTAACTCTTATCATAGTTGCTTTAATGAAGCGAATTTTGGTATTATCAATAGTATTGTGAGTGTTCGAACATATACGGAGGTGAAGAAGATGTCTAGAATTTCTGAAGAGCAGGTAAAGCACGTTGCGCACCTTGCACGACTAGCCATCACAGAGGATGAAGCGAAGAAGTTTACGACTCAGCTGGATGCCATTATCGGGTTTGCCGAGCAGCTGAATGAATTGGATACATCAAATGTGGAAGCGACCAGTCACGTACTGGATATGAAGAACGTGATGCGTGAAGATAAGCCTGTTGAAGGACTGCCACGTGAAGAAGTATTGAAGAACGCACCAGACAAACAAGATGGACAAGTTCGCGTTCCATCGATCTTGGACTAAGGAGGGGACCTCATGTCATTATTTGACCATAAATTATCAGAGCTTCATGAGCTTTTACATAAGAAAGAAGTTTCTGTTACAGATCTGGTAGACGAGTCGTACAAACGAATCGATGCCGTTGAAGATAAAGTGAAGGCATTTTTAACACTGGATGAAGAGAATGCCCGCAGTAAAGCAAAGGAAATGGATGCAAAGCTTGGGACGGATGAAAGTAAAGGCCTTCTTTTCGGAATGCCGATCGGGATCAAGGATAATATCGTGACAAAGGGTCTTCGCACGACCTGTGCAAGTAAAATCCTTGAAAACTTCAATCCGATTTATGATGCGACGGTCATCAATAAATTACATAGTGCCGATACGATTACGATCGGTAAATTGAATATGGATGAGTTTGCGATGGGTTCGTCTACTGAGAACTCCGGTTTCCAGAAGACGAGCAACCCATGGAATCTTGAAACGGTCCCAGGTGGATCTTCAGGTGGATCGGCAGCATCCGTTGCAGCTGGAGAAGTACCTTTCTCCCTGGGCTCAGATACAGGTGGATCGATCCGTCAGCCGGCAGCATTCACAGGTACGGTCGGATTAAAACCGACATACGGCCGCGTATCCCGTTTCGGTCTGGTTGCATTCGCATCTTCACTTGATCAAATCGGACCAATCACCCGTAATGTAGAAGACAACGCGTACTTGCTGCAGGCAATCGCCGGACTTGATCCGAATGATTCTACCTCAGCCAATGTGGAGGTTCCGAATTATGCAGAGGCTCTTACCGGTGATGTAAAAGGCCTGAAGATTGCGGTACCGAAAGAATACTTAGGTGAAGGTGTCGGGGAAGAAGCACGTCAAGCGGTCCTTGCTTCACTGAAAGTACTGGAAGGCATGGGAGCGACGTGGGAAGAAGTTTCTCTTCCTCATTCTAAATTCGGTGTGTCGACGTACTATCTATTAGCCTCTTCTGAAGCATCTGCCAACCTTGCACGTTTTGACGGGGTTCGCTACGGATACCGGACGCCGAATGCAGACAACCTTCTTGACCTTTACAAGAAGACACGTGCAGAAGGGTTCGGGGACGAAGTGAAGCGTCGGATCATGCTTGGAACGTTTGCCTTAAGTTCCGGTTACTATGATGCTTACTATAAGAAAGCTCAGCAGGCCCGTACATTGATCAAGAAAGACTTTGAAGATGTATTTGCGAAATACGATGTTATTATTGGACCAACGACACCAACTCCAGCTTTCAAAATTGGAGAAAAGATTGATGATCCACTAACGATGTATGCAAACGATATTTTAACGATTCCAGTAAACCTTGCAGGTGTACCGGGAATTTCAGTTCCATGTGGATTCTCTTCAACAGGACTGCCCCTTGGACTGCAAATCATCGGGAAGCATTTTGACGAAAGTACGATTTATCGCGTAGCCCATGCATTCGAGCAGGCTACAGATTTCCATACAAAAAAACCACAACTGTAAGGGGTGAAATCAATGAACTTTGAACCAGTAATCGGACTAGAAGTCCACGTAGAATTAAAAACGGACAGTAAGATGTTCTCTCCGGCACCGAACCATTTCGGAGCGGAGCCAAACACGAACACAAATGTAATCGACCTTGGGTATCCTGGTGTACTTCCAGTCGTTAACAAGCGTGCCATTGAGTTCGGAATGAAAGCCGCCATCGCATTGAACTGTGAGATCGCAACGGATACGAAGTTTGACCGGAAAAACTATTTCTATCCGGATAACCCGAAAGCCTACCAAATTTCTCAATTTGACAAGCCGATCGGTGAGAACGGCTGGATCGAGATCGAAGTGAATGGTGAGAAGAAACGGATCGGGATCACCCGACTTCACCTGGAAGAGGATGCAGGGAAACTGACTCACTCAGGTGACGGCTATTCCCTTGTCGACTATAACCGCCAGGGAACTCCACTGATCGAGATCGTATCTGAGCCGGACATCCGTACACCGGAAGAAGCATACGCGTATCTAGAGAAGCTGAAATCCATCATCCAATACACAGGAGTTTCCGACTGTAAGATGGAAGAAGGATCGCTTCGCTGTGACGCCAACATTTCCCTCCGTCCAATCGGTCAGGAGAAGTTCGGTACGAAAGCAGAGCTTAAAAACCTGAACTCCTTTAACTTTGTTAAAAAAGGATTGGAGTATGAAATCGTACGTCAGGAGAAGGTACTGCTATCCGGGGGCATGATTCAGCAGGAGACCCTTCGTTTCGATGAATCAACGGGTAAAACGATCCTTATGCGTGTCAAAGAAGGATCGGATGATTATCGTTACTTCCCTGAACCGGATTTATTGAACCTCCACATCGATCAAGAGTGGATGGACCGCATTCGTGCAGAGATCCCCGAGCTTCCGGATGAGCGTAAAAAGCGCTATGTAGAAGAGCTGGGCTTGCCTGCGTATGATGCCATGGTTCTGACACTGACAAAAGAAATGTCTGATTTCTTCCAGGAAACCGTTGAGGCGGGTGCAGATGCAAAGCTTGCCTCCAACTGGCTGATGGGTGAAGTTTCGGCATACCTGAATGCACAACAGAAAGAACTGGAAGATGTCAAGCTGACTCCTCAAGGACTTGCGGGCATGATCGAGCTGATCGAAAAAGGAACGATTTCTTCCAAGATTGCGAAGAAAGTGTTCAAAGAGCTGGTTGAAAACGGCGGCGATCCAGAACAAATCGTGAAAGATAAGGGTCTCGTTCAAATCTCTGACGAAGGTGCCTTATTGAAGATTGTGACAGAGACGCTTGACGCGAATCCACAATCCATCGAAGACTACAAGAACGGGAAAGACCGTGCCATCGGCTTCCTTGTCGGCCAAATCATGAAAGCGACGAAAGGTCAGGCCAACCCGCCGCTTGTAAACAAATTATTGCTTCAAGAAATTCAGAAACGCTAATACGTGATAAGAAAGCCCCCTGAAAACAAGTTGTTTTCAGGGGCCTTTTTTTGGTTTTAGGGACGGACCTTGAAAAAATTCAAGGTCCGTCCCTCTTTTTAGTTCAAGTTTTCCTGATTTGAGCGATTTTGGCCTGTTTTGTATAGGCCGTTTAACCCGAGGTTGAAAAAGTGGAAATCTGGGTCTTTAGGCTCGTTCGTTAAGGGTTGTGCTTGTACTATAGTATATTTAATGTTTTAAATAGTTAGAAAATTCTTATAAAGAGGTGTTGTAATTGAAGAAGAAAGTCGTTGCATTAGGATTGACTGCAGGGTTGATGATGAGTCCGGTATTGGCTTCGGAGGCGTTTGGTGCTTCTGGGGTGAGTGAGAAGGTGAATTTCAATTCACAGTTGGGAACTCCCCAATTCATATCCGGTCAATTGACGAAGGCGTCTTCAAAGGCTCCGGAAACGATTGTATTTGACTACTTAACGGAAAAACAAAAGATGTTCAAATTTAAAGGTGATGCAAAATTATCCTTCCAAGTAAAAGAAAAGCAGAAAGATGACTTAGGATTTACATACCTTCGCATCCAGCAAGTATATAAGGGGACCCCTGTTTACGGAGCTGTTCTGACAGCTCATGTAAACAAAGAGGGAGTTCTGACGGCATTGTCGGGAGCGACGATTGCGAACCTGGATGATAGACAGAATCTGAAACAAAGCAAAAAAATATCTAAAAAAGAAGCCGTTGCAACAGGTGAAAAGGATTTGGTGCAGGCAGTAGGCAGCCAGCCGGATTATGAATACGCCCCGAAATCCGACTCAGTGATCTATGTGAAAAATGGCGAAGCACATTATGCGTATCTCGTAAACTATAATTTCCTTGCACCGGAACCGGGGAACTGGAATTATTTCGTGGATGCTGTCACAGGCGACGTTCTGGGTAAAGTGAATGAAATCCATGAAGCAAATAACGGAGCAGGTAAACCTGGCGGCGGAGGAGGAGCCGTTGGAGGGACGGACACTGTCGGTTCTGGTAAAGGCGTATTAGGAGATACGAAGTCACTGAATACGTATCTATCTTCCTCTATTTATTATTTACAAGATCGCACCAGAGGAAATGGCATTTTCACATATGACGCGTCAAACCGCACGCGTCTTCCAGGTTCACTGTGGGCGGATAGCGATAATGTGTTCAATGCCAGCTACGACGCAGCAGCTGTAGATGCACATTATTACGCAGGAACGACGTATGATTATTATAAGAATACACATAATCGCAATAGCTATGACGGCAATGGGGCAGCACTGAAGTCGACTGTCCATTACGGCAGAAACTATAATAACGCATTTTGGAATGGACAACAGATGGTATACGGTGATGGAGATGGATCGACGTTCATTTCGTTATCAGGAGGACTGGATGTCATTGCCCATGAGCTGACGCATGCGGTAACGGATACAACTGCCGACCTCATCTATCAAAATGAATCAGGGGCCATCAATGAATCCATGTCCGATATTTTTGGTACATTAGTAGAATATGATGCCAATAACAATCCGGATTGGGAGATCGGGGAAGACATTTATACCCCAACTAAGAGTGGGGATGCGCTTCGCTCCATGTCTGATCCGGCCAAATACGGGGATCCAGACCACTATTCGGTAAGATACACGGGAACACAGGATAACGGCGGAGTTCACATCAACAGCGGAATCGGAAACAAGGCGGCGTACCTGTTAAGTCAAGGCGGCACACATTACGGTGTCAAGGTGACGGGGATCGGAACGGATAAGACCGGTAAGATTTACTACCGTGCCCTTACACAATATTTAACACCATCCTCGAACTTCAGCCAGCTTCGATCAGCGGCTGTACAGGCGGCTACGGATTTATATGGTGCAGGAAGTGCCGAGGTGGCAAGCGTCAATGCTGCGTATAATGCGGTAGGCGTAAACTGAATGGATTGATGCAAGATAAGGAGAAGGGCTGTAATGGCTCTTCTTTTTTTGTGATGAATTTTTTCACGTGAAGACCATGATAAAAGTCGTCACATTTGCTTCCTTTTTGCCTTCTCCAGGATCTGTTTGGCTAAGCGATAATACGTATCGGCTTCAACTTTTGATTCAGCCCTTTTTAACTGCATCATATAATTTTGAAATCGAAGTTTGTCGACTGACGAGACTTTCATCACAATTTTTCTCATAATGGCGCTCCTTTAGTGGACAAAATTGCGTCCAATTATCTATTCTGAATTTTCTGTAAATAATATATAATAATAGTAAATGATTCCAGAGGGTGGATAGAATGTCCTTATTCGAAGTGATCTTGTTGCCAATGTTGATGGGTGGTATTGGAGGCTTAGGACATATTCTGGTTTTCAAAAATGGTCATTTCACTTTTCCACGAAAATTTATTGATGATCAGGGTGAGAAACATTATCTTTTTGGCTCAACGAAGGATATTATCATAGGGGTCCTGGCAGGGTATCTGTCCGTGTTACCGGTAGTCGATACAGTACCGATCTGGTATGTGATCTACATTAGTTTATTATCAGGAATCGGGGGAAGTTCCGTTATCACGAGAAAAATCGAACAGAATTTAGCAAGTACCAAAGCATCCTATATTCAAGAGCTATCTCATTATCAGCTCGAACCGACCTCTAAGGGAGGATCTACAAACCATAATGAGGTGAAACCTGTTGGCGAAGTGGAAGAAAAAAAGAATCAAGGTTGAACTGCCACCAGAAGACTATGAAAAAGCGAACCACTATCTAAAGAGACTGAAGGAGGCAGATAGCCTAGTCGAGCTGAACTACTACTACAATAAAGTGGCAAAAATAATTGAGAAATCACAGGATGTCTAAGATGGTTCAATGGAAAGAGTCGTCCTATAACCTTTTATTTTAACCAAAAAATGCGAGGATGAAACTGACAATTGAGTCAGCTTTTTTTTCTGTCAGGGAAAGATCATTCTCTTTCCTTTCGTACCTATTTCCACCCCCTCTGGAAAAATGGTTGAGGAGTAGCGCCGGAGCTATTCCTTTTTTTAATGGAAGCGTATCAGCGGGGGAGCAGTTCATTCGGACCTGTTCACGAAGTGGCTTTTCTTATATTATATTCCTACAGGCATAATCGTACAATTGAAATTTGATTAGAATGATAAGGAGATTTCTCTTGTGGAATAAGAGAAACATGAATATGCTAGAGAGAGAATTTCCGAGAAATGTATGCAGTGTTTCGCTGGAACCACTGGAGGAGGAAGAAGAATGAACTTAAATCAATGGTTCGATAAAGGAATGACACCTGAAGAATACATAGAATATATGAGTGTTCATAAAGAAAATACAGAAACCATCCGAAAGAGCTTCCGGGTTCCCCAAGAAGACGTAGAAGTGTTGAATCGACTTGGAGAACAATCTTTACGGGTGATTGCGATCACAGAGGATTGGTGTGGGGATGCCATGCTGAATATCCCGATCCTGCTTAAAGTCGCGGAGGCAGCAAACGTGGACGTCCGGATGATTCTGCGGGATGAAAACCTGGAACTGATGGATCAATATTTAACCAATGGAACGTCGAGAGCCATCCCGATCTTCATTTTTATCGATCAAGAAGGTAAAGAAAAGCTTGTATGGGGTCCAAGGGCGCCAATGGTAAAGAAAATCGTGGATGATGAACGGGCAAAGCTTCCCCCAAAGGATCATGAGCTTTTCCCTGAAAAGCAGAAAGAGATGATCCAGCGCCTGACGTCTCAATACACAAAGGACAAAGGGGTCTGGCTGGAAGTGTATGAAAGCTTGAAAACGAGTCTGGTCCAAAATATATTGATGTAAAACGTTAGAATCGAAGGACGGTTACCGGTCCCGGACCTCCCATGAGGGGGATCTTCTTTTCTCAGGTATATGATGCTTCACTCCTGCACTCAAAATGAACTGGTAAAAAGTACCCGAAGTGATGGTATTTATTGCCGGTTCACGAATGGCTTTATTCGCGTTAATATGATATAGGATGAGGAGTTGAAGCATCATGATTCACCAAAAGACAAACACAATTGTAATAGAAGCGCTAAATAAATTTCCCCATAAAATTCACATTAAATTGGGAGAGATCCTGCGTGAACGAGGATTGACACAAGGCGATCTTCACCGCTTAACAGGCTTAAGGGTGGCTACGATCAATGAGCTAGTGAATTTCAAGAAGAAATCCTTAACAGTGGCTCATCTTGTATCCATCATGATCGCCCTTAGAATTACAGACATTCGTGATCTTATTGAAATAGAATTCGACCAGGAAGTCCAGGACTACTTCACTGAGGAAAATCAACGAATGAAAAACGGATTCACTCCAGACCTCACCAAAACCGCCGAACAAAACGTAAAGCGGATCGCAGCTGGAGCCAACAACTAAAGAACACCACACACCAAACGGTCATGTCACATGACCGTTTTTTTTGGTTTGAGGGACGGACCTCTGTTTCACTCGCAAATTCCCCTGTTAAATGATAGAAATATAATTTCCAATAAGGTTTATCCCCAGCTGAAATAGGATAATTTCTTAAAGTGAACGAGTATTTAAGGGTTGACTCATTATGACGATATAAAGTGCAGTGAGGTCCGTCCCTCGGCAGGAGTTTCGGATTGGGATACAGAATGTAGTATGTAGGAAGGGTTGTTGGTGGAGGCGGATTTGGTTGTGATTGAGTTGACATGAAATCGTAACGTTCAGTAGAGTGAAAATCAATTATGATAGGGGAAGAGAGTGAATGGAAGTGAATTTTGGTAATGTGACCTCCCGTTACGCTGCGTCTTGTGATGATATTCCGCATCAGTTTTTTGATACGTTGAAGGTAAGAGGAATTGTGTGGGAAGGAAGGAAAGTGGCTGAAATTGGTTCAGGTACCGGAGCCCTGACAAGAAAGCTTCATAAGCGTGGAGCCGAGGTGATCGGTGTCGAACCTTCTATTGACCTGAGGAAAGCAGCCAAGGCATTGGAGAGCAAACAATACTTGGAGATCCCTTATCTGACTGGTACAGCCGAATCAACGAATCTTCCGGATCAATACTATGATATCACCATCATCCACAGAAGCTGGCACTTGTTCGATCGTCCGAGAGCAATAAGTGAAATGAAGCGGATATTGAAGGATAAAGGAACGTTCATTGTAAGCGATTCAAGCTTCCTCCAGACACAGGAAGTAGTCAAGGATACGATGACGTTTTTACATGAATATATCGACATGACACCCCCGGAAGCAAAAGCCGATCCAGGCAATCAAGTGAATGGATTTCCGGTTCAATGGTTGTTAGAATGGCAGCAAGCCGGTTTTGCAATAAAAGATTTCTATACATTCACCTATATGGTGGATTTTACCTTAAAGTCCTGGTGCGAGCGCGTAGGGTCCCTTTTCCCGCTTACTCATTTGGATGATACAGAGAAAGAAGGATTGCTGCAATCATTACATACCTTCTTATCCAGACGTTACGATTCTCTCCATGAGTTTACTCTTCAGCACCAGTTTACCGTCTGCCTGATGAAAAAGTAGAAAGAGTGATCGGATTGGAAGCAGTCAAGAACTATGTAAACTATTTAAATATGGATATAGAGCCTCCTACGTTGAACTACTTACAGCGGCTGATTCAGCAGCATCTGATACGGATTCCGTATGAGACATTCAGTAAATTCTACTATTTCTCCGAGGGCGAATCCTTCGTGCCCTCGTTGGAGACCTTTGCAGAAAACCTCCACCTGAAAGGGTGGGGAGGAACCTGCTTCACCTTAAACATCAACTTTGGAAGGCTGTTGAAAAAATTAGGTTTCCAATGTCAATTTGTGAGGGTGAATCCGGGTCATCTTGGATTGATGATCTCGATTGATAACCGAAAGCTCTATGTGGATGTGGGGTATGGTTCCCCGATCATGAAACCCGTCGAACTCGAGGCGAGACAGCGGCATCTTCTTCACGGATTTGGTGAGGAAATCATATTCACCCAGAAGGACATCCGCGAGTTTGAAGTCGATCGCCGTTCAAATGGGAAGTCCTTTGTGAAAAAGACAATCGAGTGGGTACCGCTTGAGGAAGAAGAATTGGCGACCGATATACAGGCATCCTACCTCGATTCCGATGAAAACATCACCATGAGGAGAATCACGGCCGTCCGCTTCCAGGGCAACCAGTGTTACTTCCTCCGTAACGAGACGTTGAAGGTGATGACCTACCGGAATATCCGTGAATATCAAATGAAGGATATGGATAAATGGAAAGACATCATTGGGGAAGTCTATCATTTTGATATGAAGTCCCTTGAAGAATCCATCCAGTTTTTACAAAAACGGAATATAAAGCTGTTCCCATAGCCGTCCAGAATATCATGGTGATATTCCGGATGGTTTTTTGGTTTGGACTGGTTTATTCAAGGCTTCTTCATCATAAAAATAAATAAAAAAGAGATGTGAAATTCGCCTGTCAAATCTCCATTTAAAACATCTTATGTGTTTTTAGCAAGCTGACTGCGATTTATGTATTTTTTGTAACAGTAAGGAGGAAAAAGCGGTTTCCTCCTTGAGAAACTTCATATTTCATTAGATTTTTCCATGGAAAAGAGGTATGATATTGACCGGTGGACGATTTGAATAATCCTGCCTTTTGAACATATTTTGCATGAATAAATCAAATTGGTATATGATGTTAAAAGATGGTATATAAATGGACGAGTTTTGTGAATTAATACAGATTAGGATGATGGGTATGAAACGAGCACGAATTATATACAATCCTACTTCTGGCCGGGAGCTTTTTAAAAAGCATCTTGCGGAAGTATTAATGAAGTTGGAGCAGGCAGGGTATGAAACCTCTGTTCACGCAACCATTTGCGAAGGGGATGCGACAGAGGCTGCACGGATCGCTGTTGAACGAAAATATGATATCGTTGTCGCTGCAGGCGGCGATGGGACGTTAAATGAAGTCGTCAACGGATTAGCCGAACAGGACTACAGACCAAAGCTTGGAATCGTTCCGATGGGGACCACGAATGACTTCGCCAGGGCCCTTCACATTCCCAAGGATATCGGCTCTGCCATTGATGTCATCACGAAGGGTGAAACCATCCCGGTCGATATCGGACGCATGAATGAACGCTATTTCATCAATATCGCCGGTGGGGGAAGAATCACGGAATTGACGTATGAAGTACCGAGTAAGCTTAAAACGATGATGGGACAGCTGGCCTATTATCTGAAGGGCATCGAAATGCTTCCGTCCATCAAACCAACTGATGTATCAATCGAGTATGATGGAAAGCTGTTTGAAGGGGAAGCCATGCTCTTTCTCATAGGACTGACCAATTCGGTCGGAGGCTTTGAGAAATTGGCTCCGGATGCTTCCATCAATGACGGCTTATTTTCACTCCTGATTCTGAAGAAAACGAATCTGGCTGAATTTATCCGCATTGCGTCCCTGGCTGTTCGGGGTGAACATGTAAACGATCCGAACGTCATTTACACCCAGGCCAACCGGATCAAAATCAAGGCGAAAGAAAAAGTGCAACTCAATGTAGACGGAGAGCTTGGAGGAGTCCTCCCGGCCGAATTCGAGAATTTGTACCGTCACCTGCAGGTATTCGTTCCACTGGATAAGATCCGCCCTGAAGATAAAGCCGAATAATGAAAAAGGAATGCCGCTTCGGTTACGGCATTCCTTTTTTTATCTATTGGTTTCTTTAGTTCACGATTAAAAACACAGTGAAAATCAAAGGGAATCCGATCAAAAAGCCCCAGCCGATCTGCTGCTTATGACGGAAAGGAACCTTCCGGACAATCCAGGATAAAATATGGGCAATGATGACAAACGCAAAAACCCATATCAGTTGCCCCACCACGAATACAAATAAATAAGCGAGAATCGATTCTTTATTCAGCACCAGGGATATCCCAAATCCAAAGGTCAAGGTCAAAAAGGTGAGTCCGATCAATATATAGGGTAGCCACCACCTTCTTGACTTGAGAGCGAATAACACTCCAAGGAAAACATTCCCTACAAGGATAAGGTTTACTAAGAAGTCTGGGTTCATATTTATCTACCTTCTCTTTCTGGAATTGTTGCACATACCATTCTACCCTTTCTGCATCGGATAAAACGCGGTAAGTTTTAACAACCTATCTAGTAAAATGAAAAATTGCATGAATCTGTTTAATCTCTGAATCCATTGTCTTATGAAGGTGAAAAATATATGATCCTGTTAAATTTTGTATTTCCCGACGCGGAATGAGTATGTTACAGTGAATAAAAAGCAGACGGACAATGTGCCACTGGAAGGGTGAATTCAATGTATATCGTACATTCAACATTTGTAGTTCCCGATGAAAAGGCGGAAGAAGTGATTTCAATCTACCATTCCCGTTCAGGTCTGGTAGACGAGGCAGAAGGATTTCAGAGATTCCTTCTCTTACAAAATGAAAAAAAACCTGGAGAGATCACGGTCCATATGGAATGGGATGCGAAGGAGCACTTTATGACCTGGGTGAAGAGTGAAGACTATAAGCGCATTCATGATCTGGAAAAGAAATACCCTGATCAAGAGCTGGCATCTATCATTCCATCCATCGATCGTTACAAAGTGGTGGCGTATTAATGGACAATAAGTATAAAAATGTCATAGATCTAGCAGTTGAAAAGTTGTACAAGCGCTACCCTGAATTGGACGAAAAGTTCGGGGAAGCCGGAAGAAAGAAGTGTTACGAGGATAATATCCATCACTTCAATTATCTGGAGTCCGCTGCAGAGGTAGGGGAAGCGAAGGTATTTTCCGATTATGCCCTATGGCTGAACAGTGTATTGGTCAGCAGGGGGATGAAATCAGATCACCTCATTGATAATTTTAACTGTATCATGGAATCCCTCGAGGAGACCGATGTTGAAAAGGGTGAAACCTTCGAGCTTTATCTGAAACAGGCAATCGAATCCATCCGTACCGCAGACAGAGAAAATCTCCCTTCAACATGAAAACGAAAGCATCGGACCCTTGTGTTCGGTGCTTTTTTACACTGAGAGGGACGGACCTCTCTCCATTTCATTCCCTCCCTTCATTTATGGTACAATCAGTAGAGTCTTAAAAAGGAATTCGTAAAGGAAGATATACGTGAGTAAAAAAGCACCCGTTCAAAAAAATGATTATATAGATGAAGCCGTATTTGAGGATCTGACCCACGACGGAAATGGTGTCACAAAGGTGGATGGATACCCATTATTCGTTCCGAATGCACTTCCAGGTGAAGAAGGTCAGGTCAAGGTCGTGAAAACGAGTAAAGGGTATGGATTCGGGAAACTGACAGAACGCACGAAGGAAAGTCCGTATCGTCAAGAACCCCCATGTCCGATATACAAGGAATGCGGAGGATGTCAAATCCAGCATATGACCTATGAAGGTCAACTGAAAGCCAAAGAAAAGAATGTCCGTGACGTCTTGCAGCGTATAGGTAAACTTCATGATGTCAGCGTGCACCCGGTCCTTGGAATGGAAGAACCATGGCGCTACCGCAATAAGGCCCAGGTCCCTGTAAGGGAAAAGGACGGGCGTTTCGTAGCCGGGTTCTATCAGAAGCGCAGTCATGAAATCATCGATATGGATAAATGCATCATTCAATATGAAAAAAACGATGAAGTGATTCAGCATGTGAAGGATATATGTGAGAAGCTTGAGGTCCGTCCTTATGATGAAAAGAACCATAAAGGAACACTGCGTCATATTATGACCCGGACGGCGTATACGACGGGTGAGGTGATGGTGGTGTTGGTCACGCGGACGCCTGAGCTTCCTCACAAGAAAGCGATCATCGAAGCGCTTGTTGAGAATATTGAAGGATTAAAATCAATCGTTCATAATGTGAATCCGAAAAGAACCAACGTAATCATGGGAGACACCACCCGCGTCCTATGGGGTGAAGAAGTGATCCATGACAATATCGGAGACGTGAAGTTCGCGATTTCTGCAAGATCATTCTATCAGGTGAACCCCGAGCAGACGAAAGTGCTTTATGATAAAGCATTGGAATATGCGGATTTACAAGGAGAAGAAACGGTCATTGATGCGTACTGTGGGATTGGAACGATTTCCTTGTTCCTTGCCCAAAAGGCAAAGAAGGTGTACGGGGTCGAAATTGTCCCTCAGGCGATTGAAGACGCAAAGCAAAATGCTGCGTTGAATGATATGACGAATGTAGAATTCCAAGCTGGGCCTGCAGAAGTGGTCATCCCCGATTGGTATAAAAAAGGGATCAAAGCGGATGTCCTGGTCGTGGATCCCCCGAGAAAGGGCTGCGATGAAGCACTTCTCGACACAATCCTTTCCATGAAGCCTAAACGGGTCGTCTATGTGTCCTGTAACCCTGCAACACTGGCCCGTGACCTTAGAATCCTGGAAGATGGGGGTTATAAAGCAACAGAAGTTCAACCCGTTGATATGTTCCCGCAGACGATGCACTGTGAGGCAGTCGCGAGGATTGAATTAGTGGAATAAGAAAAAATGTAGAGGTCACCTGCCTCTACATTTTTTTCATTCGGTTTAACAATAATCCATCTGTGGTAGTGTTCTCTCCGAGGACGAAGTCTTTCATATAGTATTGGACATATTCACCATAGCGGCTCCCGGTTTCTGACAACAGCTCGTCAACATATTTCACTCCGATCGGCAGATCATCCAGGAGAAGGGAGGCGAAACCGGCATAAATCCCGCAGGCCACTTGGAAGTAGGTAGCGTTCGTTTGATAGGTTCCATAAATCTCCTCATTACTGAGCTCATTATACATGTACAGCTCCCTATCTTTGTAAACAAGCAGAACACCTACTAAATCTTTCCCGATTAAAGCGTGCTTGCTGGGATCGAGCGTTTCCATGGGATATTCCCAAATCTTATCCACATCGTCCAGGTTATCCCGGATGAGCGTCGTCGTGTGGTCGTTCACTTTATACAGAAATCCTCCTTCCATATTGAACCTCCTGCATAAAGTGTAAACTTCTTCATGGGGCATCAAACAGCCATTGAATGTCACTTCGCCAAGGGTCACGTTGAATTCCAAACCATATACATCCTCATAAAGAAAAAGAGGCGTCTTCTCTTTCATCATCATCGGATAGCTCAAAATGGCCTCATCCAGGAAACATTCAGGGGACCAGGTGGTATAGACGCACTGCTCCTGTGCTATAGAAATGTCCTTAAAGAAAGAGGTATCATGCTCTACAATGTAGCACGCAAGGGGAAGTTCTTCAGAGTCCTTCATTCTTTCAATGGCCATCCACTGAACCACGCCCGGATTCATTCCAGAGCATACAACCCCTTTCATATTCGTGTAAGTTGATTTGTTTTCTTCAAAAATACGTAGTCGTTCCATCAGGGGGAATCCCTCATATTCTTCCTCATTATCATCTACCATTTTATTTTCTAAAGCGGTATTTACGTATTGTACCCCCAGTTCATTGCAACAATGAAGCATCTCTACAGTATCCGCCCATGACACATCCAGGACAATCGACGTCTTAGAATCCTTTAGATGGTTTCGGAAGAGGGGGAGGTCGTGAAGGTCGAAGTGGAGAATATGGAATTGGTCGTATAGATGGGGGAATAGAGTGGAATAATAGTGGTCTTCTTTTTGGTTGTGGTCGATCAAATAGATTTCCGCATCACGGATTAGATAATGGATGGGATCGTTTTTATCCTGTGCAGATTTGTTAAGAATCGAAAGAATGGATTTTCCGACACCCCCTGCACTTCCAATAATCGTCACAATCGTTTTAGCTTTTAACACGTTTCCTTCATCCTTTCATTATGAAATCTTTTTTACTTCTAATTTCCCTTCACCTCTCGTGAGTTTAATCAGCTCTTGTTTTTGTGGCTGCAAAACGGATATCAAATAAAGAACCGCATCCATGGGGTCAATGGTTTCCCCGCACGTATACCCATCTACGGCGGCAAACCCCTTTTCAGGATACGTGTGAATGGAAAGGTGGCTTTCGGATAAAACGACGAAAACTGTTGCTCCGAAAGGTTCGAAGGCTTGGCTGTCACATGAAAGCATAGTGGCACCACTTTTCTTGGCGGCTATTTTCAACTGATTTTCCAGATAAGAAGGATCATTTAATTTCTCAAATTCCACTCCCCATAGGTCAGCGATGATATGTGTCCCTGAAGTACTATACTCCAACTCTACCTCTCCTTTGTGATTAATCTAGTTACTATCAGACTATGTTCTCTCTCATCCGGTTGGACCGGCTATCTGTCATATCAGAGAAAAATCCACAGTATCATTATGATGATATAATCCCGTGAGGACAGATGACATGGACTGGGGTATTAAAATAGGCGGATGCATCAATTATTAGTAGATTCGCGTTTAAAAGAACTTATGGTGTAAAGGGATAATACACTATTTCGACTTGGGATTTTTTCAAGAATTGGAGGATTCAAGATGAGTAGAAGAAAAAATGAGCCTTGGCTGGCTGATCAATTCGGTCCACTGAACGATGGGGAAGGGAATCGCAGGAATCATATGAAGATCAAAAGGGACATTGAACGGGTGGATTCCTCCGGGGATGAATGGGACCGGGTCGGGTTAAAGGAGATTTTAGCTGGTGATCATACCAACCTTTATCAAGGGCAGAGCAAGTTTCAGGATATCCACTTGCTATGCACAGAGGATATAAGGCTGTATTTAAATGGTCAATTACAATTCAGCTCAGTGGACGAGCGGATCTATCATGAGGCATTCGTTCATATTCCTTTTGCTTTGACCGGAAGTGTTCAATCGGTGCTGGTATTAGGAGGAGGGGATGGGCTTGCTCTCCGGGAGATCCTTAAATATCAAGAAGTG
Organism: Bacillus sp. AFS015802; assembly: GCF_002561455.1. Taxonomy (GTDB): domain Bacteria; phylum Bacillota; class Bacilli; order Bacillales; family Bacillaceae_B; genus Rossellomorea. The sequence continues at coordinate 189,199 of NZ_NTUP01000011.1, read as the reverse complement.
AGGACGATCGATCTGGTTGATATTGATTCGAAAATGGTTGAGCTCGCTTCTGAAAATCAGGAGTTAGTGAATCTGAATGAACGGGCTTTTTTTGACAAGAGGGTCAGTACCTATATTAAAGATGCCAGGGTATTTGTGAAGAGTAATAGAAAAGTGTATGATCTGATCATCATTGATTTTCCGGATCCTTCGAATGAGCTGCTTGCCGGTTTATATACAGTCGAATTATTTGAGGAGTTATACGACTCACTGAGTGCTGCCGGATTGATCGTTTGCCAATCGAATGCGTTAGACGCAGCACCAACGGTATTTTGGAGCATTGGATTAACGTTTGAAAGAGCGGGCTTTTACACAGATCAGTATCACACGATCATCCCTTCGTTCGGGGATTGGGGATTCACCCTTGCGTCTAAAAAGCGGTTGTCCCGTCGCTTCACAAAAAGGAATGGTTTCCATAGAACCCTGCCTGCCGAAATGAGAAGTTTATTCGAATTTCAACCCGATTACCTGCACTATAAAAAACGGGCATCCGTCAATTCACAGAGAAACTTGAACCTCCACACCATCTTCAATGAAGAAAATGCCTGATAGTATGATTCTTCCATATCGGAAAGGGGAAGAGCGGTATGGAAGAATGATGAAGACAGGTTTTGAAAAAAACGTGAAGGTAAAGTATGATAGACTATGGTAAAGCGACTTGTACAAGCCAAGAAAAGTGAGGATTTAAGCCAATGTATCTCACCATTAAAGAAACAGCTGAATATCTGTCCCTGCCTGAATCGTACATTGAAAACCTCGTTCAGCAAAAGAAAATCCGGGCAGTTCATGATGGCGAACAATATTTACTATACCGGGATCAGTTCAATCAGCATTTGGAGCAAATGGAAAAAATGAAACGGCAGCTCGCTGAATATTTAAGTGAGCCGATCCCTGAAGATATCGATGTGAAGGACGAAGATTAGTCCTTGATGTTCCAGAAATCAACTGAAGAAATGGAGGATACAAATGAGCGGACAACAGCGTTCCAATATTAAACCGGGTCTTGAAGTGGACATCGTCCTGAAAAAAGACCAGCGAACAGACAAACTGACTCGGGGGATTGTTAAAGACATTTTGACGAATTCACCGAATCACCCACACGGCATCAAAGTCCGATTAGCTGATGGACAGGTTGGCCGGGTGAAGAATATTATCCAGAAATAAGAGGCCTGTCCGGTCTCTTTTTTTGATTCAGCGAGGTATCAGGTACAATATCCTGCTTACCATAGCATTCCCTTCATGAAAACACATCCCCATGTTTCACCATCTCTTAAAAGGGAAATATACCCATTGAGGAAAGATACCGTCACAACTATAAGAGGAGGAGATAAAAATGGCTCAGTTTTATGTAAATCAAAATCAACAGTCAAGCGGGGAACACGAGGTGCATATGGAGGGGTGTGACTTCATGCCATTTGAGAAGAATCTCTTGGAGCTGGGTGGCCATTCAAGCTGCTCGAGCGCCATTGAAAAAGCAAGAGAAACCTTTGATAATGTGAATGGATGCAGGCATTGTGCACCCGATTGTCACACAAGCTGACACGAAAAGACCTCGATCTCATAAAGGGATCGAGGTCTTTTCTCTAACTAAATAACTGAGGAATACCCTTAATCAACGAGTACACTCCCATATAAGACATGGCGACTACAATCAGCACTCCGAATATGGTCATCCAAATCGGGTGTTTGTAATCACCGACGATTTTTGATTTATGTGCAGCGATCAGCATGACGCCCAAGGCGATCGGGAGGATTAATCCATTAAGGGACCCGACCAGGATCAAAATGGCAACAGGCTTTCCGACAACTACGAAAACAAGGGTGGAAATTGTGATAAAACCGACGATTAACCACTTATGATACTTTTCCAATAGAGGACTGAACGTCCTGATGAAAGATACCGACGTATAGGCGGCACCTACAACCGATGATACAGCGGCAGACCACATGACAATCCCGAACATTTTGTAGCCGATATCGCCGGCTGCCAGCTGGAATACGGATGCAGGAGGATTCTTTGGATCCAATGTAAATCCTTGTGCGACGATTCCTAAAGCGGCAAGAAATAGAAAGATCCGCATGATGGAGGCAATACCGATGGCTGATACGGAGCTTTTTGTGATTTCCGGAAGGGCCTGTTTCCCGGTTATTCCAGCCTCCAATAATCGATGTCCCCCGGCAAAGGTGATATACCCGCCGACGGTCCCGCCGACCAGGGTAATGATGGCGAGAAAATCAATGGTGTCGGGAGCGAATGTTTTCGTCACGGCTTCCCCCACAGGTGGATTCGCAGTAAACATGACGTAAACCGTAAGAATGATCATTAAAAATCCAAGGACCTGGGCGAACTTATCCATTAGTCTTCCCGCTTCTTTTACAAGGAAGATCCCGACAGCGACAATTCCGCTGAATAATGCTCCCATTTCAGGTGAAATGCCAAACAGGACATTCGTACCCAGTCCCGCCCCGGCGATATTTCCGATGTTAAAGGCCAGGCCACCTGCAACGATGAGGATGGCAAGGAAGTAGCCCAATCCTGGCAGGACATCGTTGGCGATATCCTGAGCCCTTTTTTCAGAAATGGCTATGATGCGCCAGATATTCAGCTGGGCACCGATATCGATGAGAATGGAAACTAAAATGACAAAACCAAAGCTTGCAGCAAGCTGCTCGGTAAAGACGGTTGTTTGAGTCAGGAAACCTGGCCCGATGGCGGATGTCGCCATCAGGAAGGCTGCTCCTAATAAAAGACTGAAATTCGATTTTTTCTTCAAATGATTCGCTCCTTTGCTGTCTGGGTTATATTAAGAGTTGAATTTCAAAGCAATACCTTGCTTTAAATGGCTTAATTGGCGTTCACGGTCTATGTACAGTTCCTGAGCCTCTTCATGGGAGACCATCGTGAAGGTGATCTCTTCCCCAGGCTTTGTTTGAGCAATGAGGGGAAGGTCAACCGAAGCAATAAATCCTATCCTCGGATAGCCCCCTGTCGTTTGACGATCTGCCAGGAGAATGATCGGCTTACCATCCGACGGAACCTGGATCGTCCCGAAGACCACCGCTTCCGATATCAAATCGAATTCGTCCTGAAGCTTTAGGGACGGACCTTCCAGGCGGTAACCCATTCGGTCTGATTGGGAAGAAACCTTAAAGGATTCAGTGAAAAATTGTTGGCGGCTTTCTTCTGAAAATAAATCATATTCCGTTCCCGGGATCACTCGAATGACTTTCTTCTGCTGATAGGACGAGATGAATTCAGATGATATCGACCAATCAATCTCTGTGAAATCACTGTGTTCTAAATAGGGAAGTAAATAGTCGATCATATTGGCGGATTCTTTGGTAATCGTTCCTGTTTCCAGGGTATCGCCTGGCTGAAGGGGACGACCATCCAACCCTCCGATGCCGGCCCTTACATAGGTGGATTTACTGTTCATGACGGTTTCCACGTTAAAACCGCCTGCAACTGCCAGGTAACTGCGGCACCCGTTTGTGCATGTCCCGAATTTAAGGACACTGCCGGCTTTGATCAACAGTGATCTCCTTAAGGGAACGGGTTTCCCATCAATAGTCGGAGTAAGATCTCCTCCACAGATCGAAATAAGGGTGGTTTCCTCGAATTTAAGGACCGGGCCCATCAATGTAATTTCAAGGACAGCCTCGTCCACTTCATTGCCGACAAGAAGGTTCGAAATTTTGTGAGCCAGTGGATCCATGCTTCCGCTTACGATGACACCATATTTTTGATACCCGTACCTTCCTAAATCCTGAATGGTCGAAAGGAGGCCGGGTTTGATGACATGAATCATTGTTCCTCCTCCAATGCTTTATATTCTTCAAGTGAGATCGGCTTGAAACGGATCCGGTCTCCCGCTTTGAGTAAGCTTGGGGAGTCGTCATGATCAGGTCTGAATAGGTTTAAAGGCGTGCGTCCGATCAACTGCCATCCACCAGGTGTTTCAATGGGATATACCCCGGTTTGTTCCCCTGCGATTCCCACTGAGCCAGCCGGTATTTTCAAGCGTGGTGATTTCTTTCGTGGGGTGGCGATTTCCGGTGACATTCCTCCGATATATGGGAACCCGGGTGCGAAGCCTATCATGTAGACGAGATAGTCACCGTTCCTGTGCTTCTCAATGACTTTCTCAACAGATATCTGGTGATGGTCGGCCACTTCTTCAAGGTCCGGTCCGAATTCTCCACCGTAGCAGACGGGGATGTCGATGATTCGGGCATCTGCTTTTTCTGCCAGCGTCAAGTGAGAAAGCATGTGTTCGATTTCTGAACAGACGACTGTATAGGGTAACGTATTCTGGAAGGGTCTATGAGCTTCAATGATTTTTATCGGGTCATAATAGAGTGTGACAGTCGTAAAGGCAGGGACGAATTCCACAAGCCAGTCGGGTGTTTGATTTTCGAATAGGTTTGTTACCGCTTTCACTCGTTCGTGCGTTTCTTGCTGTATTGAGCTTCCTAATTGGATCACGACCGCGTGATCGCCTGATGGCCTTATTGTATAATTCAAAGGACTACCTCCATTCTTGTTTTGTATGATTATTAATGCTTGGAAATAATTATGTATGAGTGGCCGCGCAAATAAGATAATTCAGAAATTTCGGCTATGTTGTTATTATAGTATAATTCTTTGTGTTTTCAATAAAAGGTTGGGAAATAGCGGATGGTTTGGGTGAGATTAAGACTTTGAACCTAATGTGACTGTATTCGTTTTTTGGCTCATTCGTGTGAAACGTACGTTTCACACGCCTTTCAGCTTAAGCTGAAAGGCCGGGGGTAGAAGGGCAACCGAAAGGAGCAAATTCATTGGCTCTTTCGGTTGTCCTTCTACCCCCGGAATGAGCCAAAAACGGTTAAGAATAATTTTCCTCATAATAATGATTTTAAACGCATTCATTCAAGGAATAGAACTTCTCACATTTTGTCAGAAACTTACATAATTCCGTTGTTTTAAATCGTATCGCAAATGTGTTTTGTGTGCTATTATTTAGTAATCCGAAATAATATCTTCATTAAATAATGAAATGTGATAGATGGGAAGGGAGGTTTTTTCATGAAGGTGAAGGATCCTTTATGGACGAGGTCTTTTATTATGTTGATGGTGGGGAATTTGTTTGTATTTATGTCGTTTCAGATGTTGATACCGACGCTTCCGCCTTATATTAAATCGATCGGGGCCTCGGGGCTTGAGATTGGATTGGTGACGACGTTGTTTTCTATAGGGGCTGTGTTAAGCCGCCCGTTCATCGGGTTTATGCTGGAGTACAGGGACAGGAAGCCCCTTGTTCTGATCGGTGTCATCTCGCTACTGGCGATCACGGTGATCTATCCATTATCCAGTGTGGTCGTTATCTTCTTATTATTCCGTTTTGTCCACGGACTTGCCTGGGGCTGGTCGACAACGGTCAACGGAACGGCCGCGGTGGATGTGGTGCCTAAATCCCGTTTGGGTGAAGGGATGGGGTATTATGGCTTGTCGATTACGATCGGGATGATCATTGCGCCCAGTCTCGGAATCTATTTATTCCAGGTGACGACCTTTACGAATTTGATCATCACTTCCAGTGTACTTGGTGTGATTGCGATCATTTTGTTGGGCATCGTGCATTACCAGACGCCTCAAGTGGTCAAAGAAACAAAAAAGGAAGACTTGAAATTTTCTTATCTCGGCTCATTAGTCGAGAAATCCAGCTGGTTCCCGGCTTTCATTACCATCATGGTGACATTTGGATATGGGTCGATCGTGACCTTCATCGTCATCTTCGGGGAAGAGCGTGGCATTCAGCATATCTTCTTATTCTATTTGTGTAACGCAATCATGGCCTCCCTTTCAAGGCCGATTGCAGGAAAGTGGTTTGATGAGCGGGGACCTAAGGGGCTTGTGCTATTCTGCATCTCGGTCACTTTCATCGGGATGTGGGTGCTATCCTATGCTCATTCTGATCTCCTGATCGTCGTATCCGGAGTTTTATTTGGAGTTGGATTCGGTTCACTTATCCCGACCCTCCAGTCCTGGACCCTGTCCATGACCCCCGATCATAGAAGGGGAGTGGCGAATGGGATGTTCTTTTCATCCATCGATCTTGGTATCGGGTTAAGCGGCTTAGTATTCGGAGTACTGGCTCAGTATGTCGAGACGGGGGTTTTATTCCAGATTTCGAGCCTGTTCCTGCTTATTGCTCTTGTGGTGGCCATCCTTGAAGGCCGTAAACAAAAAAAGCTGGTCCATCAGACTTCCGCATAGTTTCATGGATGAATAATGGTGGTAAGTATAAAGGACTATCTGTTTTAGAAGGGCGTCAAAGCCTTTCGTAACGGATAGTCCTTTCTTCTGTAATGGAAGTGATTCCATTGAATCACAGCAGAAAGTATCAATCAGAAAATGAAAAGGAAATGAAATCTTATCCCTATGAAATTCTGTTAGAATGAGAGAAATAGACAAGTCTGTGAGGTTCCCGGGAAGGGGATCCACATATAACGGAGGACATTATGACAGAAGAAAAATTACTGATGGAGAAGTCATTTTATCGAACTTTTTTAGTAGATCAGAATACAACCCGTCATCCAATAGATGTACTTGGACAGGCATTTGTCGAAGAACAGCAAAATGAACCATATGATTTAACGTACATTCGCTATGCACAAGGGGAGGTTTACTTTCACAGCAGGGACTATGAAGCAGCGATCTTCAAATGGGAGAGCATCCTGAACGAATTGGAGCCATGGGGGAAGAAGAACATCGCGGATTCCTACTATGAGTTAGGGATGCTGTCTTCAGCGGAGGACGTATACACCGCCATCCAATCGGAAAGTACAATCCTGACCATGGAGGTGGCCCTTCAGCTGTTTTCCCTGTACATTGAACGGAACAAAATCCAGTCTGCGTATCGCACGATCGAGAAAGCATTATCGATTGAACCCGATTATCCAAACGTCACTGAGCTTACCAGGACATTTTATGAGGAGCAGGGGGACTCGAATAAAGCTGTCGAATTAGCGGTGCAGGAGTCGATCCGCACCAAGGAGCCTGCCTGGTTCATGATCTTGAGGGAGTACGCGGACCAAGGTTACACAAGATCCTTTGCACCGGATTATTTCTACGATCTGTTGATCACCGTTTATGAAAAAGACCGTAAACAATTTAAGGATCTGGTATCTGCCCTTTGGACCAGTTATAGAAGCGACCCGGCTGCCCATCTTGAATGGATGCTGACGGTCAATACAATTTTTGAATATGTTGAAGTTCTACCGAATGAATCGTGGCAGGATATCCTTGCCCAATTCCAGGAAGCATACATCGGGTTCCTGGAAGGTGACTACCTTGTGAAAAACCTTGAAGGCTTCATGCCAACTATGCTCACCAACTGGTTGAAAGTGAGCAGGGACCACCAGCCGCTGTTCCCGGCAGCCGCGGTACTGGCCTGGAACGATGTGTTTTCTTACAGCATCGAACCGATGGTGACGGAAGAAGCGGAACTGATCCTGATAGAAGGTGACGCCTATCAGGCGCGTTTTGAAGACATCGTCCTGTTCCTGAAGAAAATCATCGAGTGGTCGGAACGGAATGAGGCGCCTGTAGGCTACAAAACCCAATGGATCGCAGAGCAGTTAATGGATCTGAGTGAACACCATCTATTAATCGCAGGAAGTGCCTCAAGCGGGAAATCTTCCTTTGTTCAATCCGTTCTGGGTGAGAGTGTGGGAGAAGCTGAAGATTCCACCATCATCTACAGCTATCATGATCAGCAGGTGGAAGTGAAGGAGATTCACGATCAAGGCGTGCATCATGTGGAAAGCATCGCTGATTTTGAAGAGCTGATGCAGCGGGAAGCATTTGTCGAGTATAAGCTTCCATCTGAGTTCCTGAAGAAAAACGGAACGGCCGTCATCGACGTTCAAACAGGAAAGAGACAGCTGGATGATCTGACGGCCTTTTATCCTGCAGCCGATGGATTGCTGTATGTCTTGAATGCCGATTCACCGTTTAATGCAGAAGACCGTCAGACCTTAAGAAAATTAACTGAGATCGGACAGCCTGTGAACGTTCATTTCTTATTGAATAAAATGGACAAAGTATCCCATACCGATCGTACCGAGGAAATCATTGAATCTGCACGGAACAAAGCCCGGGAATGGTTCCCTGACGCAGAGGTGCTGCCTTATTCATCCCTGGAAGCCGTTCATCTTCAACGGAAAGATGTAGAGGCGTTCCTCAAGGAGCAGTATATGGTGAAGACAGGTTCCCTTAAGGCGGAGAGAGGAAGCAAACTATTCTATTTAGTAAGAAAAACGTTAAGGGATCTATATGCCAAACGTAAGAATCGTGAAAATGACTTGAAAGAGACGATCGAGAAGAATGAAGATATCCTGACACGATTAAATGGCTTCGAGAACTACTTGGGGGACATGCAAAGCGAGAAGGTCTCCATCATTAAGGACTCTTTCCATAAAAAGAAAGAAGCCATGAAGAAGGAAATCTATGAGAAAATCCCTGCCATCCTTAGTGGTTGTTCGGAATTGATCAGCGAGGACAGTGACTTTAAACAGATTCACATGGAATTGAATGATGCGATGAATACCCGGATTCAAGAGTATATCCAGGAGGACCTCATGCCTCGTTATGTAACATCCCTCGAGGATTGGCTCGCCTTTTCAAAGCAAGAGCTTCAGGACAGCCAGAACTACTTGAATGAAATGAGTGAAACCTTTAACGGTCTCTTTGGTAAAGATAAAGTCGTCTTGGAATGTGACTTTCAAGTGCTGGATGATTGGCGCCGGGACGTGGGCAGAATGGGGACGAGGGCACAGATCGATAAAGAGAACATCCTTTTGCGATTCAAACCGGCTCAATTCCTCTTGAAGAGTGCCGGTAAGATTCTCGGGGTACTGCCTCAGAATAAGTCGTTATTGTACAATCAGTACAAGCGCTATTTAGAGAACGAAGACTATCGGGATATCACGGAATCCGTTGTCCATAAATTCTTCCTTCAATTTGATTTGTTTGAGAAGTCTCTGGAGCAGGATGTTCATTCCTTCTTTGCGGAGCCGTTCAAGCAAATGGACGTAACAATCAAAGATACGGAAACGGACATTGCAGCCGATCAGGAATCATTGAAGAAGATGAAAGCCCATCCTGAACGATATTTCGATCCGATTACCCTGTTCGAAGTGAAGCTCCTTCAGCACGAGTACATGGTGAAAGCAGCTTACAACGCTTCACATCTTTATTCTTAAAATAAAAAGACTGATACATTGAAGGGTGTGCCCCTCCATGCATCAGTCTTTTTTTATTCAATTGATCTTGATTGGCAAAAAGTTGCTGTTTTCCTGAATGACATCGGCAATGATCCGTTCAAGGGAATTTTCCGTATGGATGGTGGAAAAATCCAGCCCAAGGTGGATGGCTGTCTGGGCGACTTCTGGGCGGATCCCGGTGATGACGGATTTTACGCCCAATAGATTCAGGGCGTCGATGAGACGGAAGATTTGCTGGGCCACCATGGTGTCCACCAACACCACCCCCGATAAGTCAATGATCAGCATGGACAAATGGGCATCGGCACTTTGCTGAAGTGTTGATTCCACGATCGTGCGTGCCCGGCCTGTATCGATATCCCCAATGATAGGCAGAAGTCCCACTTCAGACGTTAAAGAAATAACAGGGGTACTCAATTCTTGGATCAGTGTGGACTGAGCCTGTAGCCTATTCATTAAGATTGCAAGGAATGTCGAAGTGAACGTTTCCAGCACATAGTCCAAGGCGAAGTTAATCTTGCGTTCCCACTCAAATACCTCTTTCAATTGAATGTTCAATTCGGATTGTTCTTCGACGAACTTTTCAACATATGTCCAATACACTCTTCTGAAAACACCTGAATTACGTACGACTTCATCCAGGGTCGTGCTGGATTTACTGCGATCCATGGCCGTTTCCTTCGTCCAGTTATAAATCAATTCCTTTGACTGTTCATTCGAAAGGAGCAGACACTTTGCAATGATCTTCACGTAGTTGGAATTTTGTTCTTTGATTTTGTTCAGAATATCAGGCGGAGAATCAAGAGAATAGTGTGATCCCGTTTTAACATTCTGGAATTGGAGCCAGTCTTCTGTAAATTCTGAGGCGTGATCCACTAAGTATTCATATAAATGAGGCGAATGTGTATCCATAAACTCTCCCTTTGAAATTGGCTTATTCTTCTATTCTGAAACCTATTGGGAAGGCTGTCAATGATTAAGGTTGAAAATGCTACTAAACTAATACATGAAATACATCTTTTAGTCTTATTGGATAATCTTTAGTATTCAAAAAAGGAGCCTTCTCATCGAGGCTCCTTTTCTTATGCAGATTCCTTTGAATAGACAATCGAATACAACTGCTTCCTCGCCCGGTGAAATCGGGTTTTGACCGTGGAAGGAGGCAGATTCAGCTTGCGGGCAATCTCACTGTCACTCATGTCTTCCGTGACTTTCAGTGCCATGACTTCCTGCTGGGTCTCGGGAAGGATCTTGATGTGATCCTGTATGCTGCTTTTGAGGAAGCGGGCTTCGATTTCCACTTCCAGAGACTGATCATCCTGAATCGGATGAAGCTCCTCATGGTCTTCAAAGCAAATTTCATGGCGTTTAGATCGTTTGCGGATGAAGTCGATGGCCGTACATCTTGCGATTGAAGTGAGCCAGGATTTGACTTTTGCCCCATCCAATAAAGTCTCGATTTTTAAATAAGCTTTCAGGAACGTCTCCTGGACGATATCCTGAGATAAATGAACGTCTTTCGTTATATTGTAAGCAATATGATAAATCAACTTATGAAATTGTTCATACATCTCCTCGAACGTGAGAGGAGATGTATAAGGTTCCATTATGTCCATATAGTCACCCCGACTTTCCATTATCAATCATTCCATTTTGTTTTCAAAAAGGAAGGTGCATCTTCTTTCTGTAACCCCAGAGTGATGGATCCGTTGTCTTTATACTTGATGAACACGGTGTATTCACTATTCTCTTGATCATAAACGAGCCGATCCATGATGGATTCCATCCGGGACGCATCCTTCACTTCGATACCTTTGTTTTCTTCCTTTAACTCCCGTATTGACTGTTCTGCAGGTTGAGAGAAAGGATCATTGAGATCGGTTTGTTTCGCCACGTACATCCACTGGATATCAGATGACGTCATTTTAAGATTTTCTAAGTATCCTTTATCCTGAAGCCAGGCTATGAATTTCTTATCGGTCTTTTTCACACCGGCATGAGCCCACTGGTCATTGGATAAAAGGAGCTCGACGTTATAAAGGTTCACTCTATCCCGGTCTTCAAATGATTCGTGATACGTATCTTCTTTTAAAATAGCGACGGCTTCCTTGATTTCCCCGGGGTCGGATATGGAGATCCCGGGTTTGTTCCCCATCTCTGGATAAACAGTGAGTTTATCCACCTTGCTTGAATCCACACCATAAATTTGTTCTGTTTTTTCTTTATAATTCTTCATTTCATAAAGAGAGGCATATGGAGATTGGAATTTTTCTATATTGATGACGTAATTTCTCACAATCTTGCTTCCGTCCTTCATCTTGTAATAGAGGAAAATCTGCTCATGTTTCTCACCTGACAACGTATTGTGAGGCTCTTGTTCCACGATTGCCCCATGGAGGTTCAGGACGGCTTCGATCGCTTGCGGGTCACTCATATAGGGATCTTTAATCAGATTGTCGGGATTGTCCGTCAGGGAATAATAGCTCTGACTGACATGGACTTTTTCTACATCTGCCAAAGCGGGCACCTTGTCTTCATAATGAAACAGGTCCAACTGAATGAATAGACCAAGGAGAACAACGATCAGGGCAAATCCCGCATAGCCCTTCCAATGGCGGAACACTCTCCAATGCTTTTGCAGGACCATCTCACCCAGGTAGTAGCCGATGAGAGAACCAATGAGGTACCCGAATATCGTCCAGCCGTTATTCTGGTATATTTCATTGAAGTACATCCCTCCGAATAACATGAAACAGAAGGCGACACCATATTTAAACAGGGGCCTTAAGATAGGGTACACAATGGCCTGTGAGGCCACCTCCACTTTTCTCGTTTTGTATAAAAAGTATGATAATCCATAGAATACGAGAGTGATGAGGATGAACAGCCACACGTCCGTAACGGTAAATAGTTTATTCTCAAGGTAGACCGTCTTGATGAGCGGGGAGTATTCCTCGATTTGAACATTGAAGAAATAGTCCTCGGGAAATCCGTATAATAGATTTTTTGAACTGTAGCATACGAGCATGAACATTCCTGCCGGCAACAAGAGCAGGATATAGGTCAGCGCCCCTTGCACAGCGGTCAGTCCCGTTATCATCGCAACGAGTGTGGAAGCGGTGAACAGAAGCAGGTTCACGAGCACCGTAATGCCGCACCAGACAAAGATGTCTTGAATCTCAATGAATTGTTGTAGATCCGTGAGCGAATAAAGGGAAAGTAAAATCACTGTATTCAGCAAGATGGGAATGATGAGAATCCCGAAACCTGCCCCGGTAAAACAGAAAAATAATTTACTGCGTGTAATCGGGAGGCTGTGCATGAAGTCGCCGGCTTGTTTCACATGCAGATAACGGAACAGGAACAAGGAGAGAATGACCGGAATGAACAGCATCAATCCCATTTGAATCGGGTACTGCATTTTAAAGAGATTGTCGTAAATCGCGATCGGATAAGCTTGGTTATCCTTGGATAATTGACCGATGATGTCGACGGGTAAAGAAAAGAGAAGTCCGATGAAATAAACAATGCCTACCCATCCAACATTCCGGAGGCTTAGTGTGATGATTTCTTTATTGATCCATGATGTTTTGGATGGCATATCCGACGTCCTCCATTTCATAAACAAAGATTTCTTCAAGAGTCAAAGGCAGCAGATCGAAAATGACAGGATGGTAAGGCTGAATCATATTCCTCACCTGCTGTTCGTCACCTCTTACGATACAGAGAGACACGCTTCCACGGGTTTCTCTGTGCATGAGGTCGAGATCATGAAAGAGCTTCCCGGGAATCTCCCCCTTGAATGCCAGCTGCACTTTGTGAATGCCTGACTTTAAATCATCGAGGTCCTTCTCCAGTAAAAATCTTCCTTGATGCAAGATCCCGATGTGATCACAAATATCCTCCACTTCCCGCAGGTTGTGAGAAGAGATGATGATGGTCATGTCCCGGTTGGCTACTTCTGATATCAGCACGCTTTTGACTTTCTTCCTGACAACGGGGTCAAGGCCGTCCATCGGCTCATCTAGGATCAGTACATCGGGTTGAGTGGCCAGGGCCAGGATGAAAGCCGCCTGCCGCTGGACGCCTTTTGAAAACTTATGAAGATTTTTATGGGGATCGATCCCGAATAAGCTGCTTAACGATTCATATTGTTTTTCATCCCATCGGCTATAGGTGTTCTGATAAAAACGGGCCATTTGCGCCAATGAATAGTGGGCAAAGAAAAAGGGTTGATCCGGAATGAAAAACAATGTTTCTTTAGTCGCTATATTTTCGTAGACGGGCCTGGTGTTTACCAGAACTTCACCGCTTTCAGGCTTCATCACTCCGGCAATGGTCTTCAATAATGTGGTCTTTCCTGCACCATTCGATCCGAGAAGGCCGTAAATCGAACCCTTTTGAACAGTGAAGGAAATATCATGAATGATTTCCGTGCCTTCAAAGGCCTTTCTAACTTCTTTAATCTCTATCATCAGTTTGATTCCCTCCAAGCGTCGCCTCGATTTCCACAATCATCTGTTTTAAATCGTCTGTTGTAATCCCCAGGTAGAGGGCTTCAGACAAAAGTTTCGACAATTCTTCTTTTACTTTCATGATTTTCTCCGCGTTTTGAATGTGACTTGAAGGATTAACAAAGCTACCCCGTCCTTTCACAGAATAAATGAACCTTTGAGTTTCGAGCTCCCTGTATGCTTTTTGGATTGTGTTTGGATTTATGGTCAATTGCTGTGCCAGAGCACGAACGGAAGGCAATTGTTCGTCAGGCTTAAGCACTTCATTGATGATCAACTCTTTTAGCTTTTCGACTAATTGCTCATAAATGGGCTTACGACTTCTTAAATCAAGCTCAAACATATCCACCCTCCCGACTGTGTGTAGTGTACTACGTGTCTTAATACAGTTAAAGTATATAACAAGTTCTGCCAGTTTGGGAAGGGGGTAATGAAAATATTTTTTTAAGGGGGTGCACAGAGCCTTCTTTTGTTCAGGGTCCAGGTGCATACCATGTATAGAAATTCGGAAGGATAAATGATACAAACACAATTTAAAGGGATTGACATATAAATAGAAAAATGATGACCCATGGTAAACAGGTCGTATGACATTTCCTTTGACAAAGAAAGTTTCCTTGATGCAAAATGGTAGTATTCTAAATGTGTGATCGGAGGAGAGTGGTTCGTATGTTTATAGATTGGTTAAGTGGATTCAATCCAACGATGCAGGCACTGTTCGGTGGCCTGGTGACGTGGGGGTTGACTGCGCATGGAGCAGCCACGGTTTTTTTCTTCACCAAAATTGAAAAGCATACGCTGAATATGATGCTCGGGTTTGCTGCAGGTGTCATGATTGCTGCATCGTTCTGGTCGCTGCTTGCACCTTCGATAGAGTTCAGTGAGCAAAATGGTCAGATACCGTGGCTTGCCCCTGCCATTGGCTTTTTACTCGGTGGCATTTTTATTAGACTTTTAGACTTTGTCGTCCCACACTTACACTTGGGGAACGAATCGGAAAACGCTGAAGGACCTCCAACCAAATTCAAGAAATCAACGCTATTGTTTCTCGCGATCACGCTCCATAATATTCCGGAAGGCCTCGCTATCGGGGTAGCCTTTGGTGCAGCCTCACTCGGGCTTGGAGATGCAACATTGGTGGGAGCCATCGGCCTTGCCATTGGAATCGGGATCCAGAACATGCCTGAAGGGGCCGCTCTTTCCATCCCGCTCAGGGGAGATGGGATGTCCCGTTTGAAATCATTCCATTACGGTCAGCTTTCGGCGATTGTAGAACCGATTGCTGCCGTCATCGGGGCAGCTGCCGTCCTCATGGTGCAACCGCTGCTGCCCTATGCACTGGCTTTCGCAGCAGGAGCGATGATATTCGTCGTGGTGGAAGAGCTCATTCCGGAATCCCAGTCTTCCGGTAGTACAGATTTGGCTACATTGGGGCTAATGCTCGGGTTCGTCGTGATGATGATTCTGGATGTATCCCTTGGGTAATGGATAAGAGTAAGCATGCGTCCCTATAGCGCATGCTTTTTTTCTTCCAAAAACTAGTATAATGGAAGGGGGGGAGGGAATCTGTATGAAGATTGGTCTTATCAGGCATTTTAAAGTGAAAAGGGGTTATCCTGCTTCATTAGTAACAAGTGATGAGTTGATGAAGTGGGTGGAAGAATATGATGCGTCAGAGGTAGAAGGAAATGAAGTGGATCTTAGAGGGATCGACTGGAAAAGATGTTATTCCAGCGACTTATCAAGGGCTCGGATAACAGCTGAAACCGTTTATGAAGGGGAGATCGAATTTTTAGAGGAACTGAGGGAAATCCGACTATCTCCATTATTTCGATCTAAAAGGAAGCTTCCGCTTTTTCTGCATTTAACATTCATCAGGATTGCCTGGTGGTTTAATCATCGTTCACAGCCGGAAAGTAAGAGCGAAGTCGAGGAAAGAATCAAGGGTGTGATCGATAAGTCCATTCGTGAAGGGACAGATGTGCTCATTGTCGGTCATGGTGGAATCATGATGTTTATGAGGAAAGAATTGCTGAGACGGGGATTCACCGGACCATCGTTCAGGAGGCCATCCAACGGCAAGGTGTATGTTTTTGAGGCCGAATCAGGGTGATGTCACATGCAAGTATTTCCTTCGGGAATCGGGTATACATAGTATAAGGTCCAAAATGAAAGGAGTCCGTAACATGGAAGTCATGCATTCATTAGAAGCAATCCATGCCGTGCTGAAAAGCGAAAAGCTCGTATTACTATACATATCAAGACCTGATTGCTCCGTTTGTCACGCACTCCTGCCACAGGTGAAGGGGGTGCTGGAGAAATTCAAATCTGTCATATCCATCCATGCCGATGCAGAAGAAATCCCGGAAATCGCTGGTGAATTCTCCATCTTCACAGTGCCGGTCATCATCGTTTTCGTTGATGGGAAAGAAATGTTCAGAAAGGCACGTTTCGTTCCAATCGACGAGCTGCACAGTCAAATTAGCCGTCTCACGAAGATGTTAGACAACTAAACAAACGTTTGATTAAACGTGAAAAGGGCTTACCTGACAAGCTTAAACGGGCTAAACGGTCGTTTAGGGATCATAAAAATATGGTAAAATCATCTAAACGAAGAGCTGTGATCAAAACGGCTCTTTTTTCTTATGAGTGATTTTTTTCAAAGGGATTGAAACCATTTCAGACCTTGCGACGACTAATAGATACAGTAAAGGGGGGATGGCTTTGAATGAGGATCAAGACCGATTGGAAGAGCTTTATGAAACATTTTTTCATGACGTATATCAGTACTTATTATATTTTACAAATAATTCATCCGAAGCAGAGGATCTGACTCAAGATACATTTATGAGAGTGTTCAAGAGTTATCACAGCTTCAAACATCAATCCTCTCAGAAAACATGGATCATATCCATAGCGAAACGCACGGCCATCGATCATTATCGAAAGAGAAAGCTTATCTCCCTTCTCCCGGACGTCATCTTGAATTTAGGGAAAAGTGAGGAGGGCATACCGGAAGAGGAGATGGAAAAGAATGAAGAGTGGGAACTGGTGCAAGCTGCCCTTTCAAAGTTGAAGCCTGATTATCGAAATGTCGTCATATTAAGGGGATTAAGAGAATACTCGGTTAAAGAAACAGCTGAAATCCTCGATTGGAAGCCTTCAAAGGTAAAAGTGGACTATCACAGAGCGATGAAGCTATTAAAAAAATCATTAGTGAATTCCAATGAAGAGGCGGTGCTGGTAAATGAACGAAAAATTCGATGATGACTTACTACAATCCTTGAAAAAACGACCAGACCTTACTCCGCGAAAAGAGTTTAAGAGACAGTTGAAAAACAGACTATTTGAAGAAATGGGTGATCAAAAAAAGAGTAGGGGCAAAATGAGGAGTTTAGTTCCGAATATACTGGCTGCGGCCTTCATATTGGCTGGTATATTGTTGACCATCGAGCTGATTGGAACTGAAATGGACGGTCAAAATGCTTCACAGGAGCAAGACACCATAAAACAGGTAGAGTCAACGTCGCAGGAACCGACTGAGCTGGATGAACCCACAGCCGACAAACTGATTGGAGAAGCGTTCACACGATATGATAACATCCTTAACGATGAGGGGACTGGTGAAAGCTTCGATTATAAAGGCGAGCCTTACCGGTATATGAGTACAGAATTCGACTCGAAAGATAAAGTGGTTCATTATCTGGCAGAAAGCTTTACGCCTGATGCGGCTCGACAGCTGATTGCGGATCACCCCTTTATCGTTTACAAAGGAAAACTGGCCCAGCCCGATGTATTTTATGAAACAAACGATCTTTGGACCGGTACGACTGCAATCAAAGTAAGAACTTCCGAAACAATGAGCGATGTGACCTATGAGGTTCCTATTTCAGGAGGTTCCCAGGAAGTGAATGTCCAAAGCTTCAGGCTGATTTATGATAACGGGTGGAAGTTCAGTGTGGTGATGCCATTCTCATTTAGTGAAGTAGAGAAAGAGAGCAATGAGTGGAATTTCTCTTTGACCCCAGAAGAAGAGGAGGCCTACCGGAAGTTTTCCGAAGATCCAATGGAAGAACATTTGCACGGGCTATCACCACTCAGCATAGTGAAGGTTTATGTTCAGGCATCGTTGGACGAACGCCACGACCTAGTTTATGAAATGTACACGGACAGACCGGATTATATACGCTGGACAAAGGAAGAAGATGAGAAGATTCCACAAGAGGACAGGGGAACAAAGGAAAATATCCTCAATACCTTCAAAGGAATTGAAAACGGTGAATTCATTCAAACAAGCGATATTGGTGGATATATAAAGTATGATAACGGTGGAGAAGGCTTAATGGGATTTCAAATGATAAAGGATGAGGACGGCTATTGGAGCGTAGGGTTTATACCTATCCAGTAGTTGACAGTGAACTGAATTCAATAGGCAAAAAAGAGCTGCTGAAAATGGGTATTTTGACACATGCCATTAGAGTAGCTCTTTTGTCATGCATCGGTGAATAGGTATATAATAGAAAGTATAAGAGTATAGTAGTTATGAAGAAATAAAAGGGGGCTAGATGAATGATCAGATTGTCCAGTACAAAGAAAGTCATGTTACTTGGTATAGCCATCATCCTCATAATAGTAGCCAACCGGATTTCCAGTGTCCAGCACCTGACGGCAAGAATCGCCACTAACCTGTATGTGAGCCTGAAGTACCAGGATCTTGACCTTGAATACCAAAACGTTGAATTCTCACCCCAGTTTGGAGATTACTCTGTAGCATATAAGGACAAGGACGGAAAAGTCTATGGATTCATGGTCACCCCTAAGTCAATGCCTGTCATCATCCTTCATGACCCTCTGAGTGAGACACCTTAAGAAAAAACATTTCGCACTTTTAAAATAGCCATCTTCATGTATAATAAATCATAACAAACTTTATAAACGTTACCACAAGGGGAGCGAAAGCTGAGAGTGAACAAACTGTTCTGACCCTCTGAACCTGTTAGTTAGGACTAGCGTAGGGATGTGGAAGATAAGCCTTTTTGTGCTTATTTCGATAGATGCATTCACCCTCCTTATGGTTTCGTTTGATTACCTAAGGGGGATTTTTTTATGAAAAATGCTCGACTTGTCGTTTTGCTGGAAGCCTCATTGATGGCAGCCTTCGCTGTCATCCTTGATATGCTGCCTTCTATTAAACTGTCACCAAGTATCTCTATTTCAATAGCGATGGTCCCGATCTTTCTATTATCCTATCGAAGAGGGTGGAGAGCGGGACTGATAGGGGGCTTTGTATGGGGGATCCTCCAGATTGCCCTCGGGGACGCCTGGATTGTCACGCCGGTCCAAATGGTGATTGAGTACTTCATCGCCTTTGCTTTTATCGGTTTCGCCGGAATTTTTGCCGGGAGGATACAAGCTGCATTAGGGAGCAGCCGACAGTTCAAAACGATTCTATGGGTAGTGGTCGCCACATTTGTAGGAAGCCTCGCCCGCTATTTCTGGCACTTCATCGCCGGGTTTGTGTTCTTTGCCGAATATGCACCGGATGATATGTCCCCATTGCTCTTCTCTTTTATCACAAATGGAATCACGATGCTTGGCTCGGCTTTTTTGTGTTCCGTTGTAATGGGGTTCATCATCACGATGGCACCAAGACTCATCAAAGCAGGGACGCTCCGGCAGGGAATCAACCGAAGGGCATCATAAGATTATTTGGACCGGTCTTATTCATGGCCGGTCTTTTTTTCTGTCACTACACCCCAAGTCTTAGAGGGAATTACTTCCGGGGCTTCTGTTGGAGTTTCAAGATCTTTTTTATACTGATGATACGATAATATGCAGGAGTGAGTGGGATGTCAGAATGGATCTTGAATATAGCAGAACAGTGGGGGATTTGGGGTGTATTGTTTTCTCTATTGATTGAAGGAAGTGCTTTTCCTTTTGTTGGTACATTTTTTATCGTAACCATGGGATTCATCTTAGATTTGACGTGGATGGAGATAGGTATCATTTCATTAGTGGGAAGCCTTCTTTATACGGCCGGAAGCTATATTCCTTACTACATCTGTTTAAAGCTGGGAGATAAGATGGAAGAGAAGCTCAAACCCGGGAAGCTCGAGAAGCTTAAAGCTGCCAGGGAAAAGTTCAATCGTTACGGGATATGGAGCGTGGCGATTGGAAGTCCACTTCATTTAGGGAATGTCATCCCCTTTCTTGCAGGAATGGCGAAAATGAATGTGAAGGTATATTCCCTTCTCACCATGCTTGGTATTGCCCCGTCCACTTTCCTTTTGTTGAGTATAGGAAAGTTATATGATGGGAAAAAAGAAGTAATCCTTGAAGTGATCGAAGACTATCAAGTGGCAGTCTTTATTGGATTTATGATGGTTACGGTACTGTATATGATTTTTAAAAGGAAGGGGAAAAGAGGTTTATACTCAGAAGATAAGGAGCTGGGTTCCTTAGATTAAATCTACGTAAAATCATCCCTTTCCTCATTGCTTACACCACTGCTTTCCTATACACTAGACCTATTCAAAAAATAGCACGTGTGGAGAGATCGTATGGAAGCAAAAATGATAAGAAGATACGACATTATGGAGGTCAGCCTGCTGGCGGGTAAGATTATGCTGCAAAGCGGTGCGGAGACGTATCGAGTCGAGGATACGATGATGCGAATCGCCGCTTCTTATGGGATATCGGAATCCCACAGCTACGTGACTCCTACGGGGATCATCTTCTCGATTGAAACCTCTGAACCAACGAAAACAAAGCTGATCAGAATAAATGAAAGGTCAACGGATCTTGAGAAAGTCACCCTCGTGAACAGTATTTCAAGACAGATCAGTAAAGGGCATCTGACCCTTGAAGAAGCATACAATGCCCTTGAGAAGCTGGATCAGTCCGATTTATCGTATTCTTTTCTGATTCAAGTGGTGGCCGCTGCGATTGCCAGTGGATGTTTTCTCATTATGTTCCAGGGGATATGGAATGACTTCATACCGGCTCTGATCACAGGCGGCGTCGGGTTTACGAGCCTGATTTATTTACATCGTCTCGTTCCGATCAAGTTCTTCGCAGAGTTTCTGGCTTCCTTCATCATCGGCATGGTGTCCTATGGATTTGTCCAGCTTGGTATCGGTCATGAATTGGACAAGATCATCATTGGATCCGTGATGCCCCTGGTTCCCGGTCTCCTGATCACCAATGCCGTCCGGGACTTGATGGCGGGGCACTTGGTTTCGGGTCTGTCAAAGGGCGCGGAAGCCTTTCTAACGGCATTTGCCATTGGGACGGGCATTGCGGTCGTGTTTACATTAACGTAAAGTATTTATCATTCAATCGATTGGGGGAAAGGGAATGCTCATCATCGAACAATTAGTGACCAGCTTCATTTCCGCCGCTGCATTCGGAATCATTTTCAATGCTCCAAAGCAGTCCCTTTTCAAATGCGGAATTGTCGGAATGCTGGGCTGGATCATTTACATACTCATGAGTTTAAATGAAGCCGATACCGTCCTTGCCACGTTACTTGCCTCGTTTGTCGTGGCTGTGGTCAGTCAGGTGTTTGCGAAAATGTACAAAACCCCGGTCATCATCTTCTCTGTAGCCGGGATCATCCCTCTCGTACCCGGGGGGCTTGCGTACGATGCCATGAGAAACTTCGTTCAAAACGATTACAATGCCGCCATCAACCTGGCAGCCAAAGCCTTCATGATCTCAGGCTCCATCGCCATCGGGCTCATATTCTCTGAAGTCATCAACCAGGTCATCCGGAACGCACGCCTGAACGCCAGCGCAAGACGAATGAGATAGAGGGACGGACCTTACTTTTGTGAGGTCTATTTTTTTTGCTGTGATAAACCTCCTCTCCCGATCAACAGCTTGCCCTCCTATAACTTAAGACACCCTGCTGGATCATTTAGACTATCTTTTTTTGTCAGGTTTTGAAAAGAATTCTATGGGTAGTTAAGTATTAGCAATATACAATTTCCATAATTGAAGGGAGAACATCGAATGAACAATGATATAACGCAAGAATGGTACGGGTACTTAGGGAAGCTTCCTGATCTGTTAATAGCTCTATTAGTGTTATTGATCGGGTGGATCATAGCAAAGGCTGTTGAAAAAGCCGTTTACGGAATTTTGAAGAGAGTAAAGATTGATGATCATCTTTATTTTGGCGACAGGAACGAGGAACGGAAATGGACATCGGAGAAAGTCATTAGTAAAATAGTGTACTTCATTCTGCTTGTGTTCGTGTTTATTGCCTTCTTCAATATGCTTGACTTGAACTTCATTGCTTCACCGTTAGTCGGTATGTTGAATACGATGGCGGCAGCGATTCCAAATGTATTAAAAGCGGCACTTATTCTATTATTTGCATGGATAGTTGCTTCTGTACTGAAGGTATTGATTGAGAAACTGGGTACAAGACCTGCAGTAAAAAGCACGCTGGTAAAATCTAAATTAGCAAAAGATGAAAAGGATGTACATCGATATGTCTATACAGCTGCTAGAATTGTATTCTATCTCGTGCTTCTCATATTCTTACCGGGAGTATTAGCAGCTCTTAATATCACAGGGGTTTCAGGGCCTTTCACGGAAATGCTCCAAAACTTCCTAGGGTTTATTCCTAAACTGTTTGCCGCAGTTATCATTCTCCTTGTTGGCTGGTTTGTAGCCAAAATCGTCCGGGATATTGTCACGAACTTTTTGCAGGCGATTGGAACAGAGAGAGTCGCTGAACGATTCGGCATTGGCAAGCTCTTTCAAGGCACAACAGTTTCATCGGTCATTGGTACGATTGTATTCGTGCTCATTATGATTCCGGTTACCATTTCTGCATTGGATCAGCTGGACATTCGCGGGATATCAGAACCGGCGATTAACATGCTGAATCAGGTCCTTATGATGCTTCCGAATATTGCGATTGCGATTCTGCTCATTCTTGCAGGGATCTGGGTTGGTAAATGGGTTGGAGCCATGGTTGCACGTCTATTGAACCGGGTAGGATTCAATTCTCTATTACGTAATATGGGTATTGGACGTATGAACGTCAATAAGAATCCGTATGAACCAACGGGTACTTCCTATATGAATCTATCAGGACTTGTAGGTAGAATCGTTCAGATCATCATTGTTTTCCTATTTGTAGTAGAAGCCCTGGAAATTGTGCGATTGGAATTCCTGGTCGCTCTGGCGACGGGTGTCCTTGCATATGTGCCACATGTATTAGCAGCCATCGTGATTCTTGGGGCAGGCTTATACTTAGGTAACTTGGTCAAGAGCATCATATCAAACGTATTGAGTGATAACTTCCGAGTTCTTTCGACTATTACTAAATATGCAATCATTGCCCTAAGCTTCTTTATGGCACTGGATCAATTAAAAGTGGCTGATTCCATCGTTAATATTGCGTTCATGCTCATTCTGGGTGGATTGGCACTCGCCTTCGGTTTAGCCTTTGGTCTGGGTGGAAAGGACTTTGCT
Organism: Bacillus sp. AFS015802; assembly: GCF_002561455.1. GTDB lineage: Bacteria > Bacillota > Bacilli > Bacillales > Bacillaceae_B > Rossellomorea. The sequence continues at coordinate 165,887 of NZ_NTUP01000011.1, read as the reverse complement.
CAAAAATATCTTTCTAAACTGGATAGGAAAATCGAGGAAGAAAAGAATAGACCTCATAATGGCGGAACCGATACCCCGCCGTTTAATCAATAATAGTAAAACACCACATGGTCCTTATGGGGCCATGTGGTTTCTTTTTTTATTATCCTTGTTGATGATGAGCAATCAGCTTTATAAGTTCCTCAACAACCTCTTCGCAATCAGCTCATAATCATCCTTTGAAATACCAGGAGCAAATTCTTCCGGCAGGTCATCCAGGTTAGGAATCGGGGCTCCTACAGGTGTGCCTTCGATAACCCTTAGTGGCTGCCCGTTTTCAGGGTTCGTTCCCTTCCAGATTTGTGCGATGTCCTTGTAGTCGTTGTCACTCCATGTATATAGAACGTTATTAATCCCTTTTTCTTCGAATTTCACCGCTGTGTCAAATTTGGAATTATCAAGGTCGGGGATCGGAAGCATCTTGGTCAGATCGACACCTGTTGCAATTTCAAGAGCCTTTGCGTACGCCAATACATGTGTGCCGCCCCGTACGAGTAAGTACCCGATCATTTCTCTTGCTGTAGGATGGTCTGTCATTTCATACACCCGCATTTTATGGGTTCTCGCTCCCACTTCCAGGAAAAAATTATGGAGCAGATCCAATACCAGATTCCCGGAGCTGAACACATTATCCCCCGTCCATGCCCTTCCCATGGAGTCGCCCGCCAATGCCGTTTGGGCTGTGGCGATGTACTGATACGTATTTCTGGCATCGAGCCCATTTTGGAGAGGTGCGATATTAGGGTCACCCGGGAAGGTGTTTCCGACAGACAGAAGATTGATCGTATTCGTGACCAGTTCAACATGACCGAACTCTTCTGCCGTTATACTTGCAACAATATCATAAAAGGGTTTGAGCTTCTTTTTCTGACGGAAATTAAAGGACTGAAACATATAGTTGTTTAACGTAGACATTTCCCCGAATTTTCCACCGAGTAATTCCTGAACGGCAGCTGCCGCATTCTTATCACCGTGTTCAGGGATGGGGAGTTCGATGAGCAGCTTATTCATTCGTTTAAACATGGGTCATCCTCCTTTTTGGTTTCTATCGGCCAGCCTCTTTAAGAACCGGGGAAGAACCATACGATCTGTTGAACTCGAATATAGAATGGCGTTCCGCTCACGTCAATGACAATATGGTCAGGTAAGATACTTACAAGCTTACCCCGTACAGAGCCTTCACTCGTCTGTACGACGAGGGGTTCATTCATCATACTCAGCAATGCTTGATACAAATAGGGATCGGTTAAAGTAGACATTTGGATTTCCATCACGTCAGCTCCTTATCTCTCAACTAAATGTCTCCGTCAGTATATGACAGAGGCCTGGGCATGGTTAATCGTCCTGGTGGAGGAGGAGACAAGCGGAACACTTCCAACTACCGCACGGCATAAAAAAACGATATGATGATACATATAAACATAATGGAAGCTTTTTGTCAGAGGGGTGTTCATTTGAAGGTGATACATTTTTTAAAGCCTTACCGTGCTGCCATGGCGGTTGCCTGGAGTTTAATGCTGGTAGAGCTCACAGTTGAACTATTGAATCCGTTGTTTATGGCGCGGATCATCGATGAAGGCATACTGAATAAAGATTTGGACGTCGTTCTGAAATGGGGGTTCATCATGGTGGGGATGTCCCTGGTCGCTTTCATTTCAGGCGTGACGAATTCATTTTTCGCTGCTCACACGAGTCAGGGATTTGGTTATGATGTCAGGGAAAGCCTGTATAAGAAGGTACAGTCGTTTTCTTTTGCGAGTTTTCACAAACTCCCGGCTTCTTCCCTGATCACGAGGATGACCAATGATGTAAGGCAGCTGCAAAACACGATCTTCATGAGTTTGCGCATTATGCTGAGAGCCCCGCTGCTTGTTGTCGGATCAACCATCATGGCCCTTATCGTAAATGTTCGTCTTGCCCTGATATTATTAATCGTGATCCCGGTTTTGTGGCTGTTCCTGTTATGGGTGTTGAAACGTGGATGGAGCCTTTTTGAAAAAGTTCAATCCCGTCTCGACAGAGTAAACGAAGTCATGAAGGAAAACCTCTCCGGTATGAGGCAGATTAAAGCGTATACCAGAGGCAGGTATGAAGAAAGCCGATTTCATGGTGCGAATGAAGATTTGAAGGATCGGACTGTCCGGGCTCTTCGTTTTATGGAAATCATCATGCCCCTTCTGATGCTCGTGATGAACCTGGCCCTCCTATCCGTTTTGTGGTTCGGAAGTATAGATGTTGCCTCGGGTGGAGCGAAGGTAGGGGAAGTGGTAGCGATCGTTACATATGTCACGAGGATTTCTTCTGTTTTCTCCATTTTCTCATTTATCATCACGAGCTTCTCAAGGGCAAGGGCTTCAGCTGATCGGGTACAGGAAGTGCTTGAAACGGAGATTGATTTAAAAGATGAAGAAGTAAATCAAAAGAACAAAGTAGCGGATGGAGAGATAACATTTAATGATGTTTCGTTTCAATACCCCTCTACCCGGGGATATGTGCTTCAAGATGTTTCCTTTAAGGTGGGGGCGGGCCAAACCGTTTCCATATTGGGGGCTACGGGAGCGGGGAAGTCCTCCCTGTTTCAGCTCATACCCCGTCTATACGATGCAACGGAGGGAACGATTGAATTGGATGGGCAATCCATCCGCTCCATTTCCTTGAGTGAGATCAGAAAGAATATCGGATACGTCCCCCAGGAAGTAATCCTGTTTTCCGGATCCGTTTCTGAAAACCTCCTATGGGGGAAGGAAGATGCGACAAGGGAAGAGATGATTCAGGCCGCGAAGGATGCCCAAATACATGAAACCATCCTGAATCTTTCCAACGGATACGATACGGTCCTGGGTCAAAAAGGGGTCAATCTTTCGGGAGGTCAGAAACAGCGGCTCTCCATTGCAAGGGCCCTGATCCGGAAACCAAAGATCCTATTGCTGGACGACAGTACAAGTGCGCTGGATTTGAAAACAGAATCGAGACTCCTTCAGGCTTTGAAGCAATATGAGTGCACAACCATGATCATCACTCAAAAAGTCAGTACCGCTATGGAATCCGATGCGATACTGCTTCTAGAGGACGGAGTATTGATCGGTGAGGGGACCCATGAGTCCCTGCTTGAAGATTCCTCCCTATATCAACGTATATATCAATCTCAATTCGGAGAGGGGGAAATCCATCATGTCTAGACATATGCGCAAGAAATTAGGGGAAAACGACAAAGCGAAAGATGCAAAAGGGACGCTGCGCCGATTATGGAACTATCTTTCCAAAATGAAAGTGATTTTGTATCTTGTGATACTTATGGTGTTCATCAGTTCTGCAGCGGCGCTGCTGGGACCGTTTCTTGTCGGGAAGGCGATTGATGAATATATCGTCACGAAGGAGACATCGGGTTTAGTGGGACTGATCATAGGCCTGGTTGCGGTGTATATCCTGCATTCTCTGTCCATATGGTTCCAAAATTATTGGATGATCGGCGTCGCACAGGACACGGTTTACCGGTTGCGCAAAGATCTTTTCCACCAATTGCATCAACTCTCCATCCCTTTCTTCGATAAACGGAAGCATGGGGAGCTCATGAGCAGGGTGACCAATGATATCGATAATGTGAGTGCCACCTTGAATAGCTCGTTCATCCAGATCATTTCCAGTGTCCTTACGTTGGTGGGAACGATCTCCATCATGCTTTGGCTCAGTCCTCTGCTCACGCTCATTACGTTGACCATTGTCCCCCTCATGGTTTTCGGCATGAAGTGGATCACAAAACGGACAGGGCGTTTGTTTAAACAATATCAGCAGAATATCGGAGAGTTGAACGGGTACATTGAGGAAACGATTTCAGGTCACAGCATCATCAAGACCTTTTCCAGGGAAGAAACGGCGATCAAGGATTTCGGCGAAAAGAATCAACGTTTGAAGACGGCTGCCTATTGGGCGGATACGTATTCGGGATTCATCCCGAAGCTTATGAATGTATTGAACAATCTCAGCTTTGCCGTCATTGCCGGAGTGGGAGGCATTTTTGCCCTGAACGGCATGATCACAATCGGTGTCATCGTCATCTTCGCTGAGTATGCAAGGCAGTTCACGCGTCCATTGAATGAGTTAGCCAATCAGTATAATACGCTGCTCTCAGCGATTGCAGGTGCCGAGAGGGTGTTTCAAATTTTAGATGAAGAGGAAGAAGCGAAGGACGAGGAAGATGCCGTCGATATCGAATCCGTTGAAGGGAAGGTCGAATTCCGGCATGTTTCGTTCTCCTATGAAAAAGGAGAGCAAACGCTAGAGGATGTATCCTTATCCATACGGCCGGGTGAGACTGTTGCCCTCGTTGGACCGACGGGAGCGGGGAAAACAACGATCACCAATCTCCTGTCCCGGTTTTATGAGCTGAATGAAGGAAGCATAGAGATCGACGGCCTGAACATCCAGACGATTAAAAGGAAAAGTCTTCGGCAGCAGATGGGCTTCGTCCTGCAGGATAGCTTCCTGTTCCAGGGGACGATAGCAGACAATATCCGTTACGGCAGGCTCGAAGCAAGCGATGATGAGGTAAAGGATGCGGCAAGGCTTGCCAATGCCCATACTTTCATCGAGAAGATGCCCAACGGGTACGATACCATGTTACGGGCTGATGGAAGCGGGATCAGCCAGGGGCAAAAGCAGCTATTGTCCATTGCAAGGGCGATCCTCTCAAATCCGTCCATCCTGATTCTCGATGAAGCCACGAGCAGCATCGATACGATTACGGAGCTGAAGATACAGGATGCCCTCAAGCGATTGATGACGGGACGAACGAGCGTAGTGGTGGCCCATCGCCTCAACACCATCCGGCAGGCTGATCAAATCCTCGTCCTTGATCAAGGCAGGATCATCGAACGTGGATCTCATGATGAGCTGCTGAAGCAGAAGGGGTTTTATCATGGGTTGTATCATAGTCAGTTGAAGGAAAGTGGCTGATGGGGGACATAAGGATTTGAATAAACATGTGCGCATGACCGTGGCTCCTCTGCACCATAAAAAAACACCTCAAAAGTCAGCACTTTTGAGGTGTTTTTCCTTTTGAAGGGGCTAATCATCCCGTTAGCGATCCCTTCTGTATTGCCCTTAATCGGATAAAGGCAATTCTGTAACTTGCAACATCACAAGTAATATATTTATATCTTGAACGTTGTTTGCAGATAATAAACAGCCGCGGGCAATTCCTTGAGTCGTTTGATATACCTAAACGACGTAAGCCCTACCTCTCTTACATCCTAACGGCTCCGAAGCCGATCCAGTGTGAATAAGTTGTTAAATCAAAACAGAATAGAATTACGAATTATCTTCTCTATCGTTTCAATGTATGTTACAAGATTACAATAACTAAATATACCACTTATCTTATAACATGTCAAGGAATCGTTTTACTTATAATTCAAGCGACTGCGGTGAATCTTCTTCATCGTTCATCAGGCGGATGGCAACAGGCTGGATTTTCAGGACGATATAATTCGGGTCGTCCGGACCTTCAAACCATCTTTTCATATGGTCATTCCAAAGTTTTTCTTTGTAATGGGCGGAGTCTTCTATCGAAGCGCGCCCTTCGATTTCCACGAAGGTGTCTCCGTATCCTTCTCCTTCATACCCAAGGAGGATATGAACATTGGGATTATCTTCGATTTCATCGGTTTTATGCGTTTCACTGCTTGTTGGGGTATATAGAGTCAGGTCGTCATGTGAGAACGTCATATAGCGGGAATGTGGCTTATTCTTCTTCACAGTCGCCAGCGTACCCACTTTACTTTCATCAAGAACCTTCAGTATTTGTTGCTTCAGTTCGGCTTGTGACACACAATCCATCTCCTTTAATGATTCATTTACCCATACTATTCCTTTTCTCAGGATGAAATAAACATGGGAATGTGTAGAGCATATGCTCATCGGGAATAACGGATATAACAAGAGATGAAGGATGATGGGAATGATACCAAAAACACTGATCGAAATATGTAAGAAACGGATGGAACCCTACGCCTGTGAAGGATTCGTTTATGGGAGGGGACCGGTGACCCCCACGATCATGATTGTGGGGGAGGCCCCCGGGGAAACGGAAATCCATAATGGGATACCGTTTAGCGGGAGAGCGGGAAAGGTGCTGGATGGGTTCTTTGATTATCTGGGGGTCCCGAGGGATGATATCTACTTCACCTCCACGGTCAGAAGCAGACCTTACAAAAGGGTTCAAAAGAAATCAAAGGAGAATGAAATGGTCGAAAAGAAATATAACAGGGCCCCGACTCTTAAAGAACAGTTTGCCCATGCCCCGATTTTGGATTATGAGCTCGGGCATGTGAAGCCGAAACAGATTGTCACATTAGGGAATATAGGATTGCAAAGATTGTTGGGAAGGAAATATACCATTTCGGACGTCCATGGCCGGTTGATCCATTCCAGAGTGAGGAAGCTTAAAGATCTTGATACCAATGAATGGACACTGAGTGAAGAAACGTACTCCATTTTCCCGACCTTTCATCCTGCCTCGATCTTTTATAACCGCTCGCTGGAAAAAGAGATCTACAGTGATCTTGACCATTTGAAAGAAATACTTCTCCACAACCAGCAAAGCTGACATCCTGTGTGAATGTCAGCTTTTTCATATCATTTTTTTGACAGATTCTCCTGAGCCATCCTGACAAGCTCCTTCACCATACTCCCGCCGATCGACCCGCCGACTTTTCCTGCCTGTTCAGACGTCAATTTTCCATTGTATCCCCTTTGAAGAGGAATGCCTTGTTCCCTTGCAACTTCATATTTGGCTTCGTTTGGATCCCGGGTACCCGATACTTTTGCTTTAAGCTGATCCATGGCAGCTCGTGATTCAGGTACAAGAAGTTTTCTTTTCGACATTTTATCACCCCTTTTTTAGATTGCCCCAAAATTTTTTTGTAAGTATAAAGTCTTGTCATATAAGGGTTTTTCTACGTGTGCGAAAAAATCGTCACAAAAAAAGATTGTCTATCCTGTGTCAAATAAAATATAATTCTTAATAGTTAGAAAATTTTTAAAAAGAAAAAGGGGGAAACGCCGTGGAAGAATTCGTTGGCAAGCTGGTAGGGATCCTTTGGTCTCCTGTCATGATTTACTTTTGTTTAGGTGTAGGCTTACTATTTTCTATTTTAACGAAGTTTTTACAGGTCCGGTTGATTAAAGATATGGTAGTTCAAATGTTCAAGGGGGGAAGCTCCAGTGCAGGGGTTTCGTCATTCCAGGCTTTGGCTCTTTCATTATCGGGACGTGTCGGTACAGGGAATATCGCCGGTACAGCTACGGCGATTGCCTTCGGTGGTCCGGGAGCGGTTTTCTGGATGTGGACGATTGCCTTCATCGGTGCCAGCAGTGCCTTTATTGAATCGACGCTTGCCCAGATTTATAAAGTGAAGCAGGACGGGGAATACCGTGGGGGACCTGCATACTACATCGAAAAAGGAATCGGCTGGAAATGGTATGCCGTACTTTTCTCATTTGCGACATTACTTGCAATGAGCATCTTGATGCCGGGGATTCAGTCAAACTCCATCGCATTAGGACTTGAAAATGCATTTGGCCTTAGCACAACCGTCACGGGTATCGGTCTTGTCGTGTTAATCGGGGTCATCATTTTTGGTGGAGTCAAACGTATTGCGGGAGTGGCTTCTTACGTGGTGCCATTCATGGCCATTGCGTATATTCTTCTTTCCCTTATCATCGTCGGTATGAATATTGCTGAAATACCGGCTGTTTTTGCCCTTATATTTAAAAGTGCCTTCGGAACAGATTCAGTATTCGGCGGTATCATCGGTATGGCTGTATCGTGGGGAGTGAAACGCGGAATCTATTCCAACGAAGCAGGTCAGGGTACAGGACCCCATGCTGCTGCTGCTGCAGAGGTTTCCCATCCTGCGAAACAAGGCTTGGTTCAAGCATTTTCGGTTTATATTGATACCCTTCTTGTTTGTACGGCAACGGCATTCATGATCCTGTTTACGGGCTCATTCAATACAGAAGGTCCTGACGGGAAGATGCTTGCAAACAATTTGGATGGTATCGAAGCGGGTCCTGGCTATACACAGGCTGCCATTGAATCCGTCATTCCTGGATTCGGAGCATCATTCGTAGCAATCGCTTTATTCTTCTTTGCCTTTACGACGATCATGGCATACTATTACATGGCTGAGACGAATGTGGCTTATTTGTTGAGAGGCAAGAATACAAAGGCGGCCATGGTGATTCTGAAGGTAGTCCTTCTTGGAGCCACTTTCTACGGAGCGGTAAGAGAAGCGGCTCTTGCGTGGGCGTTGGGAGATATCGGACTTGGACTTATGGTATGGCTGAACCTGATCGCGATCCTCATCCTTGCCAAACCGGCACTTAAAGCGTTGAAGGATTACGAAGAACAGAAGAAGCAGGGGCTTGATCCAGTCTTCAACTCGAAAAAACTCGGTATCAAAAATGCAGAGTTCTGGGAGCAGGAGTATAAAGTGGAAGATAAAGAAAATGCATCATAACCTATAGTAAAAAACCTGCTGCCTGAATGGGCAGCAGGTTTTTTACTGTTCACTTAGGAAGGGGTGCCCTTTATTTTGGAATAAAGCCGATCCCCGATATATTTCTGAAAAGCATACATAAGCAATGATTTAATGAAAAACAAAGCGGATAGCTGATATTGTTTTAGATGAGTCAATTTCCACACACCGAGTTTTTTGAATACGGAGTAAAATGGGTACGTAAAGAATGTATCAACCAGAATATTGACGAACACATAAAGATAGATGTTTTTATAGGTGAATTTCAGGATCCATACGGACCCCGTCAGGAAGACCCCGATGACAAATGGAAAAATACCGTTTACTTTCGGGAAAATTTTTGTCGTGATGCTCCACCACTTTATTCGTTCAGCCAACACATTCTCTGAATAAACGAGGAGGGACATGAACGAGGCGGCGGGTAAGTATTTTTTTAAGGACTCTTTTCCTGCCAGTAAGAGAAAGACCCATGAAATGAGCATTAGAATCAGTATGTAAAGTTTGTTTTTGCTGTGGCTCAAGGTGATTTCCCCCTTAATGGATGGATGACTGACGATTTTATCTTTAGGATGATTCATTCGAAGAAAAATATACGGATCACGGTAAAAGTGTATTCCGATCTGATTAGTAAACAATATCTTTGAGTCGGAGAGCGAAATTGATTATGATGAATGAAGAAGAAACGTCAATCATTCATCCAACTGGAGGTGCTGTTTCATGAACTTGTATGAACCATATATACAAAACGAACGTCAAAGGAAGCTGGTGGAACGGGCCGGTAAACTGGCTGATGTGTTTTCTGAACGAGGGGAAGAGTTTGACAGGGAAGATCGGTTTCCTTATGAAAATTTCCATGATTTAAGAAAAAGCGGGTATGGGACATTATCCCTTCCAGAAGAGTACGGAGGGGAAGAGATCAGCCTGTATGAGCTGGTGATGATTCAGGAGAGACTTGCCACAGGGGATGCTGCTACGGCGTTATCCATCGGCTGGCATCTGGGAGGGCTGATGGAGCTTACGGAGACCCGGGCATGGGATGAACAGATTTTCCAGGATCTATGTGAAGAAATTGTGGAAAACAATGCTCTCATAAATCGTGCGGCTACAGAGCCTGCAACAGGTAGTCCGACCCGTGGAGGGCTTCCACAGACCAAGGCAGTGAAAACCGAAGAGGGCTGGAAAGTGACCGGCAGGAAATCCTTTACTTCCATGGCGAGAGTATTGGATTATTCCTTAGTATCGGCCGTGATCGGGGACACAGAGGAGAAAGGCTTCTTCCTCGTGAACCATCATGTGGAAGGCGTAAGCATTGAGGAGACATGGGATACGATTTCCATGAAGGGCACGGGAAGTGATGACCTCGTTCTTACAGATGTCCATTTACCGGATTCATCCCTTGTGGAGAGGGACAGTATCCCTACTGAAGGGAATGACCTTCCTAAAGCATGGCTTCTTCATATACCCGCCTGCTATATAGGAGTGGCTATCGCGGCACGAAACTACGCCATTCAGTTTGCGAAAGACTACTCTCCGAACAGCTTGCCGGGACCGATCAAGGATGTGCCCGAAGTGCAGCGGAAAATTGGTGAAATAGAATTAGAGCTGTTTAAGGCAAGGCAGATCCTTTATTCAGTGGCGGATAAGTGGGTAAAGGAGCCTGATAAGCGGAGGGACATGGCTGCAGAGCTTGCTTCTGTTAAGCATGTGGTGACAAACAGTGCCTTTCAAGTCGTCGATACCGCTATGAGAGTGGTCGGAGCAAAGAGTCTTTTCCGTTCAAATCCCATGCAGCGATATTATCGTGATGTGCGGGCAGGGCTTCATAACCCTCCCATGGATGATATGGTCATCGGGATGCTAGCGAAAAACGCATTGAAATAAATATTTAGAACCGAAAAAGGGATAGACTGCCATGTCTATCCCTTTTTGGGTTGGGTATTTTCTCCAGCCCTTTTACTCAGGGTGCAATGTTTTTTCCAGTACATTTTGATGCTGCGTTTCCAGGATGTGAATTTCGTTCAGTTCTTCCATTAAATCATGAATCGATAATAGTTCGTAAAGCATGATGGTTTCGCAGGAAAAGTGATGCTTCATGGATTGAAAGGGTTTCGTATGAAGCCCCTCATGATCTTCCCAAAATTCTTCCAACAGGTTTTTCATCAGGGTGAAATGCTGCTCCGGTATTTGAAAGGACGGGTGATGCATGATTCCCTTTAAACTAAGGGTTGCATCCATGATCCGCTCCTTTTCTTCTTCACTGAATGCATATTGGACGGGCAGGTAGATCAAGTTTCCAATATGAAAAAGGATTTGTCTTAAAATGTTAAGCTTTTTGTACTCGTAATGGAAACATCGCATTTCCTGTCGATTGGAGCGATGAAGCTTCCACTCTTCCTTCTGATATTCACATAGGATGTCCGTCGATTCGATTTCTCTTAAGATATCATTGAATATCAGCTTCGTTTCCCTGTGGAGGGAGTGGTTCTGAAGGATTTCAGATCCCCTTTTTTCTAATAAGTTCCCGGTTTTGAAATAAAGATTATGGATGTTGGTTGAAATCGTCTTGGCATATTTGGGTGGAAGAATCCACAGGTTAACCAGCGTCGATACAATCAATCCGATTGTTGTCGTTCCAAGACGTATGAAAAATGTCGCTACATAATGATCATGTATCGTCGGAATCATCGCGATTCCCGTTAAGGTAGCCACCAAGATCCCTGCCTCGAGATGAAGCTTATGGCAGGTGATGATCGTCAGGAGTGCGACCAGTGCATAGGTAATGGCGTGATCGCCCAATGTATGGGTGATGATCACGGCGAATAAAGCCCCTATTGCCGATGCAGGAAAGCGGATGAATGCTTTTTTGATTGAATTTGCAGCAGTCGGTTCAATCGTGACGATGGCTGTGATGACGGCAAAGGTCGCCGGCCAGTCCATCAGCTCACATATGAATGCAGTAAGAAAAACGGCAATCCCCGTTTTGGCGATCCTGCCGCCGACAAATTGAAATTTTTTCAGAAAATCCATTATTTAACCCTCTTTAATAAAATACTGTCTCTTACACCATTATAAAGTAAGAAAAAACCAATTTAAATAAATGGACAAAAAAAGAACTGTTCAGGGAACAGTTCTATATATATGATAACTCATCTTAGGGGTAAGGGCCGTAATAGGATTTGAATGGACTGAGGCATCTTCCGGTCGTGCTGTGCCTCTTTTAAAAACTTAAACATCTTTTTGCCGGCAACAGAGTTTGCGGAATGGATCGTGATCCTTTCTGCAAATAACTGTTTTTCCACCATGTAGTGGACGAGCATTAAGCCATTACGTGTCTTACTCTCTAAGTCGTGATCCAATGAAAGATGAGCGATAGAACAGTTAAGAAGCAGGTCAATACATTCGTCGATATCCTTCGCGAGAATGTACCCTTGGGGACAGTGTCGATAATCGTCTAAAAATACATTTACTGTCATATTATTCTTCTTTCGTCATTTGACTTAATTTAAGCCTAACAGACATTGACAAATACTTATATAGGTAAATAGTATGAATATTACCATTATATTTGTAATTTTTTTGTAGGTTTTTGGTGAAAAGTCTTTATGGATTGATATGTTTTTAGAGAAAAAAGTCGTGATTAAGTCATATGTGGACCGTTCCTTTTCGCTCCAGGCACTTGCTTTCCGCGGGGAGGAAGTCGAGCCTCCTCGGGCGTTGCCCTGTGGGGTCTCGACCTTTCCTCTATTACCCGCAGGAGTCAAGTGCCTTCCGCTACAATCCACTAAGTGCTTTTGCATTATGACAAGCTAATTACATATAGATAAACACAGAAGAATCCCCATTGTAGAAATTTTTCTTATTCCCCAAAAAAATTCTCTTTACGAAGGAGCAAAAGATCAAGCTCTTTTTGACTTGGAAAAAAAGTTTTTCTCAGATTATCTTAATTACCTAATTAGATTCACGAATAAAATTCAAATGTGAAATATATAGCTCAGTCGGATAAATCTAAGTACAATCAGTTTTTTCTAAGTATTTTCAATAATAGATCGGGTCTGTCGGTGATGATGCCGTCTGCACCGAGGTTGATGAGTCTTTCCATGGTTTCCGGATCGTTAATGGTCCAATAATGGACATGGAGGCCGATGCGGTGGGCCCCTGAGAGCAGAATCGGCTGGGTCAGGTCGAAATTCCCTTCTTGAACGGGGAGCTGAAACGCGTCGACATCTGTTTTATAAAGATTTCGTAAGAACAGTTTGTGGAGAATGACGAATTTCCTTGCTTCCTGTTTCCCCCCTTGAGTGGCAACCCGCCCTTTGGAGTATGTTTCAAATGAATTAATAATGTTTTGGTCGAATGAAGCGATGAGCACCTTATCCTCCATATCGTATTCTTCTATAAGCGCCATTAATTTTTGTACGATCTCTTCCGTTCGCTCTTGTGGATTATCGTCTTTCACTTCAATATTGATCCTCATATGTGGAAATCGCTGAAATACTTCTTCAAGGGTGGGGACATATATATGTTTTCCACGATAGGAATAGTCCCCCTTGAGGTCTTGGAAATTGTATGCCGCATCAAGTCGTTGGAGCTCTTTCAATGTGTAGTCTTTTACATATCCATGTCCATCCGTTGTGGCGTCGACTGTAGGATCATGAATCGTCACCAAGTGGCCGTCTTTGGTAATATGTATGTCCGTTTCAATTACATCGGCTCCCAAACTGGCGGCATTTTGGAACGCTTCAATGGTGTTTCCGGGTGCAAGAAGTTTCCCACCCTGATGGGCGATGACCAGGGGACGCTCATTTTCTTTTTGCAAGAAAGGGGGCGCGACGGCTCTTTTTACAGGCAGCCAATAGACAATGCTCGAAAACGAGACAAAGAAAGCAATCACCAGCATGATGAGGATGAGGCGCTGCTTTTTAGATGTTTCAGGTAGATTCGTATTTTTCATTCACTTTCATCCTTTTAATGAAAAGATTCTTATCTTTTATTATAGGTACGACCCTGCTTATTTAGGACAATAAAATAAGAGGATTTTAGAATTATAGTTAGAAGGAGGAGAGGTGTTTTATTGTGAAATTACTTTATAGAGTAAAAAAATTACCTTTAAATTTAAAAAAGTTATTGCTTTTAAAGGTAAAATAGATTACCTTATAAAGTAAGGGGGGGATATTTACCATGAAAGAACATTTAAGATTGAATGTGTCATTGCTCCGTAAGCGTGTGCCAAATCTGACAACAGCGGCCAAGACGGTGGGGTTAAGGCCTGCCACGGTTTCAAATTTATGCACAGGAAAGATATCTGTCGGCCGTGCTGAAGTGAAAACCATCGTGACACTTGCGAACCTGGCGAACTGCACATTGGACGAATTAATCATTCAAGGAGGGAAATTAAGTATGATTGAAACCGGAATTAAACCGCTTGACTTATTTGCACCCATTGTTCAGGGGGGAACCAACGGCTTCGTTGCCAGATCTCAGGTCGGTCAATTTGTCGTCCTTGCTGAAATGACGCAACTATTGAAGGGAAAAGGTTATCGATCCGTTTTACTGACACCGGATCAAACCTATCCGGGTTTAAGTGATCTTGAAGGATTCGTCCATGCGAAATGCCACAATGTCGAGGATGCCTTTGCAGAGGTTTCCATGATTGATGACAAGGAAAGCATTCTTTTATATGTCGATCGTTCGTATATTGTGTCCGGGGACTTGTATGAGCTGAGGGAGCGATTCGAAGCAGAGGGCCTCCCGGACATCACTACGATTTTATTTGATCCAAGCGGAGAGGCAGTCGATGAAGACGACCCATTCGGTCCACTGGATACCCTTTGTTATTTTGATATTGATCTGGCTACACGTGGGATGTATCCGGCCATTCATCCGGTTCAATCCACCTCCGTCCTTCTGGAAGACGATGCATTGGATGCCAGCCATACAACTACTCATAAGAAGGCTAAGAAAGTATTGAGGCGGTATAAAGAAATCCGCGTCCTGATGAACACGATCGGTAAGGGGAAAATACCGGAAACGGATCTTGAGATTTTTCAAATAGGGGAAAGACTTGAAGCATACTTGAGCCAGCCTTTCTTCGTAGCGGAGGAATTCACCAAGGTAAAAGGCCAAAGTGTGCCGATCCAGCAAACCATCGGAGACATCCAAAAAATACTCCAGGGCCACTGCAACCACCTGTCACCCAAAGACCTCACCTACCAAGGAAAACTAAGCTGATATTTTTGAGGGACGGACCTCGGACAGTAATGTCCGTGATCCGTCCCTTATCTATGACTTTTTTCGTGATTATTTGGCGGGTGAAAGAGGATTTAACAGATTTTTGTCGTATGTGTTTAAGTATTACTATTTATTTTGGGAGATAAGTTCGATGCTGATTGAGAAGTTATTATTACATGTACTGATAATATTGGCCCCTGTTCTCATTCAAACCTCGCTCCTTGAGAACCATAAGCTTGGGAAATCCCCTGTCTTCATCGGTGTATTGCATGGGATTGCAGCGTTCATGTGTTTGATTTTCGCTTATGAAAGCTTTGGGTTGTACTGGGACTTCAGGTATATTCCTCTGGTCCTTTCCATGCTTTATGGTGGGAGGAGGGCAGGTGTCATTGTCTTTGTATTTATTTTGTCGGCACGTGTCATCAATGGCGGTGATGCCATCGTCTTCGGATTCATCAGTGCGTTTTTAGCGGGACTCCTGCCTTTTTTGATTTCCAATCGATTCTGGTCATTCCCTCCAAGAAAACGGGTGACATTTGCTGTGTTACTGGGATTCTGGCCGGCTTTGGTCATGCTCGGCATCCTTCTTTCCTTTGCTTTCATATCCGGTGTCCCCGTGTCGGGCAACCAGGAGATGGGCATCTATGTTCTGATATTCGGTGGAATCCAAGTGTTGGGAGTAGGGATTGCAGCTCAGCTGAATGAATGGATGATTGAGAAGAAGTTATTGCGTGAAGAAATCATGAAATCGGAAAAGCTTAATACACTCGGCGAACTTGCTGCTTCCATCGCGCATGAAGTGCGCAATCCCCTTACCGTAGTGAAAGGGTTTCTTCAGCTGATGAAAAAACAGGTTACAGGCGACCATGATGAATATTTAAAAATTGTATTAAGTGAATTGGGCAGGGCAGAGGAAATCATCAATGATTATTTGAACTTTGCCAAGCCTGAGTTCGAAAAGGTCGAAAAAATCAACGTGAAAGAAGTCCTCTCCGATGTCACGGTTCTCCTCAACGCCTATGCATTGAAGGAAGGGGTTCACCTCGAAGCCGACCTGCGTGAAGACGGATATTTATTAACAGATCGGAATAAATTGAAGCAAGCCTTCGTCAATATCATCAAGAACGCCATAGAGGCAACCCCTTCCCAAGGCAATGTCACCGTAAAGCTGGAAGTGACCCATACCCAGGCGATCATTACGGTGACGGATACGGGAAAAGGAATGACAAAAGAGCAGATTGCAAGACTCGGGACGCTGTTTTTCACGACCAAGGATCAGGGGACAGGACTTGGTACATCCGTGTCCATCCGGATCATCGGGGCCATGGGAGGACATGTCCATTATTCAAGCATCGTGAATAAAGGGACGGTGGCAACGATCAGCCTGCCGTTGAATAGTGTGAAAGTAGCTCAATTCGACTCGAATGCCGCGAGCTCTTATATGAATAATTAAAACGCTTAGGGAAGGGACTAAGTGTTTTTTTTATGGAAACCCACTCAACTCCATTTCCCGTACATACGTTCCATGATAGGATAGAAGATATGAATGATAAATCCTAACAGACAGGCGACAATGACTGTCCCGATGCCGACAGCCCCGTGGAAGACCATGGCAAGGGTGATGGCAATCGCTTCATTTAACAGGCGGGCATTGCGCAAGTTCAATCCAAATCGCTGATGGATCGCTACCATGAAGGTATCCATTGGACTTGAAGGAAGCTTGGCTTGAAGATAAATGGAGATGCCGATCCCAAGGAGCAGGATACCGATCAATACAAACGATAATTGTTGAGTAAATCCAACCGGCTCAAGCGTTTTAAGACCAATCGTAATCCAGTAATCAACCATCATCCCGATGACAAAAATGGAGACGGCGGCTAACCACTGAATACCTTCTTTTAATAAGAGCGCGTTTATGAGGATGAGAATGCATCCATTCATGAAGATGCATGTCCCGATTGAAAGGTGAAGCAGGGTAGCTTCCCCGACGGCGAGCGCATCCCAGGGAGCCGCACCCAGATCCCCTTTGATGATGAGTGAAACACCTAATGATAGGGCCAGTAATCCAACGCAGTAAAAGACGAATCTTGCCTTCATTCCCCCGAATCCTCCGTTCCGAACAGCTTGTCTAATATATATGTCCGTAGAAAAAAAGTTAGAATCATCATTTCCATTTGAAAGCAGGGGGTGAAATGTCCGTGAAGAAGACCATAAAGCGATCGATCAGGGAATTGGTCGAGTTTGTCTATAAAGAAGGAAGCATAGACCTTAGGTTCCAGGCACGTTCCTCCATGACCATCGGAACAAGACTTCATCAGAAGCTGCAGAAAGAATATAAAGATGGTGACGAGAAGGAAGTCTTTCTGAAAGGGGAGGAAGAGTGTGGAGAGGTGCTCTATCAACTGGAGGGTCGTTGTGATGGCATTCACTATGACGACGGAGAAGTGACCGTGGAGGAGATCAAGTCAACGGCAAGGAGCCTGGACTTCATCGAAGAAGGAAGTCGCGTCCACTGGGCCCAGGGTGAATGCTATGCCTATCTGCTGGCAAAGGAAAGGCAGCTCTCCCATGTCGGCGTGCTGCTGACCTATATAGAGGTTGAATCAGAGACAACGAAGTCATTCAAGCAAACCTATTCAATCGAAGAGCTTGAACAGATCGTCAACGAAATCCTGGAGGCCTATACACCGTTCGCCACTGTGCTGCTGGCCAATGAAGAAAGGAAAATGAATAGCATACACGATTTAACGTTTCCATATCCTTCCTATCGAAAAGGGCAGAAAAAACTGGCAGGAGCGGTGTATAAAACAATATCCCAATCCAAATCCCTGTATGCCAATGCACCAACGGGAACCGGCAAAACCATTTCCACCCTGTTTCCAACCATAAAGGCGATGGGAAATGGTAGTTCCAAGTGGTTTTATCTGACGGCAAAAACGATCACCCGCACGGTGGCTGAAGAGGCAATGCTCCTTTTGGAACGGGAAGGATTAGCGCACAGGACCGTTACGATCACGGCGAAAGACAAGATCTGTTTTAAAGAAGAAACGATATGTCAAAAAGAATATTGTGAGTTTGCAAACGGCTATTATGATCGTATTAATGGAGCGCTGATCGATCTTTTGACACACGAAACCATCATCACCCGCCCGGTCATCGAAACATACGCCAGAAAACATAAGGTATGCCCATTTGAGTACTCGATTGATCTCTCCTATCTGGTGGACGGGGTCATCTGCGATTATAACTACATCTTCGACCCTAGGGTATCCCTGAAAAGAATGAGTGAGGAGGGGAAGAAAAAGACGACGCTGCTTATAGATGAAGCCCACAATCTGGTAGGACGGGGAAGAGAGATGTATTCAGCTTCATTAAAGAAGTCTGCTTTCTTGCAAATCAAAAAGCAGTATCCTGACCATGATGCATTGAAGCAGAGTATTGCCAACGTTAATAAGCAATTCCTGCGTATAAAAAAAGAAGATGGTGCTGACTCCCGGGATGAATTGGATGTACCATTGGTTGAGTCGGTAGTAAGCTTCATTGAAATAGCTGAAAAGTGCCTGGGGGAATCCGGCAGTGAGTGGTCAGAGGAATTCATGCAGTTGTATTTTGATAGCATCAGTTTTGTGAGAATATCGAATCTCTTCTCTGAGGAACATCGCTTCGTAATCGGTCGAAGCTCCAATGAATTAGAAGTGAAACTCTATTGTATTGATCCATCCAAGCTTATTAGACAGGTATCACAGCCCTACCATTCATCGGTGTTCTTCTCCGCCACCCTCCATCCATTTTCGTACTATTTTCAACAGCTTGGCGGGAGTGAAGAAGATTATCGATTCCTGATTCCTTCACCATTTGAGAATAACCAGTGGCAGGTTGGTATCCACCCGATTTCGACCCGATTCAAGGATAGGGAACGCACCCTTCCCTTGATTACGCGTTCCATCGAAAAAACGTTCAATGGGTACAAAGGGAATTATCTGGTATTCTTTTCATCCTACGCCTATATGCAGGAAGCTTATGACATGATGAATAAGGGATCCCTGGATGCAACCATCATCATCCAGGAGCCAAATATGAACGAGCTGGATAGAGAGGGATATCTCGCCCAGTTTCAGAGTGACAGGGAGCAGCCTGTAATCGGTTTAGCGGTCCTTGGAGGGATATTCTCAGAGGGGATCGACCTGAAAGAAGATCGGTTGAAGGGTGTGATCGTGGTCGGAGTGGGTCTGCCCCAGCCTTCTGTGGAACAGGAAATCATCAAGGATTACTTTAATGAGTCGGGGATGAACGGGTATGATTATGCTTATGTATATCCTGGGTTGAACAAAGTATTTCAATCGGGTGGAAGGCTCATCCGGACAGAAGCGGATCGAGGGGTCCTGAAGCTGATCGATGATCGATATTTGACCCCTAAATACCGGTCCCTCCTGCTTGATGAATGGAAGGATTATCGTGTGATAACGTAAAAAAGACCGCTGAAAAAGCGGTCTTTTATCAATTAGTTGAAGGAAGGATCCTTTAACAGGCGGTCAAATTCTTCAAGGTGATGGGTTTCATCCGCAATCATATCATCAAGCTTGATTCCAAGCTCGACAAGCCCTAATTCCTCAGCCTGTTCCTTACGCTTCTTGTAACGTTCGATTGTGTCTGCTTCGGCTTTGCGGCCTTCTTCCAGCATTTCCTTCACATTATCTGTTTGTTTAACGGAGGCCGGAGTCGTTGTCGGCTGCCCGCCTAATGTTTTGATCTTCTCAGCCAGGTATAAAGCGTGTCCCTGCTCATCAGGAATTTCCTGTTCAAAGAAAGGCTTCAATACTTGACGATATAAGCCGCTCACAACAGCAGCGTAGTTTGTGTAAAGGATCACTGCGGCATATTCATTTGCCAAATCTTCATTTAATCCATCAATTAACTCATGTAATTTTGCTTCATCCATGTAAATACCACCCTTTTGTTTGTTGTTATATAGAACATTTACCCCGGTCAGTGAAGAAATAAACATTCCGGCGGGAATCGAATGCCCTTCAAATATTTTGTCTGTAAATGGGGATTCTAATTCTATAAAAGTCGGAGGAGGGATGAGCATGTCTAAACAGGGAAGAAAGAGTATGGACCAGACTTCTGAACAATTGGCGAAACAAAAGGCCAAAAATGATGTGGAATTTGCATCTGATACCCAGACAGGAAACGCTAAAGGGCAAAGTCAGAAAAAAAGCGGCACACAAGTAAATAAAAAATAAATGACGAATATCTTTTTCGACGAAAGAAAAACCTATATGTAGAAACAGGAGGTGTAAAGGCATGAGAATTGGTGTTGAACAATCCTTAACAAACGTTGTAGAAGCCTTACGTGCACAGGGGCATGAAGTAGTGGAGCTAAAGCAGGAGTCAGATGCAAACGGATGTGACTGCTGTGTCGTGACAGGAATAGATACGAATGTAATGGGTATCCAGAATGTAGCTACACAAGGCCCGGTCATCGAAGCAAGCGGACTAAGTGCCGATCAAATCTGCGAGGAAGTACAGAGCAGACTGCAATAATCTACTGCACAAAAAAACAGTCATGGATGGCTGTTTTTTTGTTAGCAAAATAATATTAGTGAGTGTACGATTTTTGGCTCATTTCCGCCAGTATGTAAAGAACCCNNGGGTTCTTTACATACTGGCGACCTTTCAGCTTTGCTAAAAGGCGCATGAAACATACGTTTCATGCGAATGAGCCAAAAATCATCTAGTTAAGGGATCACCCAATCTGTGCAAGGGGCTGGTTTCTCAAGTGCTCTCTGAGGAGGTCGGGTGCCGTTAGGAAGATCAGTCCGTTTCCTTCGAGGGTTTTCGGAAAGCCCAGTGGAACCGTTCGTTTGATGAGCTGGGCGTATACTTCACATTCCGATAGTTTCCGGTCAAAGGAGGCCTGTTCAAATTCTTTGATCAGCGCTAATGCCCCCGAAATATGGGGAGCCGACATGGAGGTGCCGCTTAGCTTGGCGTATTTTTCACCCGGGATGGTCGAAAGAATCTGTTCACCCGGGGCCACCAAGTCCACTTCATTGTTGGAATTCGTAAAGTAGGAAGACTTTCTTTGAAGATCGATGGCCCCCACAGAGATGACTTCATTGTAGCAGGCAGGATAAGAAAATTCATCGGTGCCGCTATTGGAGTCCCCCTCATTTCCGGCAGCGCAGACCACCAGAATATTGGCATCCACCGCTTTTTGAATCGCTTCGTGGAGAGGCTCATAATCTGTAGGTCCTCCGAGGGACATGGAGATGATATCCACCTTTTGTTCAATGGCATACAGGATTCCGTTCACGATCCAATCGTACTTCCCGCTTCCACGGCTGCCGGCAAGAACTTTAATCACAAGCAGTTCAGCCTGCGGAGCCACGCCGATCACACCATCACCATTTTCACTTGCGGCAATCGTGCCCGCCACATGGGTGCCGTGTCCGCTGTAATCCGTCACATTATCCTCCGCACCGTCATCATCGTCGGTGAAATTGCGGAAGCCCTTCACCTTGCCCGTAAGATCCGGGTGGTTCATATCGCATCCTGTATCAAGGATGGCGATGGTGATGCCTTTTCCTTTATATCCATTCTTCCACATACTAGGAGCTTGGATTAAATCAACGCCTTTAGGAATTTCATTTGCATCAACAACCATTTCGTCCATGAAATATGGAATAAGCCTTATTTCACCTTGCATATCAATCCCTCCTAAAATAGTGTTGCGAAGTAGAATAGAAATCTGAAGTTTCTGAAAATATAACATTTTTTGGACAAAATGAAAAGGGATAATGGTAATAGGAAAATAAAACCAAGTATCTATTTACCTGCACGTGCATACGGGGAAGGTTCCTATAGACAAAGGCTCCCACGAGGACAAAAAACACCTTTTTCGTGGGGGTGTGAAATTTAAACAAACGTTTGATTAGTTGGATAAACCCCTGATAGGAAAGGGGTTTGTGAAGTTAAACAAACGTTTGATTAGTGGTCTTACCTCTTATAGGAAAAGGATCTCCGGGGTCAAACAAGTTCTGGTTAAAAGCGATCCTCACGTTTTTCAGCATGTCACCCCGGCTTTCAACATAAAATGTGTTGAAGGAAGGGGGATTACGGATGAATTATTATCAATATGGCTATCCTGCTTATTCCTATTATCGAAATGCGCCTAATATGGCCTACGCTCAAATACAGGGGGGGCCACTAGCCCCAGGGCTGCAGGGATATGTCTTTTTCCGGGAAGTGCCAAATGGTGTGGAGGTATTTGCCGAAGTGACAGGTTTACCACCCTATAAGGAAGGAAAAGGCGACCAAAAACCGATCGGCCCCCATGGGTTTCACCTCCATGAAAAGGGTGTCTGTGAAATCGGTGACCCAAAGGAACCATTCTCTTCTGCAGGGGGACATTGGAATCCGACCAATCAGCCACACGGTAATCATGCGGGGGATTTTCCTGTCCTCTTTTCGAATGACGGCTATGCTAAAATGTCCTTTTTTACGAATAAATTCAAAGTGAAAGATGTGATCGGGAAGGGTGTCATCATCCATCAGAGTCCGGATGACTACAGGTCCCAGCCTTCAGGGGATGCCGGAAAGAGATTGGCCTGCGGAGTGATCATGGGGTACGGGATATCATAAAGAAAAGGGTTGACCCAATCTGCGGGTCAACCCTTTTGTGTGGGTTTAAAATACACCCAGCACATCAAGCATCACGAAAAGTATCAACACTGGTGCCACAAAGCGGATCAGGAAGAACCAGGTTTCAAATAATCCCCGCTTCAATCCACTTCCTTGTTTCAACTCTTCATATAGCGCTGTTTTCTTCATTTTGATCGGAACGAATAGGGCGATAAGCAGTGATCCGATTGGAAGCAGTACATTGCTTACAGCAAAATCAGCCAGGTCGAAAATGGTTTTGCCAAACAGCGTGACATCTCCAAGAATCCCGAACGATAACGCTGATGGAATGCCGCAAACGAAGATGGCAAGACCGATGATCCACGACCATTTCGTTCGTTTTGCAGGCTCTCCTTTCGAAATGACCGAAACGATGATTTCAAGCATCGAGAAGGCGGACGTCAAGGCTGCGAACAAGAACAGCACCAGGAATGCGATGAAGAAGAGCATCCCGAAAGGAAGCTGACTGAATACGGTAGGTAATACATTGAACAGCAGTACAGGACCCGCACCCGGCTCCAAATCAAAGGCAAAGACTGCCGGGAAAATGGCAAGTCCGGCCAATAATACGATGAAAATATTCATCGCCACAATCGAGATCGCCGAGCGGGGGAGACTCTGTGTTTTCGGAAGGTAGGAGCTGTACGTCACCATGACCGATACCCCGACACTTAACGTAAAGAACGATTGTCCCATCGCTTCTAAAATCGTCTGTGATGTTACTTTAGAGAAATCGGGCTGAAGTAAGAAGGTCACTCCTTCAGCTGCCCCGTCCAGGGTGACAGCGCGGACGACTAACAAAATGAAAAGAATAAATAATGCCGGCATCATAATTTTACTCGCCAGTTCAATTCCCTTCTCAATCCCCTTGGCCACCACAATGATGGTCATCAAGATGAAGAGGAGTTGAACGAAAACGCTTATCATGGGGTTCGAAATCGTCGCCCCGAACACTTCGGCATACTGATCGGATGAAAGGCCGTTTAATTGACCTGTTAAGGCTTTAAATAAATAAACGACGATCCATCCTCCGATCACACTGTAGAAGGAAAGCAGGATAAAGGATGTGACCATACCAAGAATCCCGACCCAGTGCCATTTTGTCCCGGGAGCGATCTTCCGGTACGAATCTACCGCATTGCTTCCTGCGGTTCGTCCGATTGAGAATTCTGCCAAAAGCAATGGAAGGCCGAGTAGTAAAGTAAATAGGATAAAGATCAGGAAGAATGCTCCGCCTCCATTTTCACCGGCAATATAAGGGAATTTCCATATGGCCCCCAACCCGATGGCAGATCCCGCTGCAGCTAAGATAAAGCCGATTTTCGATGACCATTGTTCACGCTGACTCATTCTCATTCTCCTTTCTGATTTTATTCATGTGTGGTGGGTGAGACAAATAAAAAAATCGCCCCTACATATCGTAGGGACGATTTGGATATCGCGGTACCACCCTAGTTATGAGAAATATTTTCTCATCACTCTTCACACATAACGGCCTTGACCGTCTTTTGATCTCGTCAAAAGAAGCTCCGGAATCGAAATTCGCTCATCATCTTTGTACCGGTTCACACCGACCACCGGCTCTCTTTAACAGGGAAATGCTCGCTACTTGTTTCCTTCTAAGCTTATTCAATATTAGGTTATACAATTTTTATCATGAATCAAAACAACTTGTCAATCTATTTCGGGAAAAGGAGTGGACATGTTCTGGGATCGATGGTGGTTTTTGGTATGGTACGGGATGGTGCCGGGCACGAAAAGTAGTGATAGTGCCAGGCGCCAAATCCCAAAAGTGTACCAGGCACCAAAAGTACATTTGTACCTGGTACCAAACATCCGAAGTGTACCAGGAACCGAACACACAATTTGTCCCTGGTACACACGCCACCCAGAAGCCTCATTCCATTGAGTTCATCCTTCCACTGAAGTAAAATGAAAGAAAAATAGGTGAAAAGGTGTTTTGCATGAAATCATATATTATCATTGGTGCCGGCATTCTGGGGGCTTCAACTGCGTATCATCTTGCGAAAGCGGGAGCGGATATCACCGTTGTAGACCGCAGGGACCCAGGACAGGCAACGGATGCGGCGGCAGGGATCGTCTGTCCTTGGCTGTCACAACGCAGGAATAAAGTCTGGTATCGTCTGGCAAAAGGCGGAGCGAAGTATTATCCGGATATCATCCGACAGCTGGAAGCAGATGGAGAAACGGAAACGGGTTATAAACGTGTAGGGGCGATCAGCCTCCATACGGATGAACAGAAACTGCATAAGATGGTGGAACGAGCGGAGAAACGAAGGGAGGACGCACCGGAAATCGGTGAGCTCACCATGCTGTCGGCAGAAGAAACAAGGCAGCGTTTTCCACTTCTTTCTGAAGAGTATCAGTCTGTTTATGTCAGTGGTGCAGCCAGGGTGGACGGAAGAGCGATGAAAAATGCCCTTTTGAACGGGGCCGTAAAGCACGGAGCATCACTACGACAAGGGGATGCCAGGTTGTTAAACGAAGACAATCAGGTCATTGGTGTCAAAATTGGAGACGAAGTACTTCGGGCGGACGGCGTGATCGTGACGGCCGGTGCATGGGCGAAGGAACTCTTTTATCCCCTTGGAATTGACTTTCTCGTCTCCTCTCAAAAAGCACAAATCCTCCATTTGGAAGCACAGGGGAGAGAGACGGATCAATGGCCGGTCGTCATGCCTCCGAATGATCAATATCTTCTTGCCTTTCCCGAGGGGAGAATTGTGGCAGGAGCGACTCATGAAAATGATGCCGGCTTTGATCATCGCGTCACAGCGGGTGGCCTCCACGAAATCCTTCACAAGGCAATGGAAGTTGCCCCAGGTGTCGGAGAGGGGACGGTAGTGGAGACGAGAGTCGGATTTCGTCCGTTCACTCCGGGATTCCTGCCGGTTTTCGGTGCCATGCCGGGTCTGGATGGTGTGTGGGTGGCCAATGGTCTCGGGGCATCGGGTTTGACGGTCGGTCCATATCTGGGATCAGAGCTCGCAAAATTGGTCATGGGTGAACCGACGGAACTCGATCCGTCGGACTATGATGTAGCCGGGGCGATCGGATAAGAAGAAAAATGCACCAGCTCATTTCCCCCTATCTTCTAAGGGGAATGACCCTTATAATAGAGGGAGCGAAATTTAGTTTAGGAAGAAAAGGTGTTTACAATATGAGTTTATTGACAGTCAAAAATTTAACTCACGGCTTCGGTGACCGTGCGATTTTTAATTACGTTTCCTTCCGGTTGTTAAAGGGCGAGCATATCGGCTTGATCGGTGCCAACGGAGAAGGAAAGTCTACCTTTATGAACATCATTACAGGAAAGCTTGAGCCTGATGAAGGAAAAGTGGAATGGGCAAAGCGGATCCGTATCGGGTACCTTGATCAGCATGCCCAGTTGAAGCAGGGAATGACGATCCGTGACGTCTTAAAGACAGCCTTTCAATACCTGTTTGATATGGAAACGGAAATGAATGAGCTTTTTGCCAAGATGGGGGAAGCATCCCCTGAAGAGCTTGAAGAACTGCTTGAGGAAACAGGGACCCTTCAGGATGCCCTGACGAATAATGATTTTTATATCATTGATGCCAAGGTGGAAGAAATCGGCCGCGGCCTTGGGTTGGACGATATCGGATTGGATAAAGATGTCCACGACCTAAGCGGGGGACAGCGGACGAAAGTTCTGCTCGCCAAGCTATTACTCGAAAAACCGGACATCCTATTACTCGATGAGCCTACCAACTATCTTGATGAGCAGCATATCAACTGGTTGAGACGCTATCTGCAGGAATATGAAAATGCATTCATCCTAATCTCACATGATATCCCGTTTTTAAACAGTGTCATTAATTTGATCTATCATATGGAAAATCAAGAGCTGAATCGCTATGCCGGAGATTATCATGAATTCAAACGGGTCCATGAAATGAAGAAGCAGCAGTTGGAGTCGGCCTTCAAGAGACAGCAGCAGGAAATTTCAGAACTGAAGGATTTCGTTGCCCGTAATAAAGCACGTGTGTCGACCCGGAACATGGCCATGTCCCGTCAGAAGAAGCTTGATAAGATGGACATGATCGAACTGGCTGCAGAAAAGCCGAAGCCTGAGTTCCATTTTAAACAAGCAAGAACCGCAGGAAGGGTCATCTTTGAAACGAAAGATCTTGTGATCGGTTATGATGAACCATTATCAAAACCACTCAACCTCAAAATGGAACGCGGTCAGAAGATTGCTCTATCGGGAGCCAATGGAATCGGGAAGACGACTTTATTACGGAGCATCCTTGGAGAAATCAAACCGATATCAGGTTCAGTGGAGCTGGGTGATTATCTTCATATCGGTTATTTTGAACAGGAAATCAAAACAAAGAACAATAATACTTGCATCGAAGAGGTGTGGAATGAGTTTCCTTCCATGAACCAGGCGGAAGTGCGTGCAGCCCTTGCCAAATGCGGACTGACGACCAAACATATCGAAAGCAAGGTGGAAGTGCTGAGCGGTGGGGAAAAAGCCAAGGTCCGCCTGTGTAAATTGATGAACAAAGAATCGAATGTCCTCGTATTTGACGAACCGACCAATCACCTGGACGTAGAAGCCAAAGAAGAATTAAAGCGTGCCCTTAAAGAGTACAAAGGCACCGTCCTCCTGATCAGCCACGAACCTGAATTCTATCAGGATGTGGCGACGGAAGTCTGGAACTGTGAAAACTGGACGACTAAATTATTCTGATGTGAAAAAGCCGATCCCCGAATCATTTGGGGATCGGCTTTTCTGATAATGTTACTTTAACAAAACGGATTCGAGGGACGAATACCCCTTATCATCCATCCGTAAATCATCAAAGCTGTGCTTCATATGAAGGTCGATCAGTTCGAGCAGGGTCTGCCGGTCTTTGTTTTCGATGGCCTTCACCATGTCTTCGTGTTCACGGAAACGGACATTTTCACCCGGCTCCACATGATAGAAAACATCGAATAAAAATAGGTAGACATTGGATTGAGTCAGCATTTCGTCCATATAGCGCATCAAGAATTTATTGCCGCTGACCTCGGCCAAGAACAAGTGAAACTGTTTATTCAACTCTACATATTTCAACAAATCCTTCTGCTTATACGTTTCCTGTTCATCTTCAAGAAAGGCATGAAGCCTCGATAAATCTGATTTTTTCACCTTTGGGAGGCCGTACTTCACGGTAAGGAATTCCAGTTCTTTTCTTAATTCAAAGAAAGAGATGATTTCTTCTCTGGTAGGATGAACGACAAAGGCACCCCGATTCGGGATGATCTGAACGAGCCCTTCTGCTTCCAGGCGCTTCAACGCATGACGGATCGGGGTTCTGGACACTTCCATTCTCTCCGATATGATCTGCTCGATAAGCTGTGTACCAGGGGCGATCTTTCGTGCCAGCAAGGCATCCTTCAAGCGTCCATATACTCTTAACTCTGCGGTTTGTCTCTTTTTCACGATCATCATCCATTCAATCTAAAATTTCCTATCTTCTATCATATATGAAAAAGAGGCTGATCCAAAACAGGAGCTGTAAGGCACCTGATCCGGATCAGCCCATTAAGCGAAAGACTTAAAATTATGTCCCCATATTTCGTTCATGCTGTGAACGGTGATGAAGGCTTTATCGTCTGTTGATTGAATATATGACTTCAGTTTTGCGAAGTCTTTGCGGCCAAGGATGGTCGTGATGACTTCTTTTTGATCATCGGAAAAGGCCCCCTTTGCTGAATGCAGGGTGGCTCCTTTTTCCAAGTCATCCACGATAAACTCCTTTATTTCTTCACTGTGCTCGCTGATGATCACGACTTCTTTGTTTTCATTAAAGAATTGAAGAGTGCGGTCGATCATCATACCCTTCAGCAGCAGTCCGAAGAATGCATACAATCCCACCTGAAGTCCGAACAACCACGCAGATGCCAGGACAATGAGAATATCCGACGCCAGAACGGCACGTCCCAGTTCAAGACCCGTGAATGTATGAATGATTTTCGCAAGGACCCCCGTCCCTCCAGCGGAAGCTTCCTGATTAAAGATCATGGCGACCCCGATGGCCCCGATAAGCGTCCCGATGACAATTTGAATGAGAACATCATGCCCGATCGGGTTAGTGAGGGGGTGAAATACCTCGAGCCCCCAGACCATTCCGCTGAGTAAAAGGCTTGCGAATACAGACTTAAATCCGAAACTTGGACCGATCAAAAGCAATCCGAGAAGAAATAACAACATATCCAGTGAAAACATGATGACCCCGACAGGAAGGTCCATAAATTTTGACAGCACGATGCCTGCCCCGCTCGTACCACCCGTGCCCACTTTATTGGGAGAGAGGAAAAAATGTATATTCAGTGCGATCAAAAAAGCACCAAGCGCTATATTTAATAGAGATTGAACTTGTTTCATCATGGAGCACGCTCCTTTTTCATCGGTAGTTTGAAAAACAATCAACCCGATTATAAAGAGTGAGGAATCCCATGTAAATGATAAATTCTTATGAAAGCATTTACGTATAAAAGTTTTTATAATGGATGTTTTCTGACATTTTTTCACGCGAAATTCAGGGAGAAAAAGTGATTGACTTTTTTACATCAGGTGATTAATATTTAAACAGGTTAAATATTAAATTTATTAAACGAATGAAAAGAAATGGAGGGTAAAATTGAACCCTGGACCAATCCAACATTCATATATCGATCGATTATTTACCGCCTTTCACATTTCAAACCGTCACATTCAGCAGGAAATGTCGGTTGCATTGAAAGAGATGAACCTAACAGGTCCTCAGTTTTTCATCCTGTATCTCTTGTCGACAGCAGGGGAGATGAAATCGACGGAACTGGCGGAGAAATTAGAGGTGAAGCCGAGTGCAATCACCGTCATGATTGATCGGCTCCTGAAGAATCATTTTGTCTCAAGACTTAGGGACGAAAACGACCGCCGGATTGTAAAGCTCGAGCTTACAACTGTAGGACGCGAGGCATTCGATAAGGCGAAAACGAAGAGAAGAGAAATATTCTCCCGTTACCTCGCTTATCTTGATCACGACGATGTCGAACAGCTTGTCGCGATTTACGAAAAGCTGGCAGCAGCAATCGAGAACTATACAGAAGAATAAGGAGAGAAACATATGTCAGTACAACCAGGAATCAATAGACGTTTAGTCCTGACCGGTTTGATCATCGGGATGTTCTTTAGTGCCCTTGAACAAACGGTGGTAGGGACGGCGATGCCGACGATCATCGCAGAACTGAACGGATTTTCCATCTTTGCGTGGGTCACCACCGCTTATTTAATCACTTCCACTACGGTTACACCGATCGTGGGGAAACTATCGGATTTATATGGCAGGCGATTATTATATTTAATCGGCGTCATCATCTTTATTATCGGATCGGGGCTTTGTGCCACGGCCACTTCCATGGAGCAGCTCGTCCTGTATCGCGGACTTCAGGGAATCGGGGGCGGGATGATCATGCCATTGTCCCAAACCATCATCGGGGATATCTTCACGGCTGAGCAGCGGGCGAAATGGCAGGGTGTGTTCGGGGCTTTATTCGGACTGAGCTCCGTGATCGGGCCGTTCATAGGAGGCTTCATCGTCGACACAATCAGCTGGCACTGGATCTTTTTGATTAACGTACCCTTTGGTTTATTATCCGCCCTTTTATTATTCATCGGTCTGAAGTATGAAAATGTCGGTCGTCCGACGGATAAAATCAGTATTGATTACCTCGGGATCGTCACGTTGATTCCGGCACTGGTCCTCTTATTGCTAGGACTGAATTTCGGAGGGGATAAATTCGAGTGGGTTTCAGGAACGAGCTTCATGCTCTTTGGCGGGTCCGTTGCATTACTTCTGGTCTTTGGGTTCATTGAAAACAAAGCGAAGGAACCGATCCTTGATTTAAGCCTGTTCAAGAATCGGGTGTTCGCCACAACGAATGCGTTGGGATTCCTTCTCGGTTTAGGAATGTTCGGTGCGATCATGTTCGTGCCGATGTTCATGCAGGGAATCCTCGGCGTGACACCGACTCAAGCGGGATCTACCATGACACCAATGATGATTTCACTGATAGTGGCCAGTATCATCGGGGGTAGATTATTATTAAGACTCAGATATCGTACGGTGCTGACGGCAGGGATGCTGATCACCGTGGTCGGATTCTTCCTGATGAGTACGATGGGTCCTGAATCGAAGGAATATACGGCGTATATGTATATGATCGTCATGGGGTTCGGAATGGGATTAGTCATGCCGACACTCATGATTGCGGTACAAAACGAGTTCCCTAAATCCCGGCTCGGGGCTGTCACGTCCTCAGCAACCTTCTTCCGTTCCATCGGGGGTACGATCGGGATCACCGTATTAAACGCAGTCATGAATCAATCTCTTCAAGAGAATATGAAAGATGTTGCGGCACAGCAGCAAAATCCTGCAGCCGGTCAGATCCTTAGCGGACTAAGCGAAAAAACGGATGCCCTGTTCGGACTGCTGGTGACGCCGGGCTTACTGGAAGTGCCGAAAGAAATCGGCAGCATCGTGATTTCTTCGATTGAAACCGCGTGGTCCGATGCGTTCACTACGGTGTTCTTAACAGGATTGATCTTCATTGCCATCGGCGTGGGAGTGGCCCTGTCGGTTGGAAACGGGAAGATCAAACGTGATAAAGAGTTACAGGAAGAAGCGGAGAAGGAAGAGACAATCCTTAAGCCGGCTACTGAATAATCGCAAACCAAGCCTGCTTTGAATGATTTCAAAGCAGGCTTTTTGCTATGAGTTCTTACTATTCTTACTGAGTAGCATGAAGGAGGCTCCATTAGGTATATCAGCGAAACCCATTTACCCTTATTAACTAATTATTAAATTTTCTGAAAATATATTGACAATTTTCAACAGACACGTTATCTTTTGAGTAGATAAATATAACACATAATTACATAAACGAATTAATAACGTTATATAAATATATTTTTATATGATGACAGGGAGGCCGATACATTGATTTTGCATGAGATTGAAACTGCCGGTCGAGCGCAAATGGAACGCCTTCAACTAGAGAGACTTCAGCAGGTTGCTTCCGTAGTGTATGAGAAAGTTCCCTTTTACCGGGAACAGTTTGAGAGAAGGGGCATCAGACCTGAGGATATAAAGTCTTTGTCGGACCTGAAAATGTTACCGCTTACAATCAAGAAGGATCTTCGTGATCATTATCCGTTCGGCTTGTTTGCGGTAAAGCGTGAGGAAATGGTCAGGGTCCACGCATCAAGCGGTACGAGCGGGAAGCCCACGGTCGTAGGCTACACCCAGAATGATATCGATATGTGGGGAGGGATCGTCGCCCGTGCAATCGCCATGGCAGGCGGGAAACAGGGGGATGTCCTGCATAATGCTTACGGATATGGATTATTTACCGGCGGACTGGGTCTTCATTATGGAAGTGAAAAGCTCGGGATGATTACGGTACCGGTGTCAGGCGGGAACATGTCGAGACAGATCACATTATTGGAAGATTTCAAGCCGACCATCATCTGTGGTACTCCGTCTTATGTCCTTAATTTAGCTGAATCCATGGAGGCCCAAGGGAAGGATCCCGCTTCCCTTTCCTTGCAATACGGGATATTCGGGGCAGAGCCCTGGTCGGATACGATGAGAAAGACGTTGGAACGTAAGATGAATATTAAAGCTTGCGACATTTATGGTTTAAGTGAGGTCATTGGACCCGGGGTTGCGATGGAATGTCATGAGGCCCGGGACGGTCTTCACATTGCAGAGGATCATTTCCTTGTTGAAGTCATAAACCCCGATACGCTCGAGCCTCTGCCGGAAGGGGAAGTCGGTGAGCTTGTGTTTACGAGCTTAACGAAGGAAGCCTTCCCGATCATCCGCTACAGAACCGGGGATATCGCTTCGATCCAGCATGGGACCTGTTCATGTGGACGGACGACGGTGAAGATGTCACGGGTGAAAGGGAGAGTCGATGACATGCTCATCATCAGGGGTGTGAACGTGTTTCCTTCCGAAATGGAGCACTTTTTGCTTCAGGTAAGTGAATTGGCGCCCCATTATCAGGTTCATCTTAAGAAAAAGGGGGCACTCGATCTAGTGGAACTCCAGGTGGAGGTCACGGATGAATGCTTTCATGGAGTATCAGAAGACTTACAGCATGACCGCCTGAATGAATTGGCTGGAAAAGTGAAGAGCCTGATGAAAGATCGTTGCTACGTTTCCATGGATGTGAAGATCAGGGGACCGAGGGAAATTCCCCGCTCAGAGGGAAAAGCGATCCGGATTGTCGATCTCAGAGGAGAAGCCATGCTTCAATAAATTTTTTTGAGAAAAATAGTTATCACACGAATTTACCGCAACGTGGTAATGACGTGATAAAGGAGGACCTGCAATGAGTGACGTATTGACAAATCAACCATTGACGGAAGATGAGCGTATGGCTCATTTCATGAAAAAGATCGAGAATGACGAAAAAATCGAAGCCGATGATTGGATGCCGGATGAGTACCGGAATGCACTGATTAAATTGATTTCCATGCACGGGATCAGTGAAATCATGGGGGCACTCCCCGAAAAGGAATGGGTCCCGAAAGCACCGACACTCAGGAGGAAACTGGGGATCATGGCAAAGGTACAGGACGAGATGGGCCACGGACAGCTGCTGCTTCGTGTAGCGGAAGATCTGATGAAGCCTTATGGGAAAACGAGAGAGCATATCATGAGAGATTTGTTTTCGGGAGATTTAAAGTTTCATAACGTCTTTCACATGGAAGCGCCGACCTGGGGAGATGCAGGATTGATCGGCTGGCTCGTGGATGGCGCCGCGATCATCACGCAAACGAATATGCTTCATGCTTCCTATGGGCCATATGCCCGGGCCCTGAAAAGGATTTGCGCGGAAGAGGTATTCCACGCTCAGCATGGGGAGGCGATCATCATGGCTCTCGCAGAAGGAACCCCGGACCAGAAGGCATTGGTTCAGGACGCCGTGGATCGCTGGTGGGAGTCGCTCCTTATGTTCTTTGGACCGGGTGATGCGAAGACGACTGGTTCTTCAAAGCAGGATATCACCATCAAATACAACATAAGGACGAAAACGAATGAACAGCTCCGTCAGGACTTCTTCACGAAATATGTTCCGAGAATGCTCTCGCTGGGGCTCACCCTTCCGGATGAAACGATGTACTTCGATGAAGAAAAGGATATATGGATCTACAAGCAGCCCGACTGGAGCCGCTTCAAGGAAATCATCCGCAATAACGGGCCGAAATCGAAGGACCGCCTCCGTTTGAGGGAGTTATCCTATGATAACAATGCATGGGTCCGGGAAGCGTTAAGCCCTGGTGACCAAGTAAGCTAGGAAGGGATTGAGAAGGTATGTCAGATAAGAGTCAGAACTTTTATCAGGAATTTGAAGTGTTCAGCAAACGATCGGATGGGGCGCAGATGCAGCATCAGTTCAGCCTGCTCGCCCCCAACCATGAACTGGCCATGGTGATGGCTCAGGAGAATTTCATGAGACGGGAGCCTGTTTCGGATATATGGGTCGTGAAGCGGTCGGATGTCCGGATGATGACACCCGAAGAACGGGAAAGTGTCTCGCGCCTTGATAATAAAGATTACCGGAATGCCAAAGGCTACGGCTATTTGAAAAAGAAGTGGAGACAGTACGAACAGGAAATGCTGGATGAGAAAGAAATCATGTCATGGGGAGAGTTGGTGAAGAAGAAATGAATGTGAAAAGTCCACAGGACATTCCGAATGCAGATTATAAGGAAGCCCTTTTGAGCCTCCTTTATCAACTGGCCGATGACGATTTTATCCTTGCTTACCGGGGTTCTGAATGGCTGGGGCTCGCTCCGCATATTGAAGAAGACGTCGCATTTTCGTCCATCAACCAGGACACAATGGGGCACGCCACGATGTTTTATCAGCTTCTTGAAGAATTGGGTGAAGGCGATCAAGACCACCTTGCACACGGGCGGACAGCGTCAGAAAGACGAAATGCCATCATACTGGAAGAAGTGAATGGACCTGGAAACTATATGGAGGAACCCCGCTACGATTGGGCCTTTGCTGTCGTGAGACATTATTTTTACAGCGTGGCGAAAAAGGTGAGGATCGATGCATTAAAGAATTCTTCCTATGGACCCCTTGCCGATATGGCCGTCAAGATCAACACAGAATTATACTATCACCTGCTCCATTGGAAAACGTGGTTCATCCAGTTGATGAATTCAGGTGGGGAAGCAAGGCAGCGAATGAACCAGGCAATTGACCGGGTGCTGGATGAATTCGGCGGAGTCCTGACACTGGGGCCGATGGGGAAGGAAATGTCTCTTATGGCTCTGATCGAAGGGGAGGAAAGCTTAACGAAACGGTGGGAGCTTGCTCTTCAACCGGTCTTCCAAACCACTCAGCTTGCCTTTCCGCCTAAAGTAAGCATGAAGAAGGGGAATGGACGGTTAGGTGAACACACTCCTGAACTCGATACGGCACTTTCCACACTTAGCGAAGTATATAACACAAATCCCGCAGCAAGCTGGTAAAGGATGAGGGAATATGACTGCAACCGTTTTAGAAGTTCTTCAAACCGTGAAAGATCCTGAAATTGATTCCATCAGCATTGTGGACCTTGGTATGGTCAATCGGGTCGGCCATCAGGAAGAAACACTCATAATCGAGCTTCTTCCCACTTTTGTCGGCTGTCCTGCACTGGACATCATTAAAGGAAATGTGGAAAAAGCATGCAGGGAGCAGCTTGGAATTTCATCCGTACAGGTGGATTTCGTCTACTCTCCGCCATGGACATCGGATCGATTGACCCAAAATGGACGGGAGAGGCTGAAGGAGTTCGGCATCGCTCCGCCGCCTGAACACTTCACTGGGGAAGAAAATTGGGAGATTCAGTGCCCGTACTGTGATTCCCCCTATACCTCCATGGAGAACCTGTTCGGGCCGACCGCCTGCAGAAGCATCCTCTACTGCAAACAGTGCCGCAATCCGTTCGAAGCCATGAAGCCTATATCCACGATGATGTGAAAAAATCTAGTAAACTACTGAAAATCAAAGGAGAGATTCCACTATGGTAAAACTGATCGCATTATATAAACATCCTGAAAACAAAGAGAAATTTGATGAGCATTACTTCAATACCCACGGTCCGATCACATCTAAGATCCCAGGTCTGAAAAAGATGGACGTCACACGGATCGTCGGTTCACCGATGGGCGGGGAAGGCAAATATTACTTAATGTGTGAAATGTATTACGAGAGCCATGAAGCACTGAAGGCAGCCATGAAATCCGACGAAGGAAAAGCTTCCGGGAAGGACCTTATGGGCTTTGCCGCAGATCTTGTCACCCTTATGATCGGCGAAGAAGTGAATGAGTAAAGGATACGAATATATAGAGGTTAGGGAGAAGGACGGACTCGGTTTCATTGAATTGAACCGACCGAAAGTCCTGAACGCCATCAATCGTCCCATGGTATCGGAGCTGGTCCATGCTTTCGAGGCGTTTGATCGAAATGACAGCGTAAGAGTCATCGTCCTGACTGGAAAAGGAAGAGCGTTTGCTGCTGGAGCCGACATCGATGAAATGGCAGAGGACGGCGCCATCGACTTGGAACTACTGAATCAATTCACCGAATGGGACCGCCTTGCCTGGATCAAGAAACCGATCATCGGCGCGGTCCAGGGGTTTGCCCTGGGTGGGGGGTTCGAGCTTGCCCTGTGCTGCGATCTTCTATTCGCGACGGAGGATGCGAGCTTCGGTTTTCCGGAAGTGAATCTTGGGGTCATGCCGGGAGCTGGCGGGACTCAAAGGCTCACGAAGCTGATCGGGAAATCCCGTGCCATGGAATGGCTGTTATCGGGAGATATGTTCACTGCGACCCATGCCCTCGAATGGGGAGTCATCAACCGGACGATTCCGAAAGAGTTATTAATAGAAGAAACCGAGAAATTTGCGAGGAAATTAGCTGCAAAGCCACCGCTTTCCCTTCGCCTGATCAAGGAGTCCGTTCATAAAGCAGTGGATTCTTCAATCTATGAAGGAATGCAATATGAGCGTAAGAATTTTTATCTTCTTTTTGCCTCTGAAGATCAGAAAGAAGGCATGAAGGCTTTCGTGGAAAAACGCAAACCTGATTTCAAAGGAAAATAAGGAGGCTGCAGCATGTTCGAAACCATTAAGTATGAAGTGAAAAATAACGTAGCCTGGATCACCCTGAATCGTCCCGATAAGCTGAACGCATTCATCCGTCAACTGAATCTGGAAATTCAAAAGGCGGTAAAAGATTCTTCGCGAAATGAAGACGTTCGGGCCATCGTCATCACGGGGGAAGGCAGGGCTTTCTGCTCGGGACAGGATCTGAGTGAAGTGGATGAAAGCATGGATCACGGTGAAGTACTGCGGAACAACTATGGGCCGATGGTGAAGGAAATCGAGCAGTGTGAAAAGCCGGTCATCGCCGCCGTCAACGGAGTGGCGGCAGGAGCGGGGTTCAGCCTGGCCCTTGCATGTGATTTCAGGCTTGTGTCAGAGAAAGCAAGCTTTGTGCAAGCATTTGTCCATGTGGGATTGGTCCCGGATTCAGGGAATCTGTATTACTTATCTCAAATTGTTGGATACGCAAAGGCATTGGAACTTGCCGTGTTTGGAGAAAAGATAAAAGCGGATGAGGCAGAAAGACTGGGCCTTGTCACGAAACTCATCTCAGTTGATGAGTGGCAGGAAGAGACGTCAGCTTTCGCCGAAAGGATCGCCTCCATGCCAACGAAGGCAATCGGTTTGATGAAGCGCTTATTAAAAGGCAGCGCGGATCTATCCTTCAACGAATACTTAGAAAAAGAAGCCTGTGCCCAGCGGATCGCAGGTATGACTGTGGATCATCGCGAAGGTGTGACAGCCTTTATGGAGAAAAGAAAACCAGCCTTTCACGGAAAATAAACCAACCTAAAAGGAGATGGAATTATGTCTACAGTAAAAGAGCAGAGCTTTGAAGTCCTTGAAATGAAAAGAGAGCATTATTCATTGGTGATCAACGGTCAGCGTATGGAAAGCACGTCGGGAGAAACGTTCACGACGTACAATCCGGCAACGGGTGAAGCTATTGCCACCGTTTCACTTGCATCAGTGGAAGATGCTGAAAAAGCCGTTGAAGCAGCCAGAAACGCATTTGATTACGGTAAGTGGAAGAAGTTCCCGATCAATAAGCGTTCACGGATCCTTAATAAAATTGCCGGCATTATGAGATCCCGTTTCAATGAGCTTGTTTCCCTTGAAATCATGGACAGTGGGAAATCGCTATCCGCGGCACAAGGTCAAGTCATGCAGGCAATCGAAGATTTTGAATTTTATGCAGGTGCCATCGTGGGTCACCGTGGAACGGTCAATAACGTACCGGGACAATTTACGAACGTCGCAGAAAAAGAGCCCGTGGGTGTCTGTGCCCAGATCATCCCTTGGAATTATCCGTTGATGATGGCAGCGTGGAAGATCGCCCCTGCCATTGCCGCAGGCTGCTCGGTTGTCGTGAAACCAGCGACCCTTACACCTCTGACGGCCATTGTACTAGGTGAAATCTGTATTGAAGCGGGAGTCCCTGAGGGGGTAGTCAACATCATCCCGGGTGCGGGTTCTTCAGTAGGTAATTACTTAGTGGAACACGAAAAGGTGGATAAAGTGGCCTTCACTGGCTCCACTCCGATCGGTAAAAACATTATGGAAAAAGCATCCCAAACCTTAAAAAGGGTCACGCTCGAATTAGGCGGAAAATCCCCTAATATCGTGTTTGAAGACGCCGATGTGGATGCGGCCGTTGACGGTTCCCTGTTCGGAATCTTCTATAATACAGGCCAATCCTGTGAAGCGCGTTCAAGGTTATATGTACATGAAGACATCTATGATGAGTTCATGGAGAAATTCGTTGAGAAAACGAAGAAGCTGAAGCTTGCCGACCCACATGATAAAGGCACTCACATCGGGGCCATCATTAACCAGGGTCAGCTGGATACGATCGATGGATATGTTCAGTCCGCCAAAGAAGAAGGGGCAACGATCTTAGCAGGAGGAAGTACTGCCAAAGTGGAAGGGTTCGAAAATGGCTACTGGTATGAGCCAACCATCATCACAGATGTGAATCATGATATGAAGGTTGTGAAGGAAGAGATCTTCGGACCGGTCGTGGTCGTGATGAAGTTCAAGGATGAAAAAGAAGCGATCAAACTGGCAAACGACACTGAATATGGACTGGGTTCAGCCGTGTGGACGCAAAACCATGGCCGTGCAACAAGAGTATCGAAAGCGATTCAGGCAGGAATCGTCATGGTGAACTGTCCGTTCTCTGCATTCCCGGGTACTCCGTTCGGAGGCTACAAGCAATCCGGTTTCGGACGTGAGCTCTGCGTGGAGACGCTTGATCTGTACACAGAAACGAAGAGTATCATTTCGTACTTCGGAAACCGTCCGTTAAATCCATTTGGCGTATAAGAAACCATCATCAAGCAAGGGGTTGTCCGATCAGGGTCAACCCCTTATTGCAAGAAAGGGGAATGTAACATGACACAGCATATCGTAGTAGTGGGTTCGGGAGTGATGGGAAGAGGAATCGCCTATGTAAGCGCAACTGGAGGCTTCCGCACCACACTCGTTGACATTAAACAAGAACAGTTGGATTATGCGAGAAATGAGATTGGGGTCATATTTCAGAAGGGGATTGAAAGAAACAAGCTCACTCAGCAGCAGTACGTAGAAGCAAAAGAGTTGATGAGCTATTCCACGAATCTATCCATTGCCGTCAGGGATGCCGACATAGTGATCGAAGCCGTTCCGGAGAAGACAGACATCAAGCGCAGCGTATTTGAAGTGCTGGATGCCCATGCCCCGGAGTATTGTTACTTGGCGACCAATACGTCCACCATGAGTCCGACCGAGATCGGCTCCTTTACGAAACGACCGGACAAAGTGATTGCCATGCATTTTTTCAATCCTGTACATAAAATGCCACTCGTTGAAATCGTAAAGGGATTGGAGACGAGCGATGAAACGGCGGAGGTCATCGGTCAGGTCGCCCGCCTGATGGGGAAAGAAACCGTGGTCATCAATGAGTTCCCCGGCTTTGTCACAAGCAGGATCTCGGCACTCGTCGGGAATGAAGCCTTCTATATGCTCCAGGAAGGACTCGGATCTCCCGAGGAAATCGATAAAGCGATCAAGCTGGGTCTCAATTATCCGATGGGACCATTTGAGCTTGGAGATCTAGTTGGCCTTGATACACGGTTGAATAATCTGAAATATCTTCATGAAAAGCTTGGTGAAAAATACCGTCCGGCTCCTTTGTTGGAAAAATATGTGAAGGCAGGGCGCCTCGGGCGAAAGACAGGCAAAGGGGTTTATGACTACTCCGAATCGAAAGAAAAGGAGCATCAGTCATGAGAGAGGTTGTCATTGTCGATGCCGTCCGTACCCCGATCGGAAAATACAAAGGTTCCTTAAAAGAGGTACGCCCCGATGACTTAGGGGCCCATGTCATAAAAGCCCTGGTAGAACGAAATCCCCTCGTACCAGTGCATACGATTGAAGAAGTGGTACTGGGAAATGCCAATGGTGCCGGGGAGGACAATCGGAACGTCGCAAGGATGTCGGCTCTCCTGGCGGGCCTCCCGGTTGAAGTCGGGGCAACGACCATCAACCGTCTATGCGGCTCGGGACTGGACGCTGTGAACTATGCAGCGAGAGCCATCATGGCGGATGAAGGAGATGTCTTCATTGCGGGGGGGACGGAAAGCATGACCCGTGCGCCTTACGTTATGGCAAAGCCTTCGAGAGACTTTCCAAGAGGCAATATGGAAATGTTCGATACGACGATCGGCTGGCGTTTTGTCAACTCCCGTCTGAAAGAGAGATACGGGACCGATTCCATGCCGGAAACAGCCGAGAACGTAGCGAAGCAATTCGGCATTTCACGGGAAGAGCAGGATCACTTTGCTTACTGGAGCCAGATGAAGGCGAAACGGGCCATGGATGAAGAACGATTTAAAGAAGAGATTGTACCGGTGGAATTAAGGGATCGCAAAGGAAATGTCTCTTCCTTTTTAATGGATGAACACCCAAGGCCTGAA
The DNA here is from genome assembly GCF_002561455.1 of Bacillus sp. AFS015802. Taxonomy (GTDB): domain Bacteria; phylum Bacillota; class Bacilli; order Bacillales; family Bacillaceae_B; genus Rossellomorea. Next base: position 125,253 of record NZ_NTUP01000011.1, on the reverse strand, counting down.
ACAAATAGTGAGAAGCTGCAGAAGCTTAAGCCCCTCTTCCAGGGAGGCACCGTAACGGCGGGGAATGCTTCCGGCGTGAATGACGGTGCATCGGCCCTGTTACTCATGAGCAGGGAAAAGGCGGAAGAATTAGGCGTTACACCACTCGCACGCTACGTGACGTCTGCCACTGCAGGACTTGAGCCTTCCGTCATGGGACTGGGCCCGATCTATGCCACTCAGAAGGTGCTGAAGCGTTCCGGTCTCGCCCTTGACCAGATTGGCTTAGTCGAGCTGAATGAAGCCTTCGCGGCACAGTCCATTGCCTGCATCCGGGAGCTTGGCCTGAATGAGGAGATCGTCAACGTCAATGGGGGAGCCATTTCCTTTGGTCACCCACTTGGAGCCAGCGGGGCCCGTATCCTCACCACCCTTCTCTATGAAATGAAAAAGAGGAAGGTGCGCTACGGTCTGTCCACCATGTGCATCGGAGTGGGCCAGGGAATCGCAACCTTAGTAGAAAACATAGAATCGTAATTGCCCTGTTTTTGCAGGGCTTTTTGTGATTAATTCGTTTCTTTTTTAGAAAAGATAGATATGAGGTGAATAAGATGGAATTCGAAATTATGACAGTAGAGAGTGAGATTCCCTGTCTTGTCGTCGCAGATGAGGATAACGGCCGATTCATGATCAGGAAAGCCGACACGAGCGGGGAAGTGTTCAACAGCCAGGAAGAGCTTGTGCATTGGATCGAGGCGAACTGGTCCAAGGAAAAGGTAGTGAACACGTATGATTTTGTGAAGATGCTGGAGATGTTGAGGGTGTATCATTGAGGATCAGGCTCCCCCTAGAGCCTGATTTTTTTGTGTTAAAAACGGTCAAACAAGAATATTCATTTATTTTCACAGAATATTTGTGATATTATATTAACTAAACGTAAAATTAACGTCATAGAGAAACGGAATGAATAAAAAGGAGAGGCAGCTATGAATACGAGATCCATGATCTTTACACTATACGGGGATTATATTCGGCATTACGGAAATAAAATATGGATTGGCAGTTTGATCCGTCTGCTGAACGAATTCGGTCATAATGATCAAGCGGTTCGGGCCGCGATTTCAAGGATGAATAAGCAGGGCTGGGTCCAGGCGGAGAAGCAGGGGAACAAAAGCTATTACTCCCTCACAGAACGCGGTGTGACCCGAATGGAAGAGGCAGCCAACAGGATCTTTAAGTTGAAGCCCGAGCAATGGGACGGTAAATGGAGAATCCTGATGTATTCGATTCCCGAAGAAATCAGGAGTATACGGGATGAACTGAGAAAAGAACTGGTCTGGAGCGGATTCGGGACCTTATCGACGAGCACGTGGATTTCTCCCAATAACCTGGAAAAACAAGTGCAGTCCCTGATTGGAAAATACGATATCAAAGAGTACGTCGACTTTTTCATCGCCGAGTACGAAGGCCCGAATGAAAATCAGCGGTTGATTGAAAAAAGCTGGGACTTGAACGAAATCAATGACCGTTACCAGGAATTCATTTCCCGCTATAGCCAACAATACATGATTGATAAAAGTAAAATCGGGAAAGGGCAGATGACAGATGCCGAATGCTTCGTGGAAAGAACGAAGCTTGTCCACGAATACCGGAAATTCCTCTTCGTCGATCCAGGCCTGCCGGAAGAACTCCTGCCGGAAAAATGGCTCGGAGCCCACGCGGCCACTCTGTTCGGCGAATACTACAAAGAACTCGCAGAACCGGCATCCCGCTTCTTTGAAAGTGTATTCGAAGACGGCAACGAACTGAAAAATAAGGATCTGAGCTATAATGTCATGACCCATCCTTTATTACTGGATTGAACAAAATCACCTGCAGGTTTCATTCGGCAGGTGGTTTTTTTGAGGGACGGACCTCTGCAACCACTTGTCACACAATTCCAAAAAGTATAACATTACTTTAACGAAGGGGGATTATAATGAATAACCTAACGAACGTCTTACATATAAACTATCCTATCATTCAAGGAGGCATGGGGAACATCAGCAATGCCCCATTGACGGCAGCAATCTCTGAAGCAGGAGCACTTGGTACGATCGGAGTCGGAACCATGGGTGTGGAGGAGGTCGAAGCAATCATCCTGGAAACGAAAAAGAGAACGAGCAAGCCTTTCGCCCTGAACATCCCGATTTCCATCACACCCCACCTGAAGGAGATGGTCCGGTTGGTGGTCACGCATGGGATACCGGTCGTTTCCCTATCAGCGGGAAATCCATCCCCCCTCATTCCCTATTTTCACGAGCACAACGTAAAAGTGATCTGCGTGGTTGCTTCGAAAAAGCAGGGAAAGAAAGCGGAGGGTGCCGGAGCCGATGTGATCGTGGCGGAAGGCTATGAAGCTGCCGGAATCAACTCTAATCTGGAAACGACAACGCTTGCCCTTATTCCACAACTCGTCGATACAGTGGACATTCCTGTCGTCGCAGCAGGAGGAATCGGTGATGGAAGGGGCCTCGCTTCCATGCTTGCCCTTGGTGCCAGTGGTGTGCAAATGGGAACCAGGTTCATCGCTACACAGGAAGCTCCTTTTCATGAAAACTATAAATCTACTCTTGTGGATGCAAAAGACGATAGCACCGTCATCGTAGGACGGTCTGTCGGACGGGTAAGACGGGTCATGAAGACGCCGTATGCAGCTGGATTGCTGCAAAAAGAGCAGAAAGGAGTCGCTCTTGAAGAGTTCAGCCAGATGACTTCAGAGGATTATCATCGGATAGGTGCACTTGAAGGAAAGCTGGATCAGGGCTTTATAAACGGGGGGCAAGTATCCGGTCTCGTATCGGATATTCCGACAGTAGCAGAGCTTCTGGAGAGAATGATGAGCGATGCCCGGGGGATTTTCAAAAAGCTGTCTGACAGTGTAGTGGAATAGTAATAGAGTTTTTAAAATGCGCTTGCCCTTGATCGGGTAGCGCTTTTTTTGATGGTGTTCACAATGTGGCACGAGTTTGGTTAAAAGTGGCATAAGTTCATGAAAAAGTATTAAAACTATAGCGAAAAAACAATTAAACAAGCAGGAATTGTAAAACGTTGATGCCTTCACCGTTACGTTACCCATTAAAATCGCTAGAATCAGAGTATCATCTCGATCCGACAAGAAACCCCCCACCCACCATTTCAGGACACCCCGCCATAAAATTTTCCCCGATCCCTCTGGATATTCACCCCAAGACCGACTATACTAGTATTAATTTTTAAATTTTCGGAATATTATTGACTATTTTGTGACAGGAGTGATAATATAACGTTGTATTTACGTTGAGTGGTATTTTTATCATATCTGGATTTGCTAGTCTTGCAGACTACTTATCATATACCAGGAAGAGAAAAAGGGGGATTTCTGTGAAGAAGAATAGTTTATTACTTGTTGTCATCTCTATGTTATTCGGAATGCTGGTTCTGTCTGGATGTGGTAGTGATAAGAGCTCCGGGGATGGAGATGGTGAGAAGCAATATGTGATCGGTGTTACGCAGATTGTGGAACATCCATCGTTGGATGCAGCGTTTGAAGGGTTTAAGAAAGCTCTGGCAGAAAACGGTTTCAAGGAAGGCGAAAACGTAAAATATGATGTTCAAATCGCCCAAGGAGATCAAAGTAACTCACAAAGTGCTGCGAAGAACTTTGTCGGGGACGGGGTCGACCTTATCTTTGCTAACTCAACCCCAAGTGCACAGCACGCACTGAATGCAACCAGAGATATCCCGATCGTCTTTACGTCTGTTACGGATCCTGTTGGGGCTGAACTGGTTAAGTCATTTGACGAGCCTGGTGAGAATATTACCGGTACGACCGATACTCATCCTGAAGCGATTTCAAAGACACTCCATTTTATTACGGATGAAATGAAAGCGAAGAAAATCGGGATTGTGTATAACTCCGGTGAACAAAATGCCGTCGTCCAAGTAGCTGAAGTGAATAAGCTTGCCAAGGAAAAAGGCGTGGAAGTGGTTGAGGCTACGGTTTCAACGTCTGCGGATGTCAAACAGGCAACAGAATCCCTTGTTGGAAGAGTCGATGCCATTTACATCCCGAAAGATAATACAGTCGTCTCAGCATTGGAATCCGTCATCACGGTAGCAAATGAAAAGGACATCCCTCTTTTTGTAGGGGAACTCGATTCGTTGAAAAAAGGGGCGATTGCAGCGAGTGGATTCAACTATGAAGATCTTGGTTATCAAACGGGGTTAATGGCAGTGAAGATCTTGAAGGGTGAGAAAAAACCTTCTGAAATCCCTGTACAGGCTCCCGAAAACTTTGAGCTGATGTTCAATAAAGCGGCTGCTGAAGAACAAGGAGTGGAAGTACAGGAAGCCTGGTCTGACCTTGGTACATTCTTAGAAGAAAATTAGGAAGGGATGATGATTCGTGCCAACAGCAATATTCGCATCCTTTGAATCTGGAATCATTTACGCTATTATGGCCCTCGGAGTCTATCTGTCCTTTCGGATACTGGATTTTCCTGATTTAACAGTCGATGGCAGCTTCGTAACCGGGGCCGCCGTCGCTGCAACCATGATTGTCAGTGGCGTAAACCCCGTTATCGCAACGCTTACAGCGATTGTGATTGGATTCGCAGCAGGATGTATAACAGGATTACTTCATACGTTTGGTAAGATCAATGCCTTATTATCGGGGATCTTAATGATGATCGCCCTTTATTCCATCAATCTCAGGATCATGGGAAGATCCAATGTCCCCCTGCTCAGTCAGGACACGGCGTTTACAGGAATAGAAGGATTTTGGTCCCCACTGGGGATCGATGCCGCCCTTAATAAAGTGTGGGTCGCCGTCGGACTCGGTGAACCCGTTCCGGGAACGTGGAGCATATTATTCATCATGACGATCATCACACTTGTGATCAAATTTTTGACAGACGCATTCCTGAAAACGGAAATCGGGCTGGCACTTAGGGCCACTGGGGATAATCAGCGGATGATCCGCAGCTTCTCTGCCAATACGAATCTGATGATCATCCTTGGATTAGGGATCTCAAATGGAATGGTCGCCCTGTCCGGAGCTTTGATTGCACAGTACAGCCGATTTGCCGACGTCGGAATGGGGATCGGGATGATCATCATCGGACTTGCTTCTGTCATTATCGGTGAGGCGTTATTCGGAACCAAATCGATCGCCCGTACGACCTTAGCCGTCATAGGGGGAGCGATTATCTACCGATTAGTCGTATCCATGGCTCTCAGAGTGGATTTCCTCGAAACAGGGGATATGAAGCTGATCACGGCGACCATCGTCATCCTTGCCCTTGTCATGCCTAAGGTGATGGATCGATACAGGGATAAGAAACGAAAGGCCCTGCGCATGGCAGAGCGGGTCAAGAAAGCTCCGATATCAGAGAGAAAGGGTGATGGCGGTGTTACAATTAAATCGAATTCATAAAGTATTCAATGAAGGGACACCCGATGAGAAAATCGCCCTCGATGATATTCAGCTCTCTCTGAAACCAGGTGATTTCGTGACGGTCATCGGGAGTAATGGAGCCGGGAAATCGACACTAATGAATATCGTCTCAGGGGTGTTGATCCCTGATATCGGAAATGTGTTGATCGATGACCACGAGGTATCGAAGGTTTCTGAGTATAAACGTTCAAAGCTGATCGGTCGCGTATTCCAGGATCCCATGGCAGGGACCGCCCCTTCCATGACCATCGAAGAAAATCTGGCCATGGCGTATTCACGGAATCGGACCCGGACCTTTAAAATGGGGGTCACCAAAAAACGGAAAGTGTTCTTTAAAGAAGTGCTTGAAACCCTTCACTTGGGACTTGAGAACAGATTGAATGCAAAAGTGGGGTTGTTGTCAGGCGGGGAACGGCAGGCCTTATCCCTTCTGATGGCGACTTTCACAGAGCCGTCGATCCTCCTGTTGGATGAGCATACGGCTGCACTTGATCCCGCGCGTGCGGACCTCATCACGAACCTGACAAAAGAAATTGTCGAGAAGTATAAGCTCACCACCTTGATGGTCACCCATAATATGCAGCAGGCCCTGGATCTCGGGAACCGCTTGATCATGATGGATAAAGGGCAGATCATTCTGGAAGTGAACGAAGACGAGAAAAAGCACCTCACCGTCGAAGGACTGCTCCACGAATTCCAGCGGATCCGTGGAAGTAAACTGGCAAGTGACCGGGCGCTTCTTTCTTAGAACCTTAAAAAGAATAAACAACCTTCTGTAAAAAGCAACGGGACTTTGGTTCCGTTGCTTTTTTGCGCTAAAGGGTACATCTGCATAACTTATATTAATATAATATTTTAAATATTTTAACAATTTATTGACTATTTATAAAACAAAATGTTATTATATCGTTGAATTAACGTTATATAAAAATATATGATTCGTTGGTTTAAAGGGGGAAAGCAATGAAGTCTGGATTAGAGGTAGGACATACAAGTGTCGTCACGACTGAAGTAACCCCCGGCATGTATGCCCAGTTTGAAGGAGAAGTGGTTCACCCCGTATATTCAACGGTTTCGATGGTGTATCACATGGAATGGGCATCGAGGAAAATCATCCTGCCCTATTTGGAAGATCACGAAGAAGGGATGGGGGCAAAGGTAACCGCCCGGCATATGGCTCCGGCGAAATCGGGTTCCTTCCTTGAAATTAAAGCGAACGTCAAGAAATATGAGCGGAACATCATCATCACCGAAGTGATTGTCAGAGATAGAGAGAATGACAGACTCATCGGTAAAGGGGAAGTGAAGCAAGTGGTACTCCCTAAAGAGAAAATCAAAGAAAGAATAAAAGAGAGCTAGATTCACTTTTATAACCAGCAGTAAAAGGAGGAAGCGAAGTGGCTAACGTGTCGACAAAAGTGAAAGCGGTTACAAATAGAGAGCTTGCAGGGGGAAATGATATGGATATGTTCCAAAAAATACAAAACCATGAACAGGTTGTATTCTGCAACGATGAAGAAACAGGGCTCAAAGCCATCATCGCCATACATAATACCACTCTTGGACCAGCACTTGGCGGGTGCCGGATGAGACCTTATGCATCAGTGGATGAAGCACTTGAAGACGTCCTTCGTCTATCCAAAGGCATGACGTATAAATGTGCCGCAGCCGATGTGGATTTTGGTGGAGGGAAAGCGGTCATTATCGGAGATCCGGAAAAAGACAAACATCCGGAGCTGTTCCGTGCCTTCGGTCAATTCGTAGAATCCCTAAACGGACGATTTTATACAGGGACTGATATGGGGACCACGCCTGAAGATTTCGTTTATGCCCTGAAGGAAACGAATTGTATCGTGGGCGTCAATGAAGAGTATGGAGGAAGCGGGGATTCTTCCATCCCGACAGCCATGGGAGTCATCTATGGCTTGCAGGCGACAAATCAAAACGTGTGGGGTTCGAAAGATCTTCACGGTAAAAGCTACGCGATTCAGGGTCTTGGAAAAGTAGGTTTTAAAGTAGCCGAGCGTCTGTTGGAAGAGGGAGCAGATCTTTATGTAACGGATATCAGCCAAAGGTCGATCGATCAGCTGGTTGCAAAAGCGAAAAGCATGGGAGCGGCCCTCAAGGTCGTATCAGGGGAAGAGATCTATTCTGTCGATGCAGACGTCTTCGTTCCTTGTGCCATCGGTGGAATCATCAATGATCACACGGTGGATCAGCTAAAAGTAAAAGCGGTCGTTGGATCGGCCAATAATCAATTATTGAATCTTTCACACGGCATGAAGCTTCATGAAAAAGGGATCCTGTACGCTCCGGATTACATCGTCAATGCAGGCGGCCTGATCCAGGTGGCGGACGAATTATACGAGCCGAACAAAGAACGTGTCCTTCAAAAGACGAGTGCTATCTATAACAGTCTGCAGAATATTTATCTGCAGTCAGCAAATCAGCACATGACCACGGTGGAAGCGGCCAACCGTTTCTGCGAGGACCGGATCCATGCACGCACGAGAAGAAACAGCTTCTTCTCCCATGCGAAGCGTCCGAAGTGGTCGGTGAGAACGTAAATTTAAGTCACGTTTTTATCTATCCCAAATCTCCAACAATAACGCGCTACAAAGAGGTGATGAAATGATCGAGGAATTTCAACTGGTCCAGGTCATGGATCAACAAGGACAGCTCATTCAAAGCGAGTATGAAAAAGACATTTCAGAAGACTTGGTCCGAACCTTTTACCGGCATCTAATCAGGATCCGCACCTTTGATCGTAAAGCGGTAAGCCTTCAGCGTCAGGGTCGGATCGGGACATATGCCCCGTATGAAGGGCAGGAGGCATCCCAGGTGGGGAGCGCCCTTGCCCTGCAGGAAAAGGACTGGTTGTTCCCATCCTACCGGGATCATGGCGCCACCATGACGTTCGGCCACTCCCTGCTTCACATCCTTCTTTTCTGGAAAGGTCGCAATGAAGGCTGCGTGCCCCCGGAAGGGAAGAACATCTTCACTCCAGGCATTCCGATTGCGACCCAGCTTCCACATGCGGTGGGGGCGGCTTACGCAGAGAAGAGGAAAGGGACTCGGAATGCAGCCATTGTGTATTTTGGCGACGGTGCAACATCTGAAGGTGATTTTCATGAAGGATTGAATCTGGCAAGCGTCTGGGAGGCCCCGGTCGTCTTTTTCAATCAAAATAATCAATACGCCATCTCCGTTCCCATTCACAAGCAAATGAAAACAAAAACCATTGCCCAGAAAGCTCTTGCCTATGACATTCCAAGCGTACGCATCGACGGCAATGATATTTTTGCTGTTTATTTTGAAACAATGAAAGCATTGGAGCGGGCACGAAACGGGGACGGACCTACCTTGATCGAGTCCGTGACATGGAGATACGGTGCCCATACGACAGCCGATGATCCGACGAAGTACCGTGATCAGCAGGAAAGCGAGAATCGTCGAAAGGATAACGATCCACTTGATCGTTTAACGAACTTCATGAAAGAAAGAGGCTGGTTCGACGAGGAATGGATGAACTCGGTTCAGACGGAGTATGCGAAGGAAGTCGACCAGGCTGTTGAGGAACTGGAAGCCTTTCCGGCAGCAGATCCGAGTGTGATCTTCGATTATGTATTTGCCACCCCGACGTGGACGATCCAGGAACAAAAAGAAAAGCTCCTAGAGCAATTGAGAGGGTGAGTAGAATGAGCACCTTAACGAAAATGAAGACATTGACAATGGTTCAGGCCATTACGGATGCGATGAGGGTGATGCTTCAGGAAAACGAAGATGTTCTGTTGATGGGTGAGGATATCGGTACGAATGGTGGGGTATTCCGAGCGACTGACGGTCTGCAACAGGAATTTGGAGAAGACCGGGTTCTTGATACACCCTTAAGTGAAGCAGGCTTTATCGGGGCGGCCATCGGAATGGGATTGAACGGCTTTCGTCCCGTGACAGAGGTTCAGTTTTTAGGGTTCATTTATCCTGCCTACGAACAAATCATGACTCATGCCTCCAGAATCCGCGCCCGTACCCTCGGGCATTTCAGCTGTCCGCTGGTCATCAGGGCCCCTTATGGCGCCGGAGTCCGTGCGCCTGAGATCCATTCCGACAGTACCGAGGCCCTTTTCACTCATATGCCTGGGATCAAGGTGGTATGTCCCGCAACACCTTATGATGCAAAGGGGCTCTTGATTGCTGCCATTGAGGACCCGGATCCCGTCCTGTTCCTTGAGCCCATGAGATGTTATAGGTCTTCTAAAGAGGAAGTACCGGAAGAGAAGTACACCGTGGAAATCGGAAAGGGCAAAGTGGTCACAGAGGGTGAGGATGTCACGATCATTGCATGGGGTGCGATGGTAAAGGTAGCGGAGGAAGCAGCCAGGGAAGCGGCGGACAAAGGGATTTCCTGTGAGGTCCTCGATCTTAGAACACTCTATCCCCTTGATAAGGACCTCATCTCAGGCTCTGTCCAGAAAACGGGGAGAACGGTGGTTGTCCACGAAGCTCATGCCACTGGGGGAGTCGGAAATGATGTGCTTGCGATTATCAATGACACATCCTTTTTATATCAGAAAGCGCCGACTGAGCGGGTAACGGGGTTCGATACCCCTGTTCCTTATTTCGGATTTGAAGATTTCTATTTACCTGACAGTAAGCGAGTGCTTGCTGCAGTGGAAAAAGTGGCACGTTATTAGACAAGGAGGGAGTCCATGGAAGTTAAGCTTCATGATATCGGGGAAGGGATGACCGAAGCCAATATCAATCACTTTCTTGTAAAAGTGGGGGATATCGTCAAAGCGGATCAACCACTGGTAGAGGTGCAAACAGATAAAATGACGGCGGAGATCCCTGCGCCATTTTCAGGTGTAATCAAGGAGTTTACGGTAAATGAAGGAGAGACGATTCCAGTTGGATCGACGGTCCTGTTGATGGAAAAAGAAAACGGGAATCAGACCGGGGGCCGGAGAAATGGGCCTGAAACCACTCAAATAGTAAAGACAAAAAGAATCCTGGCTTCACCGTATACAAGGAAAATCGCCAGGGAAAATGGTGTCAACATAGAAGAAGTGAGGGGTTCCGGAGCCGGGGGTAGAATCGTTGATGAGGATGTACTCCTTTATATGAAAGGAGAAAGTGCGACGGCTTCCGGGCAGGCAGAAGAACGTCAACCGGTATCGCCTCTTGCATCAGTAGAAACGAAAGCGAAGACCATCCCGTTCCGGGGCAGACGCAAACAAATCGCGTCCAAAATGTCACAGTCGCTCAGAACGATCCCCCACTGTACCCATTTTGAAGAAATCGACGTGACGAATCTATTAGTCTGGAAAGATACGATGAAAGCGGGAGGCGGGTCCGTTTCCATGGGAGCCTATTTTATCAAAGCCCTTTCTGTCTGTTTGAAAGAGTTTCCGATTTTCAATGCCCGCCTGAATGAAGAGGAAGAATGCGTCGAGCTTCAGTCTCAACACAACATCGGTATTGCCGTTGACACGGATGAAGGGCTCATCGTCCCTGTCATCAGGCATGTGGAAGGAAAAACGATGAAGGACATTCACGTTGAAATGAAGGAACTGACCGTTAAAGCACTGGAGGGGAGCCTCTCGATGAAAGAGATCAAAGGCGGTACCTTCACGGTCAGTAACGTAGGACCGTTGAACGGCTCGATCGGAGCGACACCGATCATTAATGAGCCGGAAGTCGCCCTCGTCGCCTTTCATAAAACGAAGAAGCGTCCGATGGTAAATGAACATGATGAGATTGTCGTCCGCTCCATGATGAATATATCCATGTCCTTTGATCACAGAGTGGCAGACGGCGGGACGGCCGTGAAATTTACAAATCGTTTAAGAGATTTGATTGAAGAGCCTCAATCCATGCTTTTGGAGTTGATGTAAATGGTAGTGGGAGAGATTACCGAAGAGAAAGACGTTGTCGTCATCGGAGGGGGTCCCGGGGGTTATCATGCAGCCATCAGGGCCGCGTGTCTCGGCAGACAGGTGACCTTGATCGAACGGGAGGATCTTGGAGGGACCTGCTTAAACAAAGGATGCATCCCTTCCAAAGTATTCACCCATTTTGCCCAGGAATTTAAAAAGATGGAGCATCTGAAGGAAATGGGAATGGAGTTCGGGGAAGCAGAAGCTAATCTTGCTGCTCTTCAACTCTATAAAGATAAAAAAATCACCCAGCTTCGAACCGGGGTGGAGTCACTTTGTAAAGCGAATGGGGTTGAGATCGTTAAAGGGTCTGCGTCCTTCCTGTCTGAATCCCGTATCGGGGTTGAAAATGGTCACGAGTTTACCCTTTTTAATTTCAAAGAGGCGATCGTGGCAACGGGAGGGGAATTTCACTATCCGGAGGGGATTGAGTTCAATGCTGACCGTGTCCTGAAGGAAAGACAGGTTTTTGAGATGGAGGAGCTCCCGCGGGAACTGATCGTATATGGAACAGACTATATTTCACTGGAAATGGCGTCCGTTTTCTCCATATTGGGAAGCCGTGTCACGCTCATCCTGAATAAAGGACTTCCATTTGACTCTGCCCTGTCAAAAGAACTGTTCAGGCAGTTGAAAAAGCATAAAATCAATGTCATCAAGGACTCCGTTCTGCGAGCGGCAAGTGAGAGGGACGGACACGTCATGGTGGACCTCGAAAAAGAAAATGGCGAGACGGTTTCCATCGAAGGATCTCATTTCGTCGTGAGCGGACAAGTGAAGCCCAACCTGCCAGACCTTGGACTTGACCGTCTCCGTGTGGACCTGAAAGAGGAAGGCTATATCCGGACGGATCGGGAGGGACGGACCTCCATTCCGCATATTTGGGCGATCGGGGACGCGACAGAAGGTCCGTCCCTCGCAGTGAAGGCAATCAAACAGGGGAAGGCAGCAGCTGAGGCAATGGCGGGGCTTAAAGTGGAAGTGGATCTGCAGTTTGTGCCGATGGTGGTACAGATGAGCCCTCCGATTGCGTGGGCGGGTCTTACAGAAGAGGAAGCACGCAGGGAAGGCTATTCGGTCACAGTGAGTGAGAACCCTGTCAGGGCCAACGGGTACGCTCAGCTGACAGGTGAGAAGGATGGATTCGTGAAGGTCGTGTCAGACAGTGAAACGGATATGATCCTTGGGATTCATATGATGGGGAAGGGCGCGTCCGAGCTGATTTCATCAGGTGTGCTGGGTCTTGAGATGGCGGCGAGGGATGAGGACTTTCGCTTTCCACTCTATCCGCACCCGAGTATGAATGAAAGTCTGCTTGAAGCGGTCGAAGGATTAAAGGGGGATGCCGTTCATATGCCTCCCCGTAAAAAGGAACCGGCCAGATGAAATGGGGGACACGCTTTTCCACAGAGAAGCGTTTAAGCTTTACTAGCCGCTCTTGAGAAGTTTTATAAAACAATTTACTATAATATTCAGAATATATTAACGTTTAATGGAGGGATCAGGATGCAAGAGAATGTAGCGAGAAAACAGGAAAAAGTAGAAGAGGTATTTCCAGTAAGGGATGTTGACTATTTAGAGTACTACACGGGAAATGCGAAACAAGCGGCTCATTTCTTCTGTACGGCATTCGGCTTTAAGACAGTTGCCTACTCAGGGCTCGAAACCGGAAACCGTGACACAGTATCCTATGTATTGCAGCAAAACAAAGTACGATTGCTCATTACGGGAAGCCTTCACGAAGGCAGCCGTGTGTCTCAGTTTGTAAAGAAGCATGGAGACGGCATCAAAGATATCGCCCTTGTGGTGGATGATATTGAAAAGGCTTACAATGGCGCTGTATCCCGTGGGGCGATTGAAATCATGCCTCCTTCGACGATGGAAGATGATCACGGACAAGTAAAGAAAGCCGTCATTGGTACATATGGGGACACGATCCATACACTTGTGGAACGTAAAGATTACAAAGGGATCTTCATGCCAGGTTTCGAGAAGTACGATTCTGCCCTTACAAATGAAGATGCCGGTATCATCGCTGTCGATCACGTAGTCGGAAACGTTGAGCGAATGGAAGAATGGGTGGAGTATTACGAGAAAGTCATGGGATTCAAGGAAATGCGTCACTTCACAAATGAAGATATTACGACGGAGTACTCAGCCCTTATGTCGAAGGTCATGCATAATGGCGGCCGCATTAAATTCCCGATCAATGAGCCCGCTGAAGGAAAACGAAAATCACAGATTCAGGAATACCTAGAGTTCTATGGTGGTCCAGGGGTGCAGCATATTGCCATCCTGACAGAGGACATCGTCAAAACAGTCGGTATCCTGAAGGAGAATGGAGTCGAGTTCTTAAGCACGCCGGATTCTTATTACGAAATGCTTTCAGAACGTGTGGGGGAAATTGATGAAGAGATTTCGAGAATCAAAGAGCTGAATATTTTAGTAGACCGTGATGATGAGGGCTACCTGCTTCAAATCTTCACGAAACCTATCGTGGATCGTCCTACGCTGTTCATCGAAGTGATTCAACGTAAAGGGGCGAGGGGATTCGGGGAAGGAAACTTCAAAGCACTATTTGAATCCATCGAGCGCGAACAGGAACGCAGAGGAAACCTATAAACAAAAAAATAGATAAATAGAACATATATAACGGGGGTCAAAGGAACCGGTCAGGGGGTTAACTCATGAAGAGATTAGCTGCTTCTATGATTAATATCGTCCAAATGAAAGGTACGATATTAAGACGTGAAGACAAGCTAACGCGTGAGTCAACCCCCTTCATCCATGAGGAAGGCGAGGGTATATGTATGACATTAAAGATCAAGACAAGGGAAGCGGTCACGCATATCGCTCCATATGTGCTGGGAAAGACGCTTTTAGACTTGCAGAAGGAGCATAACTTAAGCTCGATCAGAAAGCTGTCCGAAAATGAAAACATCTACGGCTGCTCTCCGAAAGTGAAGCAGTGGTTTAAAGAAAATGGCACCGACCTGTTTTTGTATCCGGACGGGGCAGCGGTCGATCTTAGTCATAAGGTTTCAGCGTTTCTGGGGGTTCCGAAAGAACAGCTCGTATTCGGGAACGGCTCTGATGAAGTGATCCGGCTGTTGACGAGGGCCTATTTGAGCGTCGGTGATGAAGCTATCATGGCCGATGTTACGTTTCCGAGGTATCAGACCAATGTGTTACTGGAGGGTGGCACCCCGGTCATCGTGCCTCTTGTAGACGGAACCCATGACTTACAGGGGATGCAGGAACATATCACTCCAAACACGAAGCTGATCTTTGTGTGCAACCCCAATAATCCGACCGGAACCATTGTCGGGAAAAAAGAGCTCCTGCAGTTTATCGAGACCGTGCCGCCAGACATCCTGGTGGTGGTGGATGAAGCCTATATGGAGTACGTGACAACGGATGACTATTTAGAAACCCTGCCCCTCCTGCCTGCATTCGAAAATCTGATCGTCCTCAGGACATTTTCAAAAATATACGGCCTTGCCGGGTTAAGGGTCGGTTTCGGGGTCATGAATGAGGAAATTGCTGAACAGCTCCGAAAAGTGAAGGACGTCTTCAATGTAAATACCGTAGCCCAGAAGTCAGCGATCATTGCCCTGGAAGACCAAGCGTTTATCAGGGAGTGCACCCATAAGAACGAACAGGGGCGTCTCTATTTGGAGAGGGAATTTGACCGCATGGGCATATCTTATTTCCCATCTCAATCGAACTTTATCATGGTGGACACAGGATTGAATGGGGATACGGTCTCTTATGGGCTGGTGAAAAGAGGGCTCGTCGTCCGTTCGGGAACGCTTCTCGGGTATCCGACAACGGTCCGGGTCACGATTGGAACGGAAGAGGATAACAAGCGATTCGTTGAAGCAATGAAAGACATTTTGCAAAACAGAGGGGTGAATTAAGTGGATATCAAACCCCAGACGCTCGAGTGGCAGTCCGCCTATAAACTGATGATCGGCTCGATTTTGCCCCGTCCGATCGCCTTCGTCTCATCCCTGGATGAAAAGGGGAATGCGAATCTTGCCCCTTACAGCTTCTTTACGGCGATTTGTGCAGAGCCCATGCTCGTTTGCTTCTCACCCATGAGAAGAGGAAAGGATGGCAGCAAAAAGGATACCCTCGAAAACATCGAGAAAACGAAGGAATTCGTCATCAATATCGTCAGTGAAGAGTTTGTGGAGGAAATGAATAACTGTGCCATTGAATTTGACCCGGATGTGGATGAATTCGAACAGGTCGGTCTGACGAAGAAAGAGTCCATCACCGTCAAGCCACCGGGAGTATCCGAAAGCAAGGTTCAATTGGAGTGCGTTCTTCATGAGGTCCTTCACTTCGGCGATCATCCTGGTGCCGGGAGCCTAGTCATCGGGAAGGTGGAGTGTGTCAGGATCAATGATGCACTTTATTACGATGGAAAGATAGACTCAGAGAAACTCAAGCCGGTGGGACGCCTTGCCGGTCAGATGTATACCAAACCATTATCCGATTCATTTGAATTGATTCGAAAAAGGTGATATGACGTGAAGCTGGTTAGTTTTATAAAAGAAGGAGAAGTCAGGGCAGGGATCGTTCAGGGTGATCTTGTCGCAGACATCCATGCTGTAAGTGGCGGATCACTCCCTAAAGACATATTATCCATCATCGATTTGGGAGAAGAAGGCATGAAACGGATGAAGGGGTTCGGTACCTTTTCAGAAAAAGACAAGGGAGTGCATTCATTACGTGATGTCACGCTGCAGTCGCCGATTCCAAGACCTGTCAGCATCCGGGATTTCTATGCATTTGAAGAGCATGTGAAAACGGCCCGTAAACGGAGGGGGCTGGATGTGGTGCCGGAATGGTATGACATCCCCGTCTTCTATTTCTCCAATCATTTGGCCGTCAAGGGTCCTCTCGATCACATTGAAACGCCGGCTGACTGTGAGTGGCTCGATTATGAACTCGAAATCGCCTGTGTGATCGGGAAAGAAGGCAGGAACATTTCAAAAGCCGACGCGGAAGACTATATTTATGGATATTTCATCATGAACGACTGGAGTGCGAGGGATATCCAGAAGCATGAAATGAAAGTGGGGCTTGGTCCTGCGAAAGGAAAGGATTTTGCCACTTCATTCGGTCCTTATTTAGTGACGGGGGATGAACTGGAATCTTATCGCAGGGGAGACCGTTTTGATCTCTCCATGACGGCAAAAGTGAATGGGGAGCTCTTGTCCCAAGGCAATTACCAGGATATATATTTTACATTCGCCGACATGATCGAACGTGCTTCAAAAGACGTTACCCTTTATCCGGGTGAGGTCATTGGATCAGGGACGGTCGGAACCGGCTGCATATTAGAGCTTGGTCCAGAGAAACATCCATGGTTAAAGCCCGGGGATACGGTGGAATTAGAGATTACGGGATTAGGTGTTTTGCGTAATTCGATTGCAAAGAGAAGAGAGGAGGAAGACCATGTACTATCGTCAACTGGGGAACATACCTCATAAGCGTCACACCATGTTTAAAAAGGACGACGGCACGCTTTACAGAGAACAGGTCATGGGGACGAAGGGATTCTCGGGAACACAGTCGATCTTGTATCATCATCATTTGCCGACGGCTGTGGCGAAAACGGACTATTTAGGGAGTTATATGCCGGAGTTTGAAGAAGAGGGTGCTCTTCGTCATCGACATTTTTTTACAGATAAAGTAGAGAAGAAAGGCTGTGCCTTAAAAAGCCGTGAGTATTTACTGGGTAATTCGGATCTGTTGATCGGAACGGCCTTTGTCACGGAAGAGATGAAAAGCTTTTACCGAAACGGTGACGGGGATGAAATGCTTTATATTCATTTCGGCAAGGGAGTGGTGGAAACGATGTTCGGGACGATCACCTATGGAAAAGGTGATTATGTGGTGATCCCGATCGGAACCATCTACCGTGTCGTACCGGAAGAAGAGACGAAGATGCTGATTGTGGAGTCCTTCAGTCAGATCACCACTCCTCGCCGCTATCGAAACGAGTACGGTCAGCTGCTGGAGCACAGTCCGTTTTGTGAACGGGATCTGCGGGGACCGGAAAAGCTCGAGACCGTGGATGAAGAGGGTGAGTTTGAAGTCATCACCAAATCAAGGGGCGCTCTTCATTCCCATATATTGAATCATCATCCATTGGATGTCGTCGGCTGGGATGGTTATTTGTATCCGTGGGTATTCAACATCGAAGACTTCGAGCCGATCACCGGCCGGGTCCATCAGCCGCCTCCTGTCCATCAGACGTTCGAAGGTCATAACTTCGTGGTGTGTTCCTTTGTGCCCAGATTATATGACTACCATCCGGAATCAATTCCGGCTCCTTATAATCACAGCAACGTGAACAGTGATGAGCTCTTGTACTATGTGGAAGGAAACTTCATGAGCAGGAAGGGTATCAAGGAAGGATCGATCACCCTTCACCCGAGCGGGATTCCACACGGTCCTCATCCAGGAACCACTGAAGCCAGCATCGGAAAAAAAGAAACCCTTGAGCTCGCCGTCATGATCGATACCTTCAAACCGTTGAAAATCGTGAAGAAAGCAAAGGATGTCGAAGATCCGAATTATATGTTCACATGGGTGTAAAGGAAGAATCAATCCAAAGACTTTGGATTGATTCTTCTTTATTTGTATAGAGTTTAAAAAAGAGTGAAGGCCCCAGTGGGGAAATATATTTTTGAACGGAAGATTATCCAAGTGATGAGAAAAAGTGAATCAACACGAAGAGGTCGAGAATGAGGATGGAATAGAACTTGTTCCCATGAAATTCATCAGGTTACTTGTCTTTTTCGAATGAATAATCATACATACATTCTATTATATAGAAAATAGTATTCTCATTTGTGGTTTTCCAATGAGAATATGCCATGCCTTTACACAGATGTCAAAACTCCCCGAACCCCCATTCCCACAGGATTTTGTCGAAAGATTCATGTCATGCATACATGCCGGATCTAAAGCTTCCTTTTACTCCGAAAATAAAAAAATCTCAAAAAAATTTTCAATGCAACAAACTCCATTAGGACAAAGATGTAAGCGTTTACTTATAATCAGACAAATCTAAATAGTCAAAAAATTTACAAAAAGCCTGTTGACCTTACCGTGAAACGGGAGTAATATTGTCCTCAATAAAAAAAACTGAGCCAGCAGAAAGCGGCAGTCACAATCCAACCAGGCCGCCTGCTAAATGGTCTCCGAGTCAACGGACTCCCGTTGCAAAAATAAAATTCCGAATAATCAAATAAATTTCAACCGGGAAAGGAATGATTAACATGAACGAACAATGGATCTACTTAGACGGGCAATACGTAAAAAAGGAAGACGCAGTTGTATCTGTGTACGACCATGGTTTTCTATATGGAGATGGAGTGTTCGAAGGGATTCGAATGTACGATGGGAACGTGTTCCGTCTGGAAGAACATGTTGATCGCCTTTATGACTCTGCAAAATCAATCATGTTGAATATCGAAGTCTCTAAAGAAGAGATGAGCGACATTATCGTTGATACACTGAAAAAGAATCAGCTGGAAAATGCCTACATACGCGTGGTCATTTCTAGAGGTGTTGGAAACTTGGGACTGGATCCATTTACTTGTAGAAAGCCACAAATCATCGTCATCGCAGAACAATTAGCTCTATTCCCTAAAAGCTTATACGACACGGGCATCGATATCGTGACAGTAGCAAGTCGCCGTAACCGTGCAGATGTTCTTTCACCAAAGGTTAAATCGTTAAACTACTTAAATAATATCCTCGTAAAAATCGAAGCCAACCTGGCTGGTGTGAGTGAAGCATTAATGCTTAACGACCAGGGGTATGTAGCGGAAGGATCAGCGGACAATATCTTCATTGTCAAAAAAGGGAAGATCCTGACCCCTCCTGGATATGTAGGGGCCCTTGAAGGGATCACCCGTAATGCCATCATCGAAATCGCCGGGAAGCTCGGATTCGAGATGAAGGAAGAAGTTTTCACCCGTCATGATGTATATACAGCAGATGAGGTGTTCTTAACAGGAACAGCTGCCGAAGTCATTGCCGTTGTCAAGGTTGACGGACGTGTGATCGGAGAAGGAAAGCCAGGAAAGTATACAACTCAATTATTGCAGGAATTCAGAAATACTGTCACGCAGGATGGAAGAAAAGTTTACAAACAGAATGCTCAAGTCGGCTAAGTTGGAGGTGATGATGTGCGAAGTGACATGATCAAAAAAGGAATCGATCGTGCTCCCCACCGCAGTTTATTATATGCGACGGGAGTGAAACTGGAGGATCTGGAAAAACCATTCATCGGGGTGTGTAACTCTTATATCGATATCATCCCGGGTCATATGCATTTAAATGGCTTTGCCCAGGTGGTAAAAGAGGCAATCCGTGAAGCAGGAGGCATCCCGTTCGAATTCAATACAATCGGTGTTGACGACGGGATCGCCATGGGACACATCGGGATGAGGTATTCCCTACCGAGTCGGGAACTGATCGCCGACTCAGCGGAAACCGTCATCAATGCCCACTGGTTCGACGGCGTGTTCTACATTCCGAATTGTGACAAGATCACACCGGGGATGCTGATGGCATCAGTCAGAACCAATGTCCCTTCCGTTTTCGTATCGGGAGGTCCGATGGAAGCGGGGGTATCGAGTGAAGGGAAGCCATTATCACTCGTATCCGTTTTTGAAGGGGTCGGTGCCCATCAGTCAGGAAGGATGACGGCAGAACAGCTTCTCGACATTGAAGCCAATGCCTGTCCGACATGCGGATCGTGCTCAGGGATGTTCACGGCGAACTCCATGAATTCCCTGATGGAGATGCTCGGAATGGCTCCTCCGGGAAATGGAACGATTGTAGCGACTTCTGAAGAACGGCACCAGTTAATCAAGGACGCCGCGAAATACCTCGTAGAAATGGTGAAAAAAGATATTAAACCAAGAGACATCATAACCGAAGACACCATCGATGATGCATTTGCGCTGGATATGGCCATGGGGGGATCAACGAATACCGTCCTTCACACACTGGCCATCGCCAATGAAGCGGAAATCGATTATGACATCAACCGGATCAATAAAGTGGCAGAAAGGGTCCCTTATTTGTCCAAGATCAGCCCGGCATCCGATTACTCTATGCAGGATGTCCATAATGCCGGCGGGGTCAGCGCCATCATTAAAGAGCTCTGTGAAATGGAAGCCGTACACAAGGATCGGCTCACCGTTACAGGAAAGTCGCTTTACGAAAATGTGAAGGATGCTCATATTCAAAATGATGATGTCATCCGTCGCAGGGATAATGCCCACAGTCCAGTCGGAGGTTTATCCGTCCTATTCGGGAATATCGCTCCAAACGGCGGGGTCATCAAAGTGGGGGCAGTCGATCCATCGATCAAAACATTCATGGGAGAAGCGATTGTCTACGAATCCCAGGATGATGCCCTTGCCGGAATCGAAAGCGGGGAAGTGAAAGAAGGCCACGTCGTGGTGATCCGTTATGAGGGGCCAAAGGGCGGTCCGGGGATGCCGGAGATGCTCGCACCGACGGCAGCCATTGCAGGACGGGGCCTTGAGAAGAAAGTGGCACTCATGACAGACGGACGATTTTCAGGAGCGTCCCGGGGCATTTCAATCGGTCATGTCTCACCGGAAGCGGCCGAAGGAGGACCGATCGGCGTCGTTGAAAATGGAGATCCCATCTTCATCGATCTGACGAATCGGACGATTTCCTTGATGGTTTCAGAAGAAGAGTTGACGTTCAGACAACAGGAGTGGGTACAGCCTCCTCCGAAAATCAAGAAAGGTTATCTGGCAAGATACGCAAAGCTTGTGACATCGGCAAGTACCGGCGGAGTCTTGAAAACAGAATAAATGTGAAAGCGTTGAAGAGGTAAAAGGATTGGACATCGTATTTTCAGAGAGCTGGTGGTGCTGCAAACCAGTAATACATCCAATACCGACATCCCCTCTGAGTATCGTTCTGAACCGTGTAAGTAGGAACGATCGAGTAGATGATACTCGTTACAAAAACAAAGGCTGATGAAACCGATCAGCCTGCAAAGGGAGATGCTATTTGTCGTCTCTGAACTAGGGTGGTACCGTGGAAAGGAAGTAAGACCTTTTCGCCCCTGCGAAAGATGAACTCTGTCGTAGTGGGTGGAAAGGTCTTTTTTGTTTGAAAAAAGCTCAGGTGGTTCACAGCCTGCGCTTTTAATAGATCCAGCTCCGGCGGCTAGAGCCGCCTGCGCTTTTAAAAAAAGGAGGAGATAGGCAATGAGAGCGAAGGTAGAGGCAGAACCGGCTTCACAGACATTGACGGAAAACGTCAACGGTGCTGATATGCTCATGAAAGCTTTAAAGGAGGAAAAGGTTGAGATTCTATTCGGGTACCCTGGAGGAGCGGTCTTGCCGATTTACGATGCTCTATACAAAGCCCCGATCAAGCATGTACTCGCCCGACATGAGCAGGGGGCCATCCACGCGGCTGAAGGATATGCACGGGTATCAGGGAAACCGGGTGTCGTCATTGCCACATCGGGACCGGGAGCGACAAATCTTGTGACAGGGATTGCCGATGCCATGATGGACTCCCTTCCTTTGGTGGTCTTTACGGGGCAGGTGGCTTCAGGGGTGATCGGGACCGATGCATTCCAGGAAGCGGACGTGGTCGGCATCACGATGCCAATCACCAAGCATAACTATCAGGTCCGGGATATCAAGGATCTTCCGAGAATCGTGAAGGAAGCTTTTCACATTGCTTCGACCGGAAGGCCCGGACCGGTACTCGTCGACATTCCGAAAGACTTGACCTTGCAGCAAGCGTATCCTGTTCCAGACGTGGAAATGGACTTACCGGGGTATCAGCCTAACTTTTATCCGAACCCCCTTCAAATCAAGAAGCTGGTGGATGCCATCTCGGTTTCTGAGAAGCCCGTCATCCTAGCGGGGGCAGGAGTGCTTCACGGAAAGGCAACAGAGGAATTGAAGGCATTCGCAGAGCAATATGACATTCCTGTGATTCATACGTTACTCGGATTAGGCGGATTTCCGGCAGACCATTCCTTATTTCTCGGAATGGCAGGGATGCACGGATGCTATGCAAGCAACATGGCCATCCATGAATGCGACTTGCTCATCAATATCGGAGCACGCTTCGATGACCGGCTGACGGGGAATCTTGCTACCTTCGCACCACGGGCCAAGGTGGTCCACATCGACATCGACCCCGCGGAGATCGGTAAGAACGTTGAAACCCAGATCCCGATCGTGGCCGATGCGAAGCAGGCACTAGCCAAACTCCTTCTGCATAAAGCTGAAAAACCGGATTTTGATGCCTGGCATCACCATCTTAAATCATACAAAAGGGAATATCCCTTCTGGTATAACCAGGCTCACGATGTATTATCCCCTCAGCGCCTGATCGAGCAGGTGTACGAAATGACGAACGGGGAAGCCGTCGTCACGACGGACGTAGGGCAGCACCAGATGTGGGCGGCGCAATATTATTCTTTCAAAAAGCCGAATAACTGGGTCACATCCGGAGGCCTCGGCACCATGGGATTCGGATTCCCGGCAGCAATCGGAGCCCAGCTAGCGAACCCATCCAGTACGGTGGTTGCTTTTGTAGGGGATGGGGGATTCCAGATGACTCTCCAGGAGCTTGTCCTCCTGAAAGAGCTGAACCTTCCTGTGAAAGTGGTCCTTCTTAATAACGGTACCCTCGGGATGGTGAGGCAGTGGCAGGAAACGTTCTTTGAAGAGAGATACTCACAATCGGTGTTCTCCACTCAGCCTGATTTTGTAAAACTGGCTGAATCATACGGAATCACAGGATATCGGGTGAAAACACAGGAAGAAGTCGATTCCGTCTTACGGGATGCCTTAACGAGTGATGAACCCGTACTCATCGATTGCTGGGTAAATCCTAAGGAAAACGTCTACCCGATGGTGGCTCCAGGAAAAGGATTACACGAAATGTTAGGGGTGAAACCATGAGGAAACGGATTGTAACCGCCCTCGTTCATAACCGGAGCGGTGTCTTGAACCGGGTGACCGGATTGTTTACAAAGCGTCAGTTCAACATCGAAAGCATTTCCGTCGGCTATACGGAAGTCGAAGGGATTTCGAGGATGACCTTCGTCGTGAATGTTGAAGACGATCGCAAAATCGAGCAGCTGTTAAAACAGCTCCATAAACAGATCGATGTCCTCAAGGTTTCCGACATCACGGATCAAGGAGTGGTCGCCAGGGAACTGGCACTCATCAAAGTATTGAGTACCGGGCAGACAAGATCTGAAATCAATGGGATCGTGGAACCGTTCAGAGCCGCCATCATTGATGTGGCAAGGGACAGCGTGACCGTACAGGTGACGGGGGAAACATCCAAGATCGAGGCCATCATCGATCTGTTAAGGCCTTACGGAATCAAAGAGATTGCCCGGACCGGCATCACGGCATTTGCAAGGGGAAATGGTAAATCAGTCACAGAGTTGAAACAGTATTCCATCGTGAATTAGCAGCTTCATATTTTAAGAAAACTAATTATTCAAAAAATGGAGAGGATGAGGGAAATGGTAAAGGTATATTATAACGGAGATGTGAATGAAGAGGTTTTAAAAGGGAAGAAGGTAGCGGTAGTCGGTTATGGTTCACAA
Source organism: Bacillus sp. AFS015802 (assembly GCF_002561455.1). Lineage (GTDB taxonomy): Bacteria > Bacillota > Bacilli > Bacillales > Bacillaceae_B > Rossellomorea. The sequence goes on along the minus strand of NZ_NTUP01000011.1, from coordinate 101,195 downwards.
GGTCACGCACATGCGCAGAATCTGAAGGAAAGCGGATTTGATGTTGTAGTGGGATTACGGAAAGGGAAGTCGTGGGACCAGGCGGAAAAGGACGGCTTCGATGTCTACTCCGTAAGGGAAGCAAGTGAACAGGCGGATGTCATCATGGTTCTCCTGCCGGATGAGCATCAGCCGAAAGTGTACGAAGCAGAAATCAAGCCGGCCCTCTCCTCAGGTAAAGCACTGGCATTTGCACACGGATTCAATATCCATTTCCATCAAGTAGTCCCTCCGGAAGATGTAGACGTATTCCTTGTCGCACCGAAAGGACCGGGGCATCTGGTAAGAAGGACATTTGAAGAAGGAGCCGGGGTACCTGCACTCTTTGGGGTTTATCAAGACGCTTCGGGTCAAGCCGCGGAGCTTGCTCTCGCTTATGCAAAAGGTGTAGGGGCAGGACGTGCAGGAATCCTTGAGACCTCCTTCCAGGAAGAAACGGAAACCGATCTATTCGGGGAGCAGGCGGTATTGTGCGGAGGAGTGACATCCTTGGTGAAAGCAGGATTCGAAACGCTGGTGGAAGCCGGCTATCAAAAGGAAGTTGCCTATTTCGAGTGTTTACACGAATTGAAGTTGATCGTTGACCTGATGTATGAGCAAGGACTGGAAGGGATGCGCTACTCGATCTCCGACACTGCTCAATGGGGAGACTTCGTTTCAGGTCCACGTGTTGTGAACGAAGAAACGAAGGCCCGCATGAAGGAAGTATTGACGGATATCCAAACAGGAAAATTTGCGAAGGGATGGATCCTGGAGAACCAGGCGAACAGACCGGAATTCAACGCCATCAATCAGCGTGAAAGTCAGCATCCGATTGAAGTCGTTGGAAGAGAGCTTCGTAAAATGATGCCATTTGTACAGAAACCTTCTACTAAAGAAAAGGAAGTGGTAGCGAGTGCGAACCATTGAGATCTTTGACACGACTCTTCGGGACGGAGAACAGTCAGCGGGCGTAAATCTGAATACGATTGAAAAGATCGAGGTGGCGAGACAGCTGGAGAGACTCGGGGTGGACGTCATTGAAGCCGGTTTTCCCGCAGCTTCAAAAGGGGACTTCGATGCCGTGCAGCGAATCGGTGCCACGATCAAGAACAGCTCGGTAACGGGGCTTGCACGGGCGCAGCAGCGGGACATCGATGCGGTATGGGAATCCCTTAAAGGAACGGCGGAACCAAGGCTGCATGTCTTCCTTGCCACTTCTCCCATCCACATGACCCATAAGCTGAAGATGACACCGGATCAGGTCATCGATACAGCCGTCCAGGCCGTTCAATACGCGAAGAAATTTTTCCCCGTCGTTCAGTGGTCGGCGGAGGATGCGTGCCGATCGGATCTGAACTTTCTGGTCAAGATCATGGAGAGAGTGATTGAAGCAGGGGCTTCCGTCATTAACCTTCCTGACACGGTAGGGTATATCACTCCTCATAAATACGGTGAATTGTTTCGATACGTAAGAGAAAATGTCCCGAATATCGACGGTGTGAAGCTCTCGGCTCACTGTCATGATGACCTGGGAATGGCGACGGCCAACTCACTTGCCGCCATTGAAAACGGGGCCGATCAGATTGAAGGAACCATCAATGGAATCGGTGAACGTGCCGGGAACGCAGCCCTGGAAGAAATCGCCGTGGCCCTTCGGATCCGTGAAGATTTCTACGGAGCGACCACCCGCCTGAAGCTGGATGAAATCAAGAAAACCAGTTCCCTTGTCAGCAAGCTGACGGGAATGAGGGTGCCGGCCAATAAAGCGGTCGTTGGTGACAATGCCTTCGCGCATGAGTCAGGGATCCATCAGGATGGGGTATTGAAAGAGAAAACAACCTACGAAATCATCACACCGGAGCTGATTGGAGTGAACTCCAACCGTCTCGTCCTTGGAAAACATTCAGGCCGTCACGCATTCAAAAACAAGGCCGTCGAACTGGGCTTTGAACTGACGGATGAAAAGCTGAATGAAGCATTCCGTACCTTCAAGGATCTGGCAGATAAGAAAAAGGAAATCGTCGATGAAGACCTCTTCAGCATCCTGACCAATAAGCAAACAGAAATGGATGACGGAGTTGGATTTACGTTAGAAAGAATGCAGGTTCAATACGGTATGGACAATATCCCGACGGCCACGATCGAATTGAAGTTCGAGGATGGAAACGTGACCCGGCTTGCTTCGACGGGATCGGGAAGCGTGGAAGCCATCTACAATACCATCGAAAGGATCCTGCCCGGCAAATCCAGGCTGCTGGATTACAAGATCAATTCAGTGGGCGGCGGCCGTGATGCCCTTGCCGAAGTATACGTCCGATTGGAATACGACGGTGAAAAGACAAGCGGACGGGGAACCGCACAGGATGTGTTGGAAGCATCCGCCCGCGCTTATTTAAATGCCGTGAATCGCTCGGCACAACGATCTTACTCTAGGGAGAAAGAAGCGGTGGAAGCGAGCTTATAAACCACTGGAGCCTTGAGGTTCAAGGCTCCTCTACTAAACCCAATAACAGGAGGTAATTCTAATGAAGAAAAAAATCGCTGTACTACCAGGAGACGGTATCGGTCAAGAGATCATGGACGGGGCATTAGAAGTGCTGAAGGCAGTGGGTGATTGGTTCGGCCATGAATTCGAAGTGGAGAAAGGATACATCGGCGGATCTGCCGTTGATCGCTTCGGTACACCATTACCTCCTGAAACGATCAAGCTTTGTAAAGGGAGCGATGCCGTCCTATTGGGAGCAGTGGGAGGACCGAAGTGGGAGCATCTCCCGAAAGAGCTTCGTCCTGAAAAAGGGCTCCTCGCCATCCGCAAAGAGTTCGACCTTTTCGCGAACCTGAGACCGGTGAAAGCATTTGAGAGTTTACTGGGTGCGTCTCCTCTGAAACGGGAGATTGTAGAAGAAGTGGATTTAGTGATTGTCAGGGAACTGACAGGAGGATTGTACTTCGGTCAGCCGTCAGGTCGGCAGGGGAAGCGGGACGAAGTAGCGGTGGACACACTCGTTTATGAGAAAAGTGAAATCGAACGAATCGTTCATAAAGCCTTCAAGCTGGCTCAGAAGCGCAAGAAAAAAGTAACCTCCGTCGACAAGGCAAACGTTCTGGAAACGAGTCGAATGTGGCGTGAAGTCGTGAATGAAGTGGCTCCTGAATACCCGGATGTTGAAGTGGAACACATGCTGGTCGATGTCGCGGCCATGAAGCTGATGTATCAGCCGAAGCAATTCGATGTCCTCGTGACGGAGAACATGTTCGGGGATATCCTGAGTGATGAAGCCTCCATGATCACAGGCTCCCTGGGAATGCTCCCTTCCGCCAGTTTAAGGGGGGACTCCTTCGGTCTTTACGAACCCGTACACGGATCAGCCCCTGATATCGCCGGAAAAGGAAAAGCCAATCCACTGGCCATGATTCTGTCGGTGGCCATGATGCTCCGCCATTCCTTCGGTTTAAAAGAAGAAGCGGAAATGATCGAAATGGGCGTCCAGGAAGTCCTGAACGCAGGCTACCGTACCGGAGACCTTTGGACGATGGGCCGCGGGACCGTTGTCGGGACGGGTGCCATGAGCCAGCTGGTCGTAGAGAGATTGGAAGCAGATCATGCGCTGTCTTCGATCCTGGCAGCTTATTTATAAATAAGAAGTACCCGATTAGCACGGAATAAAATTTTTATGAACGAGGAGGGAGTTCATGGCAGGGAAAAATATCATCGAAAAGATATGGGAAAAACACATTGTGCACAGGGAAAAGGGAAAGCCGGATTTATTGTATATTGATCTGCACCTTGTACATGAAGTCACGTCCCCCCAAGCATTTGAAGGCCTGCGCTTAAAGAATCGCAAGGTGAGAAGACCCGATTTGACTTACGCCACCATGGATCACAACGTTCCGACAAGGGAGCGTCACATCATAAGGGATGAAATCGCCCGGCTGCAGATGGATACGTTGAAGAAGAATTGCGATGAGTTCGGCGTCACTCTTGCCGATATCCATCATCCCGATCAAGGGATTGTCCACGTCATCGGACCAGAGCTCGGTCTGACCCAGCCGGGAAAAACCATCGTGTGTGGAGACAGCCATACTTCAACCCACGGAGCGTTCGGGGCACTGGCCTTCGGGATCGGGACGAGTGAAGTGGAGCATGTACTTGCGACCCAGACCCTTTGGCAGTCGAAACCGAAAACCCTTCAAGTGGAAGTGTCGGGGGAGCTTGGATTCGGCGTCACGGCCAAAGACGTGATCTTGAACATCATTTCCACGTATGGAGTGGGATTCGGGACCGGATATGTCATCGAATTTACCGGTGACGTGATCCGCAATCTGTCCATGGAAGAAAGAATGACGGTTTGCAATATGAGCATCGAAGCAGGTGCCAAGGCAGGATTGATCGGTCCCGACGAAACGACCTTCGACTATTTAGAGGGAAGAGAATATCTTCCTAAGGATCGATCGTTCCAACAGTGCAAGGAAGAATGGAAGTCTTTGACGAGCGACAGTGATGCAAGATATGATCACAAAATTGAAGTGAAGGGTGAAGAAATCGAACCTCATGTGACATGGGGAACGAATCCCGGGATGGGTGCGGGGATTTCTAGGTCCGTCCCTCATCCTGAAGAGTACGGGGATCCTTCTGAAAGGGAAGGGGTAGAGCGGGCGCTTCATTATATGGGGCTTAAGGCCGGGATGCGGATAGAGGACATCGAGGTTGATTATGTGTTCATCGGTTCGTGTACGAATTCACGCTTGAGCGACTTGAGGGCGGCGGCTGAGGTGGTAAAAGGGCACAGTGTAAAACAAGGCGTCACCGCATTGGTTGTTCCTGGATCGTTCAAGGTGAAGAAAGAGGCCGAAGAGGAAGGCCTGGATACGATCTTTCAAGAAGCCGGCTTTGAATGGAGAGAGGCAGGCTGCAGCATGTGCCTGGCCATGAATGACGATTTCGTTCCACCGGGCAAGCGCTGTGCATCCACGTCCAACCGGAACTTTGAAGGAAGGCAGGGAAATGGATCGAGAACCCACCTGCTGAGCCCGTCCATGGCCGCAGCGGCGGCTGTGACCGGTAAACTGACAGATGTGCGTAAACTTGAGAAGCTGCCGATTTCATAGGAGGTGAATCCCATGGCGATCAATCATGTGGAAGATAAAGTGTTTCCTCTCAGGAGAGACAATGTAGATACCGATCAAATCATCCCGAAACAATTTTTAAAAAGGATCGAACGCAAAGGCTTTGGGCAGTACCTGTTTTATCATTGGCGGTTTGAAGACGATGGGGAGTCCTTAAGAAATGATTTCTTATTGGATACCCCACAATATCAGGACGCAGGGATCCTCCTTGGCGGAAAGAATTTCGGCTGCGGATCTTCCAGGGAGCACGCACCTTGGGCCCTCCAGGACTATGGATTTCGAGTGATCATTGCGAAGAGCTTCGCTGATATTTTTTATAATAACTGCTTAAAAAATGGGATCCTGCCGATTCAACTGGATGAGAAGACAGTCGATGCGCTTCTGAAAAATGAGAGTCAGGTAGATTTGTATAAAATCGAAGTGTCCCTTGAGCATCAGACCATTTGTGATTCAGAAGGACTCCGTGTCTCCTTTGACATCGATCCCTACTGGAAAACGATGCTTCTAAAGGGGCTGGATGAAATCGATTTAACGCTGCATTACGATAAAGATATTGAACAATACGAAAAAAATTATGAGGTGAGTGGCTTGGGAATTTAATGGATAACACTGAAGTTGTAGAAGCGATGGAAAGAATCAGTCATCAGGTGCATCGAACACCGTTAAAGCAATCATCGACGCTGAATACGTTCACTGGTGGAGAGATCTATATGAAAATGGAGAACCTGCAGCGAACAGGTTCTTTCAAAGTAAGAGGCGCAATGAATAAAATCATGTCATTGTCTGAAGAAGAGGCCGGGCGGGGCATCATTGCCGCGTCTGCAGGAAATCATGCACAGGGTGTGGCGCTTGCTTCTTCCCTGCGCGGAGTTCCGTCGAAAATCTTCATGCCAAAACGGACACCTTCCACGAAAATTGCGGCAACGAAACATTACGGAGCTGAAATCGTCCTCACGGGAGACACCTATCAGGAGGCCTACGGGGCAGCACTGGAAGATAAAATCAGAAATGGCTCAACGTATGTTCATGCATTTGATGATCATAAAGTGATGGCTGGGCAAGGGACAGTCGCACTGGAAATGCTTCAGCAACTCAGTGATCTGGACATGATCCTTGTCCCTGTCGGCGGAGGGGGCTTGCTCGCAGGGATGGCACTGGCCGTAAAGGCATTTAACCCACGGGTGCAAATCGTTGGTGTGCAGGCACTGGGAGCGCCTGCTACGTACAACTTCTTCACCGGCAGAAACAAAGGATCCCTCGAGCATGTGCACACCATTGCCGATGGCATTCTTGTCAAAAAGCCTGGAGAGCTCACGTTTCCAATTATCCGGAAGTATGTAGACGACATGGTGACGGTGACGGATGAAGAAATCTCCTATAGCATCATGTTCATGCTTCAACGGGAGAAAACTCTCGTCGAAGGAGCGGGAGCCGCCTCCTTAGCAGCAGCCATGTGCCAAAAGGTAAACGTGCAGGGCAAGAAAGTCGGCTGTGTCATCAGTGGCGGGAATGCCGATCCAAGCAAAATCCCTGTGTACCGGGATCTTTCCAAAATGGCCAGACAGCTGCATCATATCGTGTAAAAAGATGGGACGGCTCTTAACTATGCGAGTAGTTGGGGGCGGTCCTCTGTTTATAGTAAGTTGATATGGTTTCGATATTTTTCCTATAAATGGAAAAATACGCAATTACTATGTAAAAAGACGCAATTATCGAGAAAAAGACGCAATAAACATAATAATGACGCAATTACTCACTATAATGACGCAATTATCTACAAGTTGGGGTAGGGAAGTGCCGCAATAATAGATAAAAGCACCACAAAACCCGAGAAAGATCAACAAATCATAGGTGATCTTTGAAAAGTACAAATCCTGCATGAATTTTTCGTGGAGATAACTAAAGCGATCATAACCAATTATACTTGTAAGCTCTTACATTCAGAAAATACACAAAAACCTATTGTAATAGGTAATTTTTTCAACTATAATGTCCACTATATAAGAACAAATGTACATCAGAAATATACAAATGGAGGTTTTCGGCTTATGGAATCAATTTCAATCGGACTTTTAGGACTCGGAACGGTGGGAGCCGGAGTGGTGAAGATCGTAGAAAATCATCAGGATAAACTGTCCCATCAAATCGGCTGCCCGGTAACGGTGAAAAAAGCCCTTGTTCAGGATTTAGAGAAAGATAGGGGACTGGAAATCGAGAATAGCATATTGACCTTAAATCCTGAGGAAGTCCTGTTTGATCCTGAAATTGATATTGTGGTCGAGGTCATGGGTGGAATCGAAGCAACGAAGGAGCATCTCCTCCATGCGTTAAACGAGGGTAAGCATGTCGTAACGGCAAACAAGGACCTCATGGCTCTTCACGGACCGGAATTACTGAGGGCAGCCTCCGAAAACGGCTGTGACCTGTTCTACGAAGCAAGCGTAGCGGGAGGCATCCCGATTTTAAGAAGTTTAGTAGACGGCCTCGCCTCGGACCGCATCACCAAAATGATGGGGATCGTCAACGGGACGACCAACTTCATTTTGACGAAGATGACGAAAGAGGGACGGACCTTCGATGATGTATTAAAGGAAGCTCAGGAACTCGGTTACGCTGAAGCGGATCCGACGGCAGATGTCGGTGGCCTGGATGCAGCGAGGAAGATGGCGATCCTGTCCACATTAGGCTTCTCGATGAACGTGGATCTGGCGGATGTGAAAGTGAAAGGCATCACGGAAGTAACGGGTGACGATATCCAATATGCCGAGCAATTCGGATATACAATGAAACTCATTGGTTACGCTCACCGTGAAGGGGAAAAGGTCGAGGTGAGCGTGGAGCCGACTCTCTTGCAAAATGAGCATCCCCTTGCATCGGTTCACGACGAATATAACGCCGTCTATGTGTACGGCGAAGCGGTAGGGGAAACGATGTTTTACGGGCCGGGTGCAGGCAGTCTGCCGACGGCTACAGCCGTCGTATCGGATATGGTGGGAATCATGAAGAATATGAGATTGGGTGTCACGGGCAAGAGTGCCGTAAATCCGCAGTTCCCGAAAAAATTGAAAGAACCCGATGAGATCCATTCGAAATATTTCCTGCGTCTGCACGTCCAGGACGAAGTAGGCGTTTTAGCCAAACTGACGTCGATCTTCTCGGACCACGGAGTCAGTTTCGAAAAAATACTGCAGAACCCGCTGGATAGCGATGAGTTTGCTGAAATTGTCCTGGTGACCCACAAAGCATCACTCGATCATTACGAGGATATCCTCATGGAACTGAAGGATTATGAAGCCATTCATTCAATTGAAAGCTCATATCGCGTAGAAGGAGGGGAAAAAGGATGAGGTGGAAAGGATTACTGGCACAGTACGGAGAACATCTTCCATTAAATGCAGATACTCCCCTTTTAAGCTTGAACGAAGGGAACACGCCGCTGATCGAGCTGAAGTCACTATCCGAGGAATGGGGCATCGAGCTTTACGCAAAGGTAGAGGGGGCCAATCCGACGGGCTCCTTTAAGGACCGGGGCATGGTACTTGCAGTTGCGAAGGCGGTGGAATCCGGAAGCTCGACAGTCATTTGTGCATCGACCGGTAATACTTCGGCATCTGCTGCAGCATATGCAGCAAGGGCGGGGATCAAGTGCATCGTCGTGATTCCAGAGGGGAAGATCGCTCAAGGAAAATTGGCACAGGCCGTCATGTACGGGGCTGAGATCATTTCCATCGACGGGAATTTTGATGAAGCACTTGAAATTGTACGTGAGTTAAGCAAAACCGAATCGGTCACTCTTGTCAATTCAGTGAATCCATACCGCCTCGAAGGACAGAAGACGGCTGCTTTCGAAGTGGTAGAAGGATTGGGGGGAGCTCCGGATGTACTTGCGATCCCTGTTGGAAATGCCGGGAACATTTCAGCCTACTGGAAAGGCTTTAAAGAGTATTCAGATCGAAACGCTTCAACACTTCCCCGGATGTTTGGTTTTGAAGCATCGGGGGCAGCGGCTCTCGTTCACGACCGCGTCTTTCCCCAACCCGAAACGATTGCCACTGCGATCCGGATCGGAAACCCGGCTAGCTGGACATTGGCCGTCGACGCGCTGAAGGAATCCGATGGGCATATCGATGAAGTGACGGATGAAGAAATCCTGGAAGCCTATCAGCTCATGGCAAGAAAAGAAGGGATCTTCGCAGAGCCGGCTTCATGTGCTTCCATCGCAGGGATAAAGAAGTCATTAGAAAAAGGCCTGCTTAAACAAGGGTCAAGGGTAGTCGCGGTACTGACGGGTAATGGCCTGAAAGATCCGGTCACGGCCATGGAGTGCAGCCCGGTGACACCGGTGAAGCTCCCTAACGACCGCGAAATGGTGAAGGATTATATTAAGGGGACGATCGGAGTATGAAGGGCCGGGACCCGCGCTCATGGAAAATCGTCGTCCCGGGAAGTACAGCTAATTTAGGAGCCGGATTTGATTCACTTGGTTTGGCTTTGAATGTCTTTTTAACCGTTGAGGCGCATGAGGCGGATGATTGGCAGGTGATTCCTCTCTCCTCGGCCCTTGAGGTCTTTCCGGCTGATGAGTCCCATTTCATTGTAGAGGTGGCAAAGGAAGTGGGGGAGGAATATGGAAAGAAGCCGGCTCCATGTCATTTGTATGTATCAAGTGATATTCCGTTGACGAGGGGCCTCGGCTCCAGTGCAGCAGCCGTCGTGGCAGGGATCGAGCTCGCCAATGTCTTATGCGGCCTCAACCTGACTCAGGAGAAGAAACTTGAACTTGCCAATCGGTTTGAAGGGCATCCCGATAATGTCGGGGCGTCGCTTTACGGAGGATTCATCGTCAGCTGTCAGCATGAAAAGGGCGTCAACCTCATAACGGTCCCTGACCTTCCGATCGATGTAGTATGTGTCATCCCGAAAGCGGAGCTGAAAACATCAGATTCGAGAAATGTCCTGCCGTCCACTCATTCATTTGCAGAATCCGTAGGGGCTGGAGCGATATCCAATGTATTAGTGGCGGCATTTTTGACCGGGGATTGGGAAATGGTCGGTAAGATGATGAAGCGGGATCGTTATCATCAGCCTCACCGAAGGAAGCTGCTGCCCCATTATGATGCAGTAGAAAAAGTGGCGGACCGATTCGGTGCATTCGGTGTCGCATTAAGCGGTGCCGGTCCGACGATTGCCTGCTTCGTGGAACGGGAAGCAAGCGAATGGCTATTCCGTCAGATCGAACAATCCTTCCCATCCATGGACGTCCGTAAACTATCCATTGCCAAGTCCGGCAGCAGCATCACTCTCCAACAACCAAAGGTCCGTCCCTCATCGCTTTAAAGCGGCGAGGGACGGACCTTGTTTCATTCTTTCTCCCGGGTCAGCATGAAACAATTCTCTTTTTCATTGATGTGTAGGGAGTAGGAGGATTGGGAAGTCATCCCCATTTCTTCCCGTAGTTCCTTTGGTATATGGACGGTCCCTTTTTCTGAGATATAGCGTTTGTTATGGGTGGAGTCCTTTGAGGCTTGCATAATATAGAGGCAATCGTTTTGATAAACGAGCTCCGCAAGCTTTCCGGGCAACAGCCCGAATTTTTGTCTCCATTTGTGGGGAAGGGTAATCGTGCCGCTTTTGCTGAATGGTTTGCTGCCGTACATCATACTTAACATTCGCATCACCTGCTTTCACTATCCTTGCTACTCTCTTTTTACCATCCTTATAAAAGAATAAACGCGATTTTGAAAAAATAGGAAGAAGGTTGGGAGGGAAGTTTAGTAAAATAAGATGAGTGGAAATAGTAACTTGTAAATGGAGGTGTGAACCATCGAACCTATACATATTTTATTCCTGCTTATGATTGGTTATAGTGTCTTTACCTTTGATAAAAAGAAGAAGAACGTTCCTGTTCCTGTTGTGTTGCTTCTCGTTGGGATCGGTCTCTCGTTCGTTCCGGCATTTTCTGATGTCACCCTGACGAAAGATATTATTTTTCAATGGTTTCTCCCTGCTCTTTTATTTATATCCGCATATCAATTCCCGGCAAAGGCCCTAAAGAAGCATGCTGGGATCATCACTCTCCTGAGTACGGTAGGGATTGTCATCACTACATTGCTGCTGAGCCTTCTCATGTACTATTGTTTACATCCATGGATCCCCATGACCTACACAGAAGCTTTACTGATTGCTGCAATCTTAACTCCAACGGATCCAGTTTCTGTGGTCTCGGTTTTGAAAGAGTCTTCAAATAGACAGGACATAGCCGATGTAGTGGAGGGGGAATCGATGATCAATGATGGCACAAGCATCGTTCTCTTTACGGTGGTAGCCGGAATCTACTTTGGCGGGGAGAAATTTTCCGTTTCATCTTTCATGGGGGAATTCCTGCTGGTGTCAGTAGGGGGGATCGTACTGGGTGTGACGCTGGGATGGATTGCGAGTAAAGCCATTCATTTCACGACGGATTCGAGATATCAGATCATGCTTAGTATCATCCTTGCATATGGAACCTTTTATATAGGAGAGGAATTGGGGGTTTCAGGTGTCCTTGCCACTGTATCTTCAGGAATCCTGCTTTCTTATGAATACGGAAAAACGATAAAGGAAAATCACTTCAGGAAGGATCTGGATGGGTTTTGGACGGTCATTGAACCGACCATCCTGACCTTTTTATTCTTATTGATCGGCATCCAGACGACACGATATTTATCTTTCTCTTTAACCGGATGGATCTTCCTGCTATTTGTTCTCTCATTATTCGTTCGCTATGTTATTATTATTGGTGTTGTCAAAATGAAGGATACATGGAGAAAGACATATGGATGGAAGGAAGTATTCATCTTAACCTGGTCGGGGATTAAAGGTACGATGTCTGTTGCTTTATTATTGGGTTTAGACGACCAAGGCCCCTTTCTTCTGCACTCCTTGACGTTCGGAGTCATCATGCTTTCACTCCTGATACAGAGTGTGGGAATCTATCCCTTATCCACCTTGTTCCTAAAAGGGGAGAAGAAGGGGAAAGATTATTGATAAATTGGTAAGAAATGTGAAACCATAGGAGGAAGACTATCTGAATGCAGGTGAACATTCCGGAATGAAACAGGCAAAAGACATCGCATTAAAAATAACCATCACCTACGTATTGTTAGGCATTCTATGGATTATATTGTCGGACTATTTTTCTATGGACCTTGCTCATGAAAACCTTAATATGTATATCTATTTTCAACGGTATAAAGGCTGGTTTTTTGTGTTTGTGACGGGCACGATCCTCTTTGCATTGGTCTACCGGAGGACACGTGAACTCATTCACTCGAATGAAAAATTGACTTTAAAAGAGAAACAGCTGCAAATAAAGAACCAACATTATCACTCTTTATTCGAGCAAAACCCTGATGCAGTACTGGAATTGAGCCTGGATGGTAACGTAATGGCTGTCAACGGAGAGGCTGAGGGATTACTTGAGTCGACATATGATGAATTAAAAGAAGTCAACTTCGGTAATTTCCTGGATAGAGAAGAAATGAAGCGTGTGACAGGGTATTTTTTCGAATCGTTCAAAGGGCTAGCTTCTTATTTTGAAACCACGATTCATTTGCCTAATGAGAAAAAGAAATTTCTGCGCTGCTCCCTCGTTCCAATCATTGTGAACCGGAATGTCACGGGGATATTTGCAATCGCAAGAGATATCACCCATATTAAAGAAAATGAAGAAATGATTGTGGCATCTGAAAAACTCTCGGTCATAGGGCAATTAGCGGCTGCCGTTGCACATGAAATCCGTAACCCGCTTACATCTCTCAAAGGGTTCATCCAATTGATGCAGACCACCCATACCATTAACCATGATCATCTGGAGATTATGCTCTCTGAAGTGGACCGGATAGATTTGATTTCAGGGGAGATGCTCATACTTGGAAAGCAACAAGAAACCCATTTCCGTCTTGAGAGACTCGATGATATCCTAAGACAAGTACTGGTGCTGATGGAAGCACAGGCACATCTTGATAATGTGTCCATTACATATGAAAACCTGGCTGAAAAACCGTTGACCGTATTAGGGGAAGCGAATCAGCTTAAACAGGTTTTCATCAATATCATTAAAAATGCGGTGGAGTCCATTCCTACCTACAAAGATGGGAGAGTCTCCATCATCCTGGAGGATCATGAAACGGAAGCATATGTCACGGTAAAGGATAATGGTGTGGGAATGGAACCTGAAAGGATTGAGCACCTGGGAGAGCCATTTTACTCCACGAAAGAAAAAGGCACGGGTCTGGGTCTCGCCGTATGCAAAAAAATCATCCATCGACATAAAGGCTATATACATTTCCAAAGTGAAAAAGAAAAAGGAACGGCAGTGGGGATCACCTTACCCCTCGAGGAAAGTGAGGCCCCTTCCGACTTTGCCGATAAGAAAGGACGAATGAAATGAATTCAATCACAAGCATCCTCCATACACCTTCCCTCCAGAAAAACTGGGAAGAATCAGGGTTTACTGGCTTAACACCAGTTCAAGAAAAAGTCGTACCCCTTATCATGGAGGGGAAGGATGTCGTATGTGAATCACCGACGGGGACCGGAAAAACCCTCGCATATTTACTTCCGATCATCCAGGCCATCGACCCATCCAGAAAACAGGCACAGGCCGTCATCCTGGCGCCATCAAGAGAACTGGTCATGCAGATCCATCAGGAAATCCAGAAATGGGCAAAAGGGACTGACGTAACAAGTGCAGCCTTCATCGGTGGGGCAAACATTAAGAAGCAGGTTGAGAAGCTGAAGAAAAAGCCGCATATCGTTGTGGGAACAACCGGCCGCCTGATCGAACTGATGAAAATGAAAAAACTGAAAATGCATGAAGTGAAAACCATCGTGGTCGATGAATTCGACTTGATGATATCGTCAGAGCATATCCGCGAAGTGCAGGATATCATCAAATCGACCCTGAAAGAGCGCCAGGTATTATTTTTCTCCGCCACATTATCGGATGAAACAGAGCAGGTAGCCGAATCCCTCCTGCAGAATCACGAGATCGTCAAAATGGAAGCCAATCTCGATAATCCGAAAGTGGACCACGTCTTTGTCTATAGTGAACTGCGGGATAAGATGGAAGCCCTCAGAAGCATCTCTTATTTCAAAGGAATCAAAGCACTCGTCTTCTTTAATCAGTTGGAAAAACTCTCTGAAATGGAAGAAAAGCTTAAATATAAGGGAGTCGAGCTCGAAGTACTCGCAGGGGAATCGAATAAGATGGAGCGTAAGCAATCCCTGGACCGTTTCCGCTCAGGGAAAGTTTCCATGCTTCTGACAACGGATGTTGCCGCGCGGGGACTTGATATCACAGACGTCACACACGTGATCCATTTCGACTTCCCGAGTGACACAAAGCAGTACATCCACCGTTCGGGAAGAACCGGCCGCATGGGAGCAGAAGGAACCGTCATCTGCCTCGTATCCAAGCGCGAACTGAGCTTCCTTGAAAAACTGAGCAAAGAACTCAACCTCCCGTTCCACGAAAAAACCATTCGCGGCGGAGGGCTGCAAGAACCCGAAACAAAATAAGAAAAGAGGTCCGTCCCCCGGATGTGAGGGACGGACCTCTATTTATAATCGGCTCTATCACTACTTTTCAAATACAACCTTACCATCCATCAGTGTCATCCATACCCCTGTCTCGAGGATTTCCTCCGCTTCCACTTCGAATAGATTTCGATCCCAAACGACCAAGTCCGCTTTCTTCCCGGATTCGATTGTTCCTAAATCATGTTCTCTAAAGTTTCCGTAAGCAGGGGATTTGGTGTAGTGAATCAGGGCGTGTGCCAATGAAATCTTCTCTTCCGGGTTCCATCCGCCTTGGGGAGTGCCGTCTTCATGCTTACGGGTGACGGCCCTGTACAGACCGAGCGTGGGATTCAAATCCACAATCGGGAAGTCCGTACCGAACGCAATGGACGCCTTATGCCTCTGCAAAGATCCGATCGGCCATGTGTAACGGGCCCGCTCCATGCCAAGGCGCTCCAGATAGGCATGAGTATCCATCGAACCAGACGTGAGATGCTCAGGCTGGATGGATGCAATGACTCCGAGCTTTGGGAACCGCCCGAAGTCACGTGGGTCACACACCTCTATATGCTCGATGGTATGCCGGGAGTCCCGTACGCCATTGACGTTCCGGGCATGCTCATACACATCCAGGCCTAACCGGACGGCCGCATCCCCACATGCATGAAGACGGATCCTGAACCCTTCCCGATCAGCATCCTCGATCCAATTCCGGTACACCTGGGGTTCATAAATGGTGCCGCCTGTCACTGTAGGACGGTCACTGTAAGGCTGAAGCAAATAGCCGGTATACGTAAGGGGGACCCCATCCAAAAACTGCTTCAATCCTGAAAATTGAAGCTTATCCGATTGATACTTCTCTCTATAGTGAAATGCCCGCTCGAGGTTGCCGTCCAGCACATCGAGAAAATGTATGCGTGTCGAGAGCTTCCCTTTTTCCTCAAACTCCCGATAGAATGCGGGATCCCCTAAAGTATATCCGGGAAGGGGCAGCATGTCGGAAACAGAGGTGATCCCGCTGGAAGCCGTCTTCTTCAGCATGCCGTTCATCAATCTGGTTTTAACTTTTTCATCAAAGAGAAAAGCTTCCACCACATACTGCACAGCCGTCTCATATAAAAAGCCGGTGGGCTCACCGTTATCATCTTTTTCAATCTTCCCGAAAGGGGGCTCCGGCGTATCACGGTGAATCCCCAATTTCTCCAGGGCAGCCGTATTCAACCATGCGCTGTGTGCTTCTTCGTTCAGCAGCACAACGGGGCGATGGGGAAGGTACCGATCCAATGAATGGCGGGTGGGCAGTGTCTGACCCGGCCAGCGCACATGATGCCATCCGAAACCAAGCACCCATTCCTCATCGGGATGTTTCCGTGCATACTCTGCAACCATTTTCGCCGTTCTGTCCTCTGTAGACCCGAAAGTCAGCTGACAAAACCCCTCGAACATCGCTCCTAAAAACCAATGAAGATGAAAATCATGAAACCCAGCCGTCACCAGGCGGCTGCCGACATCCCATACTTCCGTGTCCGGTCCTCTGAAACCCTCCATCTCCGAACGGGGACCGGTCCCGATGATCCTGTCATCCTTCACAGCCACAAAGCCATCGGTCGGGGAGGTTGAATTCCCGGTAAATAGGGCGGTACTTACAATTATTTTATGGGCCATCATCGCCATTCCCATCCTTTTTAATCTGCTACATCGATTGTAACCAGAATAAGGAAAGAACACAAACTGCAATTTCTTGAAAACTTTCTTTTTCAAGAAGGCATTGGGAAATCCAATGTTGAATACAAAAGGAGAACAAGAAGAAAAGGAGAATGAGTATGCTGACACGAACCTTCCCAGTGCTTGAAACAGATAGATTCCGCTTACGGCAAATGAAAGAAGGGGATGCTCCCCGTGTTTTTGATTATTTTTCAAAGGACGAAGTCACCCGATACTATGATCTGGAGTCGTTTCAAGAGGAAAAACAAGCACTGGAGATCATCGATAGGTGGAACGAGAGGTTTCATCTGAATGAAGGGATCAGATGGGGGATTGCGCTAAAAGGCTCCAACGAGATTATCGGAAGCTGCGGCTTTCATCAATGGGAAAAAGAACATTTTAAAGCCGAGGTGGGGTTTGAGGTTCATCCGTCCCATTGGAGACAAGGGGTCATCACAGAGGTGTTACAGCCGATCCTGACATACGGCTTTGAAGAAATGAATCTGAACCGGATTGAAGCCTATTATGATCCGGAAAATGAGGCATCGAAGAGGAGCCTTGAAAAAGCCGGTTTTGTATTTGAAGGAGTATTAAGGAAAGCGGCATTTGAAAAGGGCGTCTTTTGCGATGCGGCTGTCTGCTCCCTTTTAAAAGAAGAATTTTAACCACAAATTTAAGACGCTGCTTATGTCTATACCACATAAACAGCGCCTTAACTTAAGTAAACCTTATTCAATTACCTTTACTATCCTTTCTTACTAATACACATACGAAACATTCATTTTAATTAATGATCTTGCATGTAATATTTAGTTTATTTTCACTTGCCGCTGATTTCCCCACACGCCCACATGTTACGAAGATAGTTTTCACGGGCTATCCTCTTGCGTACCATGATGTTAGCATGCTTCGCTTACACTCTTCATTGGAATCATCTCCTGAAATAAGATTGCGCATTCCCGCATATCCACACATCTTGAAATCAGTTTTCACGGGCCGATCTCAAACGCTAGATGTGATGCTGATATGCTTTGCTAGCTCACTTCATTGGAATCACGCCTTCCTTTAAAGTTTGTGTTTGTAAATCATTTATTAATTATATATTAACAAATTATAA
Source organism: Bacillus sp. AFS015802 (assembly GCF_002561455.1). Lineage (GTDB taxonomy): Bacteria > Bacillota > Bacilli > Bacillales > Bacillaceae_B > Rossellomorea. The sequence goes on along the minus strand of NZ_NTUP01000011.1, from coordinate 83,665 downwards.
AATTAATGCAAATGTTCAGAATAATCAATATAGTGCGATTTTGGGTGGTTTTTGAATTGAAATGGGCAGTTATCTTGGTTTATCTTATTTTTTCTTGGTTTTTTATTTTTTTCAAAGAGCTTAGTAGCTTTGAAAGGAGCATTGATTAAGGCAGAGACCGTTCCTTTTCGCTGCAGGTGCTCGCTTTCCGCGGGGCTGGCGGTGAGCCTCCTCGGGCTTTAAATGGTGTCCTACCCTTGTCCAGCTCCGGCGGCTAGCCCCTCGAGGTCATAAGCTAAATGGTCCATGAAGGCAAAAAAACGCCTTCCCGGCCCATTCATCTTATGCTTGTCGGGGCTGAGCAAGCCGCCTCCGCTTTTCGTTGTTTCCCGCAGGAGTCGAGCACCTTCCGCTTCAATCCACTCTGTGCTTTTTCATTATATTTTCTTTATAAGAATAAGCAGTAGATGGATCAAACAGTAAAAATCATTTAACAACAGTATTGAACTTTACTTCAAAATCAGACATCTACATTGGAAAAGCGCTAATTTCATTATATGAACAAAAAAGCCAGCGTTAATCCAATCTTCTATTAAGATAATTCATTTCCAAATCCATTTCTCTATTTACGAGGAGTTCCATTTGTTCAAGGTGATGCCTTTCGACGACGGGGTCGAGGTGGGACCAGTGTACTTTGTTGACGAAGTAGTAGTTTCTGATTTTCCTGAGGATGACAAGGGAGTGAGGGAAGTGGTCGAATTCTGCCTTTATGCTGTTGAAGCGGGTAAAGCCCCATTTTGTTAGTTTCATTGTTTATCACCTAATCTTCTATTACCTTTTCTTTCTATTTTCTAATCATCAGGGAGCATATCCGATTTAAACAAACGTTTGATTAGTACTTCAAAACATTCATTCTACTAGGGTTCAAGGGATTAAACAATCGTTTAACAATATTTACATATCCAGTCGGCTCATCCTTCACTCCGAGATTGTCATTGCTATTCACAAAGGGCTCTTGTTATGATGAGAAGGTTATGAATCGTAAAGAAAAGCTAGGAGAATGAGCTTTGAATAAAGTATTGACCAACTATTCCATTTATCCATATGAAGCAGATAAGAAAGAGATTCCCGTGGCGCCGCTCCATAAGGGAGAGACCACGAAGCAGCTGATATCCTCCCGGGATGAGGATGCTTTTTTCTTTCGGACGATGGAAGAAGCGGGGATCCATCTGAATGCGTCTCAAATTGAAGCGGTTCGTCATGTTGACGGACCGTGTTTGACCCTTGCCGGTGCGGGAACGGGAAAAACGACGGTTCTCGTTTGCCGGGCAGGTTATCTGATGACTGTGAAAAATATTCAACCAAGAAATATTCTATTGGTGACGTTCACCAAAAAAGCGTCGGAAGAAATGAAGCAGAGGATCGCAAGGCTTCCCGGTGCGGAAAATGGCGGACAGGTTCATGCCAGCACATTTCATGCTTTGTTCCTTTATTTATTGAGGTCCCGTCACTATACACAGGAAGTGATCGGGAATGAGCGCTATAAACAGATCATCTTAAAGCAGATCCAGAGAGAAATGAACATATATGATCCGTATGATGCCGAAACGCTCCTTGCCAAACTCTCTCACTATAAGCTGAATCAGAAAGATATCAGGGAGCTCCCTGAAAAATCCAAGTCTGAAAAAGAAGTGCGCAGCATTCTCTTAAAATATGAAGAGTGGAAGCGCATGAATCATAAAATGGATTTCGATGATATTTTGACAGAGGCATATCAATTACTATTGGGGAATCCGAATCTGCTGACATCCCTTCAGCATCGTTTCCAATACGTGATGGTCGATGAATTCCAGGATACGAACCTGGTTCAATATGAACTGATCAAATTGATTGCGGCTCATCGGAATTTGTTCGTCGTGGGGGATGATGATCAAACGATCTACACCTTCAACGGCGCCCGGAACGAATTCATTTTGGACTTTGACGACGAGTTTCCGGATGCCAAAGTCGTGACGCTGAAAGAAAACTACCGGTCTGATGCGTATATCATCGGACTTGGGAATGAAGTGATCGGTCGGAATGATCACCGGAGGAAAAAAGAGCTGATTGCCACCAAAATAGAGGGACAGAAGCCACTCTATTCAAGACCCGCAACGGCAGATGAAGAAGCCGTCTGGATCACCGAAGAGATTCAAAGACTGATAGATGAAGGGTACACATACAGAGATATGACGGTTCTCCACCGCACCATGAGCAGCTGCCGTGCCGTGTTCGAGCAGTTGCTGCTAAAGGAAATCCCCTTCACTCCATATAATCAGAAGGATTCCCTTTTCTATGATAACTGGACGGTGAAACCGGTTGTGGATTACTTACGATTGTCAATCGTTCCAAGAAATTTCTCAGCGATGGAATCCATTCTGCCCACGCTTTTCATCAGAAGGGATCGAGGGATGGCTCACATTTTGGAAGAAGAACAGAAAGAGAGAAAGAAATATCCTCTCATTCACTTGACGACTTTATCAGGGCTTAAGCCTTTCCAAGTGAAAAATATAAAAGAGCGAATGAAGTTTCTGAAGGCGATCGGGGAACAATCGCCGGAAACAGCCATTAAGCGTATCCGGAAGGAATTCTACCATCAATACATCGATGCCCAGGAATCTCATGTCGTAACCGAACAGAAGGAACTCATCAAAGAAATGCTGGACGAGCTTGAAGGGTCGGCAAAGCGTTTTGATACAATTTCTAGCTTCATTACGTTCATTGATGAGATGAAAGTGAAGTATGAAGAAATCTATTCAAATCAAAGAGGCAACAGGGACACCGACAGCGTTTCGCTTATGACGATTCACCGGTCAAAGGGGCTGGAGTTCCCTGTCGTGTTTTTAATCGGCGCCATCGAAGGGAATCTTCCCCACAGTTCAGCCCTCAACGCCAATAAGCTGGAGGATAAGGTATACAAGGATCCCAATCAAAAAGAGAAGGCATCCGGGGCAGTGGAAGAAGAAAGACGCCTGGCTTATGTAGCAATCACAAGGGCGAAAGAGAGATTATTCATTTCTTCCCCTGCTTATTATCAAGGGGAACAGCGGAAGTGCTCGCGCTTTATCTCGGACTTATTCAAACAGATTCCTCATGTGGATCAGCCGAAAATATCCAAAAAGGCGAGAAGCGGTAAGGTGAGTAAGATTCTGGCATGGGTTTGCACAAGCCCCGGCTGCATCGCATGGCAGAGGCCCGAAACCCATGAAGACACGGATTCCAAGATTTGTCCCCTTTGTTCAAGCTCTATGAAGCTTGGGGAGAAGGAGATTATGGAATAAAAAAAGCCCCGGCGTCCTTGAAACTCAGGATACCGGGGCTATTTAGCGGTGTTTATCTACCTTTATAAGACCCTCATTGTGAAAAATGATCATCACGCGAATCAACCTTTTTGGAATCATTCGAATCCAAAGCCTGCCGTAAGAAATAAATAAGGATACCCATAATGATTCCAAGTATCACGATAAAACCAATGGTGATCGTAATTCCCATAAGCCCCACTCCTTTTTCTGGCTATCTACTATCAGTCTATGAAAAAGGAGTGGAGATATATTCGACTCGAAGGACAAAAACCATTCAGTCAGAAGAAAATGTTTTACGTTCGATCGATCAAAACGGCCCGAACCGGTGATCCGTCCCCTTCTTTAAGAGGCAGGGGGAGGGCCACAAGTTCGTATACGCCCGGGTCCACATGGGAAAGGTCAATCCCTTCCAAAATCCCGATATCATGCTCCCGAAGAGAATGATGGGCATGTAAGTCCTTACTGTCCAATGGGTCAACAGAAGGGAGATCCACCCCGATCAGATCAATGCCCTTCTCCTTTAAAAAAGGGGCAAGCTCTTTATTGATAGGAGGGATATGCTCGGGGAATCGAGCAGGCTCCTTCCAGGCATTGGTTTTGAAAAGTATTTTTTTCACAGAAGTAAAGTCGACCTTCATTACATGCTCAGGACCGATTTCCGGCACACCCTCCACTGAAACCACAATAGCCGTTCCCATAAATCGCTCAAGGGGCATGTCGAGGATCCGTTTTCCATCACTGTCAAAGTGGAAAGGAGCATCAACATGGGTCCCTGTATGCGAACTCATGATCAACTGACCAACATTCACGGATCCGGTTTCCTCCTTCGTCCAGTTCAATGAGAAGGAAAATGGCGTGTCACCCGGCCAGACGGGTGTTTCATTGTGCAGCGGTCTCGATATATCAATGATCTTCATGATTGCAACATCCTTTCTGCGTTACGCCACAACATTCCGCGTATTTTCAAACTGCTTGTATTCTTCATTTTCCATGATCCCCTTCAGGATTTGAACAGTCTCCCATACATCTTCGTACGACGAATAGAGGGCGACCGGGGCCAAACGGATCACATTAGGTGAACGGAAATCAGGGGTCACCCTGTTTGCTTTCAAGGCTTTACAGATTCTTGCTGCTTCCTCATGCTGTAAGCTGATATGACCACCCCGGCGATCATCTTCAAGGGGGTTGCAAAGGGTGAATCCATATTCGGAAAGCTCCTGTTGGAATACGTCCATCATGAATCGTGTAAGAGAAAGGGATTTACTTCTCAGATTCCGAATCCCAGCTTCCTCAAACAATTGGAGGGAACCGAGTAAGGGGGCACTGCTCAAGATATGAGGTGTGCCAATTTGAAAAGCCCCGGCCGATTCAGCGTGTGTTAAAGTGTGATCCATATCAAACTGTGCATCCTTACGGGAACTGAACCATCCGGACAGACCAGGCTTTCTTCCTTTATGCCGGTTATGGACGAATAATCCCCCTACACCACCAGGTCCGCTGTTTAAGTATTTGTAATTGCACCAAACCGCAAAGTCCACCCCGTCTTCATGCAGCTGGTGGGGGAGGGCGCCGATGGAATGCGCAAGATCGAAGCCGATGACGATACCACGTTTGTGGGCTTCAGCCGTCAAAAGCTTGATATCCAGCAGCTGTCCACTTCGATAGAGAACGGACGGTAATAAAATAAGGGCAATTTCATCCGTCATATGTCCAATAATGTCTTCTTCCCTTAATGTATAACCGTCTGTGCTTTTTACTTGTAGTAAATGTTCGTCAGGGGAGTATCCCTTTAATTCCAGCTGACTTTGAATCGCATATATATCCGATGGGAAAGTCAGCTCATCTGCCAGAATCTTGGTGCGTTTTCCACGAGGGTGATAGAATGTGGCGAGTAATTGATGAAGATTCGTCGTAATGGAACCTGTCACAATGACCTCTTCCTTTTCTGCTCCCACTAAAGGGGCAGTCATTTCTCCAAGTTTTTCAGAATAATAGAACCACGGCTCCTGACCATCCATCCACCCATCGATTCCATGTTCTTTCCAATCATTCAAAGAGGTTTGCAATGCTTCCTCAGCCCGCTTCGAAAGCAGTCCTAAAGAATTACCGTCCATATAATAGTGATTTTCTTTTAAATAGAATTCGTTGCGGAATGGAGCAAGTGAGTCCTGTTTGTCCAGCTCACGGGCATGTTCCAGGGTTAATTCATCTTTATGTACCATTCAAATCCCACCTTCAACAGTCTTACCCAAATGATAATCGAAATGATTTGAATAGTAAAATAATTATTGGATAGAAAATATTCATTTGTGAATAAATTATTCAGAAGTGTATAAATAATCAAAAAAGTCTGGTATAAATGGATTAATATAATAAAATTTGTGAAGATTATTCATCATTGAATAATCTCAATACTAATTAAAGGGGTGACTTGGATGACTGAATCGAAAAAAGTTTGGAATGAAAACGAAGCGATTCTTCATTCCCTGCAGGATGATATTTTAGTGACGAATACAGACGGGATCATTCTGAAAGTCAGTGAGGCAACCGGTGGTATCTACAATGTGAAGTCGGAAGATATGATCGGTAAATCCGTTTATGATCTTGAAAAAGAAGGAATCTTCACACCTTTATTGACTCCGTTGGTTTTAAAGGAGAAGAAGAAAATCACGCTGGTTCAAACAAGTAAAGAAGGCAAGAAACTCCTGGTTACAGGCATTCCAGTTTTTCATGAAGATGGACAATTGGTGCGGGTCGTAAGCTATTCCCACGATGTAACAGAGTTATTAAATATGAAAAAGTACTTAACGGATATGGAAGACGAGATGGAAAGGGTGAAAAGCGAGCTTGAAATTCTCAGGAGCCGCCATTATTATTCTGAAGGAATCATTGCAACAAGTGATGAGATGAAAAAGGTACTGCAGGTCGCGCTTCAAGTGGCGGATGTCGATGTGAATGTCCTATTACTTGGGGAATCCGGTGTAGGGAAGTCCCACATCGCCAAATTCATTCATAACAAAAGCCAAAGGAAAGCTGGCCCGTTCATAGAGGTCAATTGCGGGGCTATACCAGAGTCCTTATTTGAAGCTGAGTTCTTTGGATATGAGCCCGGTTCCTTCACAGGAGCAGATCGTAAGGGAAAGGTAGGATTGGCCGAACTTGCAGAAGGAGGGACTCTTTTTCTTGATGAAATCGGCGAACTATCTCAATCAAATCAAGTGAAAATCCTGAAGTTCATCCAGGAGAAGCAATTTTATCGGGTTGGTGGAACGAAGCAAAGGAAGGTGGACTTTCGGGTCCTGGCAGCGACGAACAGGGACTTGGAGGTGGCGATAGAGAAGAGGGAGTTCAGGCAGGATCTGTTCTTTCGCCTGAATGTAGTGCCCATTACCATTCCGCCTCTAAGGGAGAGAACGTCGGATATTATTACGTTGATCGATTACTTTGTGAACTATTTTTGTGAGAAATATGACAGGCAGAGGACGGTGGATGAAGCGGTGATTCACCAGCTTTTGATTCAGGAGTGGAAAGGGAATGTGCGGGAGTTAATGAATGTGATCGAGAGGCTGATTGTGACATCTTCTAAGCAGTTAATCGAGATGGAAAACCTGCCGGGTCAATACATACAACATAGTGGTCATTTGTCGGGACTTGCCCATGAAGGTCAATCATTGACGGACATTTTAGAAGCGGTAGAAGAACAGGTGCTGAAGCAAGCGAGGGACAAACATAAGACAACAACTCAAATGGCACAATGTTTAGGGATCAGTCAACCTTCAGTGGTCAGAAAACTTAAAAAATACAAAATAAAATAAAAATTGGCATGATACTTGCAAGTAAGAAGGTGAATCCACTCAGATACGAATAAAGGGGGAACGGACCGTCTTAGCTGCGCAGTCATTGGATAAAATTTCAAAGGGGTGTGTGTCAATGGAAGTTGGAAAAACGAATGTAAGTGAGTTACAAACTCAGTCTAGACCGGTAAAAGAAGCGATGAAGTTTATCATTCCTTCCTTCATAGGGGTGCTGTTATTTTTGATCCCTGTTACCTATGAAGGGAATATGACCATCGGGGTCGGAATATTTGCTTCTTATTTTCAAGGTATGTTCGAAGGTATATTGCCATTATTCATGACAGTCATTTTTGGTCTATCGGCTTTGATGGCCATTTATACGAAAATATTTAAACCTCAATGGATTGTTACGCAATCATTCTTAAAAGGATTATTCGATGTAGGTTATTTCTGGATTGCCACACGTGTCATCGGTACTGTTTTTGCCGTGATGACCGTCAATGGAATCGGGCCGGAGTGGATTATATCCGACTATACGGGTGGAACGGTCCTGTATTCGTTAGTTCCCGTCTTGACGACCTGGTTCCTGTTTGCAGGGCTATTGATGCCGTTGCTTTTAGACTTTGGCCTGATGGATTTCTTCGGGACGCTGCTTCAAAAGATCATGAAGCCATTATTCCAGCTGCCCGGCCGGTCTTCTATCGATGCCCTTGCTTCCTGGATGGGAAGCGGTACGGTTGGTGTTCTCATTACAACGAAACAATTTGAAGAAGGCTACTATACAAAACGCGAAGCGGCAGTGATTGCAACGAACTTCTCGGTTGCATCCATTGCATTCAGTCTTGTGATTGTCAGTTTCATAGGCTTGGAATCAATGTTTGTTCAGTTATACGGTACGGTCGTCATTGCCGGCATCGCAGCCGCCGTGATCTGTCCGAGGATTCCACCTCTTTCCCGCAAAAAAGACACGTATTATGAGCCTGTCGGTATGCAGATTTCTGAAACGGTGCCTGATGATGTATCCCGCCTTCAGTGGGGATTTGACAAAGCCGTAGAAAAAGCATCCGAAGTGAAAAGTATCGGGGAAGTGACCAGGAAAGGATTGCAGAACGTATTGGATATCTGGTTCGGTCTCATTCCGCTTGTGATGGCCCTTGGAACACTGGCTTTGGTCGTTGCTGAATATACTCCGGTATTCGATATCATGGCCTATCCGGTCGTTCCATTCCTTGAGCTCCTGCAAATCCCGCAGGCTGCAGATGCTGCCCCAGCGATGATTGTCGGATTTGCCGATATGTTCCTGCCGGCTGTGGTGGGGAGCGGCATTGAGAGTGAGTTAACGAGATTCGTGATTGCCGCCATGTCTCTGACTCAATTAATCTACATGTCCGAGATCGGGATTTTATTGATCAAATCTAAAATTCCCATCAGCTTCTTGGATCTGTTTATCATCTTTATCCAGCGTACGATCATTACGTTGCCGATCGTAGCGTTACTGGCGCACTTCTTCTTTATGTAATGCCTCGGGGATTTATACAAATAAGGATATGGGGGTACTGAAATGGAACGAACGTTTGAAGAGCTTATAGAGCGTATGCCTGAGCGTTTGGCACCAAGTATGGCAAAGGATCATCCGAATTTACCGGTAGTGAAAGAAGAAGGCTGCTACTACTACGGGCTTGACGGAAGGAAGTATCTTGATTTCACCTCTGGAATCGCCGTGACGAATGTGGGGCATCGCCACCCGAAAATCGTACAGGCGATCAAAGATGCAGCTGACGGGTTAATGCATGGGCCATCCGGTGTCATTATGTATGAATCGATCCTTCGGCTGGCGGATGAACTGGCAGAGATCCTTCCAGGTGAACTGGACAGCTTCTTCTTTGCCAATAGTGGAACGGAAGCCATCGAGGGAGCTATCAAGCTCGCAAAATATGTGACAAAACGTCCTTATGTCATCTCCTTTACCGGATGTTTTCACGGTCGCTCATTGGGTGCGCTCAGTGTGACGACTTCAAAGAGCAAATATCGAAAGTTTATGCAGCCGACAGGATTAACCTATCAGATTCCATATGCGAACGAACGGGAGTGCCGGGAGGGAGAGGACTCGGCACGGTATGTTGTCGATAAGCTTGAAAAGGATTTTGAAACGCTTTTTAATCATCAGGTAACCCCTGAAGAAGTGGCCTGTGTCATTTTAGAACCCGTACTTGGGGAAGGGGGATATATCGTCCCGCCAAAAGCCTGGCTTAAAAAGGTAAGGGAGATTTGTGATCGCCATGGGATCTTATTGATTTTTGATGAAGTCCAAACTGGATTCGGCCGTACTGGAAACTGGTTTGCCGCACAAACCTTCGATGTGACGCCGGATATTATGGCGATTGCAAAAGGGATTGCCTCAGGACTCCCCCTGAGTGCGACGGTCGCATCCAATAAGCTGATGAAACAATGGCCCCTTGGAAGTCATGGGACCACGTTTGGCGGGAACCCGATCGCCTGCTCTGTCGGTCTTGCCACTTTAGAGGTCATGAAAGAGGAAAACCTTTTGGATAATACGAAGACGATGGGGGCCTACGCCGTTTCGAAGCTCGAGCAATTGCAGGAGAAACACCCTGTGATTGGGAGCATCCGTGCGGTGGGGTTGATGATCGGGATCGAAATCGTTCATCCCCAGACAGGAGAACCGAATCAGCATGGCCTGATGGACATCCTTGACCGGGCTCTGGAAAAAGGAGTTTTATTTTACCTCTGTGGAAACCACTCCGAAGTGATCCGGATGATTCCACCTCTCACAGTTACAAGAGAGCAGATTGACGCCGGTCTTCACATGCTGGACGAAGCGGTGACAGAGTACGAAGCATCGTTGATGAGTCATCTTGATTAAAGTGAAAAAGGTTGATCAGTTCAAACTGATCAACCTTTTTTTACAGCCTTTTAACCGAAATGGCCTTCCTCATCTTCCTGAGGGCATCCTGTCCTTCCATTTCCCTCATCATCATTAAGTTTACATAAAGTGCATCGATCAAGGTCAGTTGAGCGATACGGGAGGAGAGGGCTTCGGAGCGATAGTCGGTTTCTTCGGAAACGGTGAAGAGGGACGTATCGACTTTTTGGCTCAATGGGGATTTGGCGAAATTGGTGATGCAGATGGTCTTTGCCCCGGTTTCTTTGACGATGTCGAGCACTTGGAGAATATCCTTCGTCGATCCTGAATGGGAGATGAAAACGGCGCAATCCTCACTCGTCATCTGGGAAGCGGTCATAAGCTGAATATGACTGTCACTGGCGGCATGTACCCGTAAGCCCGTCCGGATGAATTTATGGTAGGCGTCAAGGGCGATGACACCGGATCCGCCGCTGCCAAAAAACTCGATGGACCGGGCATTGATCATCATGTCGACAGCTTTCATCAGTTTTTTCTCATCTACTACCATTAGAGTGTCTTCGATCGTTTTAATATTGGACCGGAATACTTTTGTCGCAATCGTCTGTGCCGTGTCGCCTTCATCGATGCGCTCGTGTATGTCCTTGAGGCCCGTGACGATTTCTGAGGCAAGGGCGATCTTCATCGCCTGATAGCCTTTGAAGCCGATCCTCTTACAAAAACGGAAAACGGTTGAATCGGCAACCCCCAAATCCTCGGCCAGGCCGTTGATCGTTGAATGGATGATTTCGGTGGGATTTTCAAGTATATAGTCGGCAATTTTTTTCTCTGTCACACTGAATTGCGGATAGTGTGTACGGATACTGGCTAAACAATGTTGATGTTGACTCATAGACACCACTCCTGTAAGGGTTTTCATAGTTTCATTATACAAGATTAATAGAAAAATAAAAATAATTTCTGTAAACGGTTGCAAAAGGAAAAATATTTTTTATAATAGAGTTAGACAGAAAATAATTTTCCTGATGATTTGTTCGGTCGAAAAAGCAACTCTCTTATTGAAATGAGAGAGTAGTAGTTACATAAAGTGTTTTGCAAACGCTTTACTTCTCCGTCTGTGACAAAGAAAAAGGATCATCCGTTATAAAAAATTGGCAGCAGGGCTGTCGTGAGGGAAAGAAAGGTAGGGATACACAATGTCAGATCAAATGCTTATTTTAGTGGCGCTGGCCGGAATTTTTCTTCTATTATTTTTAGTAATTAAAACAAAGCTTCATGCTTTTGTTGCCCTATTATTAGTAAGTTTAATCGTAGGGATCGCCGCTGGGATGCCTTTGCAGGAAGTCGTCACCTCGATTCAAAGCGGGATGGGCGGAACCCTCGGATTTGTCGCCGTGGTCGTTGGTTTAGGTGCGATGTTCGGTCGTATGCTTGAAGTATCAGGGGGAGCGGAACGACTTGCTCAAACTCTGATTAACAAATTTGGGGAAGATAAGGCGCAATGGTCCCTTGGTATTACAGGCTTCTTAGTCGCCATTCCCGTATTCTTTGATGTAGGATTCATCATTCTTGTACCGATAGTATATGGATTGGCACGTAAAACTGGAAAGTCACTGCTATACTATGGAATTCCATTGCTTGCAGGTCTTGCCGTTACACACAGTTTCATCCCGCCGACTCCGGGACCGATTGCAGTTGCGGACTTAATCGGGGCAGACCTTGGATGGGTCATCCTGTTTGGTGCGATTGCCGGTGTTCCATCCATGATCATCGCAGGTCCACTTTTTGCAAAATGGATTTCGAAACGAATTCACGCAGTGGTCCCTGAATATATGCAGGCAGAAGAAATGGAGTACGATAAAGAGCTTCCGAGTTTCGCCTTGATTGCTTCTCTTATCTCGATCCCATTAGTCTTGATCTTATTGAATACGCTTTCGGGTGTTATCTTAGATGAAGGAAACATGATTCGTTCCATCCTGACTTTCTTAGGACATCCATTCGTAGCCTTGACGATTGCGACACTGCTGACGTTCGTATTATTAGGAACAAAGCGTGGATACTCACGCCAGGAGGTTCAGGACATTGCAACGAAAGCACTTGAGCCTGCAGGGATCATCATCCTTGTAACAGGTGCCGGTGGGGTATTCAAGCAAGTGTTGATTGACTCCGGTGTTGGGGAAGTATTAGGAAATATGATGGCTGGATCCAGCCTGCCGCCGATCGCCCTTGCCTTCTTGATTGCCATGGTCGTCCGTGTCGCTCAAGGATCAGCGACTGTTTCCATGGTAACAGCAGCAGGGTTGATGAGTCCGCTGATTGAAACACTAGGTATGCAAGGACCTGTTCTTGGATTGATGGTTATCGCCATCGCTTCAGGTGCAACGGTCTTCTCCCATGTAAATGACAGCGGATTCTGGTTAGTGAACCGTTACTTTGGATTAGATGTGAAAGATACGTTAAAATCATGGACAGTGATGGAAACGCTCATCGGTTTTGTAGGATTTGCCGTTGTGTTCATTTTAGGGATATTCATTAGCTAAAATAGGATAGAATAATAGCAGAAGAGGGAAGAGCCATGTTGCTTCTTCCTTTTCTCTATTTATTTAGGAGGAACGAAGATGTCAGAATTCATGATCGGTGTCGATATCGGGACCACAAGTACGAAAGCAGTGCTTTTTAATAAAGAAGGAAAAGCGATCGAGCGTCACGGGATCGAATATCCATTACATACACCAGCACCCGGGACGGCTGAACAGGACCCGGAGGAAATCTTTCAGGCTGTCATTAAATGCATCAAGGAAGTGGCATCGAATACAAAAGAAACGATTTCGTTTGTATCATTCAGCTCTGCCATGCACAGTTTGATCCTAGTGGATGAGAATGATCAACCGTTGACCCCTTCCATTACTTGGGCGGATAACCGAAGTGCTGCCTGGGCGGAAAAAATAAAGAAAGAAATGAACGGATTAGAAATCTACCGGAGAACCGGGACGCCGATCCATCCGATGTCCCCCCTTGTGAAGCTTGCCTGGCTGAAGGACGAGAAACCGGAATTGTTCGGGAAAGCTTCAAAATTTATTTCGATTAAGGAGTTTGCCTTCCATCGCTTGTTCGGTAAATATGTCGTGGATTACTCCATTGCCTCAGCAACGGGGATGTTCCACCTGGAAAACCTGACGTGGGATGAAGAAGCCTTGAAGGTTGCAGGGGTGACGACGGATCAGCTTTCCGTCCCTGTATCCACGACAGAGAGTCTGACCGGATTGAAGTCGGAATACACGGAATTGCTGGGCTTGCCTGCAGATACGCCATTTGTTGTAGGAGCAAGTGACGGGGTGCTGTCGAATCTTGGGGTGAATGCCATCGAGCCTGGTGTAGTAGCGGTGACGATCGGCACGAGTGGAGCGATCCGTGCCGTGACGGACCGGCCCGTGACAGATCCGAAAGGCCGTATTTTCTGCTATGCCTTGACGGATAAGCACTGGGTGATCGGCGGTCCTGTGAATAATGGGGGAATGATCTTCAGATGGGTCCGGGATGAACTTGCTTCCGGAGAAGTCGAAGTGGCGAAACGATTAGGGAAGGATCCTTATGAAGTACTCACGGATATTGCCGCTAAAGTGGAGCCTGGATCGGAGGGACTCCTGTTCCATCCGTATATGGCAGGTGAACGCGCTCCCCTTTGGAATGCAAAAGCACGGGGCTCCTTCTTCGGACTCGGGATGCATCATAAGAAAGAGCATATGATCCGTGCCGTCCTTGAAGGGATTGTCATGAACTTGTACAGTGTCCTTCTTGCCCTCGAGGAATTAATAGGGACGCCGAAACGGGTGCAGGCAACCGGTGGATTTGCCCGTTCAGAGTTGTGGCGTCAAATGCTTGCCGACGTCTTCGATCAGGAAGTGGAAGTACCGGAAAGCTTCGAAAGCTCATGCCTTGGGGCTGTAGTACTTGGTATGTACGGCAGCGGAATGATCGACTCCCTTGAAGAAGTAAGGGAAATGGTCGGCTCCGTTCATTCCCATCAGCCCGATCCGAAGGCAACAGAAGCCTATACGAAACTGATGCCGATCTTCATCCGAGTTCCGCGTTTATTAGAAGAAGAATACGAAGCCATCAGTGCTTACCAGGAAGGAAGCTGACTCAATTGAGTCGGCTTCTTTTATGGAAGGGAATCACTTAGCCAAAGAGTGTCCTTTTCATGTATAATAGAAACGAATATACCTTTTATTATCAGAAACTATCCATAGATAAATGAAAGAGAGTGAAACAAAATGGGACGTAAGTGGAATAACATTAAAGAAAAGAAAGCGTCTAAGGATGCCAATACAAGTCGTATATATGCTAAATTCGGCCGTGAGATCTATGTTGCTGCCAAGCAGGGAGAGCCGGATCCCGAACTGAATCAGACGCTGAAATTCGTTCTTGAGCGGGCGAAAACATACAGCGTACCGAAGCATATCGTGGACCGTGCCATCGAAAAGGCAAAGGGCGGTTCAGAAGAAAACTATGATGAGCTTCGCTATGAAGGCTTCGGACCGAATGGTTCCATGGTCATTGTGGATGCTTTGACGAATAACGTAAACCGTACAGCCTCCGAAGTGCGTGCCGCTTTCGGTAAGAATGGCGGAAATATGGGCGTGAGCGGATCTGTTGCGTACATGTTCGATGCGACAGCGGTCATCGGAATCGAAGGGAAATCAGAAGAGGAAGTCATGGAGATCCTGATGGAAGCGGACGTGGATGCCCGGGACATCATCGAAGAAGACGATGCCGTGATCGTTTATGCAGAACCTGATCAATTCCATGCCGTACAGGAAGCATTCAAAGGGGCCGGTGTCACTGAATTTACAGTGGCAGAGCTGACGATGCTTGCCCAGAATGATGTTGAACTTTCAGATGATGATCAAGCTCAATTCGAGAAAATGGTAGATGCGATTGAAGACCTGGAAGATGTTCAGCAGGTTTATCATAATGTCGATTTAGGTGAATAATAGAATGCCGCAAAAACCTCCGATGCCAGGTGCATCGGGGGTTTTTTGTCGGTTTATCACTTTATTTGTCGAATAGATTGAAAATTCAGCATATTACTTCATTATCCCCAGGTGCTTTGTTATGCTAAAGGTGAATCTGAATAAATACGTGAAAGAGGGAGAGGAAAATATGGGACTAGATCAACTTGAATTGCAGCAAGCAGAACAGAGCGTGAAGGACAGAACCAAACCCTATTTAACGGCACTGATCGGCTGGAGCCTGCCGGCAATCGAGGCGTGTACAAAGTTAAAGAGACCGTTCGTCGTTGTTGGACCGCCTGATTTCGAAGCATACGCTGAAAAGCATGACATTGCCTTTATCGGCTGGGACTTCGAGCGGTTGAATGAAGGTTCCGATCATCTCTACAAACAGCTGAAGGCACTTGGTGCTGAAGTCGCGATCCCCTTGTATGAAGAATGTGTGGAGTGGGCAGGGGCTTTGAACTCCCGTTTCAGAAGTGAACCACGCGTCTTCAATCGCTCCCTCCTTTTAAGGGATAAAGGGATGATGAAGCGCAAAGCCCAGATTGCCGGAATCAAAGTGGGTGTGTTTGAAGAGGCGCGGGATAAGGAAGATGTAAGACGCTTCTTGAAACGGGTGAATGAAGCGCTGTTGAAGGTGGAAGGGGATAAGAATGATCCCATTCACGTCAAGCCCCTTGATAAAGCAGGCTCCGTCGGTCACCGTGCCATCGAGAATCCGGAAGATATCGACGCCCTCACCGAATCCGAGTTCCCTCTATTGATGGAAAGCCACTTAGATGGCCAGGAGTTCTCATGCGAAGCATTCATTCATAAAGGAAAGATCCAATTTTTAAATATAACGGAGTACGTGCGATTGGGGTATTCCAACTTCGTCCCGGCATCTCCTTCACTTGAAGAAAAGCGTCCGATCATCCTTGAGGCGATTCAGCAGCTCATCGATGCATTCGAAATTGAATACGGTGTGATCCATCCTGAATATTTCATCACGTCCGATGGCACGCTTCATTTCGGTGAAGTCGCGGCCAGGGTACCGGGGGGGCATATCTTTGATCTGATCGAGCGGGCCTACGGTTTCAATGCTTACCAGGCACAGATCCTGTGCGGTGATCCAAATACAACCGAAGAGGAGCTTAGGGAATTTTTCCCTTCAACGGGCGAGAAAGCGAAAGCTCATGCGGGTTGTCTGATGGTTCATCCCCATGTGAATTACGTGGAGAAGCTTGAGGTGCCCGATGAACTGGAGAACCATCCTTATTTTGAAAAGCATGACATGTTCAGTCCGGCCCAGGGGAAGGTGGCCCAGCGGATCGGTTTTGGAAACCATTACGGGACGATCTTCTTCTACGGGGAAGATAGCGAAGTCATGAGGGATTTATTAAAAGAATACGAACAATTTAATTTTTATATTTGATAAGTGATTATAAGAGCGGTCATCCTTGGAAAAACAGCCTATCCGATATTCTGATCGATAAAGGAGTTTTGAAATGGCATTTGAATTAACGTCCAAGCTGGAAGATCGATTTTTGCAAGCGCTCAATGAACTCGAGAGTGCAGCTTCCTTTGCTAAATCGATGTATCAAACCGACGTCTATCAGGAAGCCCAAAGATTACTGGATACAGATGAAGGACTGGATATTTTATACCGGAGTGCAAGTCGATTTGAAAAAGCCGGGGTTTTCCAGGACGGTCCATGGGAGAAAGCATCCAAGCTTCAACCGCCTCTTGTCGCGGGCTCCCTGCAGGCGAAGGGGCTGCCTTCCATCATTGAGATCCTGAGCGAACTCAGGATGCTCTCGATTGCAGAGGGTCAATATGAGCATTCCGATGTTTCGGCGGAGATGGCGCAGGATTTCCTGAACGAAGTGATGGTCCTGAACCTTAACCTCCTGTTCCCTGAAGCAACGGAAGCAGCGCGGATAGAAGGAGGGGAACAGAGTGAGAGGGCAACGGAATTATTTCACTTCCTATCCGATAAGCTGTCGTACCAAGCGCTTACGACCACACTGATCAAAGAGATCGAGCGATTGACTGCCCAACGTCCGATCATGGTGAAACGGACCGTGTCCATGATCGAGACCGCCAAAAAAATGCTACATTCCGATCTTAGTGTAGCGGAGCGCCTGGTATTGGAGAAATATGTATCGGCCATTGAAGGACCGTCCCCGCTGAGCAAAAGTATCGTCCAGCCGGGTGAATATCGTAAGAAGCTGATGGATTTGTCCCATGAGGAGCTTGAGAAGGAAGCGGTTGCCTTCGCCGGGTCCATGCGCGAAACAGGATTGGTTGCTCCCCAGCATGCGATTTTATTAAGATACTTAAGCAGGAAGGTGAAGGAACTGGTTCCTGCAGCCCTTCAATTAAATGACAAAGGAAAGGCGAACCTCGATGAACATGCGGAGCTTGTCTTTCAACTCATTAAAGTGGCGATCTATCCTGCCACAAAGCAATCGGTCTACGGGCTTGCCCTCATGCTTGAACGGGGGGTGCTTTCTTCATCACCTGTGTCACCGGGATTGAAAAGGCTGATCGAGCTTGATATCAGAGCGGAAGTAAGGAAAACCCTCCTCAATTCATGTAAGACAGGAGACGGTATTACGGCAAACTCAGTGCTCCTGGCAGGGGTCATCAATGTCCTTGGACAACCCATCGGAATCGGGCAGGGCTTGAACCCGACCTGTCAGACAGCACGCGGAATCAGTCTTTGGGCCCAACATGCCCCGGGATATTTACTTGAACTGATTCCGAGGGCGGCAAGAGACGGGGATATCGATATCATGTTTGAAGGGACGCCTGTGCACTCCAAGGATTTAAGCGGAGGGCTTGCGCCTGAGCTTCATCAGGAGCTTGATCCCGTGTCCCTCGTTCTCGTCCCTCATCTCGACCGGATTTATAGTGAAATGATGAGAAGGGTTTCCCTAAGAGGAGAGGATGGACATCGCTGGGTGAATCCTGAATTTTACGGAGATTGGGTCCAAAAGGGATTCAGCACGGTCATTGATCCATTGACGGGACTCATTTCGGATTATCCAGGGTTTGTCCGGCTGTTCTATGCGACTCATCATCCCGAATATAATGATGATTACGGGTTGATCTACCCGAATCCAGTCGGGATTTTCATCACAAACGTCCATGGGAAGCTCCTTGGATTTCACGCCGTGTCGATTCTGCGGATCACTCAGGATCCCGGGGGTGAATACCGGATCTATTTCTACAATCCGAACAACGACGGTTCGCAAAACTGGGGACAGGGGATCGAACCTTCCGTCATGGAAAACGGGGAACTGGAAGGAGAATGCTCTCTTCCGTTTCACGAATTTGTCTCGAGGCTCTATGCCTTTCACTACAACCCGTATGAACAGGGTGATGCCTTCGCAGTGGAGAATGACATAGTCGATGAAATCAAACTCCTTGCCCGTGAAAGCTGGGGAAGGGATTATACGTGGATTTGAATATGGAAGGCGTTTGAGCAGAGATGCCCAAACGCCTTTTTTTGCGTGGGATGATTCTTCCGCCACCAGCCATACTAAAGAATGGAGGTGTTACAAATGAGAAGTGGTGAAAAATCAAATGATAAACGGATCGAAGTCCCGTTAAAGCCTGAATTCACGATGAATGACCGGCTGCGTAACCCTAGCGGGGTGTATGTCCCTGGAGAGTCAGTGGAGGAGCATCATGCTGTTGAAGAAGGAAACGGGGTCATCGCAGAGAAAGTGATCGGACAAGCAAATGAGAACGGATAGGAGGGGGATAAAGTGGATATGAAGGATTTTCCTGTAGCAGAGCTGTCCAACGAAGCCTTGGATAAGGTAAAGAGTATGGAAAGTGAACTCCGCCAGCAAACAGCGGACGACATCGTCTTAATCGCCTATAAAAAAACGGAAAGCAACCCGGAAGGAGAGAGACAGAATGGATAAAGGGAACAAAGAAATGCCGGACTTCAAAGAGTTGAATGACCGGATCATAGCAGAAGAACCGAAAGGACCGCTTTTCGCCATCAAAACAAATATGGATACGCAAGGTGTAAAAGATAATCCTTATGCGACAGAAAAGGCGAGTCCTGAACAAGAGGAGAAATTACAGCAGTTTTTTGAAGATGAAGAGTTATAAGGGATTACATAAAGAAGCGCCCATCTTCCCCGATGGACGCTTCTTTGAATTTATTTAGTGCGGGATTGTTCATCAAATCATTCCTTTGATACTTTGGGCGCCGCCCAGAAGATTTATTAAATATATAAAATATAATATTTGTATCCGAGTAAATTCGGAACATTACATCTTTTCAACGGTGAAAAAAGGACTATACTAAAGAGGAAGAATAAAACAAAAACTGAAAAAGGCAAACTTGCTGAAAAGCAAGGACGCAAAGCCATGGGCCTAATCGATTCGAATGGCCGCCAGGCTGCCAGGCTCCTCATAAGAGCCCAGGCTCAGGGAAGAGGAGAAAGAGTGATGAACAAAATGTTTAAGTGGATGGGTATTTGTGTTGTACTGGTTAGTTTTATGTTTTTCCCATCAAAGGAAAAGGCAGCTGGTGAGGGCATGGGGAAAAGTACGTGGCTTTGGAATACGGTTGAAATCATTGAAAATAAAGAAGAAATCGTCGGGTTTTTAAAAGTTCATGGAGTGAACGAAGTGTATCTGCAAGTGAATCCGTCAGTAGAGAAAGAACACTATCATCAATTCATTGAAATGGCCAATTTAGAAAATATACATGTGTACGCACTGGACGGAGCGCCAAAATGGGCAACCGTTAATGGACGATCTTCCCTCATTGCTTTTTTTGATTGGCTTGAGGCATATCAGCTTGAAGCCAATGAGAGTCAGCGATTTACCGGCGTGCATTTGGATGTGGAGCCTTACCTTTTATCAGGATGGACAAGCGCCTATGGAAAGACGGTGTTGAATTATCAGAAGATGGTGATGGAAGCAGTCGATCGCTCGGATTCGCTTCAGCTTCCATTGGGAATGGATATACCGTTCTGGTTCGATGAGAAATCGTACAATAATGAATTTGGGAAAGGGAACCTTGCTCACTGGGTCATCGGAAAGACCGATGAAGTTGGGGTAATGGCTTACAGGGACCAGGCGGTGGGACCGAATGGAATCATTGAACTCATCAGGAACGAGATGGATTACGCCCTTTTTGCGGGTAAAAAGGTGAAAGCGGGGGTGGAAACCGCCCCATCTTCAGAAGGTGATTTCCTGACTTTCCACGAAGAGGGGGAAGGGTTCATGCTTGGGGAGCTGGCCCGGGTCGATGCTGAGTATGGCACATATTCTTCCTATAAAGGAATCGCCGTCCATCATTACGGAAGCTGGAAAGTCCTGTCTGAATAGATTTGATGAAGAAATGAGGAATGCACAATGTCAAGAACAGCTTTGGTTGCAGGAGCGACCGGCCTGGTCGGTTCCCACCTGGTGGAAATACTCCTAAAGAGTCCTGAATACACAAGAGTGATTTCCTTTGTGAGAAGGGATAGCGGGGTGAAGCATGAGAAACTGGATGAACGGATCATTTCATTTGAGGGGATGAAGCTTCTGCCCCATGAGGAAATTGATGATGTGTTTTGCTGCCTCGGAACCACGATTAAGAAAGCCAAGACGAAACATGCCTTTAAGAAAGTGGACTACGAGTATCCCATTCAACTTGGGAAGCTCAGGAAAGCACATGGAGCAAAGCAGTATCTCGTGATCTCCTCAATCGGTGCAAGTCCGGAATCACCGTTTTTTTATAGTAAGGTCAAAGGGAATCTGGAGAACGAATTGAAGGAGCTTCATTATCCTTCCCTCCATATATTCAGGCCATCCCTTTTATTGGGGGAGAGGCAGGAATTCCGATTTGGCGAAAAGGCCGGGGAAATCTTCTCTCGAGCTGTACGCCCTGTCATGGTGGGCAGGCTGAAACGATACAGAAGCATTCAGGGCAAACAGGTTGCCTATGGCATGTACCGGGCAGCGGTAGGGGCGTTCAATCAAGAAGTAATCATACATGAATCCGAGCAGATTCAAGAGCTTTAGGGAGTAGGGGAAAATGATGAAAGACCCGCGTCGGAAGCGGGTCTTTCATCATTATATTTGATAAAACTGTCTCAAAGCATTCATAAGGTGCTTCATGGAAGAATCTTCAGCCAGATTCACAAGCATTCCTTTAATGACGACGGGACGGGTTTCGTCTTTTTGTATTTCTTCTTTCAAGACTTCCAGGGAAATCCGGATATTCTCGTCCTCTGTCATCTCCAACGCATCCTGAATCATATGAACGAGTGTCGACTCATTGATTCTCGACGAAGAGGTAAAGTCCTTAACCAGGTCATCCAGTTTTTCAAAGGATAGCACCGGTTTATCGCCACTCTTAAGCAAACCATCCACAAGGTCATCGGTTCGTCTCAATATAAAATGGGATAGGTATGAAAAGTCCAGATCAATTTTATCCAGCATCACCAGTTCTAAATAAGAATGGAAAAAACCTTGGATCATCATGGTGATGTCCCAGAAATAGGGCTCGATCTTTTTTCCGTATATCCCGAACAATCTTCTTCTGTAATACCGGTGAGTGTTCATCTTCATCTCGCTGAGGAGATCATGGATTTCATCATTGAACGGCATGGCATTCTCCCTGATCTGCATGATGATGAACTCTTTATGTTTACAAATTTCAATCAGCTGACATTCTAATTGCTTCTGAAATTTCTCATATGGAGGCAAATCTTCGTTTTCAATCTCATTCACTTTATCCGTGATCATTTTGAAATAATAATTCATGATGGCGAGCAGCAGGGCTTCCTTTGATTTGAAATATAAATAGAAAGCCCCCTTCGATATATCACATTCATTTACGATTTCCTGCACGGAGGTAGCGTTGAACCCTTTCGTGGCAAAAAGCTTAATGGATGTTTCAATGATTAATTTTTCTTTTTCCTTCATACGTTCCTCTCCTTGATAAACTCCTTACGTATATTATGACCGATTGGTCACAAAAAATAAACCTTTTCTTTTATAAGTATATTGACTTATGACTATCCGGTCAGTTATATTAGATTGTGTTATGACTAGTCGGTCAGATTAAGAGAGAAGGGATGAATACAACGTGAACAGTATTATTAATTTCGTACTTAAGAATAAGTTTGCTGTTTGGCTGATGACGATCATCGTCATTGTGGCAGGCTTATATTCAGGATTTAATATGAAGCTCGAAACCCTGCCGAACATCAATACCCCGGTTGTCAGTGTGACAACCGTGTATCCTGGCGCCACGCCGGAAGATGTTGCAGCCAAGGTTTCAGAACCAATTGAAAAACGCTTGAAGAATTTAGATGGGGTAAATGTCGTCAGCTCTACCTCTTACCAGAATGCTTCAGCCGTTCAGATAGAATACAAGTTTTCAAAGGATATGGATGAAGCCAAGACGGAAGTGGAAGAGGCTCTTTCCGATCTTCCTTTTCCGGATGGAGTCAATGAGCCGGAAGTTTCAAGACTCAACTTCAATGCCTTTCCGGTCATCGCCCTTAGTGTAGCGAATGAAGATCAATCATTGGCACAATTGACCTCTACAGTGGAAGACACGATCGTTCCTGAACTAGAGGGAGTGGACGGGGTAGCTTCTGTCCAGGCTTCAGGTCAGCAGGTACAGGAGGCTCAGCTTGTATTTGATGAAGATAAGCTTGCTGAGTATGGTTTGACAGAAGAAACGGTTCAAAATATGATCAAAGGCTCCGACGTGACGGCCCCATTAGGCTTGTACACGTTTAAAGACAGCCAGAAATCCGTGGTAGTCGACGGAAATATCACGACGATTGAAGACTTGAAAGAAATGAAGATTCCTGTGACTCCAAGCACTGGTGGAACCTCAGCCGGAGGGCAGCAACAGCCATCCGGACAGGGCCAAGCACCTCCTGCTGGAGCAGCACCTGCAGGCATGAAGATCCCAACCATTCAACTTTCAGATATTGCTGATATAGAACTGGTTGGTAAAGCAGAATCCATTTCCAGAACAAACGGAAAAGAATCCATCGGACTTCAAGTGGTGAAAACGGCAGACGCCAATACGGTGGATGTAGTCAACGCGGTTAAAGATAAGATCAAAACGTTTGAAAAAGACATTGATGGTGTAGAAATCATTTCAACGTTTGACCAGGGGGAACCAATCGAAGAATCTGTCAGCACCATGCTGAATAAAGCGTTATTCGGTGCCGTATTCGCAGTCATTATCATCCTCCTGTTTTTACGGGATATCAAATCGACGCTCATTTCCGTCGTATCGATTCCGTTATCTTTATTAATCGCGATTTTACTTCTGAAACAGATGGACATTACCTTGAATATCATGACCCTTGGGGCAATGACGGTCGCCATAGGTCGTGTCATTGATGACTCTATTGTGGTAGTGGAGAATATTTATCGAAGAATGTCCTTGAAGGGTGAAATGCTGAAAGGAAAAGACCTGATCCGTGAAGCGACGAAAGAAATGTTCGTTCCGATCGCGTCCTCCACGATTGTCACGATTGCCGTGTTCCTTCCTTTAGGACTGGTTCAAGGAATGATCGGGGAACTATTCCTTCCATTTGCCTTAACGATTGTGTTTGCTCTACTGGCTTCCCTGCTTGTAGCCGTTACGATCGTACCGATGCTTGCCCATTCCATGTTTAAAAAAGGCGTTGGGAAGAAGCATATTGAGAAGAAAAGCCGTTTAGCGAACTGGTATAGAGGCGTATTGAATTGGACGCTGAACCATAAAATCATCACATCGATCCTGGCGATTGCCATGCTGGTCGGAAGCTTGTTCCTGGTTCCATTGATCGGTGTCAGCTTCCTCCCATCCGATGAAGAGAAGATGATCATGGCAACCTATAAACCAGAACCTGGTCAAACGGAAGAAGATGTCCAGAAAATCGCACAGGACGCAGAAGGATATTTCCAGGACCGTAAAGGAGCTGAAACCATTCAGTACTCTGTCGGCGGGGAAAACCCGATGAGTCCGGGAAGCAACAACAATGCCATCTTCTACGTCCAATATAAAGACGATACAGAGAATTTCTCTGAAGAAAAAGAAAAGGTCATCAAAGACCTGCAAAAAGCAACAGACAAAGGGGAATGGGCTTCACAGGATTTCTCTGCAAGTGCCGGCAGCAATGAAATAGTCGTGTACGTATACGGGGAAACCCTGAAAGACATCGAACCTGTTGTCAACGATATTCAAGACATGATGGAAGACAAGAAGGACTTCAAAAAAGTCGGATCTAGCATCTCTGAATCCTATGATGAGTACTCGTTCATCGCAGATCAGGAGAAGCTTAGCGAATTAGGTCTCTCAGCAGGTCAAATCGCCATGGAGCTTGGTCAGACACGCCAGCGTCCGGTCCTTACGACCATTGAAAAAGATGGCGAAGAAGTAAATGTCTATCTTGATGTGGAGAAAGAAAAGTATGAAAGCATCAACGACTTAACGGATAAGACCATCCAGTCACCACTGGGTGTGGAAGTCCCGATCAAAGACGTTGTCGAAGTCCAGGAAGGTAAAACATCCGATACCGTTTCACGACGGGACGGAAAAGTCTTTGCTCAAGTGAGTGGAGAACTGAAAACCGACGATGTGTCGAAAGCATCCCAGGATATTCAAAAAGAAATCGAAGAAATGGATATCCCATCCGGTATCGACGTGAACATGGGCGGGGTAACGGAAGACATCAAAGAATCCTTTACACAATTAGGATTAGCGATGCTTGCAGCCATTGCGATTGTTTACCTGATCCTTGTCATCACATTCGGCGGCGGTCTTGCACCATTCGCCATCCTGTTCTCACTGCCATTCACAATCATCGGCGCGTTGGTAGCGTTATTGATCGCGGGTGAAACGATCAGTATTTCCTCCATGATCGGAGCACTAATGCTGATCGGTATCGTGGTCACCAATGCGATCGTCTTAGTCGATCGTGTGATTCATAAAGAAAATGAAGGTCTATCCACACGGGAAGCTTTGCTTGAAGCCGGTTCTACCCGACTTCGTCCCATCCTCATGACGGCCATTGCCACAATCGGAGCCCTGTTCCCACTGGCACTCGGGCTTGAAGGAAGCGGATTGATCTCGAAAGGGCTTGGTGTAACCGTTATTGGCGGATTGACCAGCTCGACGCTCCTGACGCTTGTCATCGTACCGATCGTGTACGAAACCCTGATGAAAATCAAAAGGAAAATCGGTGGGCGTAAGCGTAAAGCAGTGAAAGAATAGATGGAAGAAAAAGCAGTCCTGTATGGGGCTGCTTTTTTTGGTGATGGGTGCGAGCGCTCTTTTGGGAGTACTTCCCAAAAAAACCAAGATACTTTTTAAAGTTTTCTAAAAATTAGTATTGCTTCCCTTAAAAGTCTGGACTATAATAACAATTAACGAAAGCGCTTTCGATGAAGAGGAGACAACAATGGTTACAATCTATGACTTAGCAAAACGCACTGGTTTTTCCAGTACGACCGTTTCCAAGGCTCTAAATAATTATTCCGATGTGAGCCAGAAAACAAAGAAAAAAATCCTCGATGCCGCGGCTGAAATGGGATATTTACCCAATGCCCATGCCCAGTCCCTATCGACAAAGAAATCATGGACGATCGGTGTCATGTTTGCCGAGGATAATGAGGTAGGATTGAAACATCCTTTCTTCAGTGCCCTGATTGAAAGTTTCCGCAAATATGTGGAACGGGAAGGGTATGACCTGATCTTTGCTTCACGGAATCTTAGGAACCGGGATACGAGTTATCTGGAGCATTTTTTGTACCGTGCCGTGGATGGAATCGTCGTGATTTGCTCCGATCCAAGCGACCCGCAGGTTCAGGATATGATCAATAGTCACGTTCCGATTGTCGTGATCGACATGAGCAATCAGAACTGCAGTGTGGTCTATTCCGATAACGTGGACGGTGGAAGGTTGGCCGTTGATTATCTGCATTCTCTTGGTCATACCAGAATCGCTCACATATCCGGTGATCCTTCGATCGACGCCGGAGCCCAGCGAATCAAGGGTTTTACTAAAGGCATGGAAGAGCTGAACCTTCCGATTCATCAAGGATATCTTGTGAACGGTGGAATGTTCTCTATTGAAGAAGGAAAATCGGCGATGGAAACGCTTCTCGCACTGGAAACGATGCCTACCGCTGTCTTTGTGGCAGGTGACCATATGGCCATAGGTGCCATGGAAGCCATTAAAGAAAAAGGTTTGAGGATACCTGAAGATATTTCCATCATCGGGTATGATGATATCGAGATGTCTGCATACCTCACACCAAAGCTGACGACGGTCAGACAGGACACGGACCGAATCGGTGCAAAAGCCGGACAGCTGCTGATGAAGCAGATCATCCAGAAGAAAAAGCTGCTGACAACAGAGGTCATTCCGGTGGAACTGATCATCAGAGAATCTTGTACTATAGCAAAAAAAGAAAAAAAGAAATAATCTTATATTTTTTTGGGAATTTCGAAACCGGTTTCGAAATTTTTAAATGCAACAAAACGAAACCGCTTTCGTGTCTATATTTACAAATGAAAAAGGGGGATTAAAATGAAGAAGATTTTGGCATTATTCATGACGTTTGTACTGGTAGCAGGGGTCCTTTCCGCTTGTTCGGGAGATTCCAAGTCATCTGGAAGTTCAAAGTCTGATAAAGACGTAGATTTAAAGGTGTGGTCATTCACGGATGAGCTGAAGAAGCCGATCACTAAGTTTGAAGAGAAGAACGGTGTAAAAGTAGAATTGACGATCGTTCCGATTGCCGATTATCCAACGAAATTAAAGCCGGTTCTTGAAAGCGGCGTAGGGGCACCGGACGTATTCACGGGTGAAATTGCGTTCCTTAAGCAATGGGTGGACGCAGGTTATTGGGAAAACCTATCTGAAAAACCATACAACGTAGATGAAATCAAAGATAAGTATGTTCCTTATGTATTCGACTTAGGGAAAGATAAAGATGGAAATGTAAGGGCTTTATCATGGCAGACGACACCGGGTGGAATCTACTACAAGAGAAGTATCGCGAAAGAAGTGCTTGGGACAGACGATCCAACTGAAGTAGGAAACATGATGAACTCAATGGACAACGTCTTCAAAGTGGCTGAAAAGATGAAGGAAAAAGGTTACAGCATGTTCCCTGATGAAGGCTCCATCCGTTGGTTCTCACAAGGAGATAATCCTCAACCATGGGTGAATGACAAGAATGAGCTGCAGCTGACAGATGAAAAGATCGCATATATGGACTACGCGAAGAAGTTACGTGAGAATAGCTACACAGCACTTGCACCTGAGTGGTCACCATCATGGTTCGAAGCAATGGATAAACCAATCAAGATGAAAGAAAACGGCAAGGAAAAGGAAACACAAGTATTCTCTTATGTTCTTCCTACTTGGGGACTTCACAGTGTTCTTAAAACGAACGTGAAGGAATCTGCAGGGGATTGGGCAGTGACAAATGGACCAAGCCCATACTTCTGGGGTGGGACATGGTTAGGTGTCTACAACAAATCAGAAAACAAAGAGCTTGCATATGACTTTGTGAAAATGATGACTCAGGATGATGAATTCCTGACAGATTGGGCGAAGGAAACAGGGGATGTTCTTTCCTACCTTCCTGTAACGAACAAAATCAAGGATGATTTCAGCGATGAATTCCTTGGTGGTCAAAATAACTATCAATTCTTCCTTGAACAAGCGAAAGAAATCGAGCCTGGTATCGTGACAAAGTATGACCAACAGCTTGATACATTCTTTGGAAATGCCGTTCAACAGTATGTGGATGGAAAGAAATCAAAAGACGATGCGATTAAAGAATTCTATAAAAAAGTTCAAAACGCGTATCCAGATATAAAAGTACCAAAAAACTAAACAAGTAAACATTCAATGGCAGGCGGCGCAGCTTCATGTCGCCTGCCGATAATCTATTAAACAACTAGGGGGGCTGGGGAATGAAAAAAGTAGATCGATTTGGTTATCTATTTATTGCCCCATTTTGGATTATCTTTTTAATATTCAGTATTTATCCCGTTGCGCTGACATTCTATTACAGCTTTACGAATTATTCAGGAAGCGGAACAGCAGAAGTCGTCGGTCTTGCGAACTATACCCGTTTACTCACGGACAGCTATTTTGTGGAAGCTTTTTTTAACACATGGAAAATTTGGGGGATCAATTTTGTCCTGCAAATCGGTCTGGCCCTTATACTCGCATTAATCTTCTCTGATATGAGAATGAAGTTGAAAGGTTTGGCTTTTTTCAGATCGATCTTTTATTTACCTAATTTAATCACGATTAGCTCGGTCGCCCTGCTGTTTGGTATTCTACTGGACTGGCAGCACGGATCATTAAATATGATTCTATTAAATATAGGTCTTATATCAGAACCGATTAATTGGCTGAACGAGCCCGCGACTGCACAGCTTTCTGTCTCCCTGATCCTTACCTGGATGTGGTTCGGTCATTCGTTCATTGTCGTCATGGCGGGGGTTTCCGGAATATCGAAGGACTATTATGAGGCTGCACTGATTGACGGAGCAAACAGGTGGCAGACCTTTACGAAAATCACGATTCCTTTATTAAAACCGATCTTGCTTTATATCATGATCACATCCCTGATCGGCGGTCTTCAATTATTTGATCTGCCAATGCTTCTGACGGATGGAATCGGATCTCCGGATGGATCACTGAACACGATGGTGTTGTACCTGTACAATCAAGCATTCAAATTTAACAATTATGGATACGCATCAGCTGTCGCATATGGATTGTTTGTCATTACCTTGATCTTCTCGGCGATTGTCTTCAAAGGGATGTATGGAAATGAACGCAAACAAGCAAGGAAGGTGTAAAGCATGTTGGGAAAAACAGCCGTTGAAAAAAATGTACCGACTCAAAGAGTGGAAAAACAAAAGCCGGAACTTCTGCCTCATGAGTCCAGACTTAAGACCAGAATCACCATCGTGAAGAGCATCATCTATACCCTGCTTGTAGTGATGGCGATCGTTTGCTTCATCCCGTTCCTTATGATGCTTGTGAACGCAACAAGATCAAACGAAGCGATATTGTCCGGTTTCACCTTGGTCCCTGGCAGTTCCCTGGTAGAGAACTATACCACGATGATGGACTATGTAAACATCTGGTCGGGGTTCAAGAATAGTCTGATCATCTCTGTCCTTACGACTTTATTATCAGGGTATTTCTCAGCATTGACTGCTTATGGATTTGCCTTTTACACATTCAGGGGGAAGAATTTCATGTTCGTCTTCATGCTTGTGATGATGATGGTTCCAGGACAATTGGGGCTGATCGGCTTCTACGAACTGAGTAAGAATCTGGGGATCCTTGATTCCTTCATTCCACTGATCGTTCCGGCCATTGCAAGTCCGTTTGTCGTCTTCTTCTTAAGACAATACATCCAGACGACACTTCATCCAAGCTTAATCGAAGCCGCCCGTATCGATGGGGCGAGTGAGTTCAAGATTTTCCATACGGTAGCCATTCCGATCATGATGCCGGCGGTCGCGACAATGTCGATCTTCACGTTCATCGGATCATGGAATAACTACATCATGCCACTCGTCATCCTGTTCTCACCTGAGAAATATACGCTGCCAGTATTGATGGGATTCCTTAAAGGATCTCAAGTGGCACAGAATTTAGGATCCATGTACTTAGGGATTGCGATTTCCGTTGTACCAATCATGATTGCCTTCCTATTCCTGTCAAAATATATCGTCAACAGCATTTCAGCAGGATCAATCAAAGAATAGAGGAGAGAATGACCTATGAAATTTGAGAAAACATTTACCTTTGGAACCGCCACATCATCGTATCAAATTGAAGGAGCCCATAATGAAGGAGGCAGGACACCGTCCATCTGGGATATGTTCTGTGACATTCCAGGAAAAGTATACAAACAGCATAATGGTGATGTCGCATGTGATCACTATCACCGATTCGAAGAAGACATCCAGCATATCAAACGCCTTGGAGTCGACACGTATCGCTTCTCCATTGCGTGGCCGCGAATTTTTCCTGAAAAGGGGAAATACAACCAGGAAGGCATGGACTTTTACAAAAATCTTGCCAAAAGACTTCAGGAAGAAGGCATCAAGCCGGCTGTGACTCTGTATCACTGGGATCTGCCAATGTGGGCCCATGAAGAAGGCGGTTGGGTCAACCGTGAATCGGTAGAATGGTTCATGGAATATGCCAAAGCGTGCTTCACAGAGCTTGATTCTGTCGTGGATTCATGGATCACCCATAATGAGCCTTGGTGTGCAGGATTCCTCGGTTACCATCAAGGGGTGCATGCTCCTGGTCATACCAATCTGGATGAAGCGGTGAGAGCCGTTCACCACATGCTGTTATCACACGGAAAAGCGGTAGAAATGCTGAAAAAGGAATTCAAGTCCCAAACAGATATCGGGATCACGTTGAACCTGTCTCCGGTTTACGCGAATACGGATTCCGTGAACGATCTTCTTGCTGCAAACAATGCGGACGGATATTCCAATCGCTGGTTCCTGGATCCTGTGTTCAAAGGTGAATATCCTAAAGACATGATGAACCTGTTCTCAAAATATGTTCATACGTATGACTTCATTAAAGAAGGGGATATGGAACTGATTTCAACGGAATGTGATTTCTTCGGCATCAACTATTACAGCCGCGGAATCGTCGAGTTCAGTGCTGCCAGTGACTTCATGCATAAAGGGGCTTACTCCGATTATGAGAAAACGGGGATGGGCTGGGATATCGCGCCGAATGAATTCAAAGACCTCATCCGCCGCCTGAGAGAGGAATATACGGATCTGCCAATCTATATTACGGAAAATGGAGCGGCCTATGACGACGTGTTGGAAAATGGACGTGTGCATGACCACGATCGCGTGAACTACTTGAATCTCCATCTTCAAGCGGTTTCTGACCTGAATGAGGAAGGCATGAACATCCAAGGGTATTATCTCTGGTCACTGATGGATAACTTTGAGTGGAGCTTTGGCTATGATAAGCGGTTTGGCATCCTTTACGTCGACTTCGATACACAGGAGCGGATCTGGAAAGACAGTGCCTTCCGATATGCAGAAATCATCCGGGAACACAAACAGAAGCACGGTCTTCACACAAATGCTGAGGAAGTAGCACAATGAATGTGAAGGTCATTTTGACAGCAAAAGAAACAGGAGATCGGTTCTCTGAAAAAGAACCGGTTTCCTTTTCTTCTGATCGTCCTCAATCGTCCACTCATATTCAGCTTGATCCCGAACGAACCTATCAGGAAATGCTGGGGTTTGGCGGTGCGTTCACCGAAGCGGCGGCTCACAGCCTTTCCCTCATCAGCCCGGAAAAAAGGGAAGAGATCATCAAGCGCTATTTCGATCCTGCAGAAGGCCTGGGCTACCGCTTCGGAAGGACCCATATCAACAGCTGTGATTTTTCTTTGGGAAACTATACGTATGTGGAAGAGGGAGATACATCGTTAAATACCTTTTCCATCGACCGTGAGAAGAAACTCGTGATCCCGCTCATTCAAGAAGCGATGAAAGTGGCAGGCGAAGAGCTTTCCATCGTGGCTTCCCCCTGGAGTCCCCCGCCGTGGATGAAAACGAACGGTGAAATGAATAACGGCGGGAAACTGCTGCCCGAGTTTGAGTCCGTATGGGCCGACTATTATTCAAAATATATAGAGGCCATGCAGGCAGAGGGCATCCCGATTTGGGGATTGACGATTCAAAATGAACCGGAAGCAAAGCAAGTGTGGGATTCCTGTCTGTATACGGGAGAAGAAGAGCGTGATTTCATTAAGCATCATCTGGGTCCGTCCCTTGAGAAACATGGTCATGGGGATGTGAAGGTCATCATATGGGATCATAATCGTGATGTGATTCATGAGCGCGCCAAGGCGGTCCTGTCCGATCCGGAAGCGGCTAAGTATGTATGGGGGACGGGTGTCCACTGGTACGTATCAGAGGAATTTGAAAACCTTTCGAAGGTGCATCATGATTTCCCTGATAAGCATTTGATCTTTACAGAAGGATGCATCGAAGGCGGGGTCAAACCCGGAGCATGGGATACCGGTGAACGATATGGCCGGAACATCATCGGTGACTTGAACAATTACCTTGAAGCGTGGATCGATTGGAATATGGTCCTGAATGAAGAGGGAGGACCGAACCATGTAGGGAATTACTGTGATGCCCCGGTGATCGTCGACACTGTGAACGACGAGGTGCGCTACAACAGCTCCTATTATTACATCGGACATTTCAGTAAATATATCAAAGCGGGTGCGAGGCGTATCGGCTGCAAGATTTCCAATGACGCTGTATCGGCTGCTTCCTTTAAAAATCCGGACGGGGAGATCGTCGTCATTGTGATGAATGCGAATGACCGTGAGGAAGAGATTTCCCTTGCATGCGGTGAGGGGAATTTCAGTACGACTCTTCCTTTGCATTCGATTGCCACTTTTATTATCCGTTAGTTGGAAAGCAGTCCTTTTGGGGGCTGCTTTTTATTTTGGTTGGGTGTGGGAATTATGATGGTATGTTCACTATTTGGCACAAGTTCCCCGAATCCGACGCATCACTTCCACCACCATACTTTCTCCTGCCCGCGCCCTCGTCTCATATTCCCCGGACAACCATCATAGAATAAACCATCTTACATAAAGGCAGGGTACAAGCATATGAGTCTGTTTTTAAGAGGTACATTGGTGTTGGTGGTGACGGCATTCTTAGGGGAATGTCTGGAGTTTATCATTAATATGATCCTGGCCCGGGAGCTTGGGGAAGCAGGGCTTGGCACATACATGTCGATTCTGCCGACGGTATTCCTGATCGTCATTTTATCGAGCATGGAACTGCCGATCAGCCTTTCCAAATTCTTTGCAGAAAAGGAGGAACGATATCACAGGGGGATGCTGCACTATGCTTTCAGATTTGCGGTGATCACGACATGCATTCTTTTATTGATCATGGTGATGGTTTATGCCTGGACTCCTTTATTTCAAGGATACCATCCCGGGATTCGCTGGCTCGTCCTGATCGTGATCCCGATTGTGGCCTTCACTTCCATAACAAGAGGATATTTCATGGGGATCCAGAAGATGGGGAAAATTGCAGCAGCGAATTTTCTTCGTAAAGGAATCCAGTTATTTTTATTAGTGTCAATTTATCAATTTTTATCCTTTGGCATCGATACATCCATCTTCATCGCCCTTGGGACGTTAATTGCCAGTGAAGTGGTGGTTTTTGTCTATTTGATTCATGCTTACATTCTTGAAATTAAGGGTAAAAGAAAGAACAGCCATTCTAACCTAGCCACCGGTGAAATGAGAAAGTCGGTTTTATCCGTTTCGATCCCGACCACGGTCCTTCGCATCTTTCATGCCCTGACCCATGCCATTCAGCCTTTTCTGATTAAATGGGCCCTGGTCCTTTCGGGAATGGGGGCAGTGGATGCCAATGAACATTTCGGGATGCTGGCGGGAATTGCCCTTACCATCGGATTCTTTCCTTCCTTCATCGCTTTTTCGATGCTGATCGTCCTGATCCCGACCGTATCGGAAAAAGCATCATCGAAGGACTTTGATGGGATCTTGACCCACCTTAAACAAGTGATGTGGATTACACTGGGCTACGGTTTACCGGCTGTGGGGATATACTATATTCTGGGGGACTATTTAACAGAGACGTTTTTTCACTCTGCATCCTCAGCCTATTATTTAAAGCTGCTCTGGCCGTATTTTCTGTTTCACTTCTTAGTATTCCCTCTCCAAGCCTTTTTGATTGGGTTGGGATTGGTGAAGGATGCTCTCCTTCATACGATCTGGTCGAGCATCTTTTCTTTTTCGCTCATTTACCTGTTGGGGTCCCGGTTTGGGATGGAAGGAGTCATCCTTGGCATGAACGCGGGAGCCGTTCTGATCACCATGCTCCACTATGTGACGATCTGCAGGGAACTGGAAACGACTCTTTGGTTAAAATCAGCCTTAAAAATGTAAACTATACAAAACGAATGTGCCGAAGAGAAGGCATTTGTTTTGCAATATGAGGGACGGACCTTTTATTCTATTTGTAATCTGTAACACCTACATACTATCTGCTGTTATGATGGCTAATTCAAACCCTCAAAGGAGAAAGCTATGATCGATTCTATTTTATTCAACATCATGTTAGTCGGAGTACTGGGGATCGCTTCCCAATGGGTGGCCTGGAGATTCAGGCTTCCAGCCATCGTGGTCATGTCGATTGTAGGATTGCTCGTCGGTCCGATCTTCGGCCTCATCAATCCAAAGGACGATTTCGGGGAAGTATTTAAACCCATCATATCAATGGCTGTTGCCATCATACTATTTGAAGGGAGCCTGAACCTTGATTTTCGTGAAGTGAGGGGACTTGGAAAACCGGTCTTCAGGATTGTCACGATCGGAGCCCTCCTTGCCTGGATACTGGGATCTCTCGGAGCCCATTATGTAGCCGGTTTATCCTGGGCCGTTGCCTTTGTGATCGGTGGGTTATTCATCGTAACCGGTCCAACGGTCATCCTCCCCCTATTAAGGCAGGCAAAGCTTAAACCCAGACCTGCAGCGATTCTGAAGTGGGAAGGAATCGTCGTCGATCCCTTCGGCGCATTGATTGCTGTATTTGCCTTTGAAATCATCAACTTTTTAATTAGTGATGATGTAACGGGACTTACTTTATTACTTTTCTTTGCCGCTTCCCTGTTTGCCGTCGTATTTGGATGGGCGCTTGGGAAATTCACCGGCTTTATCTTTGAAAATGGACATGTTCCGGAATTCCTTAAGTCACCTGTGGTGTTTGCCCTGGTCCTGGCCTGTTTCACGATCTCAGATCATATCACTCATGAAACCGGCCTCCTTGCCGTAACGGCCATGGGGATGACATTAGCGAATATGCATATTTCATCCATCGACGATATGCGTCATTTTAAAGAGAACATTTCGGTGCTGCTCATATCGACCATATTCGTGATGCTGACGGCTTCCTTAACCGTCGAGACCCTGTTCCAGATCTTCAATTGGAACATCGTTGCCTTCGTCCTCCTGATGCTATTCATCGTGCGGCCAATCTCCATTTGGCTCTCCACGATAGGGACGGACCTCTCCGTCAGGGAGAAAATCCTTGTCGGATGGATTGCACCGCGGGGGATCGTCGCTTTGACCGTTTCAAGTTACTTTGCGTCGGTCTTATTGGAAAAGGGATTTGAAGATGCCGCCATCCTGACATCCCTGACCTTTGCCCTTGTATTCTCCACCGTATGTGCACACGGATTCTCGATTAAATGGCTGGCGAAAAAGCTCGACCTGGCCATCAGTGAACAGCCGGGGATCATGATTGTCGGTGGAAGCAAATTCAGTACCGAGTTTGCCAAAACCCTACAGGATATGAAGATCCCTGTGCTGATAACAGATTCATCCTGGCAGCGGTTGTTTTCAGTGAGAAAAGCCGGGATCCCGTTTTACAGGGGGGAAATCCTGTCAGAGCAAACCGAATATTATTTGGACATGACTCCATATGAGTATATGATCGCCGCGACGGAGCTTGATTCGTATAACGCCCTTGTTTGTACGACCTTCGTCCCTGAAATCGGACGGAATAATTTATTTCAGCTCAGTCTACGCAGTCAGCGGGATGATGACCTGGAAGACATGGTCCATACCATCGGAGGCCGCATTCTATTCCAAAACCATGTAACGTGGGAAGAATTGAATAAACGCATCGAGCGAGGGGACGTCTTCAGGAAAACGAATATTACGGAAAAATACACCTTTGAAGAATATTTAAAAGAGCGGGATGAACATACCTTATTAATGTTTGCTCATAAACCAACGGGAAGGATCGAATTCTTCACCGAAGGCGCCTCGCCAAAGATTGAGCAGGGAGATGTGATTGTCAGCCTGACCCAGCCTTGTAAGGAAGTCAATAAGATTCAAGAGAAGCTGAATGTCCAGCGGGAAACAAAAGCGAAAGAAGACAAAAAGAAGAAAGACCAACAGAAAGAAAGCACCGACTGAGTCGGCGCTTTCTTTTACTTTTTACCCGTAAATCGTTCCCCCAGCAGCTGCTTCACTTGATTATACGTCAGACCTGAATGTGCGTTCTGACGCTTCACTTCATCAATGTCCGTCCCTGATTTCGTTACATTTCTTTTAGGCTGATTCATCCAAACACCCCCTATCACTTAATGTAAGTCATAGGGGGTGTTTCTATACGGAGGGACGGACCTTCCTTTTACTTGCCTGTACGTCTGTAGACCAGGTCAAAGATAAGGATGATGACGGCGAGGGCGTAGGCTGTATAGGAATAAGCGGAGTGATCTGCCATGTTCTTCACTCCGATGCCGATAAAGGCCCACACAAAGACGAGTGGATATAGCTTATCATGCTGTGTGATGCGGAACCAGAAGGCAAGAGCCGTTGCGACGGCCAATCCAAGGTACGCCCACACCAGGTCGGATATCCCGAATCCGTTCCAGCCGATATCCGTCAAATAATAGGTGATGTTTACAATCGTAGCGATTGAAATCCATCCTAGATAAATCGAGAAAGGGGCCGAATCCAAGAGGGATGGACCTGTGCTCTTCACCCGTTTATACAGGGCGATGAGGGTTAATAAAAGTCCGAGCATCACAAACACGGAAACGAGAAAATAATTATAGTGCCATACCAGGATCCATCCTGAATTCAAAAGGCAGCTGAGGACAAATAGACCGCTTGTTTCCTGATAAAGCGGGAGTTCACGCCTCGCTTTGGGGAATTGACGGATGATCCAGATGGCGAGGAGGAGATAAATCAGGCTCCATATGGAAAAGACGTAGCCCGCAGGCGTGATCATGATGTCCAGCCGGTCACTGATTTCTGCCGTGGATTGATTATTCAAAGGCAAGGTGACAGCGAGCGTATTCATCACGATCACTAAAGCGAAAGCTAAAATATTCAAAATCAACTTCATTGTGTATCCCCCTTTGAATGGAATGATGATGCACGAAGGGAGGCCCTTCGAGAACTATTGTTTGCTATATACTATTCCACTATTATCCGTTTAAAAACCAAGTGATGACAGTTTGGGTATAAGGAATCGTAAAAGAAGAGGGAGGATTTAGAAGATTTATCGAGAATTAGAAATAGGATAGGGACAATTTACACAAACATATAGGGGGACATTATGGACCATACAACTCATACATATTCGAATGTTTGGAATTTAGATGTTTTTTTCAAAGGTGGAAGTGAATCACCGGAATTCAGGAAGCACCTTGATGCATTGGAAAAGAAGAAGGATGAATTCGCGGAGAATGCTCTTGCGTTCCATCCTCCTCAATCGGCAAATGATGCTGATCTTGTGTGGCAGCTCATTGAAGAAGCGAAGGAAGTGATGCTGTATTTGCGGCAGGCGGGTGCATTTGTCAGCTGTCTGGAAGCTCAGAACATGCATGACCGGAAGGCCGATTCTCTCCGCGGCGAAGTGACAAGCCTGAGCGCTGACTTTTCTTCTACATTCACGAAGTTTCAGCAGCAGCTTTCCGATTGCACAGAAGGAGTATGGGAAGATTTGCTGAAGCACGAAAAACTGAATGAGATTTCGTTTGTGCTGAATGAGTGGAGACAAAAAGCGAAGGATAAGCTTTCAAGTACGGAAGAATCCTTGATTCAGGCGCTGGCCGTCGATGGCTATCACGGCTGGGGACAGATGTACGACACGATCATCGGGGCGATGGACATCACTCACGACGGTAAAACACTGTCGGTGGGACAGGCCAACAATCTGCTGTCAAGTCCGGATCCGAAAACACGCAAAGAGGTTTTTGACAAATTAGAGGGGGCGTGGGAACAGAATGAGGAGCTCTTTGCCCGAACCCTTAATCACCTTGGCGGCTTCCGCTTGAATGTGTATAAAAAGCGGGGCTGGGATGAGTTGATGAAGGAGCCCCTTGAATACAACCGAATGAAGCAGGAAACCCTCGATGCCATGTGGGGGGCCATCAGCAAAAACAAAAAGCCTTTCGTCCAGTACCTGGACCGGAAAGCGAAATTGATCGGCAAGGACAAACTGGACTGGTATGACCTGGACGCTCCGGTGGCAGAATCGACGAGTACGATGTCATACGATGAAGGAGCGAAATTCATTCTGAAACAGTTCTCCCGCTTTGGCAGTGAGATGGCCGGATTTGCAAAGAAAGCATTTGAAGATGAGTGGATCGAAGCAGAGGACCGTTCTGGAAAACGTCCCGGCGGCTTCTGTACATCATTCCCATTAAGCGATCAATCACGGATCTTCATGACGTACTCAGGCTCGATGTCGAATGTTTCGACACTTGCCCATGAATTGGGGCATGCGTTCCATTCCCATGCGTTAAAGCCAATGCATACATTGAACCGAAACTACGCCATGAATGTCGCGGAAACGGCCTCCACTTTTGCGGAGATGATCGTGGCAGATGCAGCCGTGAAGGAAGCGGAAACGAAGGAGGAAAAGATTGCACTCGTCGAAGATAAACTTCAGCGGAGCGTCGCATTCTTCATGAACATCCATGCACGCTTCTTATTCGAAACCAGTTTCTATGAAGCGCGCAAAAAAGGGATCGTATCTGTCGATACGTTGAACGACCTGATGGGGGAAGCCCAGAAGGAAGCATTCGCTGATTCCCTTGGTGAGGTCCACCCGCGATTCTGGGCCTCGAAGCTCCATTTCTATATCACGGGAGTGCCTTTCTATAACTTCCCGTATACATTCGGCTACCTGTTCTCACTGAGCATTTACGCGAAGGCACTGGAGTCCGGCGAAAGCTATGAAGAGAAATATATGGCCCTGCTCCGTGACACAGCCGTCATGAACGTAGAAGACCTTGCCATGAAGCACCTGGGAGAAGACATCACCAAAGAAGCCTTCTGGGAAAAAGGCATCCGCCTCTGCATCGCCGACGTGGAAGAATTCCTCGAACTGACAAACAAATAAGCATAGGATTGAGGTCCGTCCCTGGATATGAGGGACGGACCTTTTGTTTGGGTGGGGGATATCGAGTTCGCAACATCCCCCGCAACGCCCCATCCCCGTATACACCCGGTCCTACCACCCCTAAGCCTCAAGTCTGATTCGAAAATAAAGCTCCGGCTCGTTATGGGAAATCCGGAAAATAGGTAGGATAGAGACATGAAGAAGAAAGGAGGCAACAACATATGAAGAAATTCGGATTGCTTTTAGCTGGAGGGATTGCAGCGATTGTACTGCTTGCCAATTTAGGACCGATTGTAGGGCTGGCGATTTCGTTAGTGATCATGTACTACAGCTTCAAAGGCTTTATCAAAACAGATTCGACGGGTAAAAAGATCTTATGGGCGTTGATCGGCCTTGCAGCATTCAGTGCAACCGTATCAAACTTCCCGGCCATCATCGGATTGGTTGCTCTGTATGTACTGTATGTCATTTATAAGAATTGGAAAAAAGAAGAAGTCATGATAGAAGAAAAATCATCTGACCCTTTCACGAACTTTGAAAGAGAATGGTCACAATTAAAAAACTAAAGGAGAGATGTAACAATGGCAAATTTATTTCAACGATTGAAGAATACCGTCATGTCAGACCTTCACGAAGCAATTGATAAAAAGGAAAAGAAAAATCCGATTGCCGTCCTGAATCATTACTTAAGGCAATGTGAGCAGGAAGTGGAAAAGGTAAGAAAGCTTGTCGAAAGGCAGTATCTACTAAAAGAAGAGTTTCAGAAAGAGTATCAACAGGCTTCCGTTTTAGCCGACAAACGCAAGTATCAGGCAGAGGTAGCGTCCAAAGCAAGCGAAGAAGGCCTGTATGAATTTGCCCTTCAGGAACAAAAATACTATGAAGAACGTGCCGTGCGCATCCAGGAATCCAAGCTGCAAGCGACAAAAGAGCTAGAAGAGCTTGAACGGAAATATGAAGAAATGAAGCACAAGCTAAAGGATATGTACATCAAGAGGATGGAGCTGATGGGCAGGGAAAACATTGCCCGCGCCCATAATAAGATGAATTCAGTCCTTGAGTCATCTTCAGGTTACAATAATGAGGCGTTCTCTAAGTTTGATGAAATTGAAACATACTTAGATCAACTGGAGCACGGTGTGAATTCTTCCTATTACCGGAATACGATTGACGCGAAGATCGCCAAATTGGAAAAAGAAATGAAAAATGAGGAAACAGAAGCCATTCCGTCCTGAAACATGGTATTCTAAATGGAGAAAAACACGATAACGTAAAAAAAGGGGGAGCCCATGAAGGGTTCACCCCGTTTTATCATAGGATTTGAGCCGGTTGCGGGACGTTACATACATAACCGGAAAGGAGGGACCCCCATGTTCAATCGCTTACGCTCTGACGGAATCAGTTGGATCATCTTAATCGGGACATTACTTATACTGCTGGAAGTCTCCTTTTATGATGGGGGGGTTCTCGTCTTTCTATCCATTGCGGCATTCTGCATCTATATTGGACGTAAAAAGCTGCCGAGGACGTCGGGGAAGATCCTGCTGTGGTTCGGGATCATCAGTTTAGCGATCAATATTTTCAATACGGTCGCGTTTAAATTTTTGTTATTCGGTATCCTTCTATTTATCATTGTACGTTTCGCCGATTCGAAGAAACATCCGAAGTACATCACGCCGTCCATCAAGGAAACATTTACGCAGAGTCATGAACCACTCATCATGAAAAGATCGGCTCTTCAGAATGAATGGTTCGGTCCGAAGCGGACATCGGATGATGTATACGAATGGAATGATATCAACATCCAGGGCGTCATCGGGGATTCGGTCATCGACATCGGGAATACGGTTCTACCAAAGGGTACTTCCGTTGTATCGATCCGGAATATACTGGGGAATATCGAGATACTCATCCCATATGACGTGGAAGTGAGTGTGCATCACTCGGTCCTGGCGGGATCCATTGAGATTTTTGATGAAGTGGAGCCGAAAGCGATCAATCAGTCCCTCTATTATCAAACACCGGGATATGATGAGGCGGTCCAGAGGGTGAAGATCATCACCTCCATGTGGATTGGGGATCTTGAGGTGAAGAGAATATGAGTACGGTCAGTAAGCAGGTCGTTGCAGGTATCCTCTTTTCTCTTGTCATGGTGTTATTTTTATCCTTTTCCTTCTTCTATTTATATCCGTTACAGGATTGGTCTCTTTTATGGGAAGTAGAAATCATGGATATCCCAGGAGCAGGGTTTATTCTCGTGTTCAGTATTGTGATCGGGATTGTTTTCGGTATCCGGAGCGGCTTGAAGGATAAGCGGCAGCTGCGGGAAATGGAAGATGCCCTCCATCATGTGGAGCAAGGGCGCACGATCACCATCCCTGAAACGGCAACCTCCGAGGTGCAGCAGGTGTGGAAAAAGGTCGAAGCCCTTGGGAAGCATCTAACCGATCAAGCCCGGTACTCCCAGAAGCTTGCCAATGAAAAAGCCGAGGAGCAGGAAAAGAGGATACAGGAAATCGTATCTCAGGAGCGGAATCGCTTGGCGAGGGAATTGCATGACTCGGTCAGTCAGCAGCTGTTCGCTGCGTCGATGCTCATGTCGGCGATTACGGAGACACCCTCCCCCCACAGGACCCCCCATGAAGAGAAGCAGCTGGGAATGGTGGAGCAGATGATCCATCAATCGCAGCTAGAGATGAGGGCGCTCCTCCTCCACCTTCGCCCCGTGGCGTTAAAAGGAAAGAATCTTCAAGAAGGAATGAAGGAGCTCTTGGTCGAATTAGCTCAGAAAGTCCCTCTTGATATCGAATGGAAAATCGAGGACATGAGCCTTGATAAAGGAATCGAAGATCATTTGTTCCGGATTTTGCAGGAGTCGGTTTCGAACACGCTTCGCCATGCCAAAGCGACTTCCCTCGACATCCGCCTCATTAAGAGGGAATCGATCATCATATTGAGGGTGGTGGATGATGGCCTGGGGTTTGATGTAAATGAATCGAAGGTGACGAGCTCGTATGGCCTTCAGAATATGAGGGAGCGGGCCATTGAAATCGGTGGGACGTTTAAAGTCATCAGTGTGCCAAATAAGGGGACGCGCTTGGAAGTGAAGGTTCCCGTTGTAGAGAATGAAGGTGATAAGAATGATTAAAGTAGTATTTGTCGATGATCATGAAATGGTGAGGATCGGGGTGTCTTCTTATCTGTCTGCCCAGGCGGATATCGATGTCGTAGGTGAAGCATCGGACGGTAAGGAAGGCGTCCAACTGGCCCTTGAACTGCGGCCGGATATCATCCTGATGGACCTTGTCATGAAAGAAATGGATGGCATCCAGGCGACGAAGGAAATCATCCAGGAATGGCCGGACGCGAAGATCATCATCGTCACAAGTTTCCTCGATGATGATAAGGTGTATCCTGCCCTTGAAGCGGGAGCCGTCAGCTATATGCTGAAAACCTCGAAAGCAAGTGAAATCGCAGAAGCGGTTCGCAAAACCCATAACGGCCAGTCGATCCTCGAACCCGAAGTGACGGGGAAGATGATGACACGGATGAGGCAGAAGACCGTTTCTCATCCCCATGAGGAATTGACGAACCGGGAGCTTGAAATCCTCCTTCTTATGACGCAGGGAAAAACGAATCAGGAAATCGCCGATGAATTATTCATTGCCCTGAAAACAGTGAAAACCCATGTGAGCAACATCCTCTCCAAGCTCGGCGTACAGGACCGGACCCAGGCCGTCATCTATGCCTTTAAACATGATCTGGCTAAATAAAGATAAAAAAGTGACCCAAAAAGAAAACTTTTTGGGTCACTTTTTCGTATATAAAGAAGGAAGCAGGAAGCAATAAAAAAGTAAATGGAACCATATGAATTGAAGTAAGATGCTGTGAGTAAATAAGTGCAGAAAAATGACAAATATTTCATTAACAGAAGGAGGAATAATGTTAAAATAAGCGATATATTGTAAAAATTTGAAAAATAAGCAGTGGAGGATCAGAATATGAACGCACAATTCAGTAAACCTAAACGATTTGGTGAAATACTGGATCATACATTTCGACTAAGTAAGAATCATTTCAAAGATTTTTTCCTGATTGTCCTTGTGTTATTGGGACCTGTCTATTTGTTGCAGGCTCTCATTGATCTTGCGTCGGGAGTCAGTTTTTTTAGAACGACAGGGTCAGGGGAAACCTGGTTTGAAGGAATTGTCAACAGCTTTTCAGGAGAGTTTTCACCTGAGGAAGGGCCGGCTGTGAATGTGGGAGCGGAACTCGGCGCGGCACTGATTGGTCTTATCACAATGATTCTGTCACCGATCGCCCAGGCGGCGATATTATTCACACTGAATCATATGAGGAAAAATGAAGACTACTCGGTCAAGCTGGTCATCAAAGAAGCATTCTCCCGTTTTTGGCCGATCATCGGAAGCAGTATCCTATTTGGATTGATCGTATTTGGTTTCATATTTGTCCCTGTTTTCACGATCGGGATCGCAGGGGTATTCAGTGCTGCCATGTTTGATACAGGGGTTGGGATAATCATTACGATCATCGTCTTATTCCTCCTCATTGCGGCTGTAGTCGCTTATTTGTTGACACGATGGAGCTTCTATCTGGGGGCGGCGGCTATTGAGCATGACGCACCAGGACTTGGAAGAAGCTGGAGACTGACGAAAAAGCGCACATTCACCATCATTGGATTATATATTGTGTTCGGCCTGATCATTGGGATCGTCAGTACCGCATTTGAATTGACGTTCGGCCTGGTATTGGGGAACAGTGTTTTATACGGGATGATCCTCAATGTGGTGACATTATTTACGACGATGTTGTTCGCTGTTGGTTTTGGAGTGATGTTCTTTGACCTGAAGACAAGACACGACGCGGATGATTTAAATGAAATGATTGATGACTATCATAGGGTTTAACCAAGGAAGTATCCAGTCTGGCCCGGGGTTCCGGGCTTTTGATCTGAAAGCCAGGTGAAGAAAGTGTTGAATGAAAACAGAGCGAGGGATCAACTCGAAGAAATCCTGGAAGGGGAAGAATACAAAGCCTACCTTCAGGATCATCAGGATCTGCTGTCAAGGATGTGGGAAAAGGCAAAGGAATGGATCCGGGATCTGCTCGGAAACATTGACCCTTCTCTTGAACCGACAGGCGGGGCGGCATCGGGGATCCTGATCACACTCATTGTCATCGTTGTGGGCATCCTTCTCATCATAGCATTCAATGCGGTGCGAAACGGGGTGAGAAGGCGCAGGTTCCGTTCGAACAAGCCCCTTCAATCCATGAACGAGATGGAGTGGTCCTATACAAAGCATCTTGAGGAAGCCCGTAAGCAGGAGGACCTGGGTGATTATACGAGAGCTACCCGTCACATGTTCCTGGCATTGCTTCTGTACTTTCATGAAAGGGAGTATCTGGAGGCACGCGTGTGGAAGACGAACTGGGAGTATTACGACGAACTGCGTAAAGTGAATCAAGGATGGGCGGATCGATTCTACCGGCTTGCCCTGCTATTCGACAAGGTTGCGTATGGTGAACGTGAAGTGGATAAAGAGGAGTATCTTCACTATAAACAGGAAGCCCGCAGCTGGTTGGAAAATGGAGATTCATAGATGGATAGTGTAAGGGAAAGGAGGTAGGATCGGGCATTGAAGTTAACTATAAAAAGGTGGATCCCCCTGGTGGGTCTTCTTGGTGTATTCATCGTGATCGGGGTCTTTCTTTCTCCGGAAAAGCTGAAGGAGTATCCGGCCTATGTATCAGAATCCCCCTCGCCAACTGGTGTAAAGGCCCTTTACACCTATTTGGAAAACGAAGGGGGTGCCATTTCCAGATGGTCCCTTTCACCTGACCGGTTGTCTAAAAAAGAAACCGGCCAGCTTTTGATCATGGCGGAGCCCTTTACAGTCCCGGATCAGGAAGAAATGGAAGAATACGAGGATTTCATGAGGCGGGGAAATACCATCCT
Source organism: Bacillus sp. AFS015802 (assembly GCF_002561455.1). Classification (GTDB taxonomy): domain Bacteria; phylum Bacillota; class Bacilli; order Bacillales; family Bacillaceae_B; genus Rossellomorea. Next base: position 38,701 of record NZ_NTUP01000011.1, on the reverse strand, counting down.
CCTTCTGAAGGATAATCCAAAAGGGATGTTCGATATCAAGACGGAAATGATAGACAGCCCCATTCTTCCCCTTGTACGTGACGGAAAAGGAAATACATATGAAACGGAAACTTTATCAGGCGTCCGCCTTGAGGAAGAGGCGGGAGATAAGGTCCTCCTGGATGATGTGGACGGAACAATCGCCTACAAAACGGACGTAGGTCAGGGGTCACTCATTGTTTCCACCACACCTGCCTGGATGACGAACGGAAGGATCCTGGAGAAGGATCATCTTTCTCTGATTCTTCTTTTGTTAAAAGAAGGTGGTGCAGAAGAGGGGACCATCCTGTTTGATGAATTCCTCCACGGCGGAGAAAGCGGGGCACCCCTTGCGACACTATATCCGCAATGGCTATTGCTCCTGCTTCTTCAATCAGCCATCTTCACTTTACTCGGGCTATGGATGCAGGGGAAACGGTTCGGGGGAATCCTCACCCCCCGGGAGGAAACGGTCCGGTTCAGCGATGAGCGAATCAAGGCCCTTTCAGCGTGGTACTTGAAAGGGAAACAGTACAAGGCTTCCCTTCTGATCCAGTCTGATTATGTAAGACTCCTGTTCCAGGAACGGTGGGGGATCCCGACGAGTAAAGAGTGGGGGGACTTGAAAGAACCGCTGGAACGGAGACTGCAAACCGTTTCCGAAAAGGACATCGCCTCCTTTTTAATGGGGATGAAAGGTGTGCTGAATAAAGAAAGAATCAGTAAACAGGAATATATCATGTGGTCGAAAAGAATAGAATTATTCAGGAAAGAGGTGGAGGATCGTTGAAACCAGAAATCACATCCTTAATGGAGATATTTGAAGAGCGCATCGTAGGACAGGGGACGAATCTTAAACTCTTGCTGTCTTCGATTCTCGCAGGAGGACATGTATTGATCGAAGGGGTCCCGGGCACCGGGAAGACCCAAATGGTCAAAACATTGTCCCGTTTGCTTGGAGGAAGCTTTAACCGGATTCAATTCACCCCGGACCTGCTGCCGAGTGACATAACGGGAAGTACGATTTATAACATGAAGGACAACCGTTTCCAAACGATCAAGGGACCGATTTTCACCAACGTCCTCTTAGCCGATGAAATCAACCGTACACCGGCGAAGACCCAGGCGGCACTCCTTGAAGCCATGGAAGAAAAACAGGTGACGATCCAAGGATCGACGTACCCCCTTGAAGAGGTATTCTTTGTGGTGGCAACCCAGAATCCGATTGAATTCGAAGGTACCTACCCGCTTCCTGAAGCTCAGCAGGACCGATTCCTGTTCAAGCTCGATATTGATTTCCCTTCATTTGAAGAAGAGAAATCGGTTTTAAAACAGGTGATCGAGAATCATGTTGACCGGAGTGAAGTGGGGGCGGTCCTCGACATTGAAACCTTCTTATCCATCAGGAAGGAAATCGAGGATGTCACCCTGAGCGACGCGGTATTGGATTATATCATGCAAATTGTCAGGAAAACCCGGGAAACGGAGACGATCCGCTTCGGCGCAAGTACACGGGCGGCCATTTCCATCGGGAAGGCAGGCAGGTCATGGGCCTATCTGTCAGGGCGGGACTATGTCACCCCTGATGATATCAAGATGGTGGCAAGACCTGCCCTCAGACATCGCATCCAGCTATCCCCGCATGTAGAATTGGAGGGACTGACCATTGACCAAGTCATCCAGGAGCTTATTGGGTCGATTACTGTTCCAAGATAAGGGGATCCTGCCAACTGGGCGGCTGCTGATCGTGTACGCATGCTTTTCTGTTATCCTTTTTGCAGGCACGCTGGTTGGGCTGTCGTGGATATGGATCTTTATACTGAATGCTTTGTTTCTCGTTTTGAGTCTCATCGATTTAACGTTCTCTCCTTCAAAGAAGAATATTGAAGTAAAGAGGAGCATCCCTGATCAAATGGAAAGGGGACTTGATTATACGGTGGAATTAACGATCCATAACACATCGGATCGGGATATGTCGTATCGTCTCTTGGACGGGACACCGCAAAGCTTTCAAGCCACATTCCCACTTGAAGGGAAGCTATCCGGACATTCAACTGCTAAGCCCTTTTACGATGTGGTGACCCCTGTACGGGGGGACTATGAGTTAACCAGGCTCTATTTTCGCTACCGGAGCTCACTGGGACTATGGGAGAAACAAAAAACCGTGGAAACGATGGATATGGTGAAAGTCATCCCCGATCTCACTGAAACAAGAAAGGTACTCGAAGATGCCCAGCGGTTTTTACTGTATGAAGGGGTGAAAATCCGGAAGATGCAGAGTGGGGCAGGGGAGTTCTCGAAAATCAGGAATTACGTCGTCGGGGATGATCCAAGAAAGATCAACTGGCGTCAAACGGCAAAGCTCAGAGAAGTGATGACGAATGAATATGAACCTGAGCATGGAAAGTATATTACGATTCTCATTGATTGCGGCCGGATGATGGGGGCGGAGCTTGAGAAAGGGAACCGGCTGGAGAGGTCCCTTGAAGCCGCCATGACCGTCACGGCGGCTGCCCTTCAGAACGGGGACTATGTTTCGGTCCTCGCTTTCAGTAAGAATGTGAAGGTCTACATCCCGCCTGCCAAAGGGATGGCGCATCTCCAGACCATCCTCCACCGCATTTATCATCTCGAGGTGGACGCGGCGGAATCCAATTACGCTGCCGTCCTCCATTACGTCCAGACGGTCCAGAAGAAACGGAGTCTGCTGTTATTATTCAGCGATATCCACACATTCCTCCATGAAGATAATGCTCTCTATTATTTGCAGCGCCTGCGCAGGCAGCATCTCTTTTTAATGATCGGGATAGAAGATGACATGTTGGTAAGAAGGATCAAGTCGGAGCCGGTTGACGAGATACAGGCGATGATGAAGAGTATGGCCCAAAAGCAGATGCTCGTCAAAAAGAGGGAGAAGTCCAAGTGGGAAAAGCAGGGCCTCCTGATGGTGGAGGCCCGGGAAGAGAAACTGGCAACGACCGCCGTTTCGTACTATATAGATTTGATGAACCGCGGATTAGTGTAGCCTGCTGAGTCGGAGCTTACCGATGGCCACATAGAGAAACAGCCCGGCAACCGTCAACAGAGCGACCATGTACTTGGCAGGGAGGGAGATCGCAGCCGGCGTGATGAAGCCTTCGATGAACCCGGCGATGACAAATAGCGGGATCGTACCGAGAAGGAGCTGGACGGATCGTTTCGCCTGCTCCTTCAATTGATATCCCCGCGTGAAGCGTCCCGGTACAAAAAGCTTATAGCCCATCAACAATCCCGCACCGCCGGCAATGAAAATGGCTGTAAGCTCGATCATGCCGTGGGGGACGATATATGCCCAGAATTCGTAGCTCATTCCCTGATGCCAGAAGACGGCGGTAAGGGCACCGACTATGATGCCGTTGTAAACAAGCATATACATCGTCAATAAGCCGAACGTGACACCGCCTGCAAAAGCAAGGAAGGCCACTTTGATATTATTGGTCATGATGGCAGCGGACATGATGGAAGAATTCACTTCCCCATCACTTTTTCCCAGATTACCGGGATCCACTCCCTGAGACATTTCAGGGGGGAGGATGGAATAAAGGTGCAGGGGATCATTCACAACGGAAAGAAAGGCACCCATTGCACCGATCGTAAACAAGACCATTGCCAGGACAACGAATTTCCATTGATCGAGAAGGAGACCGATAAACGTGGTGGAGAAAAAATGCCGGATTTGCTTTCCGCTCGTGATCTGATCTTTATAAAAGAGATTATGAGATTTCGACACGAGTCCATTTAAATAATCCGTCACTTCTTCTTCGGGGAAATAGGTCTGGCTGTACGATAAATTCTGGGCAGCCTTTTGATAGAGGCGATTGAACTGATCGATGGACGTTCCCGTCATATTCTTTCTTTTTCGCAACGTTCCGAGGTGATCCTCAAGAGCCTTCCAATCATCCCGGTGCTGTTTGACAAATTGCTTCACTTTCATTGTGACACCTACTCGTTCATTGGATTTCTTATCTCTTATTATAGTAAGTTTAGAAATAAATAGAAACTATTAAAGGTAAATTCAACCAAAAGGAGGGGATGGATATGCATGAAGAACAGGTCGATATCCGGACGCCCGAATATGTATCCCTGAAATTTCAGCCTGCGGGACTTGGAAGCCGTGCTGCGGCCCTTATGATCGATCAAATCATCTTGACCATCGTGAATATTTTGATTGTGGTGCTCCTGTTTTTCGCCCTGGCAGACGATAACCTGAAACTAAATATGTTCGATTTCAACTCCGTTCTCCTGGGGTTCTTCTTGATCACCATCTTCGTCATTAACTGGGGATATTTCTTCGCACTGGAGTACTTCTGGGGAGGAAAAACAGTGGGAAAACGGATGTTGGGCATCCGCGTGATACAGGAGAATGGACACAGTGTCACACTACTATCCTGCTTCATCCGTAATCTGATGAGAATCATCGACATGCTCCCGGTCTCCTATTTTCTCGGAATGATCATGATCTTCCTTCACTCCAAGCACAAACGGCTGGGTGACATCGTGGCAGGAACCATCGTCGTGCATGAACGACGGGTCAAAGGGAAGAGAAAAGAGAAAGCCATCGAAAAAGAAATCCGGCAGCGAGGGCTCAGGCAGGAAGACCTGTCAGTCGAAGAATGGACTCTGAAGCAGCTTGGTACGAAAGAATGGAACCTGGTCAGGACGTACGCCAACCGTTTCCTGCAGCTACCCCTTTCAGAGCGAAATCAATTAAGCCAAAAATTGGCCGATATCCTGTTTCCGAAACTGGGAATGGATATGGAAGGCAAGACCTATGAAGAACTGGAAAACACGCTTCTCCTTCTCTATTTGGCATTGAGGGAGGAATGGGAAATCGAATGGTAAAACGGCAGAGTCTGAAGAAGGCTTTGCCGTTTTTTTTATTGGGTCTTTGTACCTGAATAAGATTCTTTCCTAATAACTAAAGGCTTCTTTCCATATAGACCAAATCTATTAGTAAATAAAGTAAAACTAGTAGGAATATAGTGATATCGATTTACACTGAATCTACAAAATTTACAAAATGGTTAGAAAAATCATGCCCATTCTCCCCTTCCATTACAAAATGCGACAAAATATACTTGTACTGTAATCATTTTAATATATTTGCATTCTGAAAGGGGAAAGGGCATGAGGACAAAAAAGGTATCACTATCGATCATCAGTATCCTGTTTTTACTGACGGGAGGACTGATTCAGCCACAGGGAATGAATAAGAGCGTGGAAGCGGCCACTCAGACAGCCGTCATCAATGAAGTGGCATGGATGGGGACGACGGGTTCCTACAATAATGAATGGATGGAACTCCATAACCCATCTTCAACGGATCTTGTTCTAGATGGTTGGACGCTTGAAGCAGAGGACGGTTCACCGAGCATTGCCTTAAGCGGGACGGTTGCGGCACAGGATTATTTCTTACTGGAGAGAACGGGCGATGGCACGATTTCATCCGTTACAGCCGATCAGATTTATACAGGAAGCCTTGGGAATTCCAATGAAGTCCTCTATTTGAAGGATGCTTCCGGTGCCATCATCGATGAAGTGGATGGATGGTATGCAGGTGACAACACCACGAAAGCCACGATGGCCCGAATGGATCCATCTGTCAGTGGCACGGTTTCGACGAACTGGAGTACAGCAACTTCTTCATATGAAGGCGGATTCGGGACACCGAAAGCCGCTAATTCTACGACGCCTGCCGGTAATGGCAGCGAATCCCTCACCAATGTGAGTGAGGAGCTTGGTGCCATCAATGTCTATTTCAATAAAAGTGCGTCCACTCAATACGCGATGCCTGGTAACGAAGCCAATTACAATGTCAACCTGGAGGATCGCTTATTGAACCGCTTGAATGCAGCGACAACGTCAATCGATTTCGCCACGTATGAAATCAATCTGCCACGGGTGGTGGATGCGTTAATGGAAAAAGCAGCTCAAGGGGTGGACGTGCGCATTCTCGCTGATGCGAAGGATGGGAGTGATCCTCACTATGCAGAACGATATGAGACGATGCGCTTATACTTGGAAAGGCTTGTTCGCGGACAGGATGGAGTAGTCGGTACAGGGGACGATGCCCATATTTTATCTGATTCCCCGATGTTTGTCGTAGAAGATGCAACGAAGCGTGCGGCTTATCAATTACCCGCGAACTTCGATGATTTCCCGTATCGTGATGTGACAGTCGGAAGTACGGCGACAACAGGATATATGTTTGTCGAAGGGGAATGGAAAGACACGGACAGTTATTATTCTCCAGGTAATCAAATGCATAATAAATTTGCCGTGATCGACGGCAAATGGGTCTTTACGGGAAGCTGGAACTTTACGGTGACAGGACTTTATGGCTCTGAAGAGAACATGAATCAAGGGATTCTCGACGGAAATCAACAGCATGTCGTAGAGGTCCATTCACCTGAGCTTGCCTCTATTTATAAAACGGAATTTGAAGAAATGTGGGGAAGCGGGACGACCACGCCGGATAATACGGTTTCCAATTTCAGTACCCGCAAAATCGATAATACGCCTCATACCCTGACCATCGGTGGCGATACGGTAGAAATCTATTTCTCCTCAGGTGATGATGCTGTCGGACGCATGACGGATCTCGTGAAAACGGAAGCGGACGAAAATGCGTACTTCACCATTTTCGCCTGGAGTGATCAGGCACTGGTGGATGAACTGAAGAACAAATGGGAAGGAAGCTATGGAGATAACCAGGGAACGCTGACAGGATTTGATGTAAAAGGCGTATTCGATCCAAGCTTCTGGAACCAATGGTGGTCCGCAAGCATTGAAATGACCGGAAGAACGGCCACCCAAACGAGTACGAATAACCCGAACACGCGCTGGGCGAATCCTGCACCTGTCTACGCAGCCAATGAAAGCCGCAAGCTTCATGCCAAAACGATGCTTATCGACGCGGACACAAACAGTGATCCAACGGTCATTGTGGGATCGACCAACTGGAGTGAAAACGGCAATAATGTGAATGATGAAAATATGCTCATCATCCATGACGATGCCATTACGAACCAATTCCTGCAGGAGTTCAATGCCAGATATGTAAATGCCGGCGGAGTTGTGCAATAAAAAGGGAAAGGGATGATCCTTCTTGCAGGGGATCATCCCTTTTTTTCCTGGGTTACTCCATCCCGGGAGCTTTCTGGATTTCAAAAATAAGGACAATTGCAGTGATCGCATGGGCAATCAATCGGATGATCGGGAAGAAGTTCAGGAAAGAAGCCAGGATTCCAAGGAGACTTCCGAGGATAGGTTGATCTTCCGACCTGGAAATGTACAATACGCTCGCATGCCACAGAGCTATTAAACAGAGGAGAAAAGGAATCGATTCTCCGGCGATATTGCCAAAGATGGGGACAGCCAGAAATAATTCAATCGAAAAGGACAACCATTTTATACGTGAAAGCACGGACACACACCTCCTTATTTCAGTGTATGAATGAGAGGGGGGGGGTGTGCCTGTTTAGGGGGAATTGTTTTTTGGGAGACAAAGAACCCGCCGTCTTTGATAAGACGGCGGGTTCTCATGATCATGCCAGCAGTTTCTCTACAACCTTATGCTCATTCTCATTCAACAAGTTTTTCCCGACTGTTTCATGAATCTCTTTATTCATGCTTGCTTCCAATACAGCGGCTTCTTCCTTATCCCCAACGAGGACGATCCGCTCCCATTTTTCATCCGCGGCCTTCTTGTCGAGGATGCTGCCGAGACTTTTCCACCAGCGCTGTTGATTGGCCTTCAAGCGGCTTTCGAATTCCTCCTGCTGATTGGCTTTACCGCCGCCGCTTCCCATGCTGACGTCTGCATGATGCGGTCCTTCATGCTTTCGCCAGTCATCGGTTTCCAAATCGAACTCCATGAACTCGCTTGACTGGATTTCACCGAAAGCGGAGGTGAGGATTTTGATTTGATTTTGCTGAAGGAGCACCAGTCCCGTGAAAGGATACTCCCTATGAAGGGATTTGAGTTGATCAAGATGAGGATTCTCTTCCCAATAGAAATTCGTTTCAACCGGGACCTGCAGCTCGAACGTCTCCCAGATTCCGCTGTCGGCTGAGGAGAAGATGATGAAACTTCGCGGCAGTTCACGTTCCAGGCTGTGCACATAGTTTTCTACCTTCGGACGTATCGTTTGAAGTCTTTCTTTTTCCTCCGGTGCGCTTTCAAGATATTCTTCGAGCCGGTTGAACCCATTCTTGAGGGCGATCTTCCATTCTCCACCCTGCTGATCAGGGTCGCTGCGGTCGGTATTCAAGTAGATCGTCAATAATTTATCCGGCTTCTGCAAGTACAGATTTTCCAGAACACTTAAGGTTTTGTTAAAAGACATGGAATTCCTCCTTATAGGATGCTTACTTTTCATATAAACGGATGAGAGTCAGTTTAAACATCATTTTGTGAAAAAAAGGGAATGAATTGGAAATGGAGTTATTCGATGTGCAGCTTACCGTTTTTCTCCAAGAAATCAGATAAATCATGTTTTATGTTCTCTACACCGGGTAAATATGTACTAAATAACATTCGACGGGAGAGAATATGATGAGCTATATTAACCAGGGAAGAGAGCGCATTCAATTTGATCGTAAGGGAAAGAAAAAGGATTTACATATACTGGAGTGTACACGTTGTGCGAATGAATTCCGTTCGACGATGAACGTAAACCAGATAGAATGCTCCAACTGCTCCACATCTACGGATCCTAAATTAGACCTATCCCTATTTAAAGTCATCGGCTTTATCGAAAATCTTCAAGGGAGTGAAGTTCGTTGCTAAACAAAGATAAAATGGCGGATATGAAGATGGATTTCAACGACATTCTATGGATGAGTTCAGGTGTTGCTATTATTCTATTATTAATTGCTTTAGCCAATTTCTTTATCATTTCTTAAATCGTGTTTTATGGTATCGGTTATGAAAAAGTCCTGTCACAGGGCTTTTTTTTGTGGAGGGAAATGTCAAATGAAAAAGCGTGGCCGCTATCATTGTGATAGCGGCCACGCTTTTCGTTTCGTTATCCTTTGTAGTTTTCATCATATTCAAGATAGACAACATGTGTTTCAAGGTATTCATTCAGTCCGTGTTTCCCGTCTGCTCCTCCGATTCCGGATTGACCCCGGCCGGCATGGAACCCATTGATCGCTTCAAAGTTTTCACGGTTGACGAAGGTCTCCCCGTATTGAAGTTCGTTTGCGGCCCTCATGATTTCATGGAGGTTCTCACTGAAGATCGATGACGAAAGACCATATTCCGTATCGTTGGCAAGCTCGATCACTTCATCAAAGTCCTTGTACGTCATGATCGGGAGGACCGGTCCGAAGATCTCCTCCTGGATGATATCCATATCCTGTTTCACATCAACCAGAATGGTAGGCTCATAATAGAAGCCTTTCTCTGCGTTTACCGGTTTCCCACCTGTAAGGATTTTTGCCCCGTTTTCGACGGCAGTGTTGACCATTTCCGTCACGGTCTCCAGACGATCTTTATTCACGAGAGGCCCTATATCGTTATCGCGGTTTGTCGGGTCACCGACGGAAGTGTTTTTCATGGCATCCGTCATTTTGCTGATGAATTCTTCTGCCACATCCTCATGGACATATACCCGCTCGGCATTGGTACATGCCTGACCGGAGTTCGTGATCCTGGATGTTTTGATTTTCTCGACAGCCAGATCAATATTGGCATGTTTGGTGACGATGGCCGGTGCCTTTCCGCCAAGTTCAAGGTTTATTTTCGTGATGGACTTTGATGCAGCCTCCATCACCTTGGAACCGGCCGGATAGCTTCCCGTCATGGACACCATGCGCACTTTAGGATGGCTGGACATAGGGTTACCGATATCGGAGCCTTTCCCGGTCACAAGATTGAAGACCCCTTTAGGAAGTCCCACTTCATCTACGATCTTGGCAAACTCACATGCGGTATTCGGCGTATACTGACTTGGTTTCAGGACAATGGTACAACCTGTCACGATCGCAGGGGCCACTTTTCTTGCCAGGATGAACATCGGGAAGTTCCACGGAACGATTCCCGAGACGACACCGATCGGTTTCTTATAGACGAGGATATTCTCGTTGGAACGTTCACTCTCAAGGATTTCACCTTCATAACGGAGCGCCCATCCCGCCATATAGCGGAAGTACTCGATGGCAAGATCGACTTCGCCTTCAGAAGCAGCGAGTGTCTTTCCGTTTTCCTCCGTCAGCATTTGTACAAATGAATCCCGTCGTTCCTCAAGCTTATCAGCGATTTTATATAAATACGAAGCCCGTTCCTTGGAAGGGACCTTACTCCATGATGCGAAAGCCGTATGGGCCACATCTACTGCGTGATTGACATCGTCTTCCGATCCAAGCTGAATGGTTGAAATCTTCTCCTCATTCGCCGGATTAATGACCTCCCACGTCTCTTTGGACGTACTATCAACAAACTCACCATTAATATACATCTGGTACTTCTTCACGTTATTTCCTCCTCAATGAAATGTACTGTTCTATCACATATCACTACCTTTTCCCGTCCAATGGGGAGGAGTAAACATAAGGATGTGCATATGAAAGAGGGACGGACACCCTTCACACCTGCCTGAACGCTGATATAACAGGGTTTCAGGTGTGAAAATGGAGGTCCGTCCCTCATAATGGTTATTTGCTTGGGTCGGCGATTTTGACGAGTTGTTTGCCGATGTTTTTTCCTTGGAAGAGGCCGAGGAAGGCATCGGTTACGTTGTCGAGTCCTTCTGTGATGGATTCTTCGTATTGAAGTTTTCCTTGTGACAGCCATTGACCAAGTTCAGTAGCGCCTTCTTTGAAACGGTCATTATAGTCGTTGACGACAAAGCCTTTCATGAGCGCGCTTGTTTTGATCAGTTTCGTTTGCACGCGTGGTCCAAGGTCACGGTCTGTTTTATTATAAGAAGAAATGGCTCCGCATACTGGTACACGTGCATGTTTATTTAGTAAACTAAGGGCAGCGTCACCGATTTCCCCACCGACATTCTCAAAGTACACGTCGATGCCGTCCGGACATGCTTCTTTTAACGCTTTGTAGATACTGTCCGTCGTTTTGTAGTTGATTCCTTCGTCGAAACCGAGTGTATCAGTCAGGTAGCTCACTTTTTCATCAGAGCCTGCGATCCCGACGACACGTGCTCCTTTGATCTTGGCGATTTGCCCGACTACAGAACCCACCGCACCGGCAGCACCGGATACAACAACGGTTTCGCCTTCTTTCGGCTGACCGATGTCCATTAATCCGAAATAAGCAGTCAGACCTGTCATCCCGAGTATGCTCAGGTGTGTTGAGATGGGCGCAACATTCGGATCGATGGAGCGGACTTCTTTTTCATTCGCAACGGAATACTCCTGCCAGGGCAGCATGCCGACTACGAAATCCCCTTTTTGGAAGTGTTCGGATTCTGACTCCACGATTTCCCCAAGGGCTCCTCCGGCCAACGCTTCATTTAATTGGAAGGGTTCAACATACGACTTGGCATCGGACATTCTGCCACGCATGTAAGGATCAACGGAAAGGTAAAGGGTCTTCACTAATACTTCTCCTTTGGAAGGCTTCGGAACCTCGATTTCTTTGTAAAGGAAATCCTCTTTAACAGGCATTCCTTCAGGACGGGAGACTAATTGAATCTGTTGTTGTTTTTCAGGTAACATAAACATTCCTCCTCTTAATTTGGCTATACTATTTTTTCCGGTTACTTGAAACTTATCACATAAAGTTTGGATTCTACAAAGAATAACACTTGAGAAAGGAGTACTGCATATGACACATCTATGGGATGCGGAGATAGCTGTCAGCACCCGGCAGGCTGAAACATTGATACAAGCTCAGTTTCCGGAATTGATCCCTGCTGACATCAGGATCATTGACTACGGTTTTGATAATACGGTGATGAAAGTGAATGAAAATTGGATTTTCCGTTTTCCAAGGCGTGAGATCGCCGTAAGGCTTTTGGAAACGGAAGGGAAGCTCTTGCCCCTCCTTGAAGATAGAGGGCTGGATCTTCAGATTCCGGTACCCGTCCATTACGGCAAGCCCTCGTCCCTTTATAAATGGCCCTTTCTTGGTTACCGATTTGTGGAGGGAACCTTACCATCCCGGGCAGATGCGGTTTTGAGAGAAGGGGGGACGGCTATAAGGCTGGCGCGGTTTCTTAAAAAACTGCATGGAACAGATCCCTCAGAAGCTGAGAAACGAGGAGTCCCTTATGATGAAATGGATCGGTTGAATGTTGAAAAACGGAAGGCTGTGGTGGAAAAAAACACGCACGAAATCAAGAAGCTTGGCCTATTTCCACAAGTGGCAGATTTGGAGAGGTATCTTGATCACTTGCCCGGGAAGCCTTTGCCACAGGAAACGATATTGGTCCATGGCGACCTTCATTTTAAAAATATCGTGGTAGATGAAGAAGGGGTGTTATCAGGAATCATCGATTGGGGAGATGCTCACCTTGGTCATCGGGCGATTGATCTGAATCTCGTGTATTGTTTTCTCACTCCAAAAGGTCGAGAGGTGTTTTTTAGGGAATATGGAGAGGTAGAAGAGGTCGAGTTGGAATACGCGCGATTTAAAGCCATCTATACGAACGTGGTTTTACTTCTTTACGGCTATCATGAAAAGCAGCCCCATACATTGATGGAAGCCCGGAAGAGCCTGGAGCTTGCCCTGACATAAAAAAGCCGAGTTGATCATTTTATCAACTCGGCTTCCTGTTTTTTATTTCACGTTCTTTTGAATGTATTTCACGATCTTACGCAGTTCATTGGCATGTGGACGTCCGAATGGACTCGTTTGTCTTTGTTGATACATGGCTTGTCCTTTTTCATTCACAAGGAAGTAAGCCGGTTCACCATGCTGGCCATGATCTTCATACGGAGCATCTTCACCATGATAGAAAACATCATAAGCTTTGATCGCCTCTAATTTTTCGTCGGCTAAGACCGGGAAAGTCAGATCTTCTTTGTTTGCAAACTCCTGTAAGTCCTCCATCTTATCACTGGAGATCGTCAGTAAATGAACATTCTGTTTTTCGAAGTATTCCTTGTTTGCTTGAAGTTCCCTTAATTCTTCCTGACATACAGGGCACCATGACCCTCGGAAGAAGACGATGAGATGCCAGCTTTGATGTTCTTTCCGGTGGTCTTCAAACGAGAATGTTTCACCGGAAACTGCCGGGAGTGTGAAATTTGGTACCGTATCATTTAATTGAAAAGTTGCCATTATTCATTCCTCCTATGTTTTTTCTTTTCCAGTCAGATAGGCGTTAGGACAAACCTGACCGGATTGACATTCATACAGTATAGTAATGACTTTTTCTCACATAAAGTGTAATTCCCTTTGTGTGAGAATTAAAACGTATAAGTGTGCAAATCATGACTGGAAAGGAAGAAAACGATGAGAAAAAACGTGTCGCCAAAACTATGTATTTTCCCTGAATATAAATGGTGCGGACCGGGGTGCAGCGGCCCGGGTGCACCGGTCAATTCAGTGGATGCAGCGTGTAAAGCCCATGACCTTTGCTACGACAGGTACGGACCGACCTGTGAGTGTGACCGCATGTTCATGAAGAAACTCGAGAGAGAAATCAATCCTCATACCCGAAAAGGACGCCACGCATTTCTCTTCTATCAATACATGCAATTGCAGGCGAAGGTTAAATGCCAGGAGGATCGATGTGAAAGGGGCAGGTGCAGAAGGTCTTGGATCTAAAGAAAAAGAAGGGCCGTTTTGAGGGACGGACCTTCTTTACTCTGTCTATTTAAGGTGGAGGGTGTAATGATACACCAACTCTTCCTTTCTATAACCGTTCCGTTCATACAATGCCTGTGCCCCCACATTGTCCCGATCCGTTTCTAGGATGAGTGCTTTCGAATGGGTTTGTTCAGCATGCATTCTGGCTGCATCCAACAGCATCTGACCCACTCCCCGGTTCCGGGCCGGAGAAGATACATAAAGGTCATTCAGCTTCCAGATCCGTTCCATGTAAACGGAGGAGAAAGAAGGATAAAGCTGGGTGAATCCCACATATTCGTCATGGTGGACGGCGACGAAAATGACGGATTCATCATGAGACAGGCGGTCTTCAAGATACTTTCTGGCGCCAGGCTTATCAGACGCCTGATGGTAAAACATACGGTAGCAATCAAACAAATCCACAAGCCCTTCCAAGTCTGAAAGGCGAGCACGAGATACCTTCATCCAATCCCTCCTTACTTACACTATTTTATGAGTGGGTGGAGGGAACATGACGGAAATTGAGGTGGGGAAGAATAAAAAGTCTGTTTTCTATAACGGAATGATTGATAATAAAAGTGATGTTCAAGGGGGAGCGCGGCCCCTCAATCCAATAAAAAACCAGCCCGCATCAAGCAGGCTGGCGACTCAGAATTAAAATGGTTTGATAGACATTAAGATAATAAGAATGATAGCGGCACTATGTATAATGATGTTGTATGGCTTTAATTCTGAGTTGATGTTTCCGTAGGCTTCCGGTACGTCTTCACCCTCGTGGCCATGGATGATCTCAGCCATTTGCTTTACTTTCTTCGGCATGATGCCGGCGACGATGAATTGAACTCCGATGTAGATGACGATGGACGCGATATACCATCCCGTCTTGAATAAATAAGGGTTCATAATACCCATGATGAGACCGGTAATAAGCAGCACGATACTGCCGACTTTTGCAAAGGTCTCGATCCTTTTGCTGAGCTCCAACGAGAACTTCGCCTGATGTGACGTTTCAGGTGTACGCATCACAACGGGCATCGCGAAGCTGGCGCCAAGTCCTGCGACTGCAGCAATAACGTGGACAAGAACCAATAGTCCATAGATTGACATGTTATTCACCTCCATATCAGGTAATTTAAACCATATTTCATTGTATAGTAATTTAGTCCCTATTTCCAGGATTTTTTTCATTTTTTAGAGGGACGGACCTCTCATTCAGTCCTATAAACATTGATATCATAGGGATTAAGCCTTGAATCATGTTGATTTTTGAGGTCCGTCCCTCCTATAGATACCAAAAAACCCCCAGAAGGCGTTGTGCCTTCTGGGGGTTTTGGATTATGCCGGTGGGGCTGCCTGCGTCACCGGCAGGGCCTTTGGCTTTTTTAGTAGCCTTCCACTACCAAGTCGAGCTTTCCGGTCTCTGGACTGATGACGAGTCCGTGGACGGGAATCTTTTTATCCATAAGCGGGTGTTTCTTGATCATCTCTACGCTGTGGGCGACGCTCTCTTGAACTGAGTTGAAGCCTTTCAGCCAGTCATGAAGGTCGATGCCGGAGAAGTTGACGGTGTCGAGTGTATCTTCCGTAATGCCTCTGTCCTTCATTTTGTTCAGGATTTGATCGCTGTTGATGGCGCTCATGCCGCAGTCGTGGTGACCGATCACAATAACTTCATCGGCCTGCAGTTCGTAGACTGCCACGAGCAGGCTGCGCATGATGCTTCCGAAAGGGTGGCTTACGATGGCGCCTGCATTTTTGACGACTTTTACATCGCCGTTTTTCATGTTCATGGACTTAGGTAATAGCTCTACTAAACGAGTATCCATACAAGTAAGAATCACTAGGCGCTTGTCCGGGAACTTGGTTGTCCGGTACTCCTCATACGAATGTTCTTCTACAAATTGTTTGTTGTAATCAAGTATGTTCGTTAATAAAGTCATATCGTCTCTCCTATAAAATAAAGTTATTTCACATTTTGTTGAATGTGATGTTCTATCTCTTTTATTTTATCCATAACTTCTTGCCGATTCCAATCAGATGTGTTGGCAAGTTTTAAATATAATGAAGAAACTTTCGCAAGTACTTCTGTGAGATTCGGTTCTTTTCTTGGATAAGTGGACTTACCCATGAGGTCGAACAAGCCGTTCATTTGCTCTGATACCTTTTTATACTGGTTGTCTTTTGCAATGATGGCTACATGAAAATACTGTTGGAGATCTGAAAACTGAAAGAAGATGTCGAAAAGCTCGAACGAATCATTTTTCTTCAAATTCAGTTCCATCTCACCTTGAGTACGTTTATGAATGATACGTGCGAACTTCGGTGAACTTTCTTCTTCAACGATGGACATGAAATTTTCACCGGGCATTAAAAAATCATAGCCTGAATTAGAGGCATCTATTAAATTAAACTGCCTATCCAGCAATAGATAGGGAATAGGGCATAAGTGTAAATTTTCCACATGATCGCTCCTTTGTGTAAGGTCACGGACGTCATTGCCCTCTGCCGCCTAAATGGCGATAATATCATGTGGGTTAACATTCAGTAGAACCTCATTTTGTCCGGCTGCCTATAGGTAAGGAGTTAGCCCTTCAGGGAAACAAGCACCTCGGACATATCGGTCAGATATTCATCCAGCTCCAACAAATCGTGGAAGCTTGACACCTTTGATTTTTCCAGGAAATCAAGGGAATAGTTAGAAATGAGTCTGCCGCCTACGAGTATTTCAACTTCTTTATGATGAGATCTGATCTCTCCGATGCACTCTTTTAACCTGGTCAGTTCTGTCGTCATACCGATGGAGATCCCAACGGCGTGAGGTTCCCATGCACTGATGAAGGCGAGGGCGTCCTTGACAGGGACATTGGAACCCAGGTAGCGGGTATTCCATTGCTTTTCTTTGAATACTTCGTTCGCAAGCTCGAGCCCAAGGCTGTGATGTTCACCCTCTATACAGAATAAAAGGGCTTTCGGATGGTTTTCAAAAGCCTCCTGATGGGTAAAAACAGTAGCAAGCAAATATTTAAGGGTAGCAGTGGCCAGATGCTCATCTGCAACGGTAATTTGATTTTTCTCCCAAAGGTCACCTATTCTATACATAGAAGGTTTAATGATTTTCTCGTAAAAAGTAAAGTTATCTATTTTTGAGTGAATGGAAGTGGAATGCAATTCCAATAGTGAATGCACGTCACCCTCTAGAATAGACTTGGTGAAAGCCTTTACCAGTTGATTCATTTACGATCACTCCTAGCAAAAATACCATTTAATATATTCTATAGATTTAATCGAAAATCCTTCTGTACGTTTCAATCTATAATTGGATTGACTTTCCCGAAATTCTTATTTAATATTACCTCTATACCAACAAGTGTCACTCAGCTAACTGAGAGAGGTTCATAGCATTAACCCTCTATAAAAAACTATGGTTCTATGAATCTGACTTGGCCTAGTCTGTGCCAAGTTATCCTTTAAGCGTAACAGGATTCAACATATTTTGCAATTTACCTGCCTGTTCCGTCGATTCTAAGGCTAATGCTATGTCCTCCTTCATTCGGGTCACTATGAAGAGGAGGATTTTTTACATGTCTGGACGTAAAGACGAAGATTTAACAGATTTATCATTATTAGGGAATCAAGGGACAAATTACTTGTTCGAGTATGCCCCACATATCTTGGAAGCATTCGACAATAAGCACCCGAACCGGGATTATTTCGTGAAATTCAATTGTCCCGAATTCACAAGCCTTTGCCCGAAAACAGGTCAGCCGGACTTCGCGACCATCTACATCAGCTATATACCAGGTGAAAAGATGGTGGAGAGCAAATCACTCAAGCTTTATTTGTTCAGTTTCCGCAATCATGGAGACTTCCACGAAGACTGCATGAACATCATCATGAATGACCTGATTGAGCTGATGGACCCGCGCTACATCGAAGTATGGGGGAAATTCACCCCGCGTGGCGGAATCAGTATCGATCCATACTGCAACTACGGAAGGCCGGGTACGAAATATGAAACGATGGCCGACCACCGCTTGATGAATCATGATTTGTATCCGGAGAAGATTGATAATCGATAAGATGGAAGGACGATTCCTGAATGGGATCGTCCTTTTTTTGCCGTTGGCGAGGGATTTGTTGGAGATAATTGTTAATCGGCTGTATTATGAGTGAAACCGGCCGGATTTTGGCCCGAACCGGTTGGATTATCAGAGCAATCGGCTCTATTTTCCAACAAAACGGCTGGATTATAAGAGATCACGGCTGGTTTATCCATTTGACTGTAAAGAACACTCCCCCTCAAACCTCATCCCCACCCTCATCACATCTGGAAACCCTTCCAATTTTCACAATTATTAAACCTTATTTTTTTAACCGGATTCCCTTTACAAAGGGTCTTGATGGGCTTTATAATCCCGTTGTTCAACTTTTTACGGAAAACCAAAAAAATCTTAAAGAAAAAGGAGGTTGCGGTGATGCGACAAAGAATATTTTCCTTCTTAATGATGAATCTCGGAGCATTTCTTGTTTCGGTGAATGTCCATTTTTTCTTATCGCCTAATAATTTAGCGACAGGGGGAGTCAGTGGATTGTCGATCATCATGAACGATCTGTTTCCGGGATTGTCTCTTGGATTGTTCATGATTATCATCAATGTCATTCTATTTATCGTCGGTGTGATTTTTCTCGGCTTTAATTTCGGTGCGAAAACCATTTATGCTAGTTTCGCCCTTTCATTCTATGTTTGGTTATTAGAGCGATTCGCCCCGATGAGTGCGCCATTAAGTGATGATATCCTGATTCAATTGATCATCGGTCAATGCATTGCCGCAACCGGGATGGCCATCGTGTTCAACCAGCAGGCATCAACGGGTGGAACGGATATCATCGCCCTGATCTTTAATAAATATTTCAATATAGATGTCGGCAGGGGCGTATTGCTGGCTGACTTATCGATCGCCCTGTCGTCGGCCGTCCTGTTCGGCCCTCAAGTCGGAATGTATGCATTCTTCGGTGTCATCCTGAACGGACTGGTCATCGATTATGCCCTGCAGCAATTCAACTCTAATAAAGAAATTGTCATCATCAGCAGGTACAGTGATGAAATCAAGTCCTATATCGTTCACGAGCTTGGAAAAGGAGCCACGATCCATACAGCAACGGGAGCGTTCACGTCCGATGAGAAGGAAGTCATCACGACGATCCTGGGGCGCAAGGACTTCTCCAAGCTGAAAGGCTTCATCACCCAGATCGATAACCGGGCGTTCATCACCGTTCATACCATGAACGAAATCCTTGGTCAAAACTTCAAACGATTAGCATAGCAGAGAGGCTCCACCTTTATAGAGAAGGTGGAGTTTTTTATGTTTCTTTATTAAGCGTGTGCCGATTCTTTTGAAGAAATTGGTAGTTGATTTCCGCTCCCCACCCGGCGCCCCGGCAGAAATTAATCCCCCACATTCTAAAAAATAAAGGAAAATATTCCATCTTTCCTGTATAAATAAATGTAAGGGGGTGGAGTGATGGAGAAGGAAGAGTTTGAGCGATTAGAGAGAAAAATCAGCTACTTGGAAAAAGAGCTTTATCTTGTCAAAAGGCAATTGATTCAGGCGAAGAGCGAAAGTGACTCACCCGTCATACAAAAAGCAGAGGTCTATACGGAAATTGAAAAACAGGAACCTGCGGAAACAACGGAGCCTTTCATTGAAAAAGAGCCATATGACTTCTCAGTGGAGCGCTGGCTGCCGAAAGTATTCCTGTTTGTTCTATTAATAGGCAGTATATGGGGCTTCATGGCGGCTTCCCAAAACGGATGGGTGACACCTGGGTTGAGGGTGTTGACCGGTGCCTTGATCAGTATCGTGATGTACGCACTTGGGGAGAGGTACAGCCGGGATCAGCGCAAACTATCCCTTACACTCTTGTCAGGAAGCATTGTCCTTGCGATCATTACATTATTTTCAGCTAACATCCTTTACGGGTATATAGGGGGACTCACGACAAATCTGTTATTAATCATCATCATTTCCGTCGGTCTGTGGGCATCTCACAAGCACAGTTCCCAATTGATCCTGTGCCTGATCGGGTCAGGAGCGTATCTGTTTCCGTTTATTTTCGCAGGGGACGAACGGAATGAATGGCTGTTTTACGGATACGAATTGGTGCTGTTCTTTGTGTTGATGACGTTCAGCACGTTGAAGAGGTACCGGATTGCATGGAATATTCATTATTATTTACTGTATTTCTCCCTGTTTTTCTTTGCGGCCTTTGGAGTGGGCGAGATCACGTTAACCGTCCTGATTCCTTTTGCGGTTCAGCACGCGTATATCCTATTGCTGATCGTCCTTAACCGGGATGAACGGGTGAACGCCGAAATGATCCCGGCCCTCGTGACAGGTTGTTTCATCCTTCTTGGACTTTTGAATGATATTTATGTCAGCATACCACTCATGTATTATGTGGTATTCGCATCCGTTTATATCGGTGTATCATGTATTGAACCGAAGGAAAAGAAACGAACGAAGGATGTCCTGCTCGTCCTCGGATTCCTTCATGTTCTTTTGCTCCTGCTTGAACTGTTCGAATACGATTGGCGCTTCGTCCTCGTTGCCATCCAGGCGAATGCCCTTTTATGGCTTGCGGGAAGAAGGGAGAGCTATACCGGTCTTGCCGGCTCCATGTTGTTGATCATCTTCTCATTCCTGGGTGTGGCCGTCGGGTCATCGGATGATTTCTTTACGATTGAAGTCCCGATTTTCATCCTGGCTTTCGGTTATGTTTATGTATTTTCCCATTACAACCGACAGGCATCTTCTTTCCTGAATGTGTCGACGACCTTCATGAAAGTTGTGTTAACCGGGCTGGTGCTGTCCTTTGTGTTCCGTTTTACAGATTATATTGTCATCGGCTGGGAGTACACACCGCGGACGACCGCCTTCACCGTCGCCATTGCGGCTCTTTCCATCGGCTATCTCATTTATGGGGAAAGCAGGAAGGATGTGTTCTACCGCTGGGTGGGAATCAGCTTTTTAGCTCTTGCCCTGGTGAAATTCTTCCTGGCAGATCTTGTGTTCCTGGATTTCACGATCCGTGCCATGATCCTGATTCCGATTGGGGTGATCGGGCTTATCCTATCAAGGATCTTATATAAAAAGAAATAAACACATTGCAAATGCTTTCAGAATAATTATATAATGATGATATAAACTAACGTGTAAGAATGAAGGAGGTGGAATTGAGATGAATCGTTCTGTAGGATTGCGTGGAAAGTATTTAGACTATATTTACATTTGCCGTGCAATTTTTCATGCGTTTGCATTCAAGGGGACACGTATGCCCTTTTTTAGCAAATGAATATGAATACTGAACGGTAAGAGGTCTCAATTCCAATCACTTTTTTATAAAGAATTCGGAAAGAGGGGGCGTTTTCGCTCTCTTTTTTTGCGCCTTCTTTTATACAAAAGGGGGAAGTGCGGTACAATCGCATTTCAAACAGCCATGGGAGAGCCTTCTGCTTCCTCATGGCTTTTTTGTGATCTAAAACGGAACCTCTTACCTTAAAATAGATGAACGAAAGGAAGAGGAACATGATACTATGCAGCGCACAGGAATTAAGCAAGATGTTTGGAGGACATGTAATATTTGAGGATTTATCCTTTGAAATACCGGAAGGAGCCCGGATCGGCCTTGTCGGAAGGAACGGTACGGGGAAGACGACGATTTTTAAATTATTATCTGGTGTGGAAGCAGCCGATAAAGGTCTTGTTCATTTGAAAAAGGGAGCCAAGGTAGGCTATCTTGCGCAAATCCCCCACTATCCTGAAGGGACAAAAGGAATCGATGTATTACGGTCTGCTTTTTCTGATTTGATCAAGACAGGTGAAAGGTTAAAGCAGTTAGAAATCGAAATGGGGACGGAGCATGAACCGGACATCCTCAATCGTTTATTGGAGGAATACGGCAGAATGCAGGATCAATTCACTCTTGCCGGGGGATATGAAATAGAGTCCTCTATTTCTAAAATCGTGAACGGCCTGGACATCAGTGAACTGGTGGAGAAAGATTTCAATGACTGCAGCGGAGGGGAACAGACGAAGCTTTGTCTCGGACTCATCCTCCTGCAGAAGCCTGATCTTTTGCTTCTGGACGAACCGACGAATCACCTCGATATCGGCGCAGTCGAATGGCTGGAGGACTTTTTGAAGGAGTATGAGGGAACGGTCCTGTGCATTTCCCATGACCGTTATTTCCTCGATAACGTCATTACCAAGGTATATGACCTAGAGGACGGGGAGCTGACGATCTATCATACGAACTACTCCGGTTTTGTGAAGGAAAAGGAAGAGCGCCTGATGATCGAATTTCAGGCTTATCAGGAGCAGCAGAAGAAAATAAAGAAAATGAAAGAGGCCATCAAGCGGTTAAAAGAATGGGCGAACCAGGCCAACCCGCCGAATGAAGCCCTTCACAAGCGGGCCCGGAATATGGAAAGGGCCTTGGAGCGGATGGAAAAGATCAAGCGTCCAATCCTCGACCGCAGGAAGATGGGTCTGGAATTTGAAGAAAGTGATCGAAGCGGGAAAATCGTGTTCTCCATGGACACTGTTTCGAAATCTTATGGGGAAAAGACATTATTTGAAAATGCCAACCTTACTGTTCATTTTAAGGATCGCACGGCAATCGTCGGTCAGAATGGGACCGGGAAATCGACCATCATCAAGATGCTTCTTGGGGAAGAGTCCTCGGATACAGGCGCGGTGAAGATCGGAAGCAATGTGAAGCTCGGCTACCTTTCCCAGCACTTCACCACGGCTGACCCGACCGTGCGTTTGATTGATGCATTCAGGGATGAGGTGGCCGTCACTGAAGGGGATGCCCGTCATATCCTCGCCCGATTCCTGTTTTATGGCCCGAATGTATTCCGGAAGGTGGGACAGCTGAGCGGTGGGGAGAAAATGAGGCTCCGCCTTGCAGTGCTCATGCATCAGGACATCAACTTCCTTGTGCTGGATGAGCCGACGAACCATCTGGATATCGATTCACGGGAAGTGCTGGAGGATGCCCTGGAGGACTTTAAAGGCACGATCCTTGCCGTCTCCCATGACCGGTATTTTTTAAATAAGCTGTTCAAAAAAACGTATTGGATCCATCAGGAAGAGATTTATTTCTTTGACGGTCCATACAGCTGGGCGAAGGAAAAACTTCCGGAAATCGCCCCGGAGGAACCTGTCATAAAAGGGGTAAAGGAAACACCGCTTAAACGGGCAGAGGAGAAGCCGTCCCTTACAGTGGAGGAGATTGAAGCAGGGCTTGAACGGTTGGAAGAAGAGCTCTTTGTCATTGAAGAAAAACTTCTTTCCGGGGAAGACCTGGATGTCCTGCAGGGGCTGTACAAGGAAAAAGAACAGAAGGAAATGGAACGAAACAAAATGTATCGGGAGCTGGAAGAATTATTGGCATAAAAGAAGGGGGATGACGATAGAAGTCATCTCCCTTCCGTTTTATCAGAAAACATTCGTATAATGAAAGAAAAGAGAGGATGAGGAACGATGTTGACGAAAGAAGTGATCATCATTGGAGGAGGACTGTCAGGCATCATGGCGGCAAGGACCCTGATTGAAAAGGGGGTAGAAGACATCCTGATCCTGGAGAAGAGCCGAAGTGTCGGTGGCAGGCTCGCCACAAGGCGGATCGGGGAAGGGAAAGCCGATCACGGTGCCCAGTTCTTCACGGTCCGGTCCCGGGAGCTTGAAAGGGATGTGGAAATATGGCTGAAATCGGGTTGGGTAAAACGCTGGTTCGGAGACCCCTACCCCCGGTACACATCCCCAACCGGAATGAACTCTTTGGCAAAGCGCCTGGCAGAAGGCATCCCCGTAAAACTCAACACAAAAGTATCTTCCATACGTGAAGGGAGGGACGGACCCCTGGAAGTGGAACTGGAAAGTGGGGAGAGGATCCTTGCAAACCATTGTGTGGTGACGGCCCCCGTACCTCAAGGTTTATCCCTGCTTGAGGGCATGACCCCGCCCCAGTTATCCCATATTTCCTTTGCCCCCTGCTTTGTGGGCTTATTCACCCTCGACGGGAACAGCAGCATTCCCTCACCGGGTCATCTGGATGAGAATCTGCCTGACGGGGTGGAGAGGGTCGTGGACCACCGTAAGAAGGGCATTTCTCCGTCTGTCACCGTCAGCGTGTATATGACGGGGGACTGGTCGAAGCGGAACGACCGTACGGAGGAGCATGAGATATTGGCTGAGATCCGGCTGGTGGCCGAACGTTATCTTGAAAAGGGAAGCGAGGTCAGGGGAGCCCAATTGAAAAGATGGAGATATGCGGAAGCGGAGGGGGTGATCAGCAAGCCTTTTGTTGAAACCGGTCATGATCACCGGATCACGTTATGTGGTGATGCCTTCCTGCGGGAAAATGATGAAGCAGGAAGGACACGCTTTGAAAGTGCGTATTTATCAGGGATTTCAGCCGGGGAAAGGATCGCCGGGAAATGCAAGGGATTTTGATCCGTTCGCATAACGACAGGATCCCGGACAAACACTACTAAGAGTTACATAAATTCGACGATAAGCAGGGGAATTTTCATGAATATACAATTAATCAAGGCAACTCCAGATGAGCTCGATACGATCATGGATGTATATATCCGATGTAAAAATGACCTCGATGAAAAGGGACTGCTGCAGTGGAATGATGAATACCCAAGCAGGGAGTACTTTGACGAAGAGATGGGAAGCGGGAACCTCTACGTCCTGATGGTGGACGGGGAAGTGGCGGGCTCCGCGACCCTCAATGAATGGCAGTCACCGGAATGGAGAGAGATTCCGTGGAAGCTTGATAACGAATGGGTGATCCACGCCCTGTTTCTTGATCCCCTGCAGCAGGGAAAAGGACTCGGCACGGCGTTTATGGAAAAGTGTGAAGAACTGGCCGGGGAAAAAGGATATGGGAGCATCAGGCTGGACGCCTACTCCAGAAACACGGGTGCAAAAGCGCTTTATGAGAAAATGGGGTATGAGTATCGCGGATCGGTCTATTTTACCTCGAAACCTCCAGGTCACCAGGAATACAGATGCTATGAAAAAACCGTAACTCTCTAGAATTCAAGGGTTGTTCAAATGTACCAAGGAAAATGATATGGGAAAAATGGTATACTTAAAGGTACAGTATGCGCTGAATAAGAGAGCAGGGAAGCGATTATATTGACACCGATTATGGATGAGGCAAGTGCCTTCATACAACAATGTTATCAGGAATTGAATAAAAGCGAAGCAGAGATCGGGACTCGCTTACAACAAATAAAGGATGAACTCGATACAGAGGGAACCTATACCCATACAACAGAAGAACTAATCTTTGGCGCAAAGCTGGCCTGGAGGAACAGCAACCGCTGCATCGGCCGCCTGTTCTGGAATTCGTTGAACGTATTTGATGAGAGGGAAGCGGAGACCGAGGAGGAGGTGTTCCAGGCCCTCGACCGCCATTTGGACTTTGCGTCGAATGGAGGCCGGATCCGACCGGCGATTACGGTTTTCAGACCATCACAACCCGGCAGACCGGACATTCGCCTATGGAATCATCAACTGATCCGGTATGCGGGATATGTGGAAGACGGCCGGTACAAGGGAGATCCCCATTCCGTTGAATTCACCCGTAAATGCCAGGAGCTTGGCTGGAAGGGGGAAGGGACGGACTTTGATGTGCTTCCCTTCGTCGTGCAAATCGGGGATCAGCCTCCAGAGCTGAGGGAATTGAAGACCGGACTGACTCTCGAGGTGCCCCTCCGTCATCCGGAGTTCGATTGGTTCGCGGATCTCGGATTAAGGTGGTACGGCGTCCCGATCATTTCCGACATGGAACTGAAGATCGGAGGGATTTCGTACAAGGCGGCACCGTTTAACGGATGGTATATGGAAACGGAAATCGGTGCACGGAATCTTGCCGATGAGAACCGCTACAATCTTCTTCCGAAAGTGGCCAGCTGCATGGGACTCGATGCATCCAGGGCGGCAACATTGTGGAAGGATAAGGCCTTGATCGAATTGAACATCGCCGTTCTCCATTCGTTCAAAGAAATGGGAGTAAGCATCGTCGATCATCATACGGCGGCTCAGCAATTCCGTCTATTCGAAGAAAATGAGAAAAATGCCGATCGCAATGTGACCGGGGACTGGACATGGTTGATCCCGCCGGTGTCACCGGCGACAACACATATTTTCCATAAAGAATATGATAACACGTGGAAGTCGACCAATTACTTTTATCAAGATAAACCATACTAAGAAAAGCTGTTTTCTGTTTTATGCAGAGAACAGCTTTTTTGCATACCTAAAAAGTAAACGGCGGCCGCTTGGAAACTTCATAATATTGAAACCAGAACCTGAACTCGTCGAATAAAACAGGCTTATCGAACGTGAAGTTCTCAAAGAAGTCCTCGAGCAGTTCAGCGTCGGCATCATCCATGATCCCAGTGACATAAAGGGGAGTCTTAAACCGCTTATATAAATCCTCGTAACCATAGAAGCTGAATAGATCTTCCAATTGCTCCTCGTTCATGGTATCACCTTCCTTACTAGTAGGATTTCTTGTTTCTTCTAAAATTATCCATAAAAAAACAGCAGCGGAGGGTGTCCGAGCTGTTTTTAGTCAGGATTCAAGTTCAGTATAGACGACCAGGCGCTTGCTGTAATTCCTGGCAGAGCGGTCAAAGTCACCGGTACAGGTGATAAGATTAAGGGAGCTTGCAGGGGAGTATCCAAAGATGGTCTTAAGGGGAGCATCATCCCAAGGATATTCTTTCTTCTCTCTGACAACAAAGGTCCTCTTTTCACCTTCTTTATTTTTGACGATGATTTTGTCACCTTTGGAAAGCTTGTTCAGCTTATAAAAAACGGCGGGACCATTCCGGCTGTCCACATGCCCTCCGATGACCGCGTTGCCGGGTTCACCTGGCTTGTATCCACCCTGGTACCAAGCCGTCGTCTCAAAGCTTTCTGTCACGGCCATTTCTCCATTTTCCTTCAAACCGACCGCTTCTACAGATGTAGAGACATCAATGGCAGGAATCTCGATCGTCGCAGGTATGATCCCGCTTCGCTCATCTTTAATGATGGTATCGGCAAACGGAGAAGGGGAGGTGGTGGTAGTCGCCATCTGGGTTGCTGGCTTTTCCTGGTTCCCGGGCGTTTTCGCCGTTTCTTCTGTAGAATTTGAACTAATTCCGGCAGAACAGGCAGAAATGGGCAATAGTACAAGCACAAGCAGTACAACCCTCATAGTATACATTATGTGAAGCCACTCCTTTCATCTTCACACTGGGGGACGGACCTGATGCAGGTCCGTCCCTCTCATGTTAAAGATTATTGTTTGTGTGAAGCGTATTTTTTCATTCCAAGGGTTGTTCCGCCTGCAATGATCAACAGGGCTGCAAGCAGGAATTCGAATGGAAATCCGTTTTCAGTATCAGCGGTACCGCCCATACCCGTATTAGGCATTTCTGAAGGCATGTTGGCTTTGAACTTGTCAGGGAATTGATCAACGAAAGCTCCCGATAATCCTTTAGCAGGGTTCAGCATGTGCTCATACGCCATGCGGATTTCATCCCAAGCCTTTTCATAGTCACCTGCCACGTAGCTGTCGAAAGCACCAGTCAGTTGTTCCACGTGCATTTGAAGACCTTCTGCGAGTGCGTCGGATTTCAAACGTCCGTCTGTCGCTGTTTCAAGGAATTTTGAAAATTCAGCACGGTATCCATCAAGATTCTTGATTGCTTCTTCTTTTGCGGCTTCATCTTCTGCACCCGTTGCCTTTACATAGTCCACGAAGAATCCGATATGTCTTGACCACATATCCTTGAACTGGTTCCCTGCCTCTTCACCATATACAGAAGCGATGGCTGCAGAAAGATCTTCCGTGTTCGCATTCAGGGCATTAACGGAAGCGTCAAAGTCTTTTGAACCGTCGATCCCGTTCTGCATCGCCATTGTCGCAAGGGCGGCGTGCTCTGTTAGCAGGTGGTTAAGGGTGGAACGTAAGTCCGTTGCAGGTGTCACGGCCATCGTATTTTCGAACTTGTCCGGATATTGATCGGTGATGGCACTGGATAGTCCTTTGGCTACCATTCCCATATGATCGATTGCCTCACGCTCGTATTCGTAAGCCTTTTCATAGTCTCCGGCAACATAACTATCAAATGCGCCGATCAACTGGTTGATGTGCATTTGAAGTCCTTCTGCCAAACTATCGGATTTCAAACGTTCACCAGTAGCAGTCTCAAGGAAATTCGAGAATTCTTCTTTGTATCCTGCCAGGTTCTCCAGGGCTTTATCTTTCGCTGCCTGGTCGTTTGCACCCGTTGCCTTTACATAATCAACGAAGAATCCGATATGATTCGTCCAGATCGTGTTGAACTGGTTCCCGGCTTCTTCACCATATACAGAAGCGATTGCGCCTTTTAAGTCGGCTGCGTTATCATTTAAAGCACCAGCTGCTGCATCGAAATCTTCAGCGCCTTCTGCTCCGCGTCTCATTGCCTCAACGGCCAAGTATGCGTGCTCAGTCAGTAAGTGATCCAGTGTGGTTCTTAATTCTCCAGCCGGTGTATCCACTTTGGCATCATGGGAATGATCTTCCCCGTTGTGTGCCGAAACGGTACCTGCAGTCGGGATAAGTAATGTCATGCTCAATGGGACGGCTAAATAACTTTTTTTCATTTTCATAAGTAACTCTCTCCTTTTGGTTTTTTATATTTTCATAAAGCTAACGACAGAAGTTTTGATACGGATCACTTTTTTTAAAACTTTTTTTAATTCTTTTTTTCAGGAAGAACGAAAGTTTGAAGGATAAAGGGATTTTGACTCTTCCTCTGTGACCTTTTAAAAGAGTGAAGGTTTTGTATAATTATTGTACAACTTCTGTTACATAGGACTATGTTCCCTGGTTTGAAACTCCTAAACATTTGGATTGGCATTTTTCTCCTTTTAAAACAGGTACGAACTAAAAAAACGCCCGTCAGTCCTGGACTGACGGGCAAAATGTTGAATGAAACTTTTTTTAAATTTCGGAAGCTAACACGATGTCTCCCTGGGGAAGCCGGCTATTGGCATCCGGTTCAAGGGTGATGGCCACCGTATCCCAATCTTTCTTGGTGAATTCTTCATTAAACTTAAATACAACAGAGCCTTTCCCATCTTTACTTGTCACAAATGTACCGGCACGCTCAGGCTTATCATCCTTTATAAGCCACACCTGATACACTTCTTCATCAGAGAGTTCCTGGAGTTCAGAAGCCTGGACCACCATGCTCGTCTGCGTGCCCTGTTTGATGATGCTGGCGGTTCCCTTGGCGTTGCCATTAACAGCGGCGAGATCGACATACTGTACGACCTGATCGATCGTTGCTTGTTCCACGACTTCATTTTGATCCTCAAGCTGAGTAAATAGATACGCATTGCCAATTAAGGAAAGGGCCAATGCTGCCGCGACAGAAGGAAGGAACCACGATTTTTTCTTCTTCGTTATTTTAGGCGGCTCTGTGAAAGCAGGTTTCTCATCACCCAGAATATGAGTGAAAACACGGTTCTCAAGGTCTTTTGGAGGCTCTATAACATCTGATGCAAAAGGCAAATAGTCCATTAGCTGCTCCAGCTCATGAAGTTCTTCCTGACACTGGGGGCAGCTCTTTAGGTGTTTTTCAAATTGAGCTTTCTCGAGTTCAGATAAATGACCGTTGTAGTAATCCAGTAAGAGATCGCATTGTGGTGAAGTCATTCGAATGTACCTCCTTTCCCTTTGAGACACGTGTGTAAATGTTTGAGTGCTAAACGGATCCTTCCTTTAACGGTTCCAAGTGGAGTGTCTGTCGATTCGGCAATGGATTGTTGAGTCAATCCTTTGAAATAGAATAATTGTACGATTTTTTGCTGGTCGTCTTTTAATGATTGGATACACTCTCTGATCGCGGTCCCTTTTTCTTTCCACTCTAATTGATCCGCTGGAGTTTCATAGGTGACCTGAAGGGAGTCTTTCTCTATATATTCGACAGTCTCATGTTTCTTGCGTCTGCGTATCGCATCAAGGCACGTGTTTCTCGTCATCGTCAACAGCCATGATGAAAACTTTCCTTTACTGTGATCATAAGGAGCGTGCTTCTTCCAAAGCTTCATGAAGACCTCCTGGATCACTTCCTCTGCAATCTCACGGTCTCCAGTCATTTTATATGAAAATGAATAGATCAGTTTTTCATATTGCTGATAAAGCTGCCGTAATGCAGTTGAATCTTTTGCCAAAACTTGTTGATACAAATCTATATCCTGACGATCATTGGGCATAATACGCTCCTTATCTTTGACATATAAAATAAGGATACTAAACAACGGGGTGGAACTCAATTTTAAAAAGCTAACGAGAGGAATAAGAATTTGGATCACAAATGTTTGAAAAAATTGTTATTGGGGTAAATAGATGGGTTTGGTGTGGGAAATAAAAATATCCCCCAAATGAATGGGGGATAGAATCGTCTTATTTTACTTTTTGCAATTTGTGAATCACGGATAGGGAGCGTCCTGTCCCGATGGCCACTGACTCCAATGGATTTGGAGCTAAGTGAACCGGTACGACGATCTCCTGGCTCAACCAATCTTGGAGCCCGTTTAATAGTGCTCCGCCACCTGTCAGGATGACACCGCGGTCCACAATGTCCCCACTTAATTCAGGAGGGCAATTTTCCAATGTGGCACGGATGGTTTCCAGGATATGAAGAAGGGATTCTTTCAATGCATCCTGAATTTCGTTTGATGAAAGTTCAATCGTTTTCGGAAGACCCGTCACCAGGTCACGTCCGCGAATATCCATCGTTCTTTCCTCATGGTCGATGAGGGCTTGACCTACTTCAATTTTCACAAGTTCAGCCGTTCTTTCACCGATCAGTAGATTGTAGCGTTTACGCACGTATTGAACGATATCTTCATCCATTTGATCTCCACCGATTCGGATCGTGTTACAGGAAACAACGCCACCGTAAGAGATGATGGCCACTTCCGTCGTTCCACCGCCTATATCCACGATGACGTTGGCAACAGGCTCGCCTACAGGCAGGTCAGCACCGATTGCAGCAGCGACAGGTTCTTCGATAAGGGTCACGGATTTTGCACCGCTTCCCCGCACCGCATCCTGAATCGCTCTTCTCTCGACACTTGTCGCGCCGGATGGAGTACATACAACAACCGTGGGCTTGCGAATAGAAAATCCAAGTTTCTTGCTCGCTTTTTTCATCACTTGCTTTAACATTTCAGTAGTCACGTCAAAGTCGGCAATCACACCGTCTTTAAGAGGGCGGACAGCCACAATCTTACCAGGTGTTTTCCCGATCATGCTCTTGGCTTCGGTTCCAACAGCCAATACCGTTTTGTTTTCAGTGTCGATGGCCACAACAGATGGCTCGTTAAGTATAATTCCTTTATTTTTACTGTAAACTAGTATATTTGCAGTTCCTAAATCGATCCCAATTTCAGAGTTTGATAACATCAGTATTCCTCCAACTATAAGAATTCTAGACAGTATAACCTTCTATACAGTATAACCTTCTATACAGTATAGGAGATTTTCGGGGGTTATGTAGGTGGAGATATTTACCACCGACAAAATGTTACAAACTGTGACAGACATGAAAGCGCTGCTCAAAAAATTAAAACTCTCTATAGAGCCCTTTTAAATACCTGTGTGCGTATATAGGGGCGGACCTCTTCCTTTTGTTCGTTAAAAAAATTTAAACGTTCTGTAATAATAAAAGGGGTTATTTTGACTAGTATTCAGATGGACAGTAGGGTAATGGGGTGAGGTTACTGGCGGAAAGTGGAAGAACAGCAGTGAATGGAAGGGACCCGGACCAGCGAAACACTTATACTTTTAGAAATATAAAAAGAGAATGCCTCCTCACAAGGCATCCTCTCATTCTACTAAAGCGTAAACCGCTCCAATTCTTTCTTCATTTCCATCGTCATTTTATTCAATTCGCCAACCTGCTCATTCATTCGTTCAAAGTAACGGAGCTGTTCCTCCGTGGAAGAAGAAATTTCTTCGGTACCCGCGGCGGTTTCTTCCGTGATGGCTGAAATGTTTTCGATGGCGGCAATCACCTGGTTTGTCCGCTGGGAAGATGCAAGCATCCCTGTCTCAAGCTTGGAAAGATTATCATATATAGTAGAGACATTGCCGGAAATCTCTGCAAAAGCCTGTTCTGTCACGGTCATGGAATCTACCTGCCGGGTAGAAAGGGTCTTTCCTTTTTGGGAAGCTTCCATGATGGACTGAATTCCATGTTTAATGTTACCGACCATGCTGCTTATGCGTTCTGTGGCAATAGAAGAGTCCTCCGCTAACTTTCGCACTTCCTGGGCAACGACTGCGAAACCCTTCCCGGCATCGCCGGCACGTGCGGCTTCGATGGCGGCATTCAAGGCAAGAAGGTTGGTTTGATCGGCGATTTCCCTGACCGCTCGTGCGGCGTCTTCGATTTCCCCGGTATATTGGGCGAAGGATTCGACGGAATCCATGATGGAGGTGGAAGAATCGGCGATCATCCCGGCAAATTCCTGCTGCTTCGTTAAGGAAGTTCGGCCGTTTCCAACAGAGGTCAATGCGACTTTACTGCTCTCGGAAGATTGTGCACTTTGTTCGACATTTTGAGCGAAGTCATCGCCCATGACAGCCATAAGGGCAGCGGTCGATTGGATATCTTCAGAAATCGATTGACTTCCTTTGGCAAGTTCCTCCGTGGAAAGGGCAACCTGGTTGCTGCTTTCCGTGAGACTTGTCATCTGCGTGCGTACATCCCGTGTGAATGTCTCGACCTTACTACCGATGTCATGGACGGATTGAACCGTACTCCGCAGATTTTCTACCATATGAAGAAAGGCAGTTTGAAGCTTATCGACTTCGAATCGGCTGTTTTTCTCTTTAACGGAGTCGATGGTAATCGTTAAATCTCCATGGGCCATCTTTTCAGCATGATCCACCATTCGGTTCAACGGCTTGACGATTCTCCTGGTGAGGAGGTTCGATGCTGTAAGAGAAAGGAGGATGGTCACGATAAACCCGATGATCGACGCCCAGACGATAAACTGGATTTGAGTTTTATTTTCTTTCAATAAACCTTCATACCATTCGCTTGTTTGTTTATTCAATAAATACATATCGTTCAGAATCCCGGAAATCCGGATGGACTGCCGTTTGATCTCCGCTTTGTCCATATCACTGAGAGCGGTATCTGCCGCGGACTTCAGATCGGTGAATTTAGACTCTATGGAAGAAAGGGTCTGCTTTTGATTACTCACTGAAATGAGTTTGTTCAATTCGGTTATCTGAGTGGAGGTTTGCTTCAACAGATTTTCGACCATCTGCTTATTTTCATCTGATGAGTTGACCGAGTAATTCGACAGAGCTTGTTTTGTTACAATGAGATCCCCTCTTAAGGTTTCTGTCTCCAGAAGCACCTGCACATCTTCCTTTGCCGAGTTCTGCAGTGAAATCAATTGTGAGACGATGTAACCAATGATAATGGTGGAAAGGAAAAGGGGGATCAGCCCCAAAATCAGTAAACGTTTTTTTAATGCCATGAGATCGATTGCTCCTTAGGTAGAATTATTGCATGTTAACCGTGATATCCCCGGAGATGATTTTTTCTTTTGCGTCTTCGAGTTTTTTTGATTCATCCGGGGAAAGACTGATGACACGAATGGGGGCAAGTCCGACACCGTCTTCTTTCAACCCGAGTTCATATGCGTGCTCAGGGATCTTCCCACTGTTCGTCAGCTCTTTTGTTATGTTAAAGACAGCATTATCCACTTTTTTGACCATGGAAGTGACAACGGATTTTTCGGCAATGAAATATTGATCCGAATCTACACCGCCTGATAAGGCACCTGCTTTCTGGGCAGCCTGGATGGCCCCGACCCCCGTGAATCCGGCAGCAGGATAAAGGAAATCCGCCCCTTGCTTCATCTGTTTCTCTGCAATGGTCTTCCCTAATTCGGCATCACCAAAATTGTTTGCCGTATCTTTGATGATCTTAATGGAAGGATTGATATATTTAGCGCCCTGTTCATACCCTTTTTCGAAGCGCTGTATGACAGGAACATCTGCCCCACTGATGAACCCGACCGTACCGGTTTTGGATTTCATCGCGGCTACCATACCCAGAAGGAAGCTCCCTTCATGTTCTTTGAATGTAATCGATGTAATGTTATCAAGTTCAGAAAATCCGTCGATTAATAGAAATTTCTGATCGGGGTTCTCTGCAGCGATTTTTTCAAGGGCATCCTGGATTGAAAACCCGAGTCCGATGACAAGTTCATGATCCTGATCGACAAGTTCCTGAAGGGCTCCTTCGAAATCCCCGTCCGGCGCTTCTCTATAATCAAATAAAATCCCCAATTCTTCACGTGCACGTTCGAGCCCCCTGAACGCGGAATCATTAAAGGAACCATCCCCAAGACCCGTATCGGAGAGAAGGATACCGATACTTTGCTGTTTTTCTTTGCTGGTTTCATTCGTCATGGGCGTAGAGCATCCTGCCATCATAAGCATGACAAGAAGAAACATACTGACTATTTTTTTCAAACCGTAACCTCCAAAAATAAAAAATGATAAGACACTTCACATGTCCGTACCTCTCTAATATCGGAGGGACGGACCTATTTTGAAGTGTAAAAGGAAAAAAGAGTGGAGGGAGTGGACCAATGTTTCATTTTTATCGAGGGACAAATGGACACAAAAAAAGAGATGCCCATAACAAGCATCTCCATACAAACTAATACGCCTTACGGAAAAATTCCGCCAGCTCTTCACTATGTTTTTTGCGTGCTTTACGGTGTTCGGCACGATTTTGGGCTGTTTCGTTCAGCCATTTCTCTTCTTCTGTTTCCGGTACGACTTCAGGGATGATCGCCGGCTTGTTTCCTTCCAGTGCCACAAAGGTTAAGAAGGATATCGCAGCCACATTGGTTTCTCCTGTCAGCAGGACCTCCGAGGTCACTTTCACGCAAATTTCCATGGAACTGCGCCCGGTATAAGTGACCATCGCTTCTAATGTAACCGCATCTCCGACTTTAATGGGCTGAAGAAAATCGACGGAATCCGTGGAAGCCGTTACAACGGGCTTGCGGGCATGACGGGTGGCGGCAATGGATGCCACGTCGTCTATATAGGCCATCAGTTTTCCACCGAACAGCGTACCGTGATGGTTCGTATCAGGCGGAAGAACATGGGTCGTTTTACTGGTTTTCGTTTCTTTCATAGTCTTTTTTTCTCTCAATGGTTTCACCTTCCGTTGTCAATGTGAAAAAAGATTACTACCTTATACTATTCACTAAAGTGCTCGGGAAGAAACATAAAAGACGCAAAAAATTATAGAAATATACTAATGATGATGGCCGTGATAAAGCTTGCGAGTGTTCCTGCAAGGATGGCCTTCAAGCTTAGTTTAGACACCATCGGTCGTTGCGTCGGTTCTAATGAACCCAGTCCGACGATCAGCTGTCCGATGGAAGACAGGTTGGCGAAATTACAAAGGGCAACAGAAAGGATCGCCACGGTCTTGGGTGAAAGCTCGCTCATCATTCCAGATAGCTCTTTGTATGCCACAAACTCATTCACAGACAGCTTCGTCCCGATGATGGAGGCGGCACGGAATGCTTCATCCATCGGGATACCGACGAGTAAAGCAAGTGGATAAAATACGTAGCCGAATACGGTTGAAAGGCTCGTGTCCACTAATCCAAGGAGCCCATTCACGGCGGCCAGGATCCCGATGAATGCGATCAACAGCCCGCCAATATTAATGGCTAATTGCGTTCCGCTCAGGGCGCCTTCAGAAATCGCTTCAAACACGTTCGTATGAGTGGTTTTTCCTAATGAAATGTCTCCATTTGTTTGTGATTCTTCCGTTTCCGGCTCGATGATCTTCGAGATGACAAGGGAGACGATGGGAACACTGAATACAGATAGAAGTAGGAATTTCATATCGATCCCCATCAACGAGTATCCAATCAGGATGGCACCGCTCGCTGAAGCCGTACCCCCGACCATGACGGCAAAAAGCTCTGAACGGGTCAGTTTCACTAAGTAAGGCTTGATCAATAAAGGAGCTTCGGCCAAACCGAGGAACGAATTCCCGATTGCATTAAAGGATTCGACCTTCGTCGTACCAAGAATTTTCCCTAATCCAATCCCGATGTATTTCACAAAGAACGGAATGATGCGCAGGTAGTAAAGGGCAGAGATCAAGGCAGAAATAAAGATGATGGCGCCTAACACATTGATGGCGAAGACGAATGAGATGTTCGTCCCTTTTTCGAAGAATCCTCCGAATACAAACATGATTCCTTCATTGCTATAATCAATGACCTTCTGGACACCAAGTGCCGCTTTCTTCAGGACAGTCTGTCCAAAAGGAACCTTCAAAACAAAGAGAACGAGCAGAAACTCAAGACAGATGCCGATGAGGATCGTCCTCCATTGAATGGCCGAGCGGTTGCTGCTCAACAACCACGCAAGAAATAAAACGCCAAGTAAAGATAAGATGCCGTAGACTAAACTCACAATACCAATCCTCCAAAAATGATTTCTCCATCGAATCCTTTAGGGTAATGTCGTATGATGTCAGACTTCTCAAAAAAACAAATAAAAAAGTGCATGAAGACATTCTCTAATAAACATAGGGAAAGTCTCCATACACATAGCATATAGAAAAGACTTTCCTTATAGTCCGGCACTTTACGGCTGCCAGGTAGAGACTTATGGTCCATATCACCATAGATATATAAGGAATTCGTATGAAGTTATTTTTAAAATATGTTCTCTACTTTATCACAGGATGAAAGCTATCCACAACCGTTTTTTTGAAAGAATCCGTTGGAAAAACGTGGCGGTTCTTTTTTACTATTTTTAACAGAATCTCAAACATAATAGTTTACTAGAATAACTTTCAGGGAACAGTCTCAGTACTTAATATGAAGGGAAGAGGATCGATGTTTGAGAATGGTTTATTGTTTACACTTTTGTCCTGCGTGTTTTTCATGGGATTGGTTGCGTGGGTTTCATACATAAAAACAAAGGGATCGCTGAATGATTCCACAGGTTATTTTTTGGCAGGGAGAGGGCTGACAGGGACATTCATCGCCGGGTCACTGCTACTCACAAACTTATCGGCTGAGCAGCTGGTCGGACTGAATGGGCAGGCCTTCCGTGCGAATCTCTCGAATATGGCGTGGGAAGTGACGGCTGCATTCGCCATCATCATCATGGCCCTGTATTTGCTTCCGAAATATTTGGGGAGAAGCTTCACGACATTGCCGGAGTTTCTGAATCAGCGGTATGACAAGGGGGTCCGTCAATATACGACGATTCTCTTTATGCTTGGTTATGTGTTTGTAACGATTCCTTCGATGCTGTACTCCGGGGCCCTTGCTGTCTTGAAATTATTCGATGTCCCCGCACTGCTCGGAATTTCTTACACACAATCGATTTGGATGATCGTGTGGACGATCGGGATCATCGGCAGTATCTATGCTATTTTTGGAGGATTGAAAGCTGTGGCGATCTCCGATACGTTAAATGGTATCGGTCTGTTGATCATTGGGATCCTCGTTCCGATCTTAGGGTTTTATGCCTTGGGGGAAGGCAGCTTCTTATCCGGTGTGAAAGAAATTGCCACCAAAAATCCGGAAAAGTTGAATTCCATTGGATCGGCCTCTGATTCCGTTCCTTTTTCAACCATCTTTACCGGTTTGCTCTTTGCGAATTTATTCTACTGGGCCTCCAATCAATATGTGATCCAACGTACCCTTGGGGCGAAGAATCTGGCGGAAGGGCAGAAAGGGGTCATCATTTCCGGTTTTTATAAACTGCTGGTCCCTTTTATGATGATGCTCCCGGGAGTCATTGCCTTTCATCTGTATGGCGATTCCCTGAAGAGCGTAGACTTAGCCTATCCGGCTTTGATCAACGCCGTGCTTCCTTCATACCTGACAGGCTTTTTCCTGGCTGTGCTGCTTGGGGCGGTATTAAGCTCCTTTAATTCATTACTGAACAGTGCAGCAACGCTATTTGCCCTTGATATATACAAGCCTCAGTTCAACCCGGATGTGAGCGATCAGAAATTGATCACAATCAGTAAATGGTTCGGGGCGCTTCTGGCCGTTGTATCCATGTGTGTATCCCCGTTATTGATCAATGCGACGGACGGGCTATGGGATCTGATCAGACGATTCACGGGCTTCTTTAACATCCCGATCATCGTGGTCCTCTTAGTCGGCGTATTTTCAAAGCGGATTCCGGCAGTAGCTGCGAAAACGGTCATTATCCTTCATGTCATCACGTATTATATGCTGGTGTGGGGGACAGGTCATCTCTTCGGATTTACGATCGACATCAACTTCATTCACATCTACGGAATTCTGTTCGTGGCAGAAGTGTTCCTGATGCTTGCGATCGGCTGGTGGAAACCGATGAAGAAACCGTACGAATACCGTTATAATCCAAAGGTGGACATGATGCCATGGAAATACAGCATCCCGCTGTCGATCGTATTGATGGCTTCAGTCGTCCTGACGTATTTCATCTTTTCACCGATCGGCCTTGCATACGAGTCAGGTGTCATTTCACCTTATTTCTGGCCCGCCACTGCAGGACTGGTGCTTGCTACTGCCCTCCTTATTCTCTGGTCACTGAAAAGCTGGAACCAGAAATACAGAGCCTACCTGCTCAAAAACAAAACATACAAACTGAACCGGACCAAAAAATACACCATGCAACAAAACCTGAACCCAATCTACTCGACCAAATTGCTGAAATAAAAAACTATCATGAGTT
>NZ_NTUP01000031.1 GCF_002561455.1 Bacillus sp. AFS015802 | reverse complement strand
CTATGCAGCTTGACCGCTTCCCACATATGTTGTTCAGTCACCTTTACGGAATCGTCCAAATCAGCAATCGTTCTGGCAAGGCGCATAACCTTTACCTGCATCCGGTTGCTCCAGTGTTGTTTGGATGACAGTTTGTGTATGAAAGGAAGGTGATCCTCAAGGTCTGGACTGTTCTTCAGTAACCTTTGATAATCCACTCTTCCATTACATACCTCTTCACTGTAACGGTCGTATTGCCTTTCTCTTGACTCTTTCACGCGTCGTTGAACAGATAGAGAACCTTCCATTTCATTTTCACGTTCTTTCAAATGGACGGGAGTAAGGCTTAGAAAAATATCAAACCGGTCACGAATGGGCCCGGATAATCTATTTTGATAAGCGATGATTTGCTTCGATGTACAGGTGCAATAGTGAGTGAGGG
Source organism: Bacillus sp. AFS015802 (assembly GCF_002561455.1). Classification (GTDB taxonomy): domain Bacteria; phylum Bacillota; class Bacilli; order Bacillales; family Bacillaceae_B; genus Rossellomorea. The sequence continues at coordinate 124 of NZ_NTUP01000031.1, read as the reverse complement.
AGCCAAGGTATCCGCAGGGACAAGGGTTCATGGCTCCTATCAGGATGAAGGAGGCTGGGTAGGTAAGGGTAGAATGAGCTCTTGAGATGGTGATGTCTCCTCTTTCGAGAGGTTGTCGCAACAT
>NZ_NTUP01000030.1 GCF_002561455.1 Bacillus sp. AFS015802 | reverse complement strand
CCGGGGTGCTTTTCACCTTTCCCTCACGGTTCTGGTTCACTATCGGTCAATCACGAGTATTTAGCCTTGGAGGATGGTCCCCCCATATTCAGACAGGATTTCGCGTGTCCCGCCCTACTTCTCGTATGCTTAGTACCAAGAATGCGTTTTCGTGTACGGGGCTATCACCCACTACGGCGGTCCTTTCCATGAACCTTCCACTAACGCAATCTCTATCACATACAGGCTGTTCCGCGTTCGCT
>NZ_NTUP01000029.1 GCF_002561455.1 Bacillus sp. AFS015802 | reverse complement strand
TCGAGAGGTTGTCGCAACATATCCAGCGTCTTCTTTGTAAATTCGGCGATTTCATCCAAAAAAAGGACTCCACGGTGGGCCAGGGATATTTCACCCGGCCTTGGGTGCTGTCCACCTCCAATGATGGAAACACCCGACGAAGAATGATGAGGTTGTCTGAAGGGCGGTTGAGAAGAATACCGGCTCATACTCGTGCTCAGCTGGTATAAACTCATCACTTCCAGTTGAGCGTCCTTCGTGAGTGGGGGCAGGATGGAAGGAAAGCTTTCCGCTAACATACTCTTCCCGCACCCTGGAGGGCCTGTCATGAAAAGATGATGCTCACCCGCTGCAGCGACTTCAAGTGCTCGTTTAGCATAGGAATGCCCGATAATATGTTCGAAATCAATATAGTCCATGTGATCTTGTTCCTCTTCACGAGGTTGTGGAAAAAACGGGAGGATGTTCTGGCCGGAAAGGTGCTGAAGGACTTCATCCAAGGAGGAAACATACACGATTTGAAGGCCATCTATTTCGAATAAAGGAAGTTCTTCGTCAAAAGGCATATAAACCTTTTCCACTCCCACTTTCTTCGCAGCAAGCACAGCCGGAAGCATGCCTTCAACAGCCCTGACACCACCATCCAATGACAAAGCCCCTAGAAAGGCGGTAGATTCAGGACTCCGCACCGTAATCTCCTTCATACTCAATAAAACTGCGAGAGCCATTGATAAATCATAAAGTGGCCCGGTCTTTTTCAATTCGGCTGGAGACAGATTAATGATGACTTTCTGATTTACTAGGGTATATCCCAACCCGTGCAGAGCAGCCGTCACTCTGTCTTTCGACTCTTTCACTGAGGCATCGGGTAAGCCGACAATGACGAAGGATTCCGATCCCTGCATGGTACGCACCTCTACGCTTACTTTATAGCCTTCCAAGCCCTTTAAACCAATGCTTGTTACTTTACTTGTCATAGAGATTCCCCCGCTTTTCAAGTTTATTTTCCACATAGGATTGGTAACTGATATGCACCGGTTCAAGAAAGAAGGAATACGTGTTGGAAGGATCAACGTGAGGGTTATCAAAAGGTGTAATATAAGAAGAATAACTGCTCCAGGGGTAGCTTCACAGCGGGAAACCATGTTGGCTTCCAACGGGTTTCGATGGATATAGCGACTCACTTCCAAAAAGTAGTCAATGGATTCAATCAGCTCATCCCCATATCTGCCCTGGAACTGATGTCCCACCGTTTTAAACCGGCGATTCAGATAGACAGCATATCGGGAGTGAAGTGTTTTCATAATGTATTGAATATGATGGTCGATGGTTTCAATCTGCAGGTGAATGTGATTGGTCATGAGGCAGTAGGAGTGTAATATGAAGGGATACATAAAGCGGACATCCTCAAGGATATGCAAGTAGGTAAGATAATCGCAGTCATCATAAAACAAAGCACCACGCTTATTCCCCCTAGCAGTAATATGATAGATGGCACCCGGGTACCAGATACGGAGTTTTCTCGACATTTCTTTCCTCCTTCAAAACAGAAAATAGAACATACGTTCCTTCTTAAGCTAATTCTATAATAACAAAAACCAATTGTCAAATCCTACCTAACCAAAGCCAAACAACCTCACCCATCACTTTAACACACTGACGCTGTGCACTTTAGCTGGGTGGGGGTCTGACCCCAATATTCGACTCTTTCACCGAGGCATCGGGTAATCCGACAATGACGAAGGATTCCGATCGCTGCATAGTTCGCACCTCTACGCTTACTTTATAGCCTTCCAAGTCTTTCAGGGCAATGCTTGTCACTTTACTTGTCATAGAGACTCAACATTTTCCAGACTATTGTGAACGCTAGAATAAAGT
>NZ_NTUP01000028.1 GCF_002561455.1 Bacillus sp. AFS015802 | reverse complement strand
TTAATTTAGGTTAGTCTACACTCTACCCTCGCTTTGTCATCAAGCTCGTTCCAATAAATTTGTGTTCTTCGCTACTTCAATGATTTTTTTAATTTCAACTAGATCGATTCCTTCTCTGTGTAACTGATCGGGATCCAGATCCAGTTCTCCTGGCCAAGTAATGGTTCTCAACTCATCATCCACATACACCTTACTGAAAAATTCAGGGTCTTTTAGTTTTTCAAGAATACCTTTCATATGAGGTTTGATGTCTACGAACCTTTTCGATCCATCTGTAAAATCAATCAGTAGCCACCCGTCCATCTCAGGAATTGTAGCTACGTTATCTATAAGAATCATCAAAACACCTCCTAGTTTAGGGGTGGTATTCTGCAAGGTGCTTCATTACACCTGAAGTCATTCCACGCCTTAATCATATCACCTTAATAAAGCTCAAGCCATTTCATGACCATCTTCTCTTTGCTTGCGGGTAAAGCGTCGTCTCCCCTTACATATTCGCCTGTCATTATTTCTATTCTTGTCATAAATCCAGAATAATTTACATGAAAGTGAGGAGGATCATGATCGTTATAATACAAGTAGATGGAAACCTCCAAAAAATTTGCTGATCATCGGCATATGATTCTTTCACCTTCTTTCTTTATGTCATCAGGTTAAAGGTTCACCAATTACTCGCGCACCATGGTGTTTCTCACTGTTTGGCCTCCTATGCAGCTTGACCGCTTC
>NZ_NTUP01000027.1 GCF_002561455.1 Bacillus sp. AFS015802 | reverse complement strand
GAGTAGGACGTCGCCAGGCTGTATATTATGGAGGATTAGCTCAGCTGGGAGAGCATCTGCCTTACAAGCAGAGGGTCGGCGGTTCGATCCCGTCATCCTCCACCATCTTTACTCGAGAAAATTGGATACGCCGGTGTAGCTCAACTGGTAGAGCAACTGACTTGTAATCAGTAGGTTGGGGGTTCAAGTCCTCTTGCCGGCACCATTTTGGTTTGTGAGCCATTAGCTCAGTTGGT
>NZ_NTUP01000026.1 GCF_002561455.1 Bacillus sp. AFS015802 | reverse complement strand
CAGCTGAGCTAAGGCCCCAAGGGGTGAGAATATGGTGGGCCTAAGTGGACTCGAACCACCGACCTCACGCTTATCAGGCGTGCGCTCTAACCAGCTGAGCTATAGGCCCATATTCCATAAAAATGAATGATAAGCAATGCTTACCATTGTTTTTTGATGGATGATTATTTTGCTTCCGCAAAAAATCTTATTAAACCATCAAAACTGAACAA
>NZ_NTUP01000025.1 GCF_002561455.1 Bacillus sp. AFS015802 | reverse complement strand
ATAAAAAACTATCATGAGTTCACACTCCCAACCCATGCATGAAAATGAATTCTCCTCGTCCATAATGGTAAGGACACAAACAGGATATTGAACGTGGCTCTTTATGGTGGTTTAAACCCTGTATAAAAAACTGTTTGAATGGATTTGGTGATCAACCCTTTGTTGGCTCTTTTCAAGGAAAGATGACCACGGACAGAAAAATGCCTATTTTTCAAATCCATTCACCTGGTTGTGATCTTATTAAAGGAGATTCATTATGGACGTATTTATTGAACGTTGTGCCGGCTTGGATGTTCACTCAGAAACCATTGTTGCCTGTGTGCTAACCGGGAAGCAGGATGAAGATCAAATGAAAGTGACGGAAACTTTCCCTACATTAACGAAAGATCTCTTCCGTCTATTAAAATGGCTGGAGGATTACGAGGTCACTCACATTGCCATGGAGAGTACTGGAATCTATTGGAAGCCTGTTTTCAATATTTTAGAGGAGTTTTTTGATATTACCTTGGCAAATGCTCAGCGTATCAAAAATGTACCCGGGAGAAAAACCGATGTCTCCGATGCCGAATGGATTGCCAAGTTACTGCGTCATGGATTGATTGAAAAAAGTTTCGTTCCACCTTTGGATATTCGGGAACTGAGGGATTTAACTCGCCTTCGGAAAAAGTGGATTGGTCACTTAACTTCGGAGAAGAATCGAATCCTAAAGGTACTGGAATCCTCAAATGTCAAGCTGAGCTCTGTCATATCAGATGTCTTTGGAGTCTCTGGAAGAAAGCTTCTAGAACGTCTTGTGGAACAAGGTTATGTCGATGCAGAGGATGTGGAACGTAGTATTCATGGAAGTATGGCTGCCAAAAAACAAAAAATCACAGACTCGCTATTCGGGACCATTAATGACCATCAACGCTTTCTAATTAGCCAGTCTTGGCTCCACATTCAACAACTAGAGAAGCTTATTTCAGACATTGATATACGAATTGATTCCATATTGGAAAAGTATAGAGAAGAAATGGATTTACTCGTCTCCATTCCTGGAATCAAAAAAGATACAGCGGCAATTATCATTGCCGAAATTGGCAGTGATATGAGTCAGTTTCCTACTTCGCAACACCTTGCCTCCTGGGCAGGCGTTTCTCCTGGAAACCATGAAAGTGCAGGAAAAAGAAAAAGCACGAAGACCAAAAAAGGAAATCCACATATTAAATCGGCAATGTGTGAGGCGGCATGGGCTGCATCCAAATGTCGGAATCGTTGGTTAGCTGCGAAGTATTGGTCGATCGCCGCCAGAAGAGGAAAGAAAAAAGCACTCGTTGCGATGTCGCATCGAATGCTTAGAATCATTTATTCCATGTTAATTAACAAGGAATACTATTTAGAACCTAAAACCAGTTAGTATAGACAAAACCAAATAAACTTATACATAGATACCCTCCCACAGGTACCCCTGCTTTCTTATTGGCTTTTTTCAATTGGTTATAGGATGACCGTTACGAACCAGAACTATACTCATAATTACTGTACTAATTCTTTTCACAGAAAAAG
>NZ_NTUP01000024.1 GCF_002561455.1 Bacillus sp. AFS015802 | reverse complement strand
TTCCCAGAAATGCTTGTCGGACCTGACCAACCCGCCTCCGCTTTTCCACATGTCCAGCTCCGGGGCTTAGAGGCTCGAGGTCATAAGTCAAACATACCAAAAAGGCAAAGAACGCCTTTCCGGTATGTTCGCCTTATGCTTGTCGCCTCTGGGCAAAGCCCCTCCGCTTTTCTACATGTCCAGCTCCGCCTCCTTGGCCCTCGAGGTCATAAGTTAAATGGTCCATGAAGGCAAAAAACGCCTTCCCGGCCCATTCATCTTATGCTTGTCGGGCCAACCCAGTCGGCTCCGCTTTTCTACCTGTCCAGCTCCGGCGGGTAG
>NZ_NTUP01000023.1 GCF_002561455.1 Bacillus sp. AFS015802 | reverse complement strand
CGCTAGGCTCCACCAAGTTTATTTACGGAAGTAAAATGAACTTCAATGGTTTTTCAAGAAAACCAAAAGCATATTAGATTCGTGGCGGTGTAGCTCAGCTGGCTAGAGCGTACGGTTCATACCCGTGAGGTCGGGGGTTCGATCCCCTCCGCCGCTATTACTTCATACATAACGCACGATTTATAAGGACCCTTAGCTCAGTTGGTTAGAGCAGACGGCTCATAACCGTCCGGTCGTAGGTTCGAGTCCTACAGGGTCCATTATACGGAGGAATACCCAAGTCCGGCTGAAGGGATCGGTCTTGAAAACCGACAGGGGTGTAACAGCCCGCGGGGGTTCGAATCCCCCTTCCTCCTCCATATTCACATTCATATCTTATATCGTCGCGGGGTGGA
>NZ_NTUP01000022.1 GCF_002561455.1 Bacillus sp. AFS015802 | reverse complement strand
TAGGACGTCGCCAGGCGATACATATTTCGGAGGATTAGCTCAGCTGGGAGAGCATCTGCCTTACAAGCAGAGGGTCGGCGGTTCGATCCCGTCATCCTCCACCATTTTTTATTTCCAGTTTAATATGCCGGTGTAGCTCAACTGGTAGAGCAACTGACTTGTAATCAGTAGGTTGGGGGTTCAAGTCCTCTTGCCGGCACCATTGGTTTTTTGTTTTGTGTCTTTTTTTTATTTTAGGAGCCATTAGCTCAGTTGGT
>NZ_NTUP01000010.1 GCF_002561455.1 Bacillus sp. AFS015802 | reverse complement strand
GAGTAGGACGTCGCCAGGCTATATCATTCCGCAGTAGCTCAGTGGTAGAGCTATCGGCTGTTAACCGATCGGTCGCAAGTTCGAATCTTGCCTGCGGAGCCATTGCTTCCATAGCTCAGCAGGTAGAGTGCTTCCATGGTAAGGAAGAGGTCACCGGTTCGAGCCCGGTTGGAAGCTTTTCTATTTTTTTGATACACCGGCCCATTGGTCAAGCGGTTAAGACACCGCCCTTTCACGGCGGTAACACGGGTTCGAATCCCGTATGGGTCACCATTTTCTTTCAAGGGAATACATTTTACATATCGGAGGATTAGCTCAGCTGGGAGAGCATCTGCCTTACAAGCAGAGGGTCGGCGGTTCGATCCCGTCATCCTCCACCATTTTTATTTCCAGTTTAATATGCCGGTGTAGCTCAACTGGTAGAGCAACTGACTTGTAATCAGTAGGTTGGGGGTTCAAGTCCTCTTGCCGGCACCATTTGATTTAGCTGGAGGGGTAGCGAAGTGGCTAAACGCGGCGGACTGTAAATCCGCTCCTTCGGGTTCGGCAGTTCGAATCTGCCCCCCTCCACCATTTTGTATATTTCAGTGTAAAATGGACATCCTATAAATGTCCCTTTTTTATGCCATTTACGTTATTATTGGGCTATAGCCAAGCGGTAAGGCATCGCACTTTGACTGCGACATGCGTTGGTTCGAATCCAGCTAGCCCAGCCATTACGAGCCATTAGCTCAGTTGGTAGAGCATCTGACTTTTAATCAGAGGGTCGAAGGTTCGAGTCCTTCATGGCTCATCACACATGTTCTCACATCTCCAGGTGTGAGAACTTCTCTATATGGGGCCTTAGCTCAGCTGGGAGAGCGCCTGCTTTGCACGCAGGAGGTCAGCGGTTCGATCCCGCTAGGCTCCACCAATGATTTTTGGGGTAGCAACATAGAATTATCAGTGAATAAAATAACCTTACATAAGACATGATCAGACCTTGAATCTCTTTTTGGGATTTGAGGTTTTTTTGTTATCGTGCATAAGAGAATTCAAATCATTCTCATGAAAATGATCGGTAAATAATCTGTTTCCCCAAATCGACTCTTCAGTCTCCCTCCAATACTCCCCGCTCTTCTACATAATCTTACAACCAACACCAAAAAGCCCTTCTGCACACGCATATATATGCACAATCCTGTCCAGTTGAGTCATCGGGGCATCTATGGATACAATAGGGGTAGAACTTATATTTTGAATAGGGGGAATTTTTGATGAAGAAGAACATTTCTATTATTGGTGTACCGATGGATTTAGGTCAAATGCGAAGAGGTGTTGACATGGGACCGAGTGCGATCCGTTATGCAGGAATTGTGGAGCGTCTTGAAAATCTCGGATATGACATCAATGATCTCGGCGATATCGAGATTGGTCAGGCTGAGCGTGTACATAATAATCCCGATACAAATTTAAGAAATTTGAAAGCGGTTGCTGAAGCGAGTGAAACCCTTGCCGGTAAGGTGAATGACGTCATTGGCAGCGGGGATTTCCCATTGATCTTTGGAGGGGACCACAGTATAGCGATCGGGACATTGGCCGGCGTTTCCCCTCATTATGAGAACTTAGGTGTGATTTGGTATGACGCCCATGGTGATTTGAATACGGGGGATACGTCACCGTCCGGTAATATCCATGGAATGCCACTCGCGGTGAGCCTTGGCATCGGTCACGAAGATTTAACGGGTATCGGTCAAAGCTCTCCGAAAATTAAACCTGAGAACATTGTCATCATTGGAGCACGCTCTTTAGATGAAGGAGAAAGAGAGTTAATCAAGGAAAAAGGCATTAAAGTATATACGATGCATGAAATTGACCGCCTTGGTATGACGAAGGTAATGGAAGAGTCCATTGACTACTTGAAGGGAAGGACCGATGGCGTCCACCTATCCCTTGATCTGGACGGATTAGATCCAAGTGATGCCCCTGGTGTCGGAACTCCTGTCCTTGGAGGGATCAGCTACCGGGAGAGTCATCTGGCGATGGAGATGCTTGAGGAGTCCGGATTGATTACATCTGCTGAATTCGTAGAGGTAAACCCTATCCTGGATGAGAAGAATAAAACGGCTACGGTTGCTGTTGCGTTGATGGGATCTCTTTTTGGAGAGAAATTACTATAATCGGGTAAAAAAATAAGGCTGGAACCCGTTATGGCTTCCAGCCTTCCTCTATTTCTCTTCAATGGTGCTTGACCACTTGATATTGATTTAACAGATCGTCAAGACGAGTACTCAAATCAACTACTTGCTCATCGGCAAAGGAAGACTTTAATGCTAGTTCGACCATTTGGCGACGGCAGTCTTCAATTTGAAATAATAAATCATTCATTCTTCCCCTCATTTCGAGATCCTCCCGCAATAGAAATAATTAGTTCCTTTATACCCCTTTTCTAATAATTGTAAACACATTTCCTTAAAAATTTGTTAGGATAATAATATAAAAAAATTGAAACCTTTTGATCGGGTTTTACGTATATAAATATAGCCGCATAGAGCGGAGGTTGTGAAATGGAAGCAATAGTGAACAAAAGGATAAAACAAGTATTGAAAGGTGATCAGAACGCCTTTGCAGAATTGGTCGAGCTTTATAAGGATAAAGTGTTCCAGATTTGCTACCGGATGCTTGGGAATCGTCATGAAGCAGAGGACATAGCTCAAGAGGCGTTTATCAGGGCATATGTAAATATTGAAACCTTTAACCAAAAGAGAAAGTTTTCGACCTGGCTGTTCCGGATCGCGACAAATCTCTGTATCGACCGGATACGGAAGAAGAAGCCGGATTACTTCCTCGATGCAGAGGTGGCAGGGACAGAAGGTTTGACGATGTACTCACAGGTGGCTGCCGATGTTCAGCTCCCGGAAGATGAAGTCGAGAATATGGAGCTGCAGGAGACGATACATAAGGAAATTTCCAAGTTGCCTGAGAAATACCGATCGGTCATTGTTTTAAAATACATTGAAGAGCTCCCGCTTCAGGAAATCAGCGAAATACTGGATTTGCCCCTGGGAACGGTTAAAACGAGAGTACATAGAGGGCGTGAAGCTCTCAGAAAACAATTACGATCACTGTAGAGAGGGTGAGTGAACATGAAACCTTGTCCTGAAGAAATCATCGAGTATATGCACGATTATTTAGATGGAGACTTAACCAGGGAAAAAGAAGAAATGCTGAAGCATCACTTGCAGGAATGCAGTGAGTGTCAGCACCACTTTCATGAATTGAAAAAAGCGATTGCGTTTGTACAGAGCACATCCCACATCAGTGCTCCTGCAGACTTTACAGATAAAGTCATGTCAAGATTACCGAAAGAGAAGAAGAAGGTGGGCGTACAGAGATGGTTCCGGCACCACCCGCTGCTCACGGCTGCTGCATTATTCTTCATTTTCATGACCGGGAGTTTTCTTGCTTCATGGAATGATGATCAGGCCTTTTCATTTACGAAAAATGACAAATTAGTCGTTCAGGACCATACGGTGGTCGTTCCTGAAGGGGAAGAGGTAAAGGGAGATTTGACCGTCCGGAATGGCGATGTGAAAATAGAAGGAAAAGTAACGGGAAATGTCACGGTCATCAATGGTAAACAATATCTGGCTTCCGCAGGCAGTGTGACAGGGGACATTCACGAAATCGATGAAGCGTTTGAGTGGCTTTGGTACCAAATTAAAAAAGGGGCTAAAGACACGTTGGATTGGGGAAATTCGCAACTTGATGAAAAGTAGGATAAAATAGAGGGGATGGAACATAAGGTCCGTCCCTAAAGGGCTGACACTACGGATATTCGTGTCAGTTTTTTTATGCAAAAACGTGAGTCCATGAGGAGAAAAAAAGAATCATGAGGCCGTGGGTGTCTTTCATTTGAGAGTGATAAAATGTGCTATAATAAGAACGTTACGAAAATGGAGAAGCCACACATGGCGGCTTACGCTTTCGATTAAGCTATTGGAGGATGTAATATGCCGTTTATCGATATTTTTTCGGATTACTCCGCGCTGGATTATGTCTCTGATATAGTAGATATACTCGTTGTTTGGTTTGTAATCTATAAACTGATCATGCTGATAAAAGGAACGAAAGCAGTACAATTATTAAAAGGTATTTTTGTCATCATCATTGTCAGGGGCCTGAGTAGTATTTTTGGTCTTGATACTCTCGGCTGGATGATGGAACAAGCCCTTACGTGGGGGTTCCTGGCCATCATCATCATCTTCCAGCCTGAACTGAGGAGAGCCCTTGAACAGCTCGGACGGGGCCGCTTGTTCTCAAGAACGGGGCTTCAGGAAGAAGAAGAACAGGAACAGATGATCGAATCGATGACAAAAGCCGTAAGTTATATGGCGAAGCGTCGGATCGGAGCCCTCCTGACCCTTGAGAGGGAAACGGGTATGAGTGACTATATTGAAACCGGTATACCACTCAATGCGAAGATCACGTCCCAGTTGCTCATTAACATCTTCATCCCAAATACGCCCCTTCATGATGGAGCGGTGATTATACAGAAGAACCAGATCGCGGCCGCCGCGTGTTACCTTCCTTTGTCCGAAAGCCCCTTCATTTCCAAGGAACTCGGAACAAGGCATAGAGCGGCACTCGGTGTGAGTGAAGTGACGGATAGTATCACCATTGTTGTGTCAGAAGAAACGGGAGCTATCTCCATTACGAAAAATGGAGAGTTGCATCGCGACCTCTCTCTGGAGCGCTTCAAGGAAATTCTTACGTTAGAGCTCATTGGAGATAAAACAAATGCTTCCTCGACGAAATGGAGCTTTAGGGGGAAGAAAGAAAATGGATAAATTCATGGAAAGCCGTTGGTTCATGCGTATCGTCGGCCTCATGTTAGCCTTTATTCTGTATCTGTCGGTTAACTTTGACAACATTCAGAAGACGGCTAACAATAATAACGGTACCTCTCAGACTTCGATTGAAACGATCCAGGATGTCCCGCTTGAAGTATTCTATGATAGTGAGAACCTGGAAGTGTCAGGGCTGCCGGATACGGTGAACGTGACCGTGGAAGGGCCAAAAGCCGTTGTGCAGCAGACGAAAACATTAAAGGATTTTCAAGTATACGTGGATTTAAATGATATAGAGATTGGTGAACATCAAGTCGAGATCCAGACCCAAAATATTTCTGATAAATTAAAAGTGAAACTTGATCCTGAATTCGCCAATATTTCGGTCCAGGAAAAGGTCACGGAAGAATTTACGATTGAACCTCAATTCAATGAGAGTATTCTTTCAAATGGGTATGAGGCAGAAGGGCTCGCAGTGGATCCGAAAACCGTGAAAGTGACGGGTTCGAAGAATGAAGTAGAACGGATTGCATATGTGATTGCCACCCTTGATGTGGATGAAGAGATCAATGAAAATGTGACAAGGGAAGCCCGGGTACAGGTGCTTGACCGTGAATACAACAAATTGAATGTGCAGGTAGACCCTGAAGTGGTGGATGTGACCGTATCGGTCGTGAACCCGAGTAAAAACGTACCAGTCACAATTAAGGAAACAGGCAGTCTTCCAAAAGGGACTACCCTTGAATCGATTTCAGTTGAACCTAAGGAAGCAACGATCTTTGGCAGACAGGACGTACTGGATACAGTAGAAGAACTCCTGGCAGAAGTCGATCTTTCCAAGATCACGAAGGATTCGACCATTACTGTACCCCTTAACCTTCAGGATGGGTTGAATAAAGTCGCTCCCGAAGAAGTGAAAGTCAAGATTGATGTGAACACAACCGAGGAGAAGAGCTTGTCAGGGATCGAGATCAAACCTGAAGGATTGGCTGACGAATATGAATATACCATCACAGCACCTGAAGGCGGGGTAGTGGATGTGGCACTGAAAGGCCAGAATGGAGCAGTGAGTAAAGTGAAGAAAGAAGACTTCTCCCTCGCTCTCGACCTTACAGGGCTCGAGCCCGGTGAACATGAGGTGGAAATTGAAGCAGAAGGGCCGGAGAATGTTGAATGGACCCTTTCACAAAAAACGGTAAAAGTAGAAATCAAAGAAAAGAACACATCAGCATAAGAGCTGTAAAAAGGAGAGAATGACAATGGGTAAGTATTTTGGAACGGATGGAGTAAGAGGCGTAGCGAATACAGAATTAACACCGGAATTAGCCTTTAAGCTTGGACGATTCGGTGGATATGTTCTGACAAAGGATGCTACGCGTCCCAAAATATTGATTGGGCGCGATACTCGTATTTCCGGGCATATGCTCGAAGGCGCTCTTGTAGCGGGACTTCTGTCAATCGGTGCAGAAGTGATGCGCTTAGGCGTGATTTCCACTCCAGGAGTCGCATACTTAACAAAGGCGCTCGGAGCTCAGGCAGGAGTCATGATCTCTGCTTCTCATAACCCGGTAGCTGATAATGGGATTAAATTCTTCGGACCGGACGGATTCAAGTTGTCGGATGCCCAGGAAAGTGAAATTGAAGATCTGTTGGATCAAACCGTTGACGGATTGCCTCGTCCGGTTGGTGGAGACCTTGGGCAGGTTAGTGACTATTTCGAAGGCGGTCAGAAGTATCTGCAGTATCTAAAACAATCAGTGGACGAAGATTTCGATGGTTTACATATTGCGTTAGATTGTGCACATGGTGCAACATCCGCCCTTGCCACTCACCTGTTTGCTGACCTGGATGCCGACATTTCCACTATGGGAGCATCACCGAACGGACTGAATATCAATGAAGGCGTTGGATCGACACACCCTGAAACCTTAGCTGAAATGGTGAAGGAAAAAGGGGCAAACCTGGGTCTTGCCTTTGATGGGGACGGAGACCGGATCATCGCCATTGATGAGCATGGACAGATCGTGGATGGAGATCAAATCATGTATATCTGCGGTAAGTATTTGAAATCACAAGGCCAGTTGAAACAGTCTACCGTCGTATCTACTGTGATGAGTAACCTCGGCTTCCATAAAGGGCTTGAAGAGAATGGGATCCAAAGCATTCAAACGGCTGTAGGAGATCGCTACGTGGTAGAAGAAATGAAGAAAAACGGCTATACACTCGGCGGAGAGCAGTCGGGGCATATCATCTTCCTTGATTACAACACAACTGGTGACGGTCTTTTAACAGGCATTCAGCTTGTGAATATCATGAAGGTGACAGGTAAATCCTTATCGGAACTTGCCGGGGAAATGCAGAAGTTCCCTCAGAAGCTTGTGAATGTCCGGGTGACGGATAAGCATCATGTCACGGATAACGAAACGGTTAAAAACGTGATCCAAAAGGTCGAAGAGGAAATGAACGGAAATGGCCGCATTCTTGTCCGTCCTTCCGGGACAGAGCCGCTGGTTCGCGTCATGGCAGAAGCGCCTACGGAAGAGTTGTGTGAGCGATATGTAAATGAAATTGTACAAGTCGTAGATGAGGAAATGGGCCTTAACGAATAGTTGATTTTCCATGCACAAGGGGTCAATTCATCCCCCTTGTGCATATTTAATGAGTAGAGTCATTTTACACAGGAGGGGTTTAGACCCGATCTGTGTCGGGAACATGACAAAGTGATAACAACTCTTTATCGCTGTCAGATTTTTGTTGACGAAGGGAAACCCGCTGGTGTATGATGATTTTGTTTTCGTTTTTCAAATAAAATGGAAATGGTAGTCAAGAATGAAAGGTGGATAGTTGGTAATACATTTAACTAAAGCGCCAGGGCTGAGCGATGGATACGACAAGAATCGTTCAGTTGACGAGGTGGAGGTTTATCGAGCATTCGGCGGATGCCTCCCGGTTCGCATATGTCACCGAACCGAAAGTTTCTTCCTTAAAACGTTAAGGCAACTTAACGCACAAAGGGATGAAAAAAAGTGGCTAAAAAACTAATGACAAACAGAGATAAGGGGGCAAGTTGTCCCCAAATGAGTTCTTGCCCCCTTGCATGTTCAGGGAGGATATATTAATTATGTGTGGAATTGTTGGATATATTGGAAATTCAGATACAAAGGAAATTCTTTTAAAAGGTCTTGAAAAGCTTGAGTACCGCGGTTATGACTCTGCAGGCATCGCCGTTCAAAACGATGAAGGCATCCATGTCTTCAAAGAAAAGGGTCGTATTGCCGACCTTCGCGGAATCGTGGATGATAACGAATCGAGCAACACTGGTATCGGTCACACTCGCTGGGCTACCCACGGTGTACCAAGCAAGGTGAATGCTCACCCTCATCAAAGTAATTCAGGCCGATTCACGATCGTTCATAACGGAGTAATCGAAAACTACTCCCAACTTAAGCGCGAATACCTGACAGACGTAACGTTCAAAAGTGATACGGATACAGAAGTCATCGTACAGCTGATCGAAAAGATCGTGGAAGAAGGAAATACGGTAGAGGAAGCATTCCGTCAAACGCTGATGCTTCTTAAAGGTTCCTATGCGATTGCCCTTTTAGATTCTGAGAATGATGAAACGATCTATGTAGCGAAAAACAAAAGTCCACTGCTTGTCGGTCTTGGAGAAGACTTCAACGTTGTAGCAAGTGATGCTATGGCGATGATTCAAGTAACGGATCAATATGTTGAGCTTATGGATAAAGAAATGGTCATCGTAACGAAGGAAAAGGTTGAAATTCAAAACCTGATCGGTGAAGTAATGGAACGTGCTCCTTATACGGCTGAAATTGATGCCAGTGATATTGAAAAAGGCACATACCCTCACTACATGCTGAAAGAAATCGACGAGCAGCCATTAGTGATGCGTAAAATCATCCAGGCTTACCAAAACGAGAACAACGAGCTTCACATCGATGAGCCGATTGTCGGTGCGATGAAAGAAGCGGATCGTGTCTACATCATTGCGTGTGGAACGAGCTACCACGCTGGTCTGGTTGGAAAGCAATTCATCGAGAAGAGTGCAGGGATTCCTGTTGAAGTTCATGTAGCAAGTGAATTCAGCTACAATATGCCATTACTTTCTAAGAAACCATTGTTCATTTTCATTTCTCAAAGTGGTGAAACAGCAGACAGCCGTGCCGTTCTGGTGCAAGTCAAAGAGCTTGGCCATAAGGCTTTGACGATCACAAACGTAGCGGGCTCTACCCTGTCACGTGAAGCGGATTACACATTGCTTCTTCATGCAGGACCTGAAATCGCTGTAGCTTCAACGAAAGCGTACACGGCTCAGCTTGCGGTGCTTGCCATCCTTGCTCACGTTGCCGGTCAGGCATGTGGGAACAATCAGGACTTTGACCTTGTTCAAGAGCTTGGTATCGTCGCTACGGCAATGGAAGCACTTTGTGATACGAAAGAAGAGTTTGAAGATATCGCACGCGAATACCTATCAACGACTCGTAACTGTTTCTTCATCGGTCGTTCACTGGACTTTTACGTAGGTCTTGAGGGCGCTTTGAAGCTGAAGGAGATCTCTTATATCCAGGCAGAAGGATTTGCCGGAGGAGAGCTTAAGCACGGTACGATCGCCCTTATCGAAGAAGGTACACCGATCGTTGCCCTTGCAACACAGGAAGAAGTAAACCTAGGCATCAGAGGAAATGTGAAAGAGGTAGTCGCTCGTGGAGCAAACCCTTGTATCATTTCCATGAAAGGCTTAGAAGACGAAGAAGATCGCTTCGTCATCCCAGAGGTTAATCCATTGTTATCACCTCTTATCTCTGTCATCCCATTACAACTGATTTCTTACTATGCTGCCCTGCACCGCGATTGTGATGTAGATAAGCCGCGTAACTTGGCTAAGTCTGTTACGGTTGAGTAAGGATTGGATAGATGAAACCCGGTCAGCCCATGTGGCTGACCGGGTTTTTTTTATTCCTGATCTGAAAGCAGCACCCGGTGATCCCTGAAGAACGGCATTAAATCTCTTCCCGTAGATTTCTCCATGGACCTGATAAAGTCCCGAGTGGTGGAGATCCCGAATTTTTGCTGCTTGAAGTAGGTTTGCATAGCGGAATAAAACGCCTCGTCACCGAGAAGTTCCCTTAGATCATTGATAGTGCTGGATCCGTAATTGTAGATCATATAATAATAGGCACCGATTCCCCCTTCTTCCACTCTAGCAGTGAAATCGGAAATCTGGCTGGAGAGATGATAGTAAGAATCTTCGGTAGGTTCTACCTGAAGTGAATCGAGTTCCCCGTCATATAAAGCGGCGGCGAAACTGGCAAAGGATTCGTCGAGCCACGGCTCATCGTATTCGTTATTCCCAATGATACCGTAGAACCATTGGTGACCGATTTCATGAGCGTTGACGGACTTGGCCCAATCAAGTGGACGGTCTCCTGCAAGGCTGATCATCACAAGCTGTGGATACTCCATCCCGCCGAACCAGCCTTCCATCGTGACGATATCAAGCTCAGGCCAAGGGTATTTACCGAATTTTTCACTGAAGAGCTTGATGCTATCTTCTCCGGATTCAAGAAGGGCGGCAGCATATTTGGAATGTTCTTCAGAATAATAGACATTCACTTTAATATTGTTGACTTCAGTAGAGATCACACGGTAATTCGGATTCATTTCCAGGGCGAAATCACGTACATCCTTGGCTTTGTAGCGGTGGGTGGCTTTATCACCTGAAATCTTTACTTTGCCGACTTCTTCTCCAGTAGCCGCAATCACCTGATTTTTGTCGGTTGTAACGGTTACGTCATATTTCCCTGATAAAGAGTAGAAGGATTCGCCATATGGGTAATAAGGATCTACATTCCATCCTTCGTCGTCAAATACGGCCAGGATGGGGAACCAGTTCCCCATGGAAACCGTGTCGCCGTACCATCCGAACCGGTCCTGTTGTTCCGGCAGGCTTACTTCGAAATGCATGCTGACGGTGGCTTTTTTATTTTTGCTTAACGAAAGCTCCTTGATATGTAACGTGGTAGCATTCACTTCAGATGTTGTTTCTTTCCCGTTCACTTTAATATCGGATACTTCCATCCCGCCGCCATTCTCTTTAAAGACATCGGCATTTCCCCATAGATTAAAATACAATTCACTCAAGTTGGTTTTAATGTTGTTTTTAAAGGATACTTCCAACGTACCTTCCGCCTTATGAGTGGCAGAGTCATAGTCAACATCGATGGTATAGGAAGGATTAACAGGTCCCAGTGCATCCTCATTTTTCTTCTGGACTTTCATGGAAAGAGGCTGGGATTGGAGCTTTGATAGGTCAGGTGCACTGGATGGGACATAAGCCCCTTTAGGATCCTGCTTCAAAAGATTGTTTCCTTGTGCAGAGGCAGGGTATGCGATCCCGACTGTACATAAAAGTGCAATGGCCCCCATTGTGATTCGCTTCGTCAAACGCTTCATATTCATTTAGAACCCTCCTATTAGTTGAAACATCCCGTCAAACTTGTTGCGGAAGATTTCGGTTACTTAGTGGATTCTGTATTGAGACGAAACTTCCCTTGATACTATTCTCTCAATTTTTGGAAAATTAGAATTGTATTGTAATTGTAAGATGTGTGTATAGACCTACAGGTATAGAGAGTTTAACCAAGCACTTTCCTTTACCCAACCACCTAAAACCCTTATAATCATACAAATAGATTCCATTCTCTTCGTGCACCAGCGAAATAGAGTAACCTGCTGCCTTCCGCAGTCCAGGTTACTTTTTTATTGGAAAGGGTACGATAAAAGAGAATGAAAAACGGTGCGTAGATAAGGGTTTGATGAGAGATGAAACATTTACATAGACAGCATATATGGCTGGGGAGGATCCTTGCGTCCGACCCGGGCCGAAAAAGGTTTCAGCAGGCGGGAAAAGCAACGATCAGTTTGGTATCGTCTGTCTTTACGATGCTTTTTTTACTGAAGCATTTTGATCATCCATCCATCACCCCGGCGATTGTGTCAGGGATGGTGGGGATGCTTGGCATTTTTGTCGTCATGGATGACACGACCGGGAAAAAGAAGATCACGACCCTGTTGGTCGGTGTCGCAGTGGCAGCCGGGATTACACTGGGATCTGCTTTTGCTCATTACAGTCTTGTGGTGAACGTCCTGTTGGTAGGGGTTATTTTTAGCGCTTTTTACTTTTCACGCTTTGCCATCCGCTATTTTTCCATGGGAATGGCAGGGTTTATGTCAATTTATATATCGTCGATCCTACAGCTGGATGTGGCCCATCTTGAATGGTTTTACCTTGGGATCGTCATAGGGGTCGTGTTCGCGTTCCTTTATAACTTCATCATCTTCAAGGACTCTGTCCATATGTTAAGGAGAAGCATGCGTTCGTTTCATATTCAATCCAACTTGACGTTTACAATCTTGATGAAGATGATAGAGGACCCGGAGACGAGCAACAAGCGCAGAAAGCAACTGGACCGCAATGTGAGAAGGCTGAATGAGTATGCCAGAAGCGTAGCGGGTGATATTAATGAGAATGATTTAAAGAAGCTTTGGCCGGGTATCGAAGCGTCACAGCTCCGTTTATATGTCTTTGATACAGAGATGCTCATACAGACGCTGACGGATTCATTGAAGAAGTTGAAGGACCTGGAAGCGTTGGAGGTCATGGAGCTTAGACGCCTGCTCGTATGGGTCCTCCGTTCCCTCCGTGATGCCGAGGTACTGGCCCAGGACTATGATCCCCGTTCCCTTGAAGAGGCGGAAAAGGCGATCCAGGCCCTTCGTCTGCTATTGTCTGAGGTCCTGAATCAGGAAGAAAAACCAGAAGGCTGGGTATATCTGCTAAGACGGATCGAATCCATAGCCAACCATGTGCTTGAAGCGGCCATCACCATCCAGGAATCATTGAAGGTGCCGGAATACCGTGAGACGCCTGCAGAGAATGATGGTGAATTGAAAGAAGAAGGGAAAGAGGAGACGGAGGAAGAGACCAAGAGTTTGAAACCTTCCACGCGCAAAGCGATACAAGCGCTGGTGGCGGGAACGCTCGCGATCATTGTCGGTGAGCTGATTGCACCTGCACAGCCGTACTGGGTCCTGTTGACGGCCTTTATCATTCAAATTGGTACTGAGTCGGTAGGCAGGACGTATATGAAGGCTTTCCAACGATCGATCGGGACAGTGATAGGAGCCGTACTTGGATTCGGAGCGGCCAACCTTGTAACCGGAAACTCGCAGCTTGAAGTTTTTCTACTGTTTGCGGTCTTGTTCCTCGCCTTTTATCTCTTTCCTGTTTCCTATACACTGATGAGCTTATTCATTACGATGCTGATAGCGTTTATGTATGATCTCCTCCTTGGCGGGATCAGTATACAACTGATGGGGGCAAGAGTCATTGATACGATTGCGGGAGCGGTGATTGCGTTGACGGTGTCTGCGTTTGTATTACCAAAGAGGACAAAAGACAAAGTCGCCGATAGCTTCGATGATTTCTTTAGCGAGCTGCAAGGGTATGTTTCTTCCTATATAAACACCTTTACGATTCCAGAAGACAAGCCATTAACAGATCAGGCCTTTGATTTGGATCAGAAACTTCAGGCGATCAAGGATGAGGCACAATCTCTTCTCCAAAGACCCGGCGCGATGACAAGGTCAGGAGTAGGGCGGTGGATCACGGTGGTGACCGCCATCAATTATTATGCGAAGCATCTGCTTGCCTCGTCCCATCGGAAGGTACCGGCAAAGGTTTCAGAAGAGCTCAGCAGCGCATTCAAGGAAACGGAAGAGAAAATCTCACACAATATCGAAATACTTCAGAAGTTGTTAAAAGAAAAGGAAAACAATCCTGTCATGTGGGATTTAAGCCCGGAACGGGAAAGAATTGAAACCCAGGCGCCGAGCTGGCGTAAATCGCAGGTGGATTTCATTCACCATCTCTACTATGTGTGGAGGATCAATCAATCGATTGTGGCACTCGGCGTGGAATTAGGGGCGGAGGTAAAGAAAGGGTAAAGCGGATTCCGCTTTACCCTTTTTCTAAGATGGCAGTATGGTGGTTTTTTGTCAGTTATTGTTTTAACCTGTCAAAATTCGGGAAGAGCATACCATCGACATACATGTGAGGTGGGTAAATTGACAATGAGCAGTTTATTACTGACAAAAGAAGATATGACAAACCCTGAGATCGTCCCTCAATGGGTTCTAGAAGAATATAAGAATTTTCATGAGGTGGTAACGGACCGGACTTTCCCTTGTTACTTTGGTATGACAGGAGAGAAGAAGGGTGAGCTTCGCTATTCCTATATCAGTCATGACAATTGGGAGCATCTCCCCCAAACGATACAAGAGTTCATCGACCTGTTTGATGTACCAGAAGGAGAGCGCCTGATCCGTCACGGCTTCTTTTTATTTGTGGAACCTGAAAGGGAGGAAAGGTCCGTCCCTCATTACAGGGATTATTTCTGGAGAATCCTTCAGTTTCTCCATGGTGAGGATAAGGAGGATTGGCCAGAAGATTACCCAGAGGACCCGGATCATCATTTGTGGGCTTTTTCCTTTGCAGGGGAACCGTTCTTCGTGTTTGGGAATGCTCCTGCCTACAAGCAGCGAAAGACGAGGGATCTTGGGAATAGCTTAGTACTCGGATTTCAGCCAAGAAGGATTTTTGAAGGATTGGAGGGTACGTCCAAGGGGGGTATCATGTCCAGGGAAAAAGTAAGAGAGCGGGTCGAAAAATGGGACGGCTTACCGAAGCATCCCAATATCAGTCATTATGGGGACCCGGAACATCGTGAGTGGAAGCAGTACTTTATTGGGGACGATGTGGAACCGATTGAAGGAAAATGTCCATTCCATCATAAATAATGGAAAGAGTGCCGGGATGTTCCCGGCACTCTTCTTTAATATATATTCACATTTCCACTGGACACTGACACATCAATGGTATATTGACCTGAGCCTGCGACCCCGGAAATATCCCCAGCGTCTATCTTCTGATCCTTTAAAGGAAGATTGCAGGAAATGTCTCCACTGCTTGCATTCCCGTTCAATTTAAAGCTCGCGTCTTCCGGTAAATCAAGATTTACTCCACCTGAGCTGACATCAACATTCAGGTCTCCCTTTAAAGCATTCATGGTGACCGTTAATTCTCCTGATGATAAGTCGCCTTTCAAGGGACCTTCATAATTCGTTAATTCTACATCTCCCGAGCTGATGTCCACTTTTCCATCCTTCGTCGAGAGGGCATCGACAACCAAATCCCCGGAAGAACCATCATGTTCGAATACGTTCGTCTCGATATTTTTCAGCTCCATATTCCCCGACCCCATGTCAACGGATAATTCATCGAGCTTCCACTTCTTTGAACCGGATTCTCCCGCCATCACGAGATTGCCGGAACCAATATCGATGTCCATGCTGTGGTCATATTCTTTCGGAACATAAACCGTGACGTTTGATTTACGATTGAATCCTATCCATTCATACCACTTATGCTTGACCGTGACATTGATCGTGTCCCTATTTTGAGCTAATGTCATGGTGCCTTTTCCTTCATAATCAACCTTGACCTCATGTTCGTCTGTAGGTATGACCTCTGTGTCACTGCTTTCTAAATGAAGATCAATCTGTTTGATTTTGTTCGTTACTTCGATCCGTTCCCCTGACTGACTTTCTTTTGCGAATAGTGATGTATTATCATTTAAGATGACAAATAGCGTCCCGATTGCAAGCAGCGCAATCATAACGGCGAATGCGTTTTTCATTTCAATCCCTCGCTTTGGTTTGATTTTCCATTTGATAATTATATTTTAATCCAGAGCGGATACCATCACAATGAGCCACGGGATTATTTTTGAGTCAGACCAGAGGCGGAGACGGAAGAGCTCAAGAAATAAATGACTGTGGTAGAACGAATATCCCTTATAATGGAATTGGGGACAGAACAAAGATGAAAGAGGGGGACAAATTGACGGTTGAAATTGGAGTGGCTACTGAAGTTGAGATAGATGAAATATTTGAAATGGCGGGGGCGAACCGGGAAGAAGCGACAGGCGTTCCATATGAAAGGCATAAGGAGGAAATGCAAAAAGCATATCGTCACTCTATCGAACATGGAGCCTATTTCCTCGTTGTCCGTGAGGAAGATCAGTTAGCAGGATGGGTACAGGTGGATAAGAGTATTGATTGGATCACCACGAAAGAGATTGGATGGATCAATGACGTATATGTAAAGAAGTCGTTCCGTGGAAGGGGGCATGCAACTAAGTTGTTAAAACAAGCCCTTCTGGAGCTGAAGGATCGAGACTACGATGAAGTAAGGTTGAATGTGTATGTGTTTAATGAACATGCAATTAAATTGTATGAAAAATTGGGCTTTACTGACGTGTGTAAATTCATGAAGGTGAACCTGTAGAATCCCGTAAAGAAGAAAGAAAAGAAGACCGGCCGCATTGGCCGGTCTTACTCTTTACTTCGCAATAAACATTTGTGTCCAATAAATCCCCTGGCTCGCATCCTTGGCTGTACCTACGCCAATATGAGTGACCTGTTTGTTTAAAATGTTTTTGCGGTGACCTGGACTGTTCATCCAAGCATTCACCACTGATTCCGGTGTTCTCTGCCCAACGGCAATGTTTTCTGCAGCGGTTGAGTAATCCACTCCAAAGTTCTCCATCATCTCAAACGGGGAACCGTACGTTGGAGAGGTATGGGAGAAATAGTCATGCTCTTTCATATCCTCAGATTTCATTTCAGCTACATTGGTTAACTCACCATCCATCTTTAACGGGTTGAGTCCATTTTTCTTACGTTCCTGGTTGGTTAAGTCAATGACTTGCTTTTGAAAACCGCTTGCATCTGAAGTTTGAGCATTTTGTTTGGGCTGCTGTGCAGGAGGTTCGGGTTGGGCTGTATCCGGCTCCCCGGCAGGTTGGTTCGGCTGAGGTGTCCCTTCATTACCGAATCTGTATTCTTCACCAGGATCTAAATGGGTGAATTCACGCAAGTCTCCGTTTGGATCAATCGGAGCCATAAAGCGGTGAAGGGCCGTTTGATTTCCTTGAGATCCATCCCTTCCTTCCCGGTAGTCGTTTCCAAAGGAAACCGGATCGTAATTCACGTTTTCGGTATCAGTGAGTGTATCATTGGTATCGTTATTACAGCCAGTCATCATCATAAAAGGGATGACGGCACATAGTAAGAGTCGTTTTTTCATGAAGATTCCTCCATTTTACATGGTTTTGCCTAAGAAAAGATGGCTGGTAACAGTCTTTAATATGTACGCCCGTCGGATTCTTTATCCTGTTAAAAATAGGTTGGAATTGTGTTCAGATTTAGTTCAGTAAGGATGGGGTATAGCTATATAGAGACCGAACCATCGTTGAGAAGGAAGTGAAACGTCATGAACGAAACACCAATGCCCCCCTCCTTTTACGAGCAGCCCACACTGGAGCTTGCCAAGTCTTTGCTCGGCTGTGTGTTAGTGAAAGAAACGGAGCAAGGAATCGCTTCAGGTTATATAGTGGAAACAGAAGCATATATGGGGCCGATAGACAGGGCCGCCCATAGTTACGGGAACAGGCGCACAAAACGGACGGAAGTGATGTTCCATGAAGCTGGCCGCATTTATACATACGTCATGCATACTCACTGCCTGGTGAACGTAGTGAGCGGAAAGAGGGAGAAACCTGAAGCGATCCTCATCAGAGCCGTCGAGCCTCTTCACGGGCAGGAGCTTATGGAAGCGAGAAGGCCCGGGCATGTGAAGAAGAATTGGACGAATGGACCCGGCAAGTTGACAAAGGCATTAGGCATCACCATGGAGGATTATGGAGGGAGCTTCTTACAGCCGCCGCTCATGATCACAAAAGGGTACCAGCCCGACAGCATTTCAGAAGGAAAACGGATAGGGATAGATAACACGGGGGAAGCAAGGGATTATCCGTGGCGATTTTGGGTTAGCGACAATCCGTTTGTATCAAGGTAACCCTTTCCTTTATGAATTTTCTAATAATTTAAAGAAAATATACCCCATAAGTACCAGGTTTGTGGTATATTTTTCTTATAAGACATATATCATCATAAACTGACAATTCGACTTGGGGGCTTTGAACCTAAATGATAGATGGGCGCTTACATTTAGGGGAGCTAGTAGCGCAACCGACCACATGCGAACGCGAGGGAATGCGTTTTTGTGTGGTTTTTTTATGGCAAAAAAAATAAAGAGAGAGTATAGGGGTCCTATGAACATCTTTACTATTTTTCAAGACGACTTAATCTATCATGATTTTCAGCCATTGTTTGATATGGGTGAGCATCGAACCCTCTATGCTTATGAGGGACTGTTACGGAATAAATATAACGAAAATCCTGAAAGTGTCTTTCAATCGGCCATGAAGGCTAATATCCTGTACAAGCTGGATACTTTGTCGATTTCTAAAGCCATTGAAAGCTTTTCGGAAAATGGGATCGGGGACTGTAAGCTGTTTCTGAATATTTATATTACGACGATCCTTCATCCGGGCTTTCACACTTATTTTTCAAATCTGATGAACCGCCACCCTGACATCAAGGGACGACTTGTGCTGGAGATTAATGAATCAAGTGCGGAAGAGCTTTGGCAAAACCCTTTATTAAAAGAGTCCCTGAAAGAACTGAAGCAATTTGGTGTCTGGTATGCCATTGATGATTTCGGGCAAGGTACGTCCTCCATAAAGAAATCGATCGAGTATGAACCGGAGATCATCAAGCTTGACCGTTATTTCGCCATTAACCTGGCACAGGATGAAAAGAAACAGCGGTTCCTCTCGTTTTTCAGCCAATTTTACGGTAAAGATACCTTGATCGTCCTCGAGGGGATCGAGACGAAGCAGGATATGCAGGTGGCAAGGGAAATCGGTATCACCATCGGACAAGGCTTTTACTTAGGAAGGCCCAGCCGGTTGTTGGCTTAAAAGTGGAAGAGCGACTCTGAAATCAAAAGAGTCGCTTTATTTGTTATGTAATTGTCAGACTTGAAATAAAATTGAAAAATTTTAACATATCTATTAAACTGAGGAAAAAGAGAAAAAAGGGGAACCGGAATATGAAGCTTCTCGCCTTTCCAATTAGATTTATTTTTTATTATATTCTCGGCCTGATCGGCATTCTTGCTGTAAGTATAGCGCCTGAAGTGTTCAGGGAGAGAGGGTTATATAATGTTGTAGGGTACATGGAGGAGTTTATCAAATTTATCTTTGTTTTCCTCGATGGGACAAATTGGAGCTATTCATATAAGGGGGTCACCGTTGATTTTCTTGATATGCTCTGGGGGCCTTATCTGTATTCTCTCCAGATTATAGGAGGGGCCTTGGGCATAGGGCTTGGCATCGCCTTTATTCTGACCGTCTTCACCATATTTTTACCACGCCCGCTTACATCTGCCCTTAAGAAAGTGTTAAACCTCTTGGAGACGGTGCCGGATTTGATGTTCGCCTTCATGCTTCAGCTTCTGATCGTCTCTGTTTTTAAATATTTCGGTGTGGAGCTCATGAACTTTGCAGAATATGGGGAAGAGAAGGTCTTCCTTGCCCCGATGATTACGTTGTCCATCATACCGATGATTTCATTCTTTCGTATCCTCCTGTTCATTATGGAGGAGGAACTGCTTAAGCCTCATATTGAATTTGCCCAGAGTAAGGGGATGTCGAAAGGGCGGATTCTCTTTTTCCATGTGTTGAAAAATATTTCACCAAGCCTTTTTTACCATGGAAAGCTGATCATTTGGGGAATGCTGTCCAGTCTATTCATCATTGAAACGATTTTCAATATGAAAGGCATTACCTATTACATCATTCAAGATTTCAGGCCAATGGTGATCGCCATCTCATTGATCATGATCTACACCCCTTTTTTTGTTGTCTATCAGGGAGTATATCTGTGGATCAGTCATGAGAGCAGTGAAGATCACACGAAATATAAAAGAGATAAAACAAAATGGACGGAATGGAAGATATGGCGCTTTCTTGCGACCATCCGCCGGCTGTGGTGGCAGCATATGCATAACGGTAAGTTTGCCATCGGGTTCAGCGTGATATTTGGTTTGATTGCAGCTAGTTTCCTCTATTCAACGTTAAAAGAAGAACCGATAAAGCAAATTCAATTCATGAAAAATGACGAGGGCAGGATCATCAGTGCCCCTCCCCATAAACCATTCGGGGACATGATCCTCGGATCGGACTTCTTTGGTTATAGTATTCTTGATCAGCTTATTGTAGGAGCCAAGTATACCCTGCTATTTGCCCTGATTGTTGCTTCTATGCGGGTGATCGGCGGGTTCTATCTCGGGATTGCCTATCACTTTCACCTGAAAGAAAGCAGGAAGAATTGGCTGGACCGCATGGTGGATTCCATTCATTTTCTGCCTCTGAGTCTTATCGCGTATCTTCTATTAAGACCGGTGTTATGGGGGTTGCCCGTTTTAGGGTGGGATCACTCCATTTTAGAAAGACTTGTGTTTGAAGCGGTAGTCTTAACCATCCTCGTATTGCCTTTGACCACCGTATTAATCGGGAATGAATTGAAACTGTTGGGAAAGCAGGATTTCGTGCTATCAGCGAAGCTTCTTGGGGGAAGCAATAAGCATCTGCTCTGGACCCATCTTTTCCCTCATCTGGCTCCGCGACTATTTATTATATGGGGGCAGCAGTTCATCCAGACGTTGCTCATCCTCGTCCATCTCGGTTTATTCCATCTCTTCCTGGGGGGAACGATCATAACCGGCGGACTGGTGCCGGATCCACCGAAGTCAGGGACGTTTGAATGGTCCGGCCTGATCAGTTCCACGAAGAATTCTCTCATGACCGGCAAGTACTGGATCGTCATCGCACCATTGGTTGCCTTCATGATCGCAATCATCGCCATGCAGCTGATCGTACAGGGGGTCAAGGAAATCCAGCAAACAAAAGTCGGGGTGCTGGTAAACAACAAACCGATCAAGACGAAACATAAACTGGTAAAAAAGAAAGCCCTAAGTCCAGCCGTCGAAGACTTTCAATTCATCCGCAGGCAAACATTCAAGGGCTAGAGGAGGAGACGAGCGTGAGTAGAAAAAGTCCGAAACTTCCACTGACTGATAAAGAAAGAGCGGCACTTCGTAAAGAGAAGATACGATTGGGAGATATCCATGGATTTTCACCTGAACGTCTCCAAGATAAACTGAACATCTCGTTGGAAAGATCCCGTTACCTAGTCGGCATGTCCATCTTTCAACAGATCCCTTCCATTGGACCCAGTATGGCCCACAATGTCGTAGAAGATCTTGGATTTTATACCTTCGAAGAAATAAGGAATGAGAAGGGAGAAGACCTCATCATCGATTTAGAAAAGAAATACGGCGTCTGGATGGACCCCTGCGTAGAAGACTCCCTCAGATGTGTCGTCCACCACGCCAACCATCCATCAAGCACCAAGAACTGGTGGGACTTTACCACCCAAAGAAAAACATACCGACAAACTCACGGCTACCCAGGCGACCGCCCCACCAAAGCATGGGATGAATAGGGACGGACCTCATACATTCCCAGCCCGGAAGCGTAACCACGCTTCCGGGCTTTCTTTATGGATGAAATAAGAGGGACGGACCTCCATTCGTATATCCTACCCAAAATGGACATCATAAAGGGAAAAGGAGTGTGACGAGATGAAAATCCTGCTTATTTGTTTAGTTATGACTTTTTCGATTCAAACGACAGTGTCAGCAAGAAACATTCTTCCCCTTCCCGCTCATCACAATGAGCTTGCGATCGTGATCGATGACTTGGGTAACGACATGAAAGGAACGGAAGAAATTCTGAGCCTGCCCGTCACGTTGACGATCGCTGTAATGCCGTTCTTGCCGACGACCAGAGCAGACGCTGAAAAAGCCCATCAAAAAGGGCATGAGGTCATCGTCCATCTTCCCATGGAACCGGTGTCCGGGAAGGCAAGCTGGCTGGGACCGGGAGCGATCACGACTTCTCTTTCAGATGAAGAGATCAGAAAGAGAGTGGAGGGTGCGATAGAAGAAGTGCCTTATGCAGTGGGCGTCAATCATCATATGGGTTCGAAGGCAACAGCGGATGAGCGGGTCATGCGGATCGTCCTGGAGATATGCAAAGAAAAGGGTTTATTTTACCTGGATAGCAAAACGACGGGGAAGAGCGTCATCCCTAAGCTTGCGAAAGAGCTGGGGGTACCGTATCTTGAAAACGAATTGTTTTTTGATGACGTCTACACGATCCACCACATCGGGAAGCAGGCGAGGCTCCTTTCAAAAGAATTAGACAGTGATGAAGCGACGATAGCCATCGGACATGTCGGGGTAACAGGAATCAAGGTGGCGACCATGTTAAAAGAGTTCCTTCCCCTTTATGAGAAAAAAGCATCAATCGTTCCACTGTCAGATTTGATACCGGAGTATCATTTAATTGATGAGAGCATGCCTTGATCATCGGTCGTTCGTAAATCTTTTGTTAACCCGATGCTTAATTTTTTGTGTAAAGAACACTCTCCCTTATAATCAATAGGTAAGAAGGAGATGATTCAATATGGATTATGCAATCGTGACGGGAGCAACGAGAGGCTTAGGGGAATCGGTGGCGAGGCTCTTTATAGATAAAGGCATCGGCGTCCTGAATATTTCCCGTTCGGAAAATGACAGCTTGCAAAAGCTTGCCAGGGAAAAAGAAGTGGCATATGAATTTCTTTCTTGTGATCTTTCGCAACCAGATCAAACAGAAGCCGTTTTCCGTGAAGCCGGAAGAAAAGTATTTGGTTCTGAAGCCAAAAGAATATATGTTGTACAAAATGCTGGAGTGGTGAACCCGATCAATCCGTCGGGTGAAGTGGATAATGGGGCACTTGAGACGAGTGTGCATGTCAATTTGCTCGCTCCCATGATCGCCACTAATGAATTGATTAAAGCAGCCAAAGGTTCTGACGCCAAAATGATCATGGTCAACATCAGCTCTGGGGCAGGGAGCCGTCCCGTTTACGGGTGGAGTACGTACTGTGCGACTAAGGCGGGAATTAACATGCTGACTGAGACGGTGAGCGTCGAGCTTACCCACAAGCATAGTCGTCATCAGGTCATTGCCTTCAGTCCAGGGGTGATGGATACGGATATGCAGGGAGAGATCCGTTCTTCCTCTAAAGAGGCATTCGCAGACGTCGAATCATTCCAGCGCTACAAAGAAGAAGGGATGCTTCGCAGCACGGATACCGTTGCGAATGCACTATTGAATCTCGTTACGGAAAAGGACATTGAAAGCGGTAAGCTGTATCATGTGAATGATTTGTTATAAAAGAAAAGCAGACTCCCGGGGACGGGATCTGCTTTTTTTAGTTCTGCAATAAAATCTAAAAGTGCCGCAACAACCGAAAGTCACCCTGGAACCAAGCGATTTCATCACCTCTGACGCATAAAAAGAGACAAACCCAAACGGATTTGTCTCTTTTTAACATATTATGAAGATTGAACCGGATCTCCATCAGCGACTGATTTACGGGTGAACTTCGGAAGGGCGAATTGAATCGCAATCAGTCCGCAAATCGCAATCAATACAGGATAGAAAGCATATGGAATAATGCTGATCGGTGAGATGCCGGCTACCTCTGCCACGAGCAGCGCCTGGGCCCCGTATGGGATCAAGCCTTGGACGGCACAGGAGAAAATGTCCAGGATACTGGCTGATTTACGGGCGTCCACACCATACTTTTCGCTTAGTGTCTTGGCAAGCGGACCTGCAATGATGATTGAAATGGTATTATTGGCTGTACATAGGTTCGTCGAACTGACCAACCCTGCCGTAGCAAGCTGTGCTCCCTGGGGAGACTTGATCCGGCGGGTGGCGTGATAAAGAATTGCCTGGATTCCTCCATTATGACGGATGAGTTCGACCACTCCCCCGATCAGGATCGATAGAATCACGATTTCTGCCATTCCCGTCATCCCATCGGCTACACTGCCGAAATAACTGGCAGGCGTAAAGCTTCCGTCAACAAACCCAATGATTCCCGCTAACAGGATACCGCCTAATAGAACAACGAATACGTTCAATCCTGCAAGGGCACCAATAATGACTCCAACGTAAGGCAGAATTTTGATCCAATTGTAGCTTTCCGCGCCGACAGAGGATGGGTTCCCCATTGTCAGCACCAACAGGATCACCATGGTGATGATGGCTGCCGGCAGTACAATGAAGAAGTTCACTTTGAATTTATCCTTCATCTCCGTTTTCTGTGTGCGAACAGCTGCAATCGTGGTATCCGAGATGAACGATAAGTTATCTCCGAACATCGCTCCCCCGATGACGGTTGCCATCGCCAGGGGCATTGAAATATCCGTTCCAGTACTGATCCCTGCTCCGATCGGTGCAAGGGCAGCGATCGTTCCCATCGATGTTCCCATAGAAAGGGAGATGAAAGCGGCAATGATGAAGAGACCGACAATGATTAAATTCCCTGGAAGGACGGATAGGGCAAAGTTGACGGTTGAATCAACGGCTCCCATCTTTTCAGCCACACCTGAAAATGCTCCCGCCAATAAGAAGATAAAGACCATAATCATGATATCGGGATGACCGGCTCCTTTAGCGAACCGTTCAATCTTAGCCGTCAACGTCTCTTTTCGGTTCATCAACAGGGCTACAACGGCTGCAATGATGATGGATACAAGGACAGGAAATGCATAAAAATCTCCTGAAATGATGCCTGCTCCGAGGAACAGTGCTACAAATATGATCAAGGGCAATAAAGCCAGTAAATTTCCTTTTTCTTGATGCATGCCTAACACTCCTTTGTCGTCAAAATCAAATAAAAAAACCTCTTCCAACATAAGAAGAGGTTTCATTCAAACGAAACACTCCTCTTATCTTTCAAGCATAACGCTTGCTGGATGTGGCACAGCACTCATAACGAGTCCGCTGCCGAGACATCACAGGGCCAGTCCCTCCGTCTCTCTGGATAAGAAGATATGTTATTTAGTTGATTTAAAATATACTTCCATACTTTAAAGGGTTTAATCGAAAAAGTCAAACGGAAATCTCTCATGAATGCTCTTTTTTCGCCACCAGCACCGCTAAAAACGATGAGTTTATCCATAAAAAGGCATAAACTCATAGACAATTGAACGGTCAAGGTCTACTATAAGATAGACAAAAACATCTTGGGGGATACGGTAGTGGAAAGAACAGTACGAAATCAAATTTTTACATTACAAGGGTTTTATTTATTGACGTTCTTTGGGGTCGGCAGCTTATATCCTTTACTCAGCGTTTATTTGAGCGAAAGCGTAGGCTTGAATGGATATCAGATCGGAACCATCATGTCTGTGGGCCCCATCATGATGATTTTCTTCCAGCCGATATGGGGGATGGTCAGTGACACAACGAATCGTCCAACCCTCGTGTTAGGAATGACTTCTTTAATAGCGGGTATCTTTGCACTTGGTTACTTATTCATGGACTTCTACTACGGGTTGCTAATCGTCGCGATTCTGGTTGCGATCTTCCAAAGCGCCATCATCCCTGTATCGGATAGCATCAGCTTGAAGTACACGAGTAAGGTCCGCTATAACTACGGAAATATCCGTCTGTTCGGATCATTGGGATTCGGTATTGCGGTCTTTATCATGGGAAGGCTTTCGGAGGGATTCATCGGGCCGACCATCATATTCTACTCTTTCTTTATCTGCCTGGTCCTATCCGGATTTCTCTCTTTCCGTTTTCCTAAAGAGAGAGCGGCAGCGAAGCTTGATTTAAAAGCAGGGATGAAGGAATTATTCACGATGAAAAAATTCCTGATCTTCCTGGCCGTCACATTCCTCGTGTTCGGCCCCAATCTTGCAAACAATGTGTACTTCGGATTATTTGTGGAAGATTCAGGTGGTACGTACGCCGGGATCGGTCTCGCGTTCTTGATCGCCGTATTATCTGAAGTGCCATTCATGAGGATCGCAGGAGGATGGATCGATAAATTCGGCCTCTTGACCGTAGCAGCATTAGCGGGTGCCGCTTCCATGATCCGCTGGCTTTTCTACTTTACGGAACCCAGTCTATGGCTCGTTTACTCTTCAGCAGTGATGCAGGGTCTTGCCATTGGCCTATTCATTCCGGCCGGCCTTCGTTACATTAAAGAAATCACACCGGCTCACATCACGGCCACCGCCGTTACCGTCTACTCGGCCATCGGTAACGGACTCGGGAATTGGTTCAGCACCTTCGTCGGCGGATTCATCTATGAAACATACTCGATATACACGGTGTACCTATTCTTCGCCGTACTGTCCCTATTAGGGATCTTCCTCTGCTTCGTTCTCATGAAAGAAGAGAAAAAGAACGCATTGGCCTATTAATAAAGCTTCCTCAGGCATCCAGTTGTCACCTGGATGCCTTTTTTGTATGCAAAATAAAAGAAAAGGAAGGATTTTCCTTATCTTATGTCTAAGTATATATAAGACCATGGATGCCACAGCAAACATCCATAATAAAAAAAGACACCTCAAAAGGTTTTGACTTCATAAAATTGTGGTACAAAAAGGATAAGTCGATAAGTCATTCATTGATATTTATATAAATACAAGTTAAAATAATATTATTAGAAAATTCTTTCAATTAAAAAGAGAACTCTTACTATACTAAAAAAGGGGATTTGAAAATGGAAAATACATTCGTTTACTCAAAAGAGAATGCCAATCTCGGGGATACGGTTCAATTCAGAAGAAAGAAACATGTCATCAATGGCGTCGTCACAACCCTTAGGGAAAATACGGTCATTGTCAAAATGGATAGGGAAATCGCGAAGACGCTGGACTTACCCGATGATCAAACCGTTGTTGCCCATAAAAATTATGTGGTGATCGAACGAGCCGAAAATGATTCACAACCCGTGTTTGTATATGATGGGTGGAATAGCGCATTAAAAGCCTGAGTTCTTCTTTCAATTAAAATAACCCTGAACCGCCTTCACCATCCGAGTGGAAATAGACGAATCAGGGTTATTTGTGTTGCCTGAAGTAGAAGATGGGTTATGATAATCTCGCTACATATTCCTTCACCATTTCTGCCGTAACGAGCTTTCTTTGCGGGACAACCCCACGTCTTGCAAGGTCATTGATTTCATTTGTTATGTAATTAATGCGGTCCGTTGTAAAAGGTTTTCCGGCAGAACAAAGCTGAACCACTTCGTCAATCGCTTTTTCCCTCTGCTCATCCAGTATCATAAATTGTTGAACAAGCTGATTTTGTTTGTTGGAATGCTTGGAAATTTCTTTGTGAACACTCATGATCTAAATCCCTCTCTCTCTATAACGCATTATCTCTATTATGCCTTTTTCCATCTGCTTATGGCAATGTCCAATCGCCCCTTCTATAAAATGGGGGACAAGAGCCTTGATATAGATTCCTTCACCTTGATCATCAAAGGTCTCTGATGATACCCTTCCATTGTTAATTCCCTGCTCTTTTCACTATCGTCCATAAACACGGAACTTAAGTTTTCAGAGAGTGTGCGATCATATAGAAAGGCATTGACCTCGAAATTCAAGCGGAAGCTCCGAACATCGATATTGGCTGTTCCGACAGACGAAATGGCTTCATCTACGACGATCGTCTTCGCATGTATGAAACCATTATCGTAAATATAAATCCTCACTCCCGCTTTCAATAGCTCCCCGATGTAGGAGTATGTGGCCCAGTAGACAAATAAGTGGTCCGGTTTATTCGGGATCATGATCCGGACATCCACCCCTGTAAGGGCGGCGATTCTCAATGAGTCGAGGAGGCTGACGTCCGGAATGAAATAAGGTGTCTGAATGAAGATGGACTTCTTGGCAGACGAAATCATTTTAATATAGCCGTTCTTAATCTGTTCCCATTCAGAGTCCGGCCCGGATGTGACAATTTGCACCCCTGCCTCTCCCGTGAATGATGAGAGGGGGAAGTACCGCAAGTCATAGGAAATCTTCTTTGAACGGCTGGCCTGATTCCAATCCAGTATGAAGCGGGTCTGCATGGCCAGAGCTGAACTGCCCTCGATTCTCAAATGGGTATCCCGCCAATACCCGAACTTCGGATTCAAGCCTAAGTACTCATCCCCGACGTTAAAGCCACCTACATAGCCGACCTTCCCGTCGATGATCACCAGCTTTCGGTGATTACGATAATTTAAGCGAAGGTTGATAAAGGGAATCTTCGAAGGGAAAAACACTTCCACCTCACCACCCGCAGAGAGGAGGCCTTTAAAGAAGCCCCGCCTCGTACGCCTGGACCCCATTTCATCATAGAGGACCCGGACCTTTACGCCTTCTCTCGCTTTTTCAGTAAGCTTCTCTAAGATCCGTTTTCCTAACTGATCTTTCTTGAAAATATAATACTGAATATGAATAGAATCATGCGCGGCTTCTATGTCCGCTAATAACGCCTCAAACTTGTCTTCACCGTGTGTGAACAATGTTACCTCATTATCCTGTGTCAGTAGTGCTTCATTGTTGATCAGATGCATATAAATAAGATCCTGATATTGAGAGGATATTTCATTTTTAAAAGGAAAACGATGTTCTTTCAACGAATGGATCTGATTCTGAATCAACCCTTCTATCCCGATTTTCTTCATATCATCCCAATCAAACAACCGTTTCCTGCTTAAGTTTTGCCCGAAAATCAGATAAAGGATGAACCCCAGCAATGGAATGAAAAACAATACCATCAGCCAGGCCCATGTCGCTCCCGCATCTTTCCGCTCTAAAAAGATGATAACGGAGGCAAGGATCAGGTTAAGGAAAAATAATACCCCCAGAAGAATAGATAGGATACTCATCATGTTAAGGCTCCTTTGACTAACTTTCTATAAATAGTATACCTGAGAATGGATTAGAAAAAAATGACAAGAAAAAAAGAGCAGGGACCTGCTCCTGCTCTTTAGTGGAAGGTTTTATTCATTTACTGCTTTTTTAGGGATGTCACTTTGGCGCTTTGGCCAGCATTCGACATTCTTTAAACCGGGTATGTCATCTGCATAGAAGACAGGATCCAATCCTTGACGACGCTGAGTCATATAGTTGTCCAGGGCTTTAAAGGCAATCGGGGCCAGAATCCCGATGGCAGCCAAGTTCGTAAGGGCCATCAAGGCCATTGAAAAGTCAGCCAGGCTCCAGACAATATCAAGACTCGCAACAGATCCGAAGATTACCATTCCAAGTGCAATGAAGCGATAGATGAGGAGTCCGGTCTTACTCTTATTGATAAATGGGAGGTTCGCTTCCCCGTAATAATAGCTTCCGATGATGGAACTGAAGGCAAAGGTAAAGATGGCGATCGCCAGGAATATACCGGCCCATGAGTTGAAGTGTTCCGACATGGCTGCCTGTGAAAGCTCGATTCCCGTCAATCCTGATCCATAGGCATCAGATGTCAAAATGATGAAGGCCGTTGCGGAACAGACGAGGATCGTGTCAAAGAATACTCCAAGTGCCTGGATGAACCCCTGCTTAACAGGATGGGATACAGATGCCGTAGCGGCAGCATTCGGTGCACTACCCATACCGGCTTCATTGGAGAATAGTCCACGCTTCACGCCATTCATGATGGCGGCACCGATCCCGCCGCCGACGACCTGTTCAAAGCCAAAGGCACTTTTGAAAATAAGGGCGATGACGCCGGGCATTTCAGTGATATTCGTAATGACGACATATAGTGCCAGTACGATATAAAAGCCGGCCATGATCGGTACGATGAAAGATGAAAAATTGGCTATACGTTTAACTCCGCCAAAGATGATGAGTGCAGTCAAGGCGGCTAATACAATGCCGATTACAAGTGTGTTGATACCAAATGAATTACTGAAGGCCGTTGCAATCGTATTACTTTGAACGGCATTAAAGGTTGTCCCAAAGGATAGGATGATGGTGACGGCAAAGATCGAACTCATCCATGGCTTGCCGAGCTGCTTCTTCATATAGTAGCCGGGGCCGCCTTTGAAACCTACCTCATCTTTTTCTTTATAAATCTGGGCCAATGTACTTTCGACAAAGGCACTGGCTCCTCCGAGAATGGCAACAAGCCACATCCAGAAGACCGCTCCAGGTCCCCCAATTGCTAAGGCAATGGCTACTCCTGCTAAATTACCTGTACCAATTCGAGTACCTGCTCCAATAAAGAATGCCTGCAGGGAAGAAATCTGCTTTTTTCCCTCTGCTTCGACAACATCCTTATCACCTAATAATCGAAGCATTTCACCTAAGTGGCGAATTTGCACGAATTTTGAACCAATCGTGAAATATAATCCTAAAATGAGGAGTACACCGATTAAAATATACCCCCACAAGATTGAATTTGCTTCCGTGACTAAATGATTTAAAATATCCATGATAACCCCCTCAAAAATTTGTGTCGGTTACATGTAATATTATCTGAAAATTTCAAATAAAAGTCAAGTTATTATCTGAATATTAAAATATTACCAATAAGTATTTAGGGGAGCGAACTATTGTGTCATAGTAATTAAGGGTTTTCAAAGGGTATCAAGACAAAAGTACTGGGACGTATTATTATTTTAAGATAATATATGTCGGTCTATGAGGATAATATAAGTCAGAGATTTACTCACAAAAAAAAGCCATAGAAACCCATGGCAACAGCTTGATCTTTCATATGAATTGGAATAGCGACTATAATCGAGTTAATAAAAATTCCAAAACCCTAAAACAAATAATAAAATACCCGTAATCATTGATATTCCAAATAGCATAAATAAGAAATCAAGAATGCTGTCGGCGAAGACTCTTTTGCGGTTCTCACGTTTAAAATGACGAACTTCCTTGCGGTACGATCGTGCAGCACGACTCATACAAAACCTCCTCCTCCATGGACACCATTTGTATTACTCACATATTCGTCACAAATCAAGAAAATCCTCCCTCTAAATGAAAATAATGACGATATCCCTATCTCTTCGTCGTAATCAGTCGATTTGAGGGACGGACCTCTCCAAATGCCAAATAAGGGGCTATGCAATAGCCCCTTATTCGACACGAGAAAGCTTAGAAGGTAGTGCCCTTCCGCTTTTTTAGCGAAGGTGATTTTGAGAGATTCCGCTAAGGGCGCTTCCGGCACTTTGGTCGGATTTCTGCTGCACTGCCAGATCCCCAAGAGCAAGCATCCCGACAAGCTGTCCATTTTCCACAACCGGTAAACGGCGCACCTGGTGCTGGGACATCATGGCCGATGCCTCCTCGACAGAAGCATCAGGAGAAATGGTCACGACCTGCTGGGACATAACCTGAGAGACATTTCCTTGTGCACCTTGAGTCAGTCCACGAGTCGCAATATCACGGTCGGTAATCATCCCGACAACCTGTCCGTTTTCAACAACGGGAACGGAACCAACGTTTCTTGAACTCATTTTAGAAGCGACGCTCTCAAGTGAGTCCTGGTTAGAAGCGGCTTCCACATTTGTCGACATAATATCACGTACTTGCATGAAACATTCCCCCTTGATCATGATTGGCAGTACACGTTTATTATCCGACAGATCTCCCCAGTTATTCTTACGATGAATTTCCAATTTTGAGGGACGGACCTTCACCGTTACTTTCTCATCATTCAGCACAAAACAATTGAGTCCAGTATGTTCCATAAGTGCCGCCCTTGGCATAACCGACACCCATATGTGTATAGGCCGGGTTGAGGATATTTTTCCGATGAACGGGACTTCCCATCCATTCCCTTACGACCTCTTCCGGACTCATCTGGCCGGCAGCAATATTCTCTGCAGCCATGTTATACGAAATGTGGAAACGTTTCATCATCTCATCAGGAGATCCGTATGTCGGGCTTCTGTGAGAGAAGTAACCGGCATCTCTCATATCTCGGGACTTGTACAGGGCGACCTGGGAGAGCTTCATATCGATCTGAAGAGGGAGGAGGCCTTTTTTGTGGCGTTCCCGATTGGTTAATTCAGTGACTTGGCCTTCGAATGAGTTTTCTGACTGGAAACCTGGAATCGTCACGTTCTGTCCCGGATAAATGATGTTGGGATCTGATACTTGGGGGTTTGCACCGATCAGTTCAGACAACCCGATTCGAAACTTCCTGGAAATGGTCCAAAATGTATCTCCTTTTTTTACTGTATACGTACTTTCAGCGTTTGTTATATGTAGATCAAATAGACTAAAGAATAGGGACGATGTGATAAGGATGAGCGATAGTTTAGTCTTCATGAGTATAAATTGTGTAATTCGGAACAAATTATTCTTTTGAAATGTGCAAAAGTAGGATTATCGTTTCATTTTTAGGGAAAAGGGAAACCATATAACATAAAGTGAAACCTTTTACAGAGTCAAACGTACAAATAGGTAACGATCATTTAAAAAGAGGTGAATAACGTGGTAAAGGAGAACGATCGCTTTAAAAAAGTGATAACGAAATTGTCGAACGTCGGTGTGAATATTTCAAAAACGAAATCAAGACGTGAAATACTTCATTCACTAAAGCAGTATCAACCATTACCTAAGACGTTAACACAAGATTCTTAAACCGCAGCGAAATGGTGGACAGACATATTTCCCCTTCATTCCCTATATACTATAGGTAAGGTGAAGAGGAGGGTTAGGCATGGAGAGAATGATGTTTGATTTACAGGCATTGAAGGAAATCAGAAAGAAGGCAGATGAGATTTCATACTACTGTATGAGCCGGGATCAGCCAGATCCACACCGTCTCAGCATGGCCTTAGATCAGGTGTGTCGTGCCCTTGCCATGTTTGCGGAAACGGAACTCCATCGCATGCAGAATCAGCATATTCCCTATGATCCCCAAAGCTATATCAAAGGACGTCTCGGGATTGCCTGTCGATCTGTACTCCAAGTCCCTCAGGAAGATTCCAATACGGCATAAAAGAGGTTGACCCAAGATCCATCGGATTCTAAGCCAAGAATTCCACAGATATAAATATAGACTCTGAAATTATGGTCTGGTCCTCTAAGGATGATATTTACTCATCGTTTTGGGTCAGCCTCTTTTTATTTGCTACACTAATCTATAAGTTAGGTGACGATATTCATGGCAAGATTTTCGGATATATTACTCATATGCAATGGCAAGGCAGGTCAAGGGACGCTGGAGGTCCTGTTAAAGGATGCAGTCCCCCCTTTATTGGATATTTGCGAGAACCTGATCATTCACAAAACAAAAGAAAAAGGTGATGCCGAAAGGGTTTGTAAGGAATCGGGGAGTCGGTATGAGCTGGTGGTGATCATGGGCGGGGATGGTACGATCCATGAATCCATCAACGGGCTGTCTGTTCTCGAAAATCGTCCGCTGGTGGGAATCCTTCCGGGTGGGACATGCAATGATTTTGCCCGTTCCCTGCGTATACCGATGAATATTGGACAAGCCGTCAGTCTCATCACCGAACATCCTTACGAACAGGAAATCGACATTGTCCAGGCAGGGGAAAGGTATTTCAGTAACTTCTGGGGAACGGGACTGGTTGCACAGACCAGCGATAATATAGATGTGGGATCAAAGAGTGTCCTTGGGAAACTGAGCTATTATATAAGTGCTTTCCAATCGATTCAGGATTCCCCTATCTTACGTGTGAAGGTTACAACAGAAGAAGAGACAGTGGAAGAAGAGGTCGTCATGCTGTTGGTCGCCAATGGACGTTCCATCGGGTCCAATCCACTGCCGAACTGTATCAATATGGACGACGGGTTGATGGATATTTATATCGTGAAGAAAAGCGGATTTCCTTTGTTAAAGGAATTTCTCGTCATTAAAAGTACGGGCAATATCAGCGAGGAATATGACGATATCATGCACATACAAGCCAGGGAAGCCCACATTGAACTCGGTCAAAACGAAAAGCTCGATATGGACGGAGAGCTCTATGAAGGAAGCGGGCAGTCCCTACACGTATTACAGAAGCATCTGCGCTTTATAGTGGGGGCATCCGAATAAAAGAGAGCATGGGGTACGAATGTCGTATCCCATGCTCTCTTTTGTGTCAATGCATCAAGGTGTTCGTTTTTTCTTTTTTATGACTAAGTAGACAACATATAGAACAATCAACACTCCACCTGCTGCAAGGGTGAGGAGCGTAAAGTTTTGCTCGATAAATGGTTTTGCCTTTGCTCCGAGGGTCAGGATGATCGCGCCTTCCAGAAAGAAACGAATCCCCCTGCCGATAATCGACCAGATCACTAACACGCGGATCCTCACTCCGGATACTCCGGCGAAAATGGTAAAAATCTTATAAGGAACAGGTGTCAGACCGGCAATCAGAAGGGCCATGGGTCCGAATTTCGTAAAGTATTCTTCTACTTTTTGTATTCGTGATTCAGAAAATAGACGTACAAGAATCGGTCGTCCAAGCTTTCTCCCGATCAACCATCCAAACAGGGCCCCGAT
This sequence comes from Bacillus sp. AFS015802, assembly GCF_002561455.1. GTDB lineage: Bacteria > Bacillota > Bacilli > Bacillales > Bacillaceae_B > Rossellomorea. The sequence continues at coordinate 39,914 of NZ_NTUP01000010.1, read as the reverse complement.
GACAGAAGCGATTGTCGTATAAAGGGCGTAAAGCAATGCGCTGCCCGGGTTGGCAATTGCGAGTGGGATCAGTAACACATCAGGTGGGATAGGGAAGAAAGATGAATCAGCGAATGAAACAAGAATCAGTCCCCATACACCATAATCCAATAACCAGGCTTCGAACGTGTGAAGTAGTTCAGACATAGTACTCTCCTTTATGAATAAAGCGTTATTTTCAAATTTAACAGAACATAAGAAAGTATATCACTTTTCATATGGGGAGTCATGAAATATCCCATTCATATTGTTCTATTTCTCGGGAAATAGTGACAGAATTCCTGATGATTCTACATTTCTGAAGGAGATTTCATTCCAAGTAAGCGCAATCCTTCGGCAAGGACAATTCCGACGGCATGAACAAGTGCCAGGCGGGAACTTTGTTGGGTGTCTTCTGAAATGATTTTCGTTTTACCATAATAACGATTGAAGCTTTGTGCGGTATCAATCAGATACTTTGCGATGATGGAAGGAGCATAATGCTGCCATGCTCTTTCAATGATTTCCGGAAATAATCGCAGCTGCTTTACCACTTCCCAGCTTTCAGCGTCGTCCAGGCCATCGAATGTAAGGGGATGGAGATCTCCCGCTTTTCTGAGAAGGGACTGGGCTCTCGCATATGTGTATTGAATATAGGGGCCTGTTTCCCCTTCGAACGTGAGCATATGATCTAAAGAAAAGTCAATGTCATTGAGGCGGTCATTTTTCAGGTCATGAAATAGGACAGCCCCGACCCCTACATCCCTTGCAACAGCGTGAGCATTTTTTAAGTCAGGGTTTTTCTGCTTGATATTCCCTTCGGCCATCTTAATGGCTTCTTGTAGCACTTCTTCCAGGAGGATGACCCTGCCTTTCCTAGTAGACATCTTCTTCCCATCCTTTAAATAGAGGCCAAAAGGAATATGTTTCATTTCATCCGCCCAGTTGAACCCAAGCTTTTTCAACACGTTCACGACTTGCTTGAAATGGACGGTCTGTTCCTGGCCGACGATATAAAGGGCTTCTTCGAAGGCATATTGACGCTTGCGGAAGAGGGCAGCGGCCAGATCCCGGGTGGCATAAAGAGTAGCCCCATCGGATTTCTTAATGAGGCAGGGAGGCAGATTCCCCTCATCCATCCGAACGACCTGAGCCCCTTGGGATTCCTCAAGAAGATGCTGTTCCTGCAGCAAGGTCACGACTTCTCCCATCTTGTCATTGAAAAATGCTTCCCCGTTATAGGAATCGAACCCGACGCCAAGTAAAGAGTAGATTTTCTTAAAGGATTCGAGTGATTCATCCTTAAACCATCTCCATAATTTCGTTACTTCTTCATCCCCATCTTCCAGAAGCTTAAAAGCTCTTCTTCCTTCATCCTCCAGGGACGGGTCGAGTTCTGCCTCCTCATGAAACTTCTTATAAAGAACAAACAATTCGGCAATTGGGTTCTCCTTGACCTTATCGGGTTCTCCCCACTTTTTGAAAGCGACGATCAGTTTTCCAAACTGGGTACCCCAATCCCCGATATAATTGATCTTCTCGGTTGCATAACCGCATTTTTCGGCAATGGTGGCGATGGCATTTCCGATGACGGTTGAACGGAGGTGCCCCATAGAGAAAGGTTTAGCAATGTTGGGAGAGGACATGTCTAATACGATGGTTTTGTTTTCTCCGAACGTGTGAGTTCCATAATCCTCTCCTTTCGCCAGGATATCCGACACGATTTCTTTCCCGGCTTTTGCCCCGTTGAAATGAATATTGACATAAGGGCCAACTGCCTCCACCTTGGAGAAAAGCGGGGAGGAAAGGCTCCCCGCAATGTCAGCGGCGATCCGGGCAGGAGCTTTCTTCAAAGTTTTCGAAAGCTGGAAGCATGGGAAAGCCAGGTCTCCCAAGTGACTATGCTTTGGTGTTTCAATCAAATCGCAGATGTCGTTCTCGCTCCAATCAGACAAGAGTAGCTGTGACTTTAATTCATGTGCAAATAGTGATTTCAATTCCATCTAGATCCACCTCCATTAATAGTAAACACAAAAAAACCCGCCTCTATTTTTAACATAGAGACGAGTTTAAGCTCGCGGTACCACTCTTATTCCCAAAAGGACACTCATTGAATAACGGGAGATCCCGGTTTTTCCCTACTGATTTCAAGAAAAACTTCTCGGAAGTGCGGTTCATCCAAGGCTTCACACCGGGCTTCCACCATCCCCGGCTCGCTTTTTGATTCACGTCAGGACTACTCTCTTCTTCATAGAATGTTCGATATCTAATTACTATTATTTTACACATCCCAGGGATGAATGCAACCTGTAATTAAGAATCTTCTGAAGAAAACATATACGTCTTATGATGAAACCTCATACTGAACACGAGTCCGAGGGCCAGCATATTCCCCATGAGGGAGCTCCCTCCATAACTGATGAACGGAAGGGGGATACCGGTGATCGGCAATAGCTGAATCGTCATTCCGATGTTCTGGAACACATGGAACGTGATCATACTGATAATCCCTGCACACACATAGGCATTGAAAGGTTCTTTAGTGTCGAGAGCCGTCTTGGTCAAATGGTAAATCAGGAGGAAGTATAAGCTGATGACGACACTTGCGCCAATGAACCCGTATTCTTCCCCAATGACACTGAATATAAAGTCGGTATGGTTTTCCGGGATATATACTTCCCGGTCACTGTACCCTTTCCCAAAAATCTGGCCGGAACCAATGGCGTTAAGGGAGTTGATTAAGTGGAATCCTTCTAATTTTGCGTAATTATACGGATCAAGCCAGGCATAAATACGTCCGAATTGATAGGGTTTGACGTTTAAGTACTTTTCCAATAATTGTGGTGCCCAAATCACCAGTGAAAGGATGCCGGCACCTAACACTCCGATAGAAGCATAGATAGGAACGATCAGCTTCCACGTAATTCCTGAAACGAGAATGATCCCCGTCATGATGGCGAGTATCACCAGTGATGTCCCTAAATCCGGCTGTTGCATGATGAAAGCAAGCGGAAGGAGGGTCGTCAAGCCGATTTTAAGCAATAACTGAAAGTCTGTCTGTACTGTTTTTCTTGGATGGAGTTCATGATGGTTGGTAATGATGCGGGCCAGAGCAAGGATCAGGAATGTCTTCATGAATTCTGAAGGCTGTATGGACCCAAGCGGCCCCAGCATGAACCAGCTTTTGGCCCCATTCCGATGAGGTGCGATGCTCTCCGGTGAGATCAATAACAAAACGAGCAAGAAAATTCCCGCGCCGTATATGTACCAGGCAAGCCGCTTATACTGATCTGAATCCAGGAATAAGGCTGCCCCGATAATGATTCCACCCACTACATACCAAAATGCTTGTCTAATGACGAAGTTTGTTCCATATTGTCCTGAGGTCTGGGCGCTGCTGATTCCCATTGCACTTACGATGAAGAACAGCATTAATAAAAAGAGAAGACCCCAATCGATCTTATCAGCAAATCGCTGGCGAGTTTCCATATTCTATTCACCTGAATTTCTAAAGATTTCACATTCCCTAGTCTAATAGAAATGAAGGGAAATTTCTACTCATGACCGGAGAAATTACCGAACTTCTGTCGACATATGGGAGGTACTTCGAATCTATTGTAGAGATGAAGTCAGGAAAATGCTGATAGAAGAGGGGTTGGTTGGAGGAATATAGATCCAAACTACCATTTATTACATAATGGTGATGGTTTCTTCTTCTTGAAGATGCTGATCATTTTAAATGAATACAGCTACTGGTACTGAAATATGACTATTTTCGACAAATCCCTGCGACTTTTGTCATCATTTTGAAATGAAATAGAAAAGAACAACTGAGTTCTATATTTGCTAAAATAGAAAGTATGAACTGTGCACCGTGTTAATCAGATGGAGGGAATGTTCTTGAAGGCAAATAATCAGGTTAAAGATATCATCTATGTTCACAAGAATCCGGATCGTCAATATGTCGTTTCGTACGGCATTCATTTCAATGAGTTTGCAATGAATGCCCGCAAACCCTTAAAGAACTTACTTCTTATAAAGCATCAGTACGAACATGGTGCTTTCAATATACATACCCATATGGAATATGTCGAACAGGACGAAATGAAGAAGATCATGCAGGATGAGGTTCAGAGCTATGGCGACTTCTGCTGGATTGATTTTGAAGAAGAAGTGGGCGTGGATGAATTGAACGGGCAGGAAATCGCCGAACTTCTTTATATGGGTCATATCAAACAGCCTTTGCATCCTCCTTTTTATTCCAAGCTGAATAATCGCTACGCCTATCTTTCCCATGATGACGGCTGGTTCAATAAGGTGTATTACCGGGACTTCGAGGACTTCTATCATATGCTGGGGGCGACCCTTTCTTCCAAGCTCAGCACGGTCAAGGGGGGAAAAGGCCTGTTCGGCATGAAGAAGGAGAAACCCTACCCCGTGATCGGGAAGGAAGTCATCCATTCCTTTAAAGATAAATTAAAAGAAGGAATGGTCATCTCCCTTGAAAAGGCCATACTAAGCAGGGGGAAGATCGAGATTCCCATTTGGGTGATCGGTGATTACTATGACATGGATGAGATGACCGAGGATTATAAACAGATCCGCAAATCACCTGCGAACGGTTTATTATCCTTTGACCGCAAAACGAAGAGCTGGAGTGCTCTGCTTAAATGAGAGATAAAGGAAGCGAGGAGTTGAAGTCTTGGTAGCTATACCATTCCATGACACCCTGGTCCAAGGGGTCTTTCTGGAACGACTCAATCGGTTTGTGTTAGAGTGCGAGCTTCCTTCAGGTTCAATAGAAAAAGTCCATTTACCCGATCCCGGCAGATTGAAGGACTTGCTGGTACCGGGAGGACCGATTTGGCTTCAGGAATCCAAGGATCCAAAAAGGAAAACAAAATGGTCAGCGGTTATGACCTATGATCGCACAAACGATATCTATGTTTCATTAAATACTCAATATCCCAACAGGCTGGTACTGGAAGCTTTACGGTTGGAAATACTTGAGGAGCTGAAGGATTGGCGCCTGGAAAAAGCCGAACATAAGGTAGGAGGCTCGCGCTTTGACTTCCTGCTCACCCATAAACGAAATGATGATACGTTACTACTCGAAGTGAAAAGTGTCACGATGGCCGAGGACGGAATGGGGAAATTTCCAGATGCCGTCACAGCAAGGGGAGCGAGGCATGTAGAAGAGCTGACCCATTTGCAGATGACGGGAAACTATCAAACAGCGGTCTTATTCATCGCCCAGCGTACAGATTTGCGGGGAATCACGTCAGCGTCTGAAATCGATCCCCATTTTGCCCGGGTCATGGAAGAAGCCGCAAACCATGGCGTCCGTTTTTTCGGAAGAAGCTGCAACGTCACGCCTGAACGCATTTCCCTCAATGGATCCATACCTGTATATACAAAAAAGGATTAATCTCACAGTTCCTGTAAGATTAATCCTTTTTATCTCTATTCCACCAACACTTCAGCCGTCGCTTTATAGTCCTGCTCTCCCTTGGCGGTCATCCAGACGGTCAACGTATAAGAGCCGCTCTCAAGCTTAGGAAGGACAATCTTCTGAGAAAACTCTTCCCCCTGCTTCACGGTGATTTCCTGTATCGCCTGGGTATACATTTTATTTTTTGAATCCTTGTATACGACCTCGCCTTTTTCATTTCGAAGTTCGTAATCGATTGTCTGACCCGATGAGAAAACAAAGGTTTTCTCCTGCTCTGTTTGATTTTTCACTGTATATATATAAATATTCTGACCATCACCATCTTGTTTTGTTATTGAAGGTACCATTTCGCCTGCGACAATTCCTTTCTGTACAGAAATATCTTCACCAGCCCCTTGGTCTGTCCCATTTTTCACCGGTTCATTGCTGTTCTCATCAGCCGTTCCACAGCCGGACATCCCCGCCATAAGAATGATTGTGATCATGATCAATCCCTTCACGTTAAAGTCACCTCCTTATCATATTAGACAACGTTTGATTCAAAAGGTTACAAGCCTCACTAAATATGGACACCCAGCGGAATGTGTTCTACTGGTTTCTTTCCCTATCTATTGGGGCATTCAGTTACATATGTAAGGCAGATTACTTTTTTATATTATCCGGTTCAGTACAATAGAATTATACAAAAGCGAAGAGGAGCAAATGGGATGAAAAAATGGTTAGCTATAATCAGCATGATTTCCTTACTAATAGTATCCGCTTGCAGTTCTCCAAATGCAACCGATACAGGGAAACTTCCTGACGGGGATTGGGAGACGATCGCAACGAAAGCGGAAGGGACCAAAGTGAATATGTTCATGTGGGGAGGAGACGACGGGATTAATCGCTATATCGATGAGGTCATGGCTCCCATGCTAAAAGAAAAAAAGAATATTGAACTGAATCGCGTCCCTTTAGATACGACCGAAATCCTTCAAAAGCTGCAAACCGAGAAACGGGCGGGGAAAGAAAAAGGGACGATCGATATCGTCTGGATCAACGGTGAAAACTTTAAAAATGCCAAAGAAAATGATCTGTTGGCAGGCCCTTTCACGGATAAGCTGCCGAGCTATACAACCTATTACGATACAGACAGTGATGCCTTTCAATACGATTTCGGAACGAAAACGGAAGGATTTGAAGCGCCGTGGGGAAAGGTCCAATTCGTCTTTTTCTATAACGATGAAAAAGTGAAGAATCCACCATCCACCTTTGAGGAGCTTAAAACATTCATGAAAGAAAACCCGGGGAAATTCACCTATCCCAACCCGAGTGACTTCACGGGAAATGCCTTTCTGAGACATCTTCTTTATGCGAAAACGGATTCAAATCCCGCCAAGGCCGGATTTGATGAAGAGAAGGCGGAAGAGCTGGGAGCGGATGTCTGGGACGAATTAAACGCCATGAAGCCTTACTTATGGAGGGAAGGAGAGACGTATCCAACCACCTTGACAGATCTTGATAGGCTATACAGCCAGGAAGAGGTGTGGATGACGATGGGATATAACGAAGCAAGAGCGGAGCATATGATCAAGGATGGAGTGTTCCCTGAGAGCACAAAGTCTTTCCTATTGGAGGACGTCGGGTCGATCGGGAACACTCATTTCCTTGCGATTCCTTTCAACAGCCCCAATAAAGAAGGGGCCATGGTGGCGATCAATGAGTTCCTTTCCCCTGAAGCACAGTATGAGAAGCTGAAGCCGGATTATTGGGGAGAGAGCTCACCTATTTCATATGAGAAGCTGGATGAAGAATGGAGACAGAAATTTATGGCGATCGATCGCGGTGAAAGCGTACTGGACGCCTCTCTACTCGAAGAACAATTCATAGGAGAGCTAGATGCTGCCTATGTGGAATGGTTAAAGGAGAACTGGACCCGTGAAGTGGCTGAAGGTCAATAACGCGCTGCTTCTCCTCCCGGGCCTTCTCTTTTTCCTCCTCATTCCCGGACTTGGGATTGTCCTTGCGATTTTTGAGAGTGTAAGTGGCGGGGGAATCATCACATTCGAGCATTACCGTGAGTTGTTTGAACAGGACCGTTTTATCGCATCCGTCCTGTTCAGTTTGACGGTGACGGCCATTTCCACCATCCTCTCCCTTATCATTGGCTTGGGGATCGTAAAGGCCTTCTCTCCTTTGTTAAAGGAGAACAAACATAAACTGCTGGTGTGGATCCCGATGCTTGTACCCCATTTTGTTTGGGCGTATCTCGTCTATCTGCTCTTTAATCAGAGCGGATTTTTCTCGAATGTCGCCGGTATGCTCGGTTTGATTGACGATCGCAGTCAATTTCCGATAATGGTTCAGGACCGGAACGGGGTCGGTATCATAGTGACGTATGTCTGGAAGGAAGTTCCCTTTGTGACTCTGATGCTGTTACCTGTATATGCCACCCTTTCCAAAAGGTATAAAGAGGTCGCTTCGTTATTGGGAGCGGGCGCCTATCAGTCATTCCGGGCAGCGGAATGGCCCTTTATCTTTCCAGTCCTCGTCGAAACCGGGGCGATCCTGTTTGCCTTCATTTTTACCGCCTTTGAGGTTCCGCAGCTGTTAGGGGTGACGTCTCCGCAAATGCTTGCCATCCTTGCATACGACTGGTTTTACAGCGGCAGTTGGAGTGATCGTCCATTAGCGTTTGCCTCACTGGTACTGACAGGTCTTGGGATCGGGATCTTCATGTGGTTCGTTCTTTATTTCACGAACAAGAAACGGATGCACATCACTAAAGGGATAGGGAATTAGAGGTGTTACCATGAGAAAATCGTCGTTTTACAGCATATCCTTCATTCTTTTTATTTTCCCGCTTTTATTTTTGGTCTATAAAAGCTTTTTCGGCGTCTGGGTATGGGGGAGCCCCATTCAACATAATCCAAGCGTTAGAGCGTGGGAGCTCTTGATGAACGAAGGGAAGTTCCTGGATTCCATACGGTCGTCATTGTGGATTGCCATCATCGTATTGGCTCTCAATTTTCTGATTGGTATCACAGGGGGAAAAGTGTTCTCCTTGTCTTCTTTCAAGGGGAAATCAGTGATCGAAGCACTCATGATGCTGCCGCTCTTCATTCCTGTACTGGTTGTCGCCATCGGCCTTCATATTACATTCATACGATACGGTCTTTCAGATCACTGGCTCGGGGTCGCCCTTGTCCATTTGGTCCCAACCATTCCTTACAGCATGAAAATGTTTAAAACTGGTTATGAGCGGATCGGTTCGAAACTCCTCGAACAGTCAACCATCCTTGGAGGAAGCGGCATCAAGCGCCTGTACCACATTGAATTGCCCCTTCTTCTTCCGACCATCAGAAGTGTCTTGTTCCTGACGATCGTCATCTCGCTAAGTCAATACGTCCTGACCGCGATCATCGGCGGGGGGAATGTGGTCACCCTGGCGATGGTCTACTACCCGTTTACCGATACGGCGGATGAAGCGGTCATGGCAGCATTCTCCATCGTGTTCGCCCTTATCCCCATCCTGTTATACATCATTCTTGAAGGGTGTCTGAAATTCATGCTCCCTTATCAGCAAGTAAGAGGGAGGAAGAAGCTATGAGTTCATTTATAGAGATTCATGGAGTAAGTAAAGCATTTAAAGAGAAAGAGATTTTAACAGACGTGACATTTTCATTGGAAAAAGGAGAGATCCTCTCGTTGGTAGGAGCATCCGGGTCGGGGAAGTCAACCCTGCTGCGCATCCTCTCAGGCTTAGAATCTGCTGCAAAGGGAAAGGTGGTAATAGAAGGGAACGATATTTCCTCCGTCAAGCCCCGGAACCGCCCCATAGGTATGGTCTTTCAACAGCCTTTGCTATTCCCTCATATGAATGTTCTTGAAAATGTCATGTACGGGTTAAAGATGAAGCAGGCGAAGAAAAGTGAGAGTAAGCAGAGAGCGAGGGACTATATTGAAAGAGTCGGTTTAGGGGAGTTTATGCATCATTATCCTTCAGAACTTTCCGGTGGTCAGCAGCAGCGGGTTTCCCTTATCCGATCCCTCATCCTGAAGCCGAAGCTTTTGCTTCTTGACGAACCATTCAGCAGTCTTGATCTGCAGCGGAGGAGAGAGCTGAGACAATGGGTCCGGGGCATGCTGAAGGAAGAAGAAACCACGGTCCTCTTCGTGACCCATGACCGTGATGAAGCTTATGAGATGGGGGACCGAGTGGCCGTACTGCACGAAGGACGGTTCCTGCAAATCGGTACCCCGGAGGAAATCTATTACCGCCCGGGAACCCCCTCTGTCGCATCATTCATGAGCGACGGCCTCATCCTGCAGCAAAAGAGGTTCATACACGCTTCTCATCTGCACGTAAGTCCCTCGAATCAGGATCTTCCTCTTCCGAAATGGAAGGGGACAGTGCTGCAGAAGCTGTTTGTAGCCGGAACGGATATCCATGAAATATGGGTGGAGGAGCTGAATCAGAAACTGAAGATGCCCCTTGAAGGGGGCTCTATAAACGACACGGTCTGGCTGTATGCCAAGGAAGAAAACATCCAAACGTTTCACAAAGAGGGATAGGAGGGAAGAACAATGAAGAAGAAAGAAATCGGCAGGATCTTGCTGTTCATCGCGGTATTGTTGTTCCTCATGTGGCTAAGCCGGAACTTCTTTCATGTAAAACCCGGTGAAATCAGGGACTGGATTGTGTCATTTGGCGTTTGGGCACCAATCGTCTTTATGGTCGCCTACACGGTGCGGCCTTTGATCCTATTCCCGGCTTCCGTTCTATCCCTTGCTGCAGGACTCGCTTTCGGTGCTGTGGAAGGCTTTATCTATATTTTCATCGGAGCGCTCGGCGGGGCAACGGTCGCCTATTACGCAGCAAGCTTCCTGGGGGCGAAACTTTTAAAAAGACCATCTCCACGCATGGCGAAAATACGGGAAAAGATGGAGGAAAAGGGCTTCTTCTATGTCCTGCTCTTACGGCTTGTGCCATTTCTGAACTTCGACTTGATCAGTTACCTTGCGGGAATGGGGAAGGTAAGATATGTTCCATTCATCCTTGCCACGGCCATCGGAATTTTACCCGGTACGTTTGGTTATGTCTTTCTAGGGTCAAGCTTGGTAGGAGAAGACCGAACGAATTTATATTTTGCCATCGCATTTTTCTTAGTCATGATCATTGTACCGATCATTTTCAAAAAGAAGATGAAAGCATGGCTTGGGTTATCGGATAAAGAAGATAAGTAAAGGATGGGAACGAACATGTTAGATACGCATGCCCGAAAGTGGGTTCAACCAAGTATAGAGGGAGCGGCACAGCTGTTTCTGAAAAAGGGATTAACGGCCAACCAAGTGACAGTCACAGCTTTCATAGTGGGTTCCACCACTGGACTGGTCTATTACCTTGGATTCCCCATCCTGGCCGTCATCTTGTTATGGCTGTCAGGATTCCTGGACGCAGTGGACGGTACCATGGCCCGATTAACCAAGCCGTCTCCCTTTGGAACCGTCATGGATGTGACCTTTGATCGAATTGTCGAGATCAGCGTCATTCTGGGCGTTGCTTTCCTGCACCCCGATATCATGTGGGCCCTCCTTTTACTGAGCGTGTCCATCATCATTTCCATGACCATTTTCCTTACAGTCGGAGCCGTATCAGAGAAGCAGGGTATGAAGTCATTCTATTACCAGGCTGGACTGGCTGAAAGGACAGAAGGGTTCATCCTGTTCAGCGTCATGATGGTATTTCCATCCATTGTCCTGTGGACGACCCTATTGTTTTTTGCAGTGGAATTGTACACGGGGATCCAACGATTTCTAGAAGCGAAACGACTACTTTCATAAGGAGAGATGAAGATGGATCAATACGATTTAATTGTCATAGGTGGAGGGGCCGGTGGATTGACCGTCGCCTCGGGAGCCGCTTCCCTTGGAGCAAAGGTAGCACTCATCGAAAAAAGCGGCCTTCTCGGCGGAGACTGCCTGCACGTGGGCTGTGTCCCATCAAAGGCCTTCATTCAGGCAGCAAGAGAAGTCTCGACCATCCGGAATGGAAGTGCCCTTGGATTTGAAACCAAAGGTACCGTCGATATGAAAAAGGTGAAAGAAAGAGTCAAGGGCGCCATATCACATATTCAACAGCATGATGATCCCGATCGGTTCCTGCAAATGGGGGTCGATATCTACTTCGGAGGAGCCGAGTTCCTTGATTCTCACACGATTCTGGTGGAGAAAGAAGACAGGATTTCAGGGAAGAGGATTGTTGTGGCGACTGGATCAAGTCCCAACGTGCCGGATATCGATGGCCTGTCCGAAGTGGAATACCACACGAATGAAACCGTATTTGAAGTGGAGGAACTGCCGCAACGGGTTGTGTTCATCGGCGGAGGTCCGATCGGGCTTGAGCTTGCCCAGGCGTTTTCCCAGTTGGGGTCTGAGGCCGTTGTCCTTGAACAGAATGAAGAGATTTTAGTGAAAGAAGATAAGGAAATCCGTGAAGTGGCAACAGGCATACTGGAAGAGGATATTCAGTTTGTGTACGGAGCTGAAATCAAACGGGTTTCAAAGCACGGTAGTGGGCAGAAGACCGTTCACTATATGAAGGACGGAGTGGAGCAATCTGTTGAAGGGGACCTGTTATTCTTGGCAACCGGCCGCAAACCGGGCACAGAATCCTTGAACTTATCCGCTGCCGGAGTGGAAGTGGACGATCGTGGTTTCATTAAAGTGAATGATGAACTGAGAACGAATCATTCCCATATTTTCGCCATCGGAGACGTGAACGGCCGCTACCCGTTCACCCACGGAGCCGGAATGGAAGGAAAGCTCGTCGTCCAAAATGCCGTATTTGGATTGAAACGAAAGGTTTCCTACAATAAGCTGCCATGGACCACCTATACGACACCGGAAATCTTTCATATCGGATTAACCGAAGAAGAGGCCGTGGAAAAAGGAATAGAATATAAAATCTACAAGACGACATTGGACGAGGTCGACCGTTTCGTGGCCGATCACCGAACAGAAGGGCTTGTCAAAATCATCACAGACCCTAGCGGTAAAATACTCGGTGCCCACGCAGTCGGTTCCGGTGCAGGTGACTGGATGCAATCCGTCGTATTCGCCATGGAAAAGGGAAGCAAGATCGGTGCCCTGTCCAATATGGTCTATCCGTACCCGAATCACGCAGCAGCCGTACAGCAGACCGCAGACCTTTATTGGAGAGAGAAACTGTTTGACGGCGTACTGCCTGTGTTGAGTAAGAAATATGTGGAGTTGTTTCGATAAGGATGTTGGTTGGAGAGCGCGACTGCTGATGAGGTGGTCGTGTTTTTTTTGTGGAATATGGAGTGCCGCAATAAACGCCGAAAGTAGCGCAACAAAGTGAAAAAGTGCGGCAACTAATAAAGCTTCATTCATTGGATCATGTCCCGCAACCGACAAATGAGAGTGTTTCTTCATCTCAAATCCAGGGATACTGCATTGAATATGCTAAGCTCTATGAATCTCCCCACCACAGGCACCACCAACACCTGCCACCTCACCCCCCATACTTTCCAATAAACCGCCGATCAATCCAATTCTTCAACCGCCAAGCTCATCCGCTGACCAACGAAAATGAACCGTATGTTAAGAAACCTTGCTTATTTCCAAGGGACATAATCGCCAAATATCGTTTCTGTGGTTCAAATGGAACAATCTTTTTACCCGCCGCTGCACCGGTCAGATTTCTCCACAAAACAGGACCTTGTCGGACAGCCGTGACCCCGTTTTTGGGAAGGTCGGGGAAGTCTTGTGAAGTCGCACAGTCCCCGGTTCCGAATACGTTCGGGTATGCCACTGACTGGAGGTAGCTGTTCACGAGCAGGAAGCCTTTTTCATCTGTCGGCAGCACGCTGCTTCCAAATAGGGGAGGCGCTTTAGGTCCACCTAAGAAGATCACTTCGTCATAGTCAAGGATCTCGTCTTCATCTGTATGCAGTCGAGCACCCTCGATCTTTGTCACCCGCCCTTGGTGCAACTCAATGCCTTTTGAAAGAGCGGCGCCCGTCATCTTTTTGGATGAAAAGGAACCGGCCTTTTCTAAAAGGGGAGAAGAGTGGACCACCACTACGGAGTGGTCGCCATATCCCTTGTCCATTTTCCATGCTTTCAGAGATAAAGCCATTTCAATACTCGCCGCTCCGCCACCGATAAAGACGGTTCTTCGGCAGTTATGCAGCTTTTCGATCTGTTCAGGAAAACGGTAGTTCGGTTTAATGGCTAGATTGTGTTCATGCAAGCCCTCGATTTCCATTGAGTCATTTCTGGAACCGATGTCGAAGGAAACAAAGTCGTATGTGAAAATGTCACCTTTATCTGTCAGGAGATGCTGTTGATCGGGATCGATGGAGAGCACGGTTCTTTCGACAAATTCACAGCCTGAGCTCTCACACAAATTCTTTAAATCAATCCGGGTTTCTTCCAGGGAGTAGATCCCTTCCGTGTATCCCGAAAACATTCCCGAATAGTATTGATAGCGGGAAGGGGAAATGAGAATCCACTTCACTTTTTCTTCTTTGGGGTCTATTTTTTTTACGCAGTGAAGGTGACTATGGCCGCCACCGACCAGGATGATTGTCTTCATTAAGGATCTCCTTTTTTAGAGAGCGCGTTTTTCTTCCCACTCTTCCCGGATCATGCCCATGCGGATGGAATCGTAATAGACGCCATTGTAATAGCGGCATTTTCGCATGCGTCCTTCAAGCTGCATGCCGACTTTTTCCGCGGCCTTCATCATCCGTTCATTTCCTGACCACGTCGTGATGCCGACACGACCGATTTCCTTTGTGGTGAAAAGGTGGTCGATCCAAAGGGATAAGGCTTCGGTTCCATACCCGCCGTTCCAGTAGGCCGGATCATATATGACAATCCCTGCCTCAAGCCATCTGGTTGGCTCGTAGTCCCAGTAATATCCGATGGTTCCGATGATTGTTCCGTCGACCTCGATGATGCGCTGAAATTCATCGCTGCGATTTTTATTCCGGATGGATGACTCTATATACTCTTCAAGGGGAACATACTTATGTTCAAAATAGGGGGCGTCCCACTTTTTCCACTCGGGTGATGGATCACCATAAATATAGTCCCATAGGGCAGGAAGGTCTCTCTCTTCTATTTGTCTAAGTGTTACACGCCGACCGGTTAATTTCAATTCATGAGCACTCCTTTATTATGTTACTATTTCCATTATACAGAAAATATAAGGAATAATCAGAATCGATGATAATAAAAAACAGAGGTCCGTCCCTCTAAAGTGAGGGACGGACCTCTGTAAGCTCAGCTTGCTTTAATAGAAGATACACTAGCTTTCTTCTTTTGAGTAAGTTTGTCTACGATGGATGTGATGGCACCGTCCCCCGTTACGTTACAGGCTGTTCCGAAGCTGTCCTGTGCAAGGTAAAGGGCGATCATGAGGGACGTCATAGTCGGTCCGAATCCGAGCATCGTTTCAAGTAATCCGAGGGCTGCCATTACAGCTCCCCCTGGAACGCCGGGTGCCGCGATCATTGTGATGCCGAGCATCAAAATGAACGGGAATAGTTGAGTGAACTGAAGTGCTTCACCCTGGATGAACATGACCGCCATGGCGCAGCTGACAAGGGTGATGGTACTTCCTGATAAATGAATCGTTGCAAGAAGCGGGACAGAGAAGTCGGCGATCCGTTCTCTGGAACCGATTTTCTTGGAACGTTCAAGGGTCACCGGAATGGTTGATGCAGAAGACTGTGTTCCGAGTGCCGTGAAGTATGCCGGAAGCATCCCTTTCATCATGGATAGCGGATTTTGCTTTCTCAGTGTACCGGCAGCTGTATATTGAATAACTAAAAAGATAAGATGTAAGAGAATGATCATGACAAAGACTTTCGCGAATACAGACATAATGGCACTTACCTGTCCACCCTGCGTCATATTGGCGAAGATTCCAAGAATATGAATCGGCAGGAGTGGGATGATGATTTTTTCAATGACAAGTTCAATGATGTTCCTGAATTCATCCATGCCCTTTTGGAGGGTGTCCCCTTTAATGGCGGCCATTCCAAGTCCGATGGTGAACGCGATGAGAAGTGCCGACATCACGCCCATGATAGGAGGCATGTCCACTGAGAAGAATCCTTTGAGGAGAGCTTCTTCGGGATTTTCAAATGATTGGGACGTTTGATTTGCGAGTAAAGTTGGGTAAATAGACTTCGCAACCGTAAAGGCGAGTAAACCCGCAAGCACCGTCGAACCATATGCGAGAGCAGTGGTCAATCCAAGGAGTTTCCCTGCCCCTTTACCCATGGAGCCGATTCCCGGAGCGATAAAGCCGATGATGATCAGCGGAATCGCAAACCCAAGGAAATTACCGAATAATCCATTGAATGTAGCGAAGATTTTAACAAACCATTCTGGTGCATATGCTCCGATAACAATACCTAACGCAATACCTAAAAGGATCTTAGGCAGTAAACCGAACTTTCTCATCTGGGTGTCCTCCTTGAAAATACAAATGTTTTTGATAGGAGGATTATACACCTTGCAGAGTGATATTTTAATAGGTTTTCAAAAAGGCGGAATCTTAAGTGTATTCAGAATAATAATGGTAAAAGTGTCGCCGGACTGGTTTTCACTTGCATACATATATAATGGGCGGTTCCTCGAATGCCATTTGAATCAAGACCAATGTGGTAATTTTTATTTTCAAAGGAATCATTCTTTCCCTTTCCGGTGAAAGTGATAAAATAGAAACATCTATTGTGAATATTGGAGGTAACGAAATACATGAAAACGAAGTTATGTTTACTGTACGGCGGTAAATCCGCTGAACATAATGTATCCTTGCAGACAGCCAAGGCCGTAATCGGTGCCCTGGATCTAAATAAATATGAAATCCATCCTATTTTTATCTCGACGGAAGGGCAGTGGATCAAAGGCCCGGAGCTCGATGCACCCGTTGATGATGTGAAAGCATTGCAGTTCAAAGAAGGAGAAGAGATCGCCCCTAATGCATTGAGTACATCCATTGCTCCTTCTGAATCGGAAGGCTACGACATGATCTTCCCATTGCTTCACGGACCGAACGGCGAAGACGGGACGGTTCAAGGGATGCTTGAGCTCCTGAATCTTCCGTATGTCGGAAACGGCGTCCTCGCTTCATCGGCCGGAATGGATAAAGTCATCATGAAGAACTTATTTGCTCAGGCGGGCATTCCACAAGTCAACTACACGTGGTTCATCCGCAGCACATGGAAGGGGAACCCGGAAGCCGCTTACAAACAAGTGGAAGAGGAGATTGGTTACCCTTGCTTCGTGAAACCTGCCAATCTTGGTTCATCTGTCGGGATCAGTAAGTGTACGTCCCGTGAAGAATTGGATAGGGCTTTCTCTGAAGCGTTCCAATTCGACCGCAAGATCATCATCGAGGAAGGCGTGAAGGCCCGTGAAATCGAGCTTGGCGTCCTTGGAAACGACCAGCCGGAATGCTCGGTGGCAGGTGAAATCGTACCTAAGAAAGATTTCTATGATTACAAAGCGAAATACGAGGATGGGGATACAGCCCTCATCATCCCGGCTGAGGTAGAGGGAAGCATTTACAACGAAATGAAGGAAATTGCGATTCAATCGTACAAAGCACTTGATTGTTCAGGGCTTGTGCGTGCAGACTTCTTCTTGACGGAAGATGGTCAAATCTTTATGAATGAAGTGAACACAATGCCCGGCTTCACGCCATTCAGTATGTTCCCTCTTCTTTGGAAGCACACGGGAGTCGATTATCCTGACTTGATCGGGAAACTCGTGGAGCTTGGCCTGGAACGCTATCAAGACAAACAGACCATTAAACATACGATGTAGTCAACCAGGGACTGACCAGAGGATTCACCGTCTAAAGGCAGTCCCTGTTCATTTTGAAAAAATGAGTAAAAGGAGTAAACGAATGTTTGAAAAGTCGATTAAAGAGATGTGTACGATGCTAGATGTGAAAAACGATCTTTCCGCGTTTGACCAGGTGATCGTGAAGGGGGTTTCCATTGATACAAGAAAAATCGAGGATGGGAATCTTTTTGTTCCCTTCAAAGGGGAAAACGTGGACGGTCACCGGTTTGTCAGACAGGCGATCGAAAATGGAGCTTCTGCCGCCCTGTGGGATGCGAATGTCCCTCATCCACCGAAGGATATTCCTGTGCTGGTAGTGGAAGATCCCCTGCTTGCCCTTCAATCGCTTGCGAATCAGTATCGCCATGAGCTTGATCTAAAGGTCGTCGGCATAACGGGAAGCAACGGGAAAACGACCACCAAGGACATTGTGGCCAATCTACTGTCCGTCAAATACCGGGTTCATAAAACGCAAGGGAATTATAATAACCACATCGGTCTTCCCTTGACGATCCTTTCCCTCCCGCAGGATTCAGAAGTGGCGGTCCTTGAAATGGGGATGAGCGGATTCGGGGAAATCGAACTTCTATCGGAAATTTCCCAGCCTGATGCAGCCATCATCACAAATATCGGTGAATCCCATCTTCAGGATCTCGGCTCCCGGGAAGGAATCGCGAAAGCCAAACTGGAAATCGTGAAAGGCCTGAAGCCGGATGGGCTGTTTGCCTACTACGGAGATGAACCTCTCTTACAGGAAGGTGTCCGGGAACTCGACCTCAATCACGTGGAGACATTCGGGAGAAGCGAATCCAATACGGTTTACCCGACAAAAATCGAGATGAATAACCAGGGAAGCTCTTTTGAAACCTCTCTCGCTGCAGGCGAAACATTCTTTCTTCCTGTCTTAGGGCAGCATAATATCCATAACGCCCTGGCCGGAATCCTGATCGCGCGTCACTTCGGTCTCAGCGTAGATGAGATGAAAGAAGGCTTACAGTCGTTAAAGCTGACGCAAATGAGAATGGAAATGGTGGAAGGGAAGAAAGGTGAAAGCATCATCAACGATGCCTACAATGCGAGTCCGACTTCCATGAAAGCGGCCATTGGGCTTGTTTCGGAACTTGAAGGGTTCCGTACCAAGATTCTTGTGCTTGGTGATATGCTGGAGCTTGGGGATGATGAGGAAGCATTCCATCAGGAGATCGGACGTTTGATCGATCGTGAGAAGGTTCAGCATGTATTTACATTCGGTCAATTGGGAGCCGTCATCGCACAAGGGGCCCTGGAGAATTTTCCTGAAGACCGGGTTCACTCCTTTACGGATAAAGAGAGCCTGACTCAGAAGCTGTCATCCATCATTAAAGGGGATGAATTAATTCTATTCAAGGCCTCCAGAGGGATGAAGCTTGAAGAAGTCATCGATGGATTGAAGGCATAAGTTTAAACCTTTAAAAAAATGAGCAAAATGAGCCTGTACATGTTGGGAGTGAGGCTCGCTCCCTACTTTGTGATAAGTAAGTGGGGATAACATGATCGGTTGTTTATTAATCCATGGTTTTACAGGAAGCCCATTTGAAGTGGAACCACTGGCAGAATTCCTTCAAGAACGGACCGATTGGGAAATCGTCGTACCAACACTCCCTGGTCATGGGGAAACCCTTGAACTGAAAGGGATCAAACATATCGAATGGATCGAACATGCTGAATCTGAGCTTCAGGCCCTGTTGGATACATGCGATGAGGTGTACGTCATCGGCTTCTCAATGGGTGGATTGATTGCTTCTTACCTTTCGGTGAAATACGATATAGATAAGCTTGTGCTCTTAAGTGCGGCGGCTTACTATATAAATGTTAAACAGTTGCTGAAAGATATTGGAAATTTAATCAAAGAAGGAATACAAGGAAATATCCTTGAAAACGAGCTGTACAAACGATACAAATCCAAGGTGACCCAAACCCCGATTCTGTCCACAAACGAATTCAGGAAAGTCGTCCGTATTGCTCGTCCACTCCTTCGTAAGGTGAGCATCCCCACCTTCATCGCCCAAGGAGAGAATGATGGAATAGTCCCCCCTAAAGCAGCGAAATATATATACGAGACTATTTCCTCAAAGGAGAAAAACCTATTTTATTCCCCAGAAGCAAAACACTTGATTTGTCACAGCGAAGACAAGCACGATCTTTTTGATAAGATCTACCAATTCCTGCAAAGTGAATAGAGTGACTATTTGACATTAGATTGAAATTCCTTTCTAGAAGTGGTAACATAACTACAACATAGTTCTTAATTTGTTGGACGTGCTAGCTCTTCTATTTTGAAGAGTGTATTTTTTTGTACCAAACATAAAACTAAACATCTCATATAGACGGTTTTAGATTAGATACCGAAGTCTTTCGGTGGGTAAGATTTCGTTCCGACCTAAAAATATAATCAGATATTGATTAGTTATAAAAGATGTAAATTAAAGGAGAATGTAACATTGACTAAGTTTGCAGATTTAAACTTAAGCGCATCTACGTTGAAATCAATTAAACGTATGGGCTTTGAAGAAGCAACACCAATTCAGGCAAGTACGATCCCAGTCGGTTTAGAAGGTAAGGACATCATCGGTCAGGCACAAACAGGAACAGGTAAAACGACAGCATTCGGTATTCCGATGATCGAGAAGATCGATGTGAAGAACCCTAAAGTGCAGGCACTGATCATTGCACCAACCCGCGAACTTGCGATCCAGGTTTCTGAAGAGTTATACCGAATCGGAGCTGACAAGCGTGCCCGCGTACTATCCGTATATGGAGGTCAGGACATCCAGCGTCAAATCCGCGCGATGAAAAAGAACCCTCATATCATCGTAGGTACACCTGGTCGTCTTCTTGACCATATCAAACGTAAAACACTTAACCTTGAAAACGTTGAAACGCTTGTACTTGATGAAGCGGACGAAATGCTGAACATGGGCTTCATCGAAGACATCGAAAGCATCCTTGAGACTGTTCCAAGCACAAGACAAACACTTCTATTCTCTGCCACAATGCCGGATCCGATCCGTCGCATTGCGAACCGTTTCATGACAGAGCCGGAAGTCATCAAGGTGAAATCAAAAGAAGTAACGGTTTCAAATATCGAACAATACTTCACAAAAGTGAGCGAAAAAGAAAAATTCGATACACTTTCCCGTTTAATCGACGTACAATCACCTGAACTTGCGATTGTATTCGGCCGTACAAAACGCAGAGTGGACGAATTAGCACGTGCTTTAAGCATCCGCGGCTACCTTGCTGAAGGTATTCATGGAGATCTTTCTCAAGCCCGTCGTATGACGGTCCTTAAGAAGTTCAAAGAAGGCCGCATCGATATCCTGATCGCAACAGACGTTGCAGCCCGTGGACTGGACATCTCCGGCGTAACGCATGTATACAACTTTGATATTCCTCAAGATCCTGAAAGTTACGTTCACCGTATCGGACGTACAGGTCGTGCAGGTAAGAAGGGTATGTCCATCACTTTTGTCACACCAAGAGAAATGGGTTACCTGAAGATTGTTGAACAAACAACGAAGAAGAAAATGACGGCCCTTAAGCCACCTAGCTTAAACGAAGCTCTTGAAGGCCAGCAGCGCCTGGCATTAGAGAAGCTTGTTGAAGCAGCAAAGGAAAGTGATCTTAAAGATTACTATCCATTAGCGGAAGAATTCCTTGGAGATCACGATCCTGTTCAAGCAGTAGCGGCAGCGATCCGTGTATTGACAAAAGAGCCTGATACAACACCAGTTGAAATCACGGAAGAGCGTCCATTACCATCAAGAGGTGGAAATCGCGGCGGCGGAAATCGCGGCGGTGGATACAAAGGCGGTTCACGCAGTGGTAAAGGCGGCAGCCGTGGTGGAGCACCACGCAGCAGCGGTGGAAATCGCGGAGGCGGAAGCCGTGGCGGAGATCGCAACCGTACTGGCGGCGGCAGACCACAATCATCAAGCAAACGTAAATCTTATAACAATTCATGATTGAATGGAACACGATGACCTTTGGGTTGTCGTGTTTTTTTGTTGGGATGGGTTTGGAAGGGGTGGGGTGTTGAATTAAAATTCCAATTTATGTAAAAATACGCAATTATCACTTAAAATGACGCAATAAATAAAAAAACGACGCAATTATTCGGAAAATGACGCAATCAGGCCCCAAAACGACGCAATTAATATTAATATGCTAATATTTCCAATCTGAAGAAGGAATTTCTCAACCTGAGGAGAACTAAATATCCAAGACCGCTAAAAGGAGAGTGATCAATTGATCTGCAAAGAGCTAAAAATCCCGATTATTCTTGAAAAAACCGAAGCATTATCAGTTCGGATCGTCTATCATCATCCCAAGATCCCCCTCATAGAAAAAGATTTAAGAAAAAGAAGGGCAGGCTACAATGGAGAATCCACGGTTTACTACCACCTTACCTTTCTAAAGGACAAAAAATACAAGGTCTTTCATAATGTAAGACTCCCCATCTTATCAAACCATTTCCAAATGGACTTTCTCATCCTCACTCCATCCTATATTTTGATCATCGAAGTAAAAAACATATCAGGAACAGTGACCATCGATCCGATCATCAAACAGCTAACCCGGACTCATAAAGGCGTGACAGAAGGATTCGTCGACCCGGTATCCCAAGTGCAAAGATATAAATTATTACTCCAAAAATGGTTCATTACCCACAAAATAAAGCATCCGCCAATCGAACACCTCGTCGTATTCAGCAACCCCTCAACCACACTGAATTACACTGTATACCCTGCACCGGACGATCCTTACAAACAGATTATCCATGCTCAAAATATCATCGCTAAGATGAAGGAATTGAATGAGAAAAACCAAACCCCAACCGTTACGGATAAAGAACTTTTAAAGCTAAAAAGACTCATACTAAAAAAGCACGAAGAACCCGAAATAGATATTCTAACGGCCTACTCCCTCACAAAAAGCGACATTCTCACCGGTGTACGCTGCGATAACTGCTGCCACATCCCCATGATCCGTGTCAGTGCATCCTGGTCCTGCTCAAAGTGCCGCCACTCTTCTAAGACTGCACACATCACAACAATTGAAGAATACTTCTTACTGATAAACAGCCACCTCACCAATAGCGAACTAAGAAAATTCCTCCACCTGCACTCAAGAAACACAGCCTACAAACTATTGAAATCCTTTCAGCTCCAAACCGAAGGATGCACAAAATCGGTCATCTATTCAAAAACCACAAGATAATTCCCAGCAAGAGCGCACATACTAACCCAAAAAAGGAGTCCACCACCCATGACACTCGTAAAACTCGGCTATGTGGCCATGAGCGTGAATCTGCAAAATGCCTCACCCTCCCAAACGATGACCTATAAGCAATTCTCCGGTATTAAGGATCGGGAAGCAGCAATCCATAAGTTAGAGCGGATTGCCCGGTCGAATCTAAATAATTGCCTGCGTCTTTTAAAACATAATGTCCTGAATGACATCCACTTCTTCCGATTCAGTTCAAAATTAATTCCCCTTGCGAATCATCCGGACTTAAAGGGATGGGATTTCATCTCTCCTTTAAAGGAAGAGCTCAATGAAATAAAAGAGTATTTAACCCTGCACCCCATGAGGGTCGATTTTCATCCTGATCATTTTGTCCTCTTGAATTCCAGTGATGTGGATGTGTTGAAGAACACGCTTAAAACGCTTAATATGCACGAAGCATTGTTGAAAGGGATGGGGATCGATCCGACCCACCGCTGTGTTCTTCATGTGGGCGGGGCGTATGAGGATAAAGAAAAGGCACTTGAGCAATTCATCCACAATTGGGGGCTGACGCCTGTCTCTCTTCAGCGGATGATCATCCTTGAAAATGACGATACGGTGTTCAGTGCCGCCGATGCCCTGTATTTGTGTGAAAAATTAGGGGTCCCCCTTGTATTTGATTATCATCATCATCTAGCCTATCACGAAAGGGACTGGTTACTGGATTGGGAAAGAGTGATTGGGACGTGGAGTGAGTCCCCGCTCCCAGTGAAGATGCATATATCCAGTCCCAGGTCCCGAGAAGAATACAAAGCTCATGCGGATTATATTGATTCACGGATGTTTTTGGATTTCCTTCACGGAATAAAGGGATCGGTCGAAGAAATCGATTGTATGATCGAAGCGAAACAAAAGGATGACGCCTTGTTCAGGCTGGTGGAAGATTTACAGGGGAGGGAAGGGATCGAATGGCTCGATAAGAGTTCTTTTATTTTAAAATAGCTGATGACATTCTCTGAAACCATCTCTGTTCCAAATCGTATATATATACTGTAAGATTTAGTAAGAGAGACGTGAGGGGGATTTAAATGATAGGGGAACCGCAAAAGAGAATATCACCCATGGCCTTGAAGGTATGGAGAATTTATGGGGTGTTGGAATCGCTGGTGGTGGCGTTGCTTGCAGCAGGGGCCATTGTCCTCACTTACATATTTGAGTGGCCCGGGTGGGTAACGTTTATAGCAGTATCGGTCTTCATTATTTTTACATATGTGTTTGCTCATTTGCTGCCGCAGATAAAATGGAAGAGATGGCGCTATGAAGTGAGGGAGCAGGAAATTGAACTGCAGCGAGGAATCTTCATTGTAAAGCGTACGCTGGTTCCTATGGTGAGGGTTCAACACGTGGATACCGTGCAGGGGCCGATTTTAAAAAGGTATGGGCTCTCGACGATTACGATATCGACGGCAGCCACCGTTCATGAGATTCCGGCATTGAATATGGAAGAAGCGGATGAGCTGAGGAATTCAATCTCACAATTGGCGAGGGTGGCGGAAGATGATGTCTGAGCACAAACGTCTTCATCCCATTTCGGCAGTGGCGAGTTTCATTAAGCAATTAAAGGATTTGATTGTACCCTTCGTGTTTCTGTTTGTCATAAACAACCGGGGAGAGAAGAACGGGTTTTGGGACTATCTCCCGCTTTTATCCATGGCTGTCGTTCTCGTCATCGTCCTCGTATTCGGGATCATTAAATGGCTGCGATTTACTTACCGTGTAGAAGAGGGTGAGCTCCGGATTGAATATGGGCTTTTTGTAAAGAAAAAGCGGTATATCCCGATTGACCGGATCCAGAGCCTGAATTTCTCCGAGGGCGTGCTTCATCGTCCATTTGGTCTTGTAAAGGTGAAGGTTGAAACAGCCGGTTCTTCAAACTCCAGGGAATCAGAAGCAGAACTGACGGCCATTTCAAAAGAAGAAGCAGCCGACTTAGAAAAGATGATTTATCAGGAGAAAAAGGGCCAAAAGGTTACAGGGGATCTTCCGGTAGAACAACCTGAAAAGCGGAATGAGAAACCCGTTTTCACTCTGGGGACTAAAGACATCTGGGTACTGGCGGCGACCTCGGGTGGAGTAGGTGTCATCATTTCGGGTGTAGCCATCTTCCTGTCGCAATTCAATGAACTTATTCCGTATGAGGCCGTGTATAAAGAAGTGTCCGTTTTTATCCAAAGCGGGATTTTCATTGTCGCATTGACTGCATTTATCGGACTGCTTCTTGCCTGGTTGCTATCGATCATTTGGACATTCATTATTTATGGTGATTTTAAGATCAGGGTAGTCGATGA
Organism: Bacillus sp. AFS015802; assembly: GCF_002561455.1. Taxonomy (GTDB): domain Bacteria; phylum Bacillota; class Bacilli; order Bacillales; family Bacillaceae_B; genus Rossellomorea. Next base: position 14,957 of record NZ_NTUP01000010.1, on the reverse strand, counting down.
TCATATCGTGATCACCAGGGGGCTCCTTGAGAAGAAGCAGGTGACGGTTCCCCTTAATCGGGTTCAGGGAATCAGGATTGTGGAGAATCCGGTCAGGCAGCTGATCGGCTATTGTACCGTGCATATTGAAAATGCAGGCGGATCTGTTTTGGAGAAAGATAGCATGAGTATAAAGTTATTCCCGATTGTAAAGAAGGAGCGGGTACCTGAGTTGTTAGCAGGTTTGTTTCCTGACTATATCATTGAAAATGATTTCAAGGGGCTGCCGGGACACTCCATGAGAAGGTATGTGTTTAGACAAACCGCATGGGTATTGGTGCCTACCGCCGCTCTGAGTTATTTCTATTGGCCATATGGCCTTTGGGCGGCTCTATTGGCCCTGCCCTTTGGTGTTCTCGGCTACTTTCAATACCGCGCAGGAGGCTTTAGGATTGATGGAGGACAATTAACGTTACGTTATAGAGGCGTCCTGAAGAATACCATGTATATGAAAAAAAGCAGAATTCAGTCACTGGATGCGAAAGTGAGCTGGTTCCAAAAGAGAAAAGAACTGGGGAGTCTTACGACCACAGTGAAATCGGGAGTTGCGGGCTATGCGAGTCCTGTCAGGGATCTTGATCAAGACGATGTACAAAGGATCGCTTCCTGGTTTTCCCATGGTAAGTAAGAGAAGAAGCGGCCGGCATATGCGGGCCGCTTCTTTCGTTACTTCCTACCCGAGATCCATCCGATGACAAATCCCGCGATCAATCCAAAGATATGAGCGGTGATGTTAATGCCTGATTGCATAAAGGTCATCACAACCCCGATGATGACGATAGGGAGGATGATCTGTCGACTTTCCCTGGTGATGAAATGATTTTTCTGGACGATCATGGCGATATAAAAGCCGAATAATCCAAATATGGCTCCTGATGCGCCCACATGGCTATAAGTGAGGGGTTTGATCATATACGTGATGATATTCGCAAACACGCCGCTTGCTAAATAAAGACCAAGGAATTTTGCTTTTCCGAGATGTTTTTCCAGTGGCGGCCCGAATAATACAAGGGAAAACGAATTGAATAAAAGGTGGGCGAATCCCATATGGACGAAGATCGGGGTGATCAACCTCCACCATTCCCCCTCTTTGATGAATACATTCACACCTGCCAGCTGTTCATACACCCACAACTGAGGGAAAATAGGGAGGGTGCTCACTGTGAAAAGGACGATATGAATCAGTACAATCAAGGAAATAATAGGATAGAACCGCAAAAATTGAGAAAAACTTTCAGTCCGTACAAACATATTGTATCCTCCTAGATAGGCTGGAACTTTTTATAAATCATTTTATGAAAAACACGGTTAGTACTATAGTATAAGAAAATGCAAAAAATCTCGAGTGGGGTCCAATATTAAATTATGCAAGATAGGACAAGAGTAGAAGGGGAATCACATATGATTAAAGGAATAGGATTGGATATTGTGGAGATCGGGCGCATACGGGAATTAATGGAACGGCAGCCGAAGTTCGTGAAGAGAATCCTGACGGACAGGGAAGAGGATGCGTCCCTTTCATTAAATGAACGGCGGAGGGTTGAATATGTGGCGGGGCGTTTTGCTGCGAAAGAGGCTTACGCCAAAGCGAATGGGACCGGGATTGGGACGGCGCTTTCGTTTCAGGATATTGAAATCAGTAAGGATGGAAACGGCAAGCCTTATTTTTCAAAGCCGGAGGGAGAGACGGCTCATCTGTCCATCACCCATAGCCGGGAATTTGCGGCTGCCCAGGTCATCATCGAAGAGTAATTAAATTTCAAGCTTGTCATCTTCACTAGCATAATCCCTCAGGTTGTCTCATATATTCAGTAGTGCAATAGGAGAGACAAGGCCGGTTGTCTAACAATCGCGGTTCGTTGGCGAATGGAAACGGGCATTCTTTCAAGGATCGTCCATTCTTTGACGGCTGGCCTTCCCCTCTCTCAATTACGTATATCCTGGGACAAAAGGGGTTGAAAAAATGAAGAAAAAGCTAGTGATACTAGTGATGGCCATGTTAGCGGTGTTTGCGCTCGCTGCGTGTGGACAGAAATCGAAAGAGGATGTTACGAAGGACCTTAAGGCAAAGGTAGAAGATATGAAAGGGTATAAAGCAGATGCGAAAATGACCCTGCAGGTGGGTGATGAACCCCAGACCTATGATGTGGAAGTATGGCATAATGACCCTAATTACTATCGTGTAGCTTTGAAGAACGCTACGAAGGATCAAAGCCAGATGATCCTGCGGAATGATGAGGGAGTGTTCGTCCTCACCCCGGCTTTGAACAAAAGCTTCCGATTCCAGAGTAACTGGCCTGAAAATAGCAGTCAGGCATACTTGTATGAATCGCTTGTGAAAGATGTGCTGGAAGACAAAGAAGCCACCTTCAAAGAAACGAAGAGTCACTACGTCTTCACGACGAAAACACGTTATCAAAACAGCCAAATGCTTCCAACTCAGGAGATTGCCTTTAACAAAAAAGACCTGACTCCGGCATCCGTAAATGTATTGGATTCAGATAAAAATCCACTTGTTAAAGTAGAGTTCTCTAAGATGGATATGAAAGCGGCGTTTGATAAGAAGGACTTCGACATGAAGAAAAATATGACAGGTGCCCGGCTTGAGGTTCCAGTGACAGCGAACGTACAGGATACAGAGTTCACCGTCCTTTATCCAATGTCAGAAATCACAGGGACTGAGTTAATAGAGGAAAAAGAAATGGCGACGGATACAGGTAAACGCGTCATCTTGACATATGATGGTGAAAAATCCTTCACGATCGTACAAGAGAAATCTGCTGTCGTCCCTACGATGACCGTGTCCACTTCACTGAAAGGTGAGTTGGTCGATCTTGGCTTCACGGTAGCGGCCATGACCGATCAATCGATCAGGTGGACGAATAATGGCGTGGATTACATGCTTGCTTCAAACGATCTGACTCCATCAGAAATGGTGATGGTGGCACAGTCCGTACAAGGTTCAATGGTGAAATAAGTCAATGATCGGGGTGGGCCTATAAGGTCCGCCTCTTTTCATTTGAAGGTAAATCCTCCCTCTATTGTAAAACACGGCACCCCTCCCCCGAAATTCTATTTACCACAATCAATGATAATATGAATAATCCATGGTATTCTTGAATAGAATGACAATGTTTTGTGTAAAGATATGAGGAAGTGAACAGAGTGGAAACCCAGACGCAATTTTTTCGTGATACATGGGCTGAAATCAATTTGGATCATTTATATGAAAATGTAAAAAATATTAAGAGTCATCTCCCGGATGATGTAAAGGTATTTGCGGTTGTAAAGGCAAATGCTTATGGACACGGGGATGTACAAACGTCTCTGACGGCCCTCGCTGCAGGGGCCCACGCTTTGGCCGTTGCCTTCCTGGATGAAGCGATTTCTTTAAGGAGAGGCGGTATCACCGCCCCGATCCTTGTATTGGGGGCTACGCGTCCAAAAGATGTGCAGATTGCCGCCCAATTGGACATTTCGTTGACGGTCTTTCAGAAGGAATGGCTTGTGGAAGCAGAACGACAGTTGTCAACAGGAGATCATGTGAATCTTCATGTTAAGTGTGATACCGGGATGGGGCGGATAGGCATTCGCACTGTGGAAGAATTAAAGGGTATCGAAGAGTACATCATGAATCAACCCCAATTCGGGTTTGAGGGAATCTTTACCCATTTTGCCACTGCGGATGAGCTGAACGATGATTATCTTGATGAACAATTGCGGCGGTTTGAACAAATGCTTGAACAATTGGAGTCACTTCCAGCCTATATTCATTCTTCCAATAGTGCCGCCACGTTAAGGAAGAAGAAAGCCCACTTTAATGCGGTTCGGGTAGGGATTGCCATGTATGGCCTGACTCCATCCATCGAGATGAAACCGGAACTGCCATTTCCGTTGAAGGAAGTTTTCACCCTCCATTCCAGACTTATTCATACGAAGGAAATCGGAGCGGGAGAGAAAGTCAGTTACGGAGCGACGTATGAAACGGGCGAACCGGAGTGGATCGGGACGATTCCGATCGGATATGCTGATGGCTGGCTGAGAAAACTACAAGGTCAGGACGTATTAGTGGACGGAGAGAGAGTTCCAATTGTTGGAAGGATTTGCATGGATCAATGCATGATACGTCTCCCGGGATTACGTGCGACCGGTACCCGTGCCACGTTAATCGGCAAACAGGGAGAGGAGGAGATCACCATGGATGAAATCGCTGGAAAGCTTGATACAATCAACTATGAGATCCCCTGTATCATCTCCACAAGGGTGCCCCGTATTTATATACGGAATGGGAAGCCGGCGGAAGTGTCGAATAAGCTTTTACCTTCAGGGGTTCACGTGCCAAAGGAAAATTACGGGCAACCGGATGAATAATTAGTATTTTAAATGGTGGATAATAGAAGAGATTGATAAATTAACTTTTCATTCCCCTTATTTGATGGTATGATAAATATGTTAATGAACGAAACGGTATGTAGTGATTGTGGAGGTGTAGTTTGTGTCTGAATCCAGCGCAACAACAGAAATCTTAATTCGTCTACCGCAACAGCTCGTTACAGAATTAGACGGCTTTGCAGATCAAGAAAATGTGAATCGCAATGAGTTTATTTATCGTGCAACCAAAATGTATTTAAGAGAGCGTAAGAAGAGACAATTACGTGAATCTATGAGACGCGGCTATATGGAAATGGCGAAGATTAATCTCGCGATCGCTTCTGAAGCGATTCAAGCAGAATATGAGGCAGAACATACAGTCGAACGCTTAGTAAGCGGGGGTTAATCCTTTGATTGTAAAGCGTGGTGACGTATATTTTGCAGACCTTTCTCCTGTTGTAGGATCGGAACAAGGCGGAGTTCGGCCGGTACTTGTTATTCAAAACGATATAGGGAACAGGTTTAGTCCCACAATTATTGTAGCTGCCATTACCGCACAAATTCAAAAAGCAAAACTGCCTACTCATGTTGAAATTGATGCAAAACGTTATGGCTTTGAACGTGATTCCGTTATCTTGCTTGAACAGATTCGAACGATTGATAAACAACGTCTTACCGATAAGATTACACATCTGGATGATGAAATGATGGAGAAGGTGGATGACGCCCTGCAAATCAGTGTGGGTCTGATCCAGTTTTAAATGATCATTGTGTTCATCCATGATCACGTTCACAATAGGGACAATATAACTGCAAACCAGAAGGCTTGCTGATCAACACCATTTTGATCATTAAGCCTTTTTGTTTTGCCTTTTTTATGTATCATAGGAATCCGACACCCTTCAATGAAGAATCTGGATAATGGAAATATAGACAATTTTATGACAAAACAAGGTAAACAATTTATAATGGGAAAAGAAACAAAAAATACCCAAAAAGGCATAGACTTTTTCTTTTCCATGTTTATTTGTTACTATTAGGGTAATTACGTCATTTTCGGCCATAGATGTAAACTACGTTAAAATTGGGTTACAGGACGCGGCATAAATACTGAAGATAAATTTCATATGATAGAATGGAGAGAACTAAATGTTTAGTGAAGTCACGGCTTATATTCAGGACAATAAATCAGAAATCACTAGTATTTGGATGGATCGAATGAAAAATGAAGCGGACGAGAAGTTTCTTCAGGTCGTTTCAGATCAGGTCTTTACCAGGACAAGCCATGAGTTTGTAGAAATGATTGCTGCCAACTTGAGAGATTCGAAAGAATTCAACAGCCGCCTGGAAGATTTCGCTGAGAAGGTTGTCAGATTAGGATGGCCCCTGACATTTGTCACGACGGCTCTAGGCACATTTGGTAAAGTGGTTTACGAAGGTATGACCAAGGATCGGTTGATCACAGATGAAAATCATGCTACTCAGGTTGAGAAGTTTGATCAATGGCTGACACCGATGTATAACAGAGTCGTGAAAGCTTATACAGAATCATGGGAAAGAACGGTTTCTCTTCAAAAGATAGCATTACAGGAGTTATCTGCACCTCTCATTCCGGTGTTTGAAAAAATCTCCATCATGCCCCTTGTCGGCACAATCGATACGGAACGTGCCCGCCTGATCATGGAGAACCTGTTAAATGGTGTGGTGAAGCACAGGGCGGAGGTCGTCCTGATTGATATTACGGGGGTTCCGGTAGTGGATACAATGGTCGCCCATCATATCATCCAGGCAGCAGAAGCTGTGCGTCTGGTCGGGGCGAAGTGCATGCTGGTGGGAATCAGACCGGAGATTGCCCAGACGATCGTCAATTTAGGAATTGATCTTAACCAGTTCAGTACAAATAGTACATTAAGAAAAGGAATCGAAAAGGCTCTTGAAATGACAAATCGAAAAATAGTTTCGGCGGAGGGATTAGAGTGAGAATACCAATTTTAAAGCTGCATGATTGTTTGTTGATTTCCATTCAGTGGGAGCTGGATGATCAAACAGCCCTTCAATTTCAAGAGGATCTTCTTCAGAAGATTCATGAAACGAGTGCAAGGGGAGTGGTGATCGATATTACTTCCATTGATTTTATAGATTCTTTTATCGCCAAAGTGCTTGGAGATGTAATCAACATGTCCAGATTGATGGGTGCTAAAGTGGTCATCACAGGCATACAGCCGGCTGTGGCGATTACGTTGATCGAGCTCGGAATCAGGTTAGAGGACGTCCTAACCGCTTTGGACCTGGAAAAAGGTCTGGAGAAATTACAATTGGAACTGGGGGACTAGGTATGGATAGCCAATCCTGCGTGAAGATCACGAATGAATGGGACATCGTTGCTGCCCGCCAGTTAGGGAGGAATGTAGCGAAAGAGCTCGGATTCGGCACAGTTGACCAAGCTCGTATCACTACGGCTATCAGCGAATTAGCAAGAAACATCTATTTATATGCTGGCTATGGTCAGATATGCATTGAAAAATTATTCGATGCCGGGAAAAAAGGCGTACGTATTATCGCTTTGGATGAAGGTCCCGGGATTGCCGATATCAGAAAAGTAATGGAAGACGGATATTCCACATCAGGCGGATTAGGAGCTGGTTTGCCTGGAGTCAAACGTTTAATGGACGAGTTTAACGTCGAATCTGTACCGGGTGAAGGGACAGATATAAGAGCGACTAAGTGGCTCCGCTAGGGGGAGTTAAATGAATTTCAGAGATTTGATGGATTCTAAATATAGAGAAATAATTGAGCATTACCTAAACGACCAGGATGAGAAGGCTCTTTATTTAGGGCAGAAATTCAGCCGTAAATCGATTGAGCATTTCGTCTCTCCGGAAGAGATCATCAGTCTCCATAAGAACGTCATTCTGGAAATGGAACCGGACATACCACATCAGGTGCTGCACTCTTTCGACATCCTGTTGGAAGTCATGATAGGCTACGGTTTTGCCTATCGTGAACATCAAAGCCTGCGAACCAAACAACAAGAATTGAATAACGAGATAGATGTAGCATCCAATATGCAGCAGACCCTTCTCGGGACAGTCATCCCTGCCGTTGAAGGATTGGATATAGGAGCGGTGAGTGTCCCCGCCAAGAAGATGAACGGGGATTACTATCACTTTGTGCAAGATGAAAATGACAGCGTAAGTGTTGCTATCGCCGACGTAATCGGAAAGGGTATACCGGCGGCCCTTTGTATGTCCATGATCAAATACGCGATGGACAGTTTACCGGAGTATCGCCATGAACCGAATGCGGTGCTGGAAAGCTTGAACAGGGTAGTAGAACAAAACGTGGATGCAAGTATGTTCATCACGATGTTCTACGGTGTATATAATACTGAGAAGCATCTGTTTTCATACTCATCAGCTGGGCATGAACCTGGCTTTTTTTATAGGGCATCAACCAATGAATATGAGGACCTTGATGCCAAGGGCCTTCTGCTGGGCGTCGATAAGAAAGCGAAGTACAGACAGTATGAAAGACGGGTGGAAGTCGGGGACATGATCATCCTCCTTTCTGATGGGGTGACGGAGTGCCGCACGGAAGAAGGCTTCATTGAGAGAGAGGATTTAGTCCAATTAATCAGCCGATATACGCATCTTCCCACACAGGAGATCGTTAACAATGTGTATAAGCAACTTGAGAAGCTCCAGCATTTTGAGCTCAGGGACGATTTCACCTTGATCATCATAAAAAGAAATTCGTAAAAAAGTTTAATTTTATCTCAAATAGGGTAAATGTATAGAGACTTATTATAATGTTGCCAAAAAGGTGGTCTTTTTATGAACTTATCAATAGATATGAAAGAGAAAGAAAACGAGCTGCTCGTTAAAGTGGCCGGTGAAATTGATGCATATACAGCTCCAAAGCTTAAAGAAACGCTTCAACCATCTGCTGAAGCCGATAATAAAGATATAACTGTCGATCTTTCAGAGGTATCATATATGGATAGTACCGGATTGGGTGTATTCGTCGGTCTTTTCAAAACCGTTAAGGCGCGCGGCGGACAGCTTAATCTAATCGGACTATCCGACCGTTTGCAAAGATTGTTTGATATTACAGGTTTAGGGGATATTATGAATATTAATTCCAAGGTAGAAGGTGGCGTGGAATGATGCAAGCTTTTGATTACATCGAGATGAAGATCCCCGCAAAGCCGGAATATGTCGGGGTCATTCGTTTGACGCTTTCGGGAATTGCAAGCCGTATGGGGTTTGATTATGATGCAATTGAGGATTTGAAGATTGCTACAAGTGAAGCCATTACCAATGCCGTACAGCATGCGTACAAGGACAATGACGGAGAAGTTGTCGTTGGATTTGCGCTGTATGAGGATCGTCTGGAAGTAATGGTGGCAGATCACGGTGCAAGCTTTGATTTTAAAGAAATTCGCAGTGCTGTTGGTCCTTATCATGCCGATCATTCCGTTGAGTTCTTAAGAGAAGGTGGGTTAGGTCTTTACCTTATTGAGAGCCTTATGGATGATGTAAAAGTGCATCACAAGGAGGGAGTGACAGTCTTCATGACTAAATTCCTATCAGGGGAGCAGGTGGAGAGGGATGAAAAAACTATCTCAACCTAACCAGCAGGCCCAAAAAGAAAAAGTACTTCAATGGATCAAGGACTATCAGGAAAATCAAGATGATGATGCACAGAGTCAACTGATCCTTCACTACCAAAACCTTGTCGAGTCCATCGCAAGGAAATATTCAAAGGGAAGGTCTTTCCACGAGGATATTATCCAGGTAGGGATGATCGGGCTTCTTGGTGCAATCAGAAGATACGATGAATCCTTCGGCAGATCATTCGAGGCCTTCGCGATACCGACCATCATCGGGGAGATTAAAAGGTTCTTAAGGGACAAGACATGGAGTGTACATGTTCCCCGGAGAATTAAAGAGCTTGGTCCGAAAATCAAATCAACGGTTGAAGAGTTAACCAATCGCTTGGAACGTTCCCCTCAGGTCCATGAAATTGCCGAGTATCTCGAAGTGAGTGAAGAAGAGGTCCTGGAAGCGATGGAAATGGGCAGAAGTTATCAGGCGTTGTCTGTCGATCATTCCATCGAGGCTGATTCGGAGGGAAGCACGGTAACGATATTGGATATCGTAGGAGATCAGGATGAGGGGTATGAGAAGGTCAATCAGAGACTCGTACTGGAGAAAGTCCTTCATGTTCTTTCCGATAGGGAAAAAGCTATTATACAACATACGTATTTAGAGAATTTAAGCCAAAAAGAAGCTGGTGAAAAGCTCGGTATTTCACAGATGCATGTTTCCCGTCTGCAAAGAAGAGCGATTAAAAAGCTCAGGGAAGCCATTCAAGAAGAGATGAGCGATTCGGAGAGTCATTATTAATGGCTTATCTTCAACAAAATGATATAGAGCTTTATGCAGAACAAGTATCGAAAAATGGAAATCCTTTTTGTGGAGACAGTTACTTCTATACATCCACAAACGATTACTTTATCTGTGTCCTCGCCGATGGTTTAGGCAGTGGTAAGTTCGCTTATGAATCGTCACAGGTGGTCGTGGAAATTGTAGAAGAGCATCATCATGAGGATGTTGAAACCCTCATGAGTCTTTGTAATGAGGCTCTTCAGAAAAAACGCGGCGCTGCAGTGGCGATCATCAAAGCCTATTACCACTCCAAAGAATTTGTGTATAGCTGTGTAGGAAATATCCGTTTTTATATGTATGCACCTGAAGGAAAGATGACGTATCCCTTACCGGTTACGGGTTACTTATCCGGAAGACCGCAAACGTATAAAACCCAACGATTTAAATATGATCCAAACTCAAGATTCCTCATTCACTCGGATGGTCTGAGTATCTCCGGTGTAAAGAATATCCTTCAACGGTACCCGACGCTCCATGGGGCACTGGGTGATATTCAATCACTTGTCGACGGTACATCAGACGATACAACATATATCATAGGAAACTTACTCTAACAATCTTAGGGTAAGTTTTTTTGTTTGCAAGCCCTGTCCTAAAGGCTGTTGATCAACAGAGCCTTTTCAATCCCAAAGGATGGTTATGATAAAATAGTAAAGAATCCTATTCATGGAGGTATGATGAATGACCGCAACATTAACCAATCAAGAACCACTACTTAACAGAGTATCCAAAGAATTAGATCTGTCCATAAAAAGTGTGAAAAACGTCATCTCGCTGCTGGAGGAGGGGAACACGGTTCCTTTCATTGCCCGTTACCGGAAAGAGCAGACCGGTGCCCTGGATGAAGTCCAGATTCGAAATATCATGGACAAGTGGAACTATTTGCAAAACCTGGAACAGCGTAAAGAAGAAGTTGTTCGTTTGATTGAGGAACAGGGGAAGTTAACGGAAGAATTAAGGAAAGCCATTCAGAACGCCGATAAGCTCCAAACGGTAGAAGATTTATATCGCCCTTATAAACAGAAAAGAAGAACCAAGGCGACCGTTGCAAAAGAAAAAGGTCTTGAACCACTTGCGGAGTGGATCCTTACCTTCCCGACAGCAGGCGACCTTGAAGAAGAAGCTTCTCACTATCTTTCTGAAGAAAAAGAAGTGACGACAGTTGAAGAAGCCTTGCAAGGAGCAAAGGATATCATTGCCGAGTATATATCCGATGAAGCAGCTTACCGGGACTACATAAGAAGACACACATTCCGAAAAGGGTTAATAGAGTCGAAAGTCAAAAAAGAAGAACAAGATGAAAAAAAGGTTTTTGAAATGTATTATTCCTATCAGGAACCTATTCACAAAGTAGTCCCTCACCGCGTACTGGCAATGAATAGAGGGGAAAAAGAAGACATATTAAAGGTGAATATCCAGGCTGATGTAGAAGGAATTCAACAATATCTTCAAAAGCAGGTCATTAAAAACGTTCACTCCATTTCCGTCCCGCTTGTGAAAGAAGCAGTGGAGGATAGTTATAAAAGGCTTATCCAACCATCAGTGGAAAGGGAAATCCGAAATGAGTTAACGGATAAGGCAGAGGACCAAGCCATTCATATCTTCTCTGAAAATCTAAGGAAGCTACTGCTTCAGCCTCCTATGAAAGGAAGGATGGTGCTGGGTGTGGATCCTGCTTTCCGGACGGGATGTAAGCTGGCTGTCATCGATGAAACAGGGAAAACCCTTGATATAAACGTGATCTATCCCCATCCTCCTAAATCTCAACGAGCGAAGGCGGAAGAAGTAATCAAAGGGATTATGAAGAAACATTCCATTGAGGTAGTGGCCATCGGAAATGGAACTGCTTCCAGGGAAACAGAACAATTTGTTGTTGATGTGTTAAAGGAAATGGATGAAAATATCTTTTATTTGATTGTCAACGAAGCGGGAGCGAGTGTGTATTCTGCATCCGAAGTGGCAAGAGAAGAGTTTCCGGATCTTCAGGTTGAAGAGAGAAGTGCTGTCTCCATCGCGAGAAGATTACAGGATCCTTTAGCAGAATTAGTGAAAATCGACCCCAAATCTGTTGGAGTGGGGCAGTATCAACATGATGTCTCACAGAAGAAGTTAAATGAATCACTAACCTTCGTCGTGGAAACAGCTGTAAACCAGGTAGGAGTCAACGTCAACACAGCTTCACCCTCTTTACTGCAATATGTTGCCGGCCTTTCGAAAACTGTGGCAAACAACATTGTGAAAAAGAGAGAAGAAGATGGGAAGTTTCAATCGAGAGCCCAACTGAAGAAAATACCGAGGCTTGGAGCTAAGACGTACGAACAATGCATCGGGTTCCTTAGAATCGTAGACGGAAAAGAAATCCTTGATCGGACGCCGATTCACCCTGATAATTATGGTGACGTGAAGAAGCTCCTTCATAAAGTCGATATGGGAGTCAATGAAATAGGATCAGAAGAATTAAAGCAGGCATTGAATCAATTGAACTTAAACGAGGTTTCCGAAGAACTTGAAATAGGGAAACTGACTCTGAAAGATATTGTCGATTCACTGATCCGGCCTGGGCGGGATCCCAGGGATGAGTTCCCCAAACCGTTACTGAAGAAGGATGTCCTGAAACTTACGGATCTATCTCAAGGAATGGAGTTACAAGGGACTGTCCGGAATGTAGTGGATTTTGGAGCATTTGTGGATATTGGTGTGAAACAAGACGGGCTTGTCCATATTTCAAAACTGAGAAACGGTTTCGTGAAGCATCCATTGGATGTGGTTTCTGTCGGGGATGTGGTGACCGTTTGGGTAGATAGTGTGGATGTCCAAAAAGGAAGAGTCGCTCTGACGATGATTCAGTAAAAAATGATGGGAGCTGACGGGTTGATAGGGAGCTATCAGAAGTCAGCTCTTTTTTATATGTGATGGAAGGATTCGCGAATGGTAGATAATCATTAAGAACAGTTCTTCTTACGATAAAAGTACCAGCATTGATTGAGAAGTTTGATTTGATAGCGATCCTTCTCAAGATAAGCTTTCCTCAATTGATTGACAAGCCAATTAGGCATGGATGAACCTCCTTATCTCTAAGGAAGTACCAGTTGTAATGGCATTTCCCTGAGTAGTTTGAAAGGTTTAAACATTAAGGGTGATACCTATTTTATGCTATAATGGGTTGTCATGTTCTCATTTAGAAAGAAGGATTTTATATGACGAATGCCGAGCTTCAACAATTAGTTGAAAAAATTTCAATGCAATCATTCAAGAAGCCTTTCCTTCATAAGGCGTATTTCAACCCGAGGTTAAGAACCACTGGCGGAAGATATATGCTCGGGAGCCACGACATCGATATCAACCGTAAATATTTAGACGAGCACGGCATGGATGAATTAATCGGAATCATCAAACATGAGCTGTGTCATTATCATCTGCACATAGAAGGAAAAGGCTATAAACATGGGGACCGGGATTTTAAGAACCTGCTCAACAAGGTGGGGGGACCCAGGCACTGTTCTTCATTATCAAGTGCAAGCAGAAGAAGTCGGGTGCTGGTCTATGTCTGCAATACGTGTGGGTTGAATTTTCAAAGAAGAAGAAGGATCAATACGAGCAAGTATGTGTGTGGCCGCTGCAGAGGGAAACTTCGATTAGTTAAAGAAGTCGTGTCAGAAGAACGTCAGTCCTGAAGATGATGCCGTCCCATGCGTTTTTTGATTGTGAAAAAGTACCTGAAAGTAGTTGACAAGAAAACCATGAGTCATTATAATCTAAAGAGTCGATAAGACGAGTTAAGCGTAAAATCACTTCACGTTCCGCAGTAGCTCAGTGGTAGAGCTATCGGCTGTTAACCGATCGGTCGCAAGTTCGAATCTTGCCTGCGGAGCCATTATGATGGGGAAGTACTCAAGTGGCTGAAGAGGCGCCCCTGCTAAGGGTGTAGGTCGGGCAACCGGCGCGAGGGTTCAAATCCCTCCTTCTCCGCCATACCATTTGCGATCGTGGCCCGTTGGTCAAGCGGTTAAGACACCGCCCTTTCACGGCGGTAACACGGGTTCGAATCCCGTACGGGTCATTTTTTACTTCTATTATTATGCCGATGCTGATAATGAACCACATTACCATGCCATCGCCTATAACACTGGTCCGGTAGTTCAGTTGGTTAGAATGCCTGCCTGTCACGCAGGAGGTCGCGGGTTCGAGTCCCGTCCGGACCGCCAGATTATTTTCGTAAAAGTAATTGACTTCACCGGGGTAGACATGTTATTATTAAAACCTCGTCACTTTTTAATAAAGTATTGGGCTATAGCCAAGCGGTAAGGCATCGCACTTTGACTGCGACATGCGTTGGTTCGAATCCAGCTAGCCCAGCCATAGCGAGCCATTAGCTCAGTTGGTAGAGCATCTGACTTTTAATCAGAGGGTCGAAGGTTCGAGTCCTTCATGGCTCACCAAAGATTTTTTGCATTAGCAGAATATCTTATCATTCATTTTCGCGAGAGCGAAATAGTACAGATTCATGCGGGTGTGGCGGAATTGGCAGACGCACCAGACTTAGGATCTGGCGCCGCAAGGCGTGGGGGTTCAAGTCCCTTCACCCGCACTTTTAAACTCTTTTAAAAAAGTTATTGACAAAATAGATTCACCTCGATATAATAGTGTTTGTCGCTTAAAAGACGCGGTCGTGGCGGAATGGCAGACGCGCTAGGTTGAGGGCCTAGTGGGGGCGACCCCGTGGAGGTTCAAGTCCTCTCGGCCGCACCAAAAGAATACAAAGACATATTGCGCCCGTAGCTCAATTGGATAGAGCGTTTGACTACGGATCAAAAGGTTAGGGGTTCGACTCCTCTCGGGCGCGCCATCTTGTTTCTACTAGCGAGTGTCGTACTCACGGTATACATATTGCTTTTCTGACGGGAAGTAGCTCAGCTTGGTAGAGCACTTGGTTTGGGACCAAGGGGTCGCAGGTTCGAATCCTGTCTTCCCGACCATCAAAATCTCATATGCGGGTGTAGTTTAGTGGTAAAACCTCAGCCTTCCAAGCTGATGATGAGGGTTCGATTCCCTTCACCCGCTCCAATTTATTACCTCTTATTGAACCTTGAAAACTGA